>NZ_JAQRFI010000008.1 GCF_028598805.1 Xenorhabdus yunnanensis | reverse complement strand
AGTGAATAGAACTAATTGCAGGCTGGATTTAGATGAGGAAATATTGACTCTCGCTTTAATTAAGTTCTTTGAAGATGGACTTGGCGAGCATCAACATAAATCACATGAACTTATAAGTACATATGACAGCTTTTACAACAAGCACGGAAATTTAACCGCAGAAGGTAATGGGTTTATGAATGAAATATTAAAATTTATTGCGAAGAAAACGGAGCCAATAACATGAAAAATGAAACTTATTTAGACCTTGCTAGTACAGCCATCCAGAAAGAGAAAGAAGAAAAATACGACCTTGCAGCTTTATATTGGGGGAAGGCCAAAGAAGTAGCCACCAGCCTTAATACTCAATTATGGTCTGAATATCGTCAGGAGCATAACGAAAAAAGGCATTCCTTACATAACAGCTATAGCGAAGCAATGAGAACTCAGAAAGAAAACAGAAAAATAGCAGCAGTAAACAAACGAACGGCGGAGGTATTGGAAAATCACCTCGAAAATCACCCTGAAACAAATAAGTGGAAACAAAAGTTTCAACAGGCAGAGGTGAATAATGACTGAACATGAACAGGCAAAAGAATTCTTAAATAAATACCCAGTAATTGAATGGGAGGGAAAGAGAGTCGTTACGTTTGCAATGATTGAAAAATTACACAATAGAACCGAAAAAACCATAGGGGAAAATTACCGAAGACATAAAGATAAATTTAAATATGGTGTGGATACATTTTTATTGAAAGGTAAAAAAGAGTTAAATCTATTGCCCAAGGATACTGTTGATTCAAGAGCAAATCACCTACGACTTATTACAGAAAGCGGTTACTTGATATTAATCAAAATAATGAGAGATCCCTTAGCTTGGGAAACTCAGAAAGAAATCATCGCTAATTATTTTAACAGAAAGGAGTCAGGTAATGGCTAAAAAACCAAGAAGTAAAACTCAGCAAGGTTATGCGGGAATGACCATTCCTCAAGGACTCAGCTTGGAACGAAACGAGGTCGATGATTACACCAATGTATGTAAGCACCTCTCTAACTTTAAAAGAATCGGCGATCAAATCCAGATGCCATTAAACCGAAAACAGAGACGGTTAGCCAAAAAATTAAATATTGAAATTACCGAGGTGGAATAATGATCAGTAAGACTGAATTAATCACTATTAATAAAACTCAAATGCCTGTCGTGGAATATCAAGGACAACGTGTCGTGACGTTCTCAATGATTGATCAGGTTCACGCACGGCCAGAAGGAACAGCCGGACGCAACTTTCGTGAAAATCGTTCACGCCTGATTGAAGGCGAAGATTACTTCACTATTTGTAGCGACGAAATTCGTCGGCGCAAAATTTGTACAATTTCACCAATGACCAGAGGCGACATTCATTTAGTCACAGAATCGGGCTACTTGATGTTAGTTAAGTCTTTCACTGACGACTTAGCGTGGCAGGTTCAGCGTGAACTGGTTAGCAGTTATTTCCGCAAGCCACAAACAGCACTGAGCGAACTTGAAATGATTGCCAGGATCGCCAGTCATACCGCCCAGCAACAACGTCAGATTAACCACATTGGCGAACAAGTTGAGCAAGCCCATGAAGCTATCGAGCAAATCAAGCGTGGAACCATCCCTGCCGGTTGGATTGGGTTCTCTCTGGCTGCGACCGAATCAGGGCTAACCAATACCAAATGCCGCACCTTAGCTGAGCAGTGCAACGTTCCAACGCAAACCATCACCACTATGACGCCGGATGGACAACCCCGCCCCATGAAAATTGTATTCAAGGAAGATTTCATGAGCGCGTTCCGTTTGATGATGAGCGAAGCAGAGAAGCGCGGCACTCGCTGGACACATCCCAAAATGGGGATCTTTCAGGTTATCGGGTGGGAGGGTAAGTAATGAGCAAACATCACACTGAAACAACATTTGATTACGGCAAGTATGGCGTGATTGTCATCACTGAGGCAGCGAATACTGAAATCGTAGGTTATGTAGAGGCGCTGAAATCATTGGACGCGGGTCAGTATGACCGCGATTTATTGCAGGGCTTTGAGCTGGCGGCGACTATTTCTCTTGGCTGGCAGGCGGGCTTTTATGAGCCAGCCCATGAGCAACTGCTGATGTTGTGGCGGTGGCTTGTATCAGCCTCATTTGTGCAAGAGCAAATAGACAGAAACGGCACCCGTGAGGTTGATAACGGTCAGGGCGGCACTGATACCGCCGCTATTTATATTAATGGGGCGGCGGCAATCACGGTATACCCATTCGCAGAGCGCCTGATGCTGGCAACCCATATTGAGGGGATCGCCTTTGAGCAATGCGGTAGCGAAGAAGGGGCGGATATGGCGGTCAGAATGTACATGGATTTTATCAATACGCAGCCTGAGAAAGGTAACTGGTTATCCGAGAAAGGGCGTGAGGGGCTTTCTACCCTGCACGATGACTTAATCAAAGCGGTCGAGTCTGGTGAGTTTGACTCTATGCCGATCTTTCATTGAGAGGAAGTTCACATGATAACGAAAAACTTTCGCCTCAACGCACTCGCGAATACTTACGCAGCCGCTATCTACCACGATGTAACGACCCGTAACGGCGGCGCTCACTTCACGATGCAGGTCGGCAAAACAGAAATCAATGTCGCTATTGTCGATGGTGTAAAAGGTATTCGTGAGCTGGTCGATAGTTACGCACTGGAAGCACTACAGCAGAATTACCCGGCATGGGAAGTCATCGCCATTAACCTGATGGAAAAATGTGTAATCAATGGCTGTCTGACAGGCTACGGGCGTGAAATATGGCAAAGCATGATCAATGACATGGGCGACACGCTGGCAGCCAAGGGGATGTTTCAATGACTGAGGAGCACCGTCAGAGGGTGGACATTAACGACGAGCTGGTCAGAACGGTAGTCCACATTGACGACGGCAGGGATCACTCGAAGCGGCATATCCACCGCATGAGACGTAATTTTTACATTCACGAGGGCATCTGCCCTCCTTTGCCTGCCGCGCTGAAAGTGGCAGAGGTGAAGATAACGCCAATGAAGACAGCAAAAAAAGGGCGTAATAAGCGAGGTAAAAAATAATGAAAGGCAAACTATTACCTGTGGTTGTCGGTGTTGAAATTCCCCTTGATGAATTCGGGCGCTACAACCTGAACACATTACACAAGGCCAGTGGCGAGAATGAGAACAAAGCCCCCAATCAATGGCTCAGAACCAAGTACGCAAAAGAGCTGATCGCAGAACTGGAGGATAAGTTATTGAAAAACAATCAGACGGCATATTTGCAGTCTGGTCAAAAAGCCGTCGATGTAAACAATGGCGGTATATTACCGGGTACTTATGCACATGAGCTGATAGCTGTTTCTTACGCGGGATGGATTCGACCGGACTTTCAGCTCGATGTGAACCAGGCATTTATCGATTTCAAATCGGGAAAATCAAACATCGGGATTAATGCCTTGCCGTCTCTCGATCACATGGTTGGACGATTTGATGAGTTACGCCACCAGCTAGCAAAGGATGAGAAGAACGAAGCTGAGTTGCTTTCTGTGTGCAGCCAAATTATGAATGCGCGCAAAAAGACCAAAGGGAAACGCCAGAAAATGATTAGTGCACTGAAAGAGGCAGGCCAAATGGCTATTTTTGATGATGAAAACAGCGGAGAACAACAATGATCAGCATCGATAACGCACAGAATGAAATTGGGTTACCCGGTCACATTGATGATGGGCGCGAATGGGCAGAGTGGTTGTTGAAGAAGGCAGATAAGCAAAGAGAAAAGTCAGTTTTATGCCAAAAGGAGTTTGAGAAATTTATCACCGATAGCCCTCAATTTAATACCAACTTATTGGTTAAATATAAAAATGGTGAATATTTTAGCAGTTACACTAGAAAATATTTTCAACTTTTTTCAGCGGGATGGAGAGCTGGAAATGATCAGTAACTCCTTCCACCTCACCCAAATCATCGCCTCGGCTTGGGGCTATCCTGCTGACATCACCGATGCAATCTGGCAGGCAGGATACCGTAAGCCAGAACGGGGAGAAAAGGAAATTGCCGAGCTTATTATTGACGTGATGATGGGGGTGCCTGATGAGGCGCCCTACTCTGAAAGGCCAAAAAATTTGGAGGATATTCTCAGTACGGAGCTGAACAACATTATTTTTGATGCTTGGTGGCGTGATAAGGCGACACCGGCAGTAGTGGCAAAAATGATTTTGGAGAACGGGTATCAGAAAGGAGGGGAGTGATGGAGAAATCCCCTCACATCAAGACAAAGGAACTGGCAGATCGGTATGGCGTAAAGCCACATACAATAAGATTGTGGTGTGGTAATGGGAAGCAAAAAAGAGAAGGCTTCCCAAAACCCAAGTTTAAATCTGACCAGCTTAATTTTCTGCGACAGGACGTTCTTGACTGGGAGAACGGGAAACGATTTTAGTCAGCTTCTCCCACCAGCGCTCATAGGCTTCCCTCTGCTCATTGAGGTAGGTGTGCTTATCGTACACCTGCCACACTCCCGGTAATTTATGGCCTATCATGATCTCAGCTACATGAGGTGACGTTAATTCAGAAACTCCTGTGCGCATAGTTCTTCGTAGGTCGTGGATTGACCAGTAAGTATAATCAGGCAGATGAGTAGACATTTTTTTATTGAGGACAGCAACTACACCAATATGAGAACCCTGAGCAAAATGCTTGCCATCCGACACAGTAAACAAGTATTCACTCCCGTAGTTTAATTTCTTCGCCTGCTCAATTAACTCCTTAGCTGCTGGAATAATCGGTCTGATGATGGGTTTTTTAGACCTTCTACCTGTCTTATGGTTTTTAGGAGGGACAATCCAAACATCTTTTTCATAATCAAAATCGCTAACTTTAGCTTTCAATAGCTCACCAATACGACAGCCAAATAGCAGACATAATTTCACAATTAGCGCATTACGTGGGTTATATTGAGGAGAGTTGATAATCTGGAAAAGAACCACCAATACTTCTTCATTTAGTGTCTGTTCTCCCATCTCAGGTTCGATAATAATATCATCCTTCGTATCCTTTCCGTTTAAATCACTCGATATCACATCGGACAACGGAGTACTGTTAGTTATCCCTCTTCGAACAGCCCATCTGTGTGCAGTTTTAGAATATGCCAATATGCTAGCGCCAGTTGACGGTGCCTGTTTAATAACGCTTTCAATTAAAGAAAGCCAGATATGGAGTGTTACCTCATCATGAGATAATTTACCAATTTTTGGGAAAACATAAATTTCAAAAGAGCGCAATATCTGGTTGGCTTTAACCTTTGAACCTTTCATTGTTGTTTTCCACCACTCCCGTATGAGATCTTCCACAGTTACGGCACTCAGTGCAGATTCTTTGCGAACACGTTTAACTGTTTTGGGATTGCGATGCTGCTCTAATTCCCCACGATAAAAAATCACGGAATCACGAGCGTCTTTTAGGGTAGTTGCTGGATAAGTGCCAATATCTATCCTATCTCCTTTACCACCCCATCTATACCTAAACTGGAATATGATTTTTCCTTTAGGCGTAACACGAACAGACAGGCTATCCCTATCTGATTTAGTAGTGATTTTTTCTTGGGGCTTACCATTAATAGAACGGAGCCATGAATCAGTAATAGCCATATCACTTTCCTTAAAAAATAATACAGCTTTTAATGTAGTTCATGTACACGACAATGTACATTTTTCTCATGACACTAAGTGAATACCTGTGACTATTGGTGATTACAACAGATTAAGTTAAATTTTATTTTTGTTAAAAACTAAAGCATTAAACAAGAATCCATGACTATACGTGATTGTTAGTGATAAAAGGTGACTAATTTAACGTACTTGTAAGCTGAGTAAGCAACTGGTGACGAAAGTTCCCTAACTTCGGTTTATCTCCATCAATCCACGGTAAAGGGCGGCACAGTTCCATGGCTTTGATGCCTAAACGGGCTGTAAGTAACCCTGCACCGATCCCTTGGGCGGCACGTGCAGAAAGACGGGCCGCAATATCCTGTGATAACCAGTCCATACCCACTTCTCTTACTAATTCCGATGCTCCTGCAAAGGCAATATTCAGCAATACTAACCGAAATAAGCGAATGCGGCTGAAATAGCCCAATTTGATTCCATAAAGTGCTGCAATTCGATTAATAAGTCGAATATTTCTCCAGGCAATAAAGGCCATATCCACAATAGCCAATGGGCTGACAGCAATCATCAACGCTGATTCCGCAGCAGAGCGGCTGATCTCCTTCTTGGCCTGAACGTCCAAGACAGGCTGAACCAACTTACTATATAGCATGACAATTTCACGATCATTGTGGGTTTCATGCACAGCAGCCTGCCAACGCTGCAATGCCGGATGTTGTTGCCCAATTCCCGCTTGTTCTGCCAATTTTTCACAAAATTGGCGCCCTTTGCCAATACCATGGCTTTGCAATAGTGTTTTCGCAATATCTCGTTCTTCTGTACGCTGTCGTAAATGGTAAAGGTGCCGCCATTCCCTCACCACACTGCCTATTCCCGCAAAAACGATCATGCTGCCAGCAGCAGAGATCCCCAGTGCAATCCAATCATGTTGCTGCCATGCTTGATATATCCACTGAACACATTGTGCAACGACACTCACTCCCAACAAAAATACAGCACTGGAAAAAATTTTTCGCCAAAAACTACGTTTCGGTTTCAAAGCAGCATTCAATGCACCTTCAAATTCTCCTTCCTGCTCTTCCACTTCCAACTCTGGCATAATCGGATAGAACTCTTTTTCCTGCCCAGTAAATTCTTTTTTTGATTTCAGTGATGGTTCTGATGAGGTTTGTACAAAATCGCCAAAATCAATTCTCGGTTTCAAAGGTTCGGTCATGTTAATTTGTCTCCCAGTAAAAATTCCATCGCACTATCCATGCGAATATGGGGTAACGGTGTGTCAGCATTGACCTGTCTTGGTCGGAATGATTCGAAATTAAACCCTTGTTTTTGCCAGAATTCACTATTTGGCAAGCGCGCTGGTACTTCCCCCGGAAAAAACGTCAGCAATTTATTGTCTGACAAGCGATTGCCCTTGATGGCAGGAGTTTTTACGCCTTCATGAATGACAATGCCGTTCTCTGTTGCCTGAACAGATGCAAGCCCTACACAATCCATACTGATCCCCTCAAACGCCGCATTTTGCCAAGCTTCCTGTACCAATTGCTGTAAAAGAGAAACAAAATTGGCATGCTGATCTGCCGTAATATGATCAGCTTTACTGGCAGCAAACATCAATTTATCAATGCAGGGCGAGAATAAACGACGAAATAGCGTTCGCTTACCATAATGGAAACTTTGCATAAGTTGTGTCAATGCAAGCCGCATATCGTTGAATGCTTGCGGGCCACTATTCAATGGTTGCAGACAATCCACCAGAACAATTTGCCGATCAAAACGGAGAAAATGCTCTTTATAGAATCCCTTAACGATATGATCACAGTAATAAGCAAAGCGCTCACGCAACATGCCGATGTTGGTATGTTTGTCCGCTTTTGCTAATTGCAGCTCCCCGGTTTTACCGATATTCGGCCACGGAAAAAATTGCAATACCGGAGCGCCCGCCAAATCCCCCGGCAAGATAAAACGACCAGGTTGAATAAAGTGCAAACCCTGTTGTTTACATTGATGTAGGTAGTCCGTATAAGCCTGAGCAATTCTGGCAAGTAGATTTTCATCAGCAGGAGCCAATGGATCACACTGTTTGCATAATGCTAACCACGGTTCAGCCCAATTCGCTCTTTCCCCTTTCAGCAATCCATTCATATGCCATGACCACGCCAGATAATTTTGTTCCAGCATGGGTAAATCCAATAGCCATTCGCCCGGATAATCGACAATTTCTAAATAAAGGGTGGAGGTTTCTTTCAGGTAACGAAATAGGGAATCTTCAGAGCGATAACGCAAAGCCAAGCGAATTTCACTTACTCCACGTGTTGGTATCGGCCAGCAAGGGGGCGTGTCATATAATGCTGCGATATTTTCATCATAGGCAAAACGAGGTACCCCGAAATCCCGCTGTGGTACCCGTTTCACACCAAGTAGGCGACCATCGCGTTCAGCAGAAAATAGTGGCAATCTGGCTCCACTATGCACATGAAGAAGTTGGTTCACCAAAGAAGTAATAAATGCGGTTTTTCCACTGCGACTTAATCCTGTTACCGCCAGTCGCAAATGGCGGTCCATTCCACGATTAACAAGCGCTGTCAGTTCGTTTTGCAATCGTTTCATGCTTCTCCTAGATGGGAATACCGTGAATCTGTTTCATCCGGCCTGTAACATCGGCATAATTATTTATGCAATATTTAATATTATTTCCGCGGTTACTGACCAGAACTCATGTGGTTGACCACGCTCAAAGCTGGCGAAAACGGCTGCGCACATTGTAAGTTTCAGAAGTGACATAGCGTTCCATTTGACGCAAACGTGCTTCGCTTGCCTTCAATTGGTAGTCTACTCCATTCAACATTTTCTGTGCTGATGGCCCTCTGTTTTTTTCCTCTGCTAAATATCCCGCAGGCGCGGGATCCATTACAAAGGTCAAGATAATATAAGCCAATACCGTTATGCCAAATAGCCCAAAGAATAGCGATAATACCGTGATGGTGCGGATAAGCGGAGCGGGCACATCAAAATAGTCTGCCAGCCCAGCACAAACCCCTTTAACCATCCCCTGTTCTGGCAAACGGTAAAGTTTTCTGCGGTATTTATTTGACATTATGACTGTCTCCAATTTGGATGCTCTGCATCAAGGATATCTTCTAACGTTTTAATCCTTTCTTGCATACGCCTAGCATTCTCTGTCAATTGTTCTAAACGCTGAATTTCACTGTTCCCTAATTGACCCCGATTACCATTCTGGTTGCTGTAATGCAGCCATAACCAGATAGGTAAGACAAAAAGCACAAAAATGATCAGCGGGATCCCAAGAAATATATAGCCCATTATCTTTCCTTAGTTGTGCATGACATATGTCATCATTGTGAATCTTTGATATTCATTTTAGCTTTCAAGGCCGCAAGTTGTGCACTAATTTCATCATCTGCCTTCAATTCAACAAATTGCTGTTCGAGTGATTTCTGTTTACCCAGTCCAACAGCTTCTGCCTCTGCTTCCATGTGGTCTATCCGGCGCTCAAACTGTTCAAAACGCGCCATTGCCTCATCGATTTTACCACTATCCAACTGACGGCGTACTTCGCGCGAAGATGCCGCAGCTTGATGGCGCAGAGTTAGTGACTGTTGCCTTGCACGCGCTTCGGTCAATTTATTTTCCAGCTCAGTCACTTCACCTTTAATACGTTCCAGAGTTTCATCCAGAATAGATAATTCGTGTATTAGCATTTCAACTAAGCTACTGACTTTTTGTTTTTCGATCAACGCTGCACGCGCTAAATCTTCTTTGCCTTTGCCCAGTGCCAATTCAGCTTTTTCTTGCCAGCCATCAATTTGGCTTTCACCCATGCTGATACGACGCAAAAGCTGTTTTTTCTCTGCCAATGTACGGGCTGAAGTAGAGCGGATTTCCACCAGCGTGTCTTCCATTTCCTGAATCATCAAGCGAACCATTTTCTGTGGATCTTCAGCTTTATCCAGCAGAGAGGAGATATTAGCGTTCACGATATCAGCAAAACGAGAGAAAATACCCATAGTCATAAACCTCTTTCATTAGAATGTATGTGTGTTATGCCTGTGTATTGTTAAATACGGATACAAGATACACGGTAAAACACTTAACTAAATACAAGATACATGCCAACTTTCTTGTTTTACTTATCTGATTGAAATAACTTGGATAATTTTTTATTTGCTTTTTTATTGCGATAAGCTAATGTAGTTAAATTGACCAACTTTTGGCGAAAAATACCATGTCTCAGTTTATTGATAACCTATTAGGTGAAGCAAACTGTTTTATTGAAATTTTGGAACAAGTCTCCGCATTGGCAAAATTAAATAAGCCTGTTTTAGTTCTGGGAGAACGGGGGACAGGCAAAGAGTTAATTGCCTGCCGGTTACATTATCTTTCTCCGCGTTGGCAAGGCCCTTTTATTTCACTGAATTGTGCAGCACTCAATGAAAATTTGCTTGATTCAGAACTTTTTGGTCATGAGGCTGGGGCTTTCACCGGTGCCCGCTCAAAACATCAAGGCCGCTTTGAACGAGCTGATGGCGGAACCTTGTTTCTTGATGAACTCGCTACTGCTCCCATGCAAGTACAGGAAAAATTACTGCGGGTCATTGAATATGGTCACTTAGAGCGCGTAGGCGGTACTCAGTCATTACAAGTCGATGTGCGTTTGATCTGTGCAACCAACGAAGATTTACCTTCTATGGCAGTCTGTGGAAAATTCAGAGCCGATTTGCTCGATAGGCTCGCTTTTGACGTCGTTCATATTCCACCATTGCGTCAACGGCAGCCAGATATTATGTTACTGGCACAAAATTTTGCGATTCAGATGTGCCGTGAATTAAATCTGCCATTTTTTCCGGGGTTTACTGACGAGGCTAAACAACAATTACTTTCTTATCATTGGCCTGGCAATGTTCGCGAATTAAAAAACGTTATCGAACGTTCAATTTATCGGCATGGTAATAATGAAAATGAATTAAATACGATTATTATCAACCCCTTTTTACCATCACAGCAATCGATCCCATCATCCACTGACCACGGAATTATCAATTCTCCCCTTCCGGGGTTACCTCTTGATTTACGGCAGTGGCAAAACGATAGTGAAAAGAGTTTAATCATGCAGGCTTTGACAAAAAGTCAATTCAATCAGAAAAAAGCCGCTGACAAACTTAACTTGACTTATCACCAACTACGCGGACTAATCAAAAAACACCATATCAACGTTCATGATAACGATTAAACAAAAGGTCAGCCGAGCAGAGTAATCAATTAAAGGCAGATAGATAGAAAGATAAAAAAATAGCCGGCACCCGAGCCGGCTAATAAAAATACTGGAAGCAATGTGAGCAATGTCGTGCCTTTTCTGAGATTACTCACTTGATACTATAAGAGTATCTCCCTGAAAGCACGATGAGAATGATAATGTTTATCAGTTACATTTGTAAAGCACTTTATTAAGAATTCTTCTCATTATCGTGATCTGACCGTTGTTTTTGAGCAAAAAGCGTTAATTAAGTTACAATAGCCAAATTCTTTTTTATGACTGACATTTTATATGCGCTCTTTGATTTACTGGATCATATTATTGATTTCCGCCCCAACTCTGGCGGCCAAGAATGCTATTCCAGAAACTATTGCGGAATCCATTCCAGAACCGATGCCAAACAACACATCGGAAAGTCTGTCTCATATTCCAACAGCTTTACAACAGAGTGGATTTATTTATTGCGTTAATGGCAATTTGAATACGTTTAATCCACAAATAGCTATCAGTGGCTTGACCGTGGATACTCTTGCTGCGCAGATTTATAACCGCCTACTGGGAGTTGATCCCTTTAACTATAATTTGGTTCCTGAGCTAGCTACTGACTGGGAAGTCCTGGACAATGGGGCGACCTATCGCTTTTATCTACGTCATAATGTTGCCTTCCAATCAACCAATTGGTTTATACCAACCCGCGTTATGAACGCGGATGATGTCATTTTCAGTTTCCGCAGACTCTTTGATAAAACACACGATTATCATAAGATTAATGGTGGTCACTATCCCTATTTTGATAGTTTGCAATTTGGTAATTCAGTGAAGGATGTTCGAAAAATCGACGAATATACTGTTGAATTCCACCTTAATGCTCCCAATGCATCTTTTCTCTGGTACTTAGCAACACACCATGCACCTATACTATCTCAGGAATATGCTCAAAAGTTGCAGCAAATGAATAGACGGGAACAATTAGACTGGAAACCTGTTGGAACAGGCCCCTTCATGATGAAAGATTATAGGATGGGACAATTTATTCGCCTTGTTCGCCATGATAAATACTGGAAAGGCAAACCACGTATGGAACAGGTTGTGATAGATACGGGTACTGGCGGTACAGGCAGGATCTCAAAACTACTCACAGGTGAATGCGATGTACTGGCTTATCCCGATACTAACCAGCTGAACATTGTACATAATGACCCGAATCTGAGTCAGACATCACAGCCTGGCATGAATGTCGCTTATCTCGCATTTAATACCAGCAAGCCACCGTTAAATAAGTTGGAAGTTCGTCAAGCTATTGCTTATGCCATCAATAACCCACGTCTGATGCAATCCATTTACAATAAAATGGCAGAAACAGCAACCTCTATTTTGCCTAATATATCATGGGCATATGATCAGAGTATCGAAATTACCGAATACAATCCTGAAAAATCCAGCAAGATGTTAAGTGAACCGGGATTAAGTGAATTGGAATTAACATTATGGGTTCCAACAGCTTCACAAGCTTATAATCCACGTCCTCTGAAAATGGCAGAGTTAATTCAGGCAGATTTAGCAAAAGTTGGTATTAAGATATCTATTCATCCCGTCGAAGGTAGTTTTCAGGAAAATCTACAGAGGAATAAGGATTATGATATGGTACTGGCAGGCTGGTCTGCCGATAGCAATGATCCCGATAGTTTTTTCCGTCCATTACTGAGTTGTGCCGCAACTGCATCTAAAACAAACCTGAGCCGCTGGTGTAATTCAGCTTTTGATGATGCTCTTCGTCAAGCCTTGTTAAATCAACAAATTGTCTCACGCAAAGAAAATTATTTTTTTGCACAAAAAATCCTTGCGCAACAATTACCCTTGCTGCCACTGGCTTATTCAACGCATTTGCAGAGCTTTCGCAATGATATTAAAGGATTAGTATTCAGCCCGTTTGGCGTTGACGCCTTTGACAAGGTTTACCGCGCACAGGAGGCTATCGTTCCTGATGAAAATAAAAAGGGAAGCAAATGATTATTTATATCCTACGTCGTTTGTTACTTCTGATTGTGACATTATTTTTTCTTTCGTTGATTAGTTTCAGCCTGATGTATTTCACACCTAGTGGTTCCTTGAGTGGAACACCGCTGTTAGATGCCTATGTATACTATACCCATAACCTGTTTCAATGGAATTTTGGTGTTTCAAAAATTAATGAGCAACAGGTTATTGAACAACTATACACTGTTCTCCCCGCTACTATGGAGCTTTGTATCCTCTCTTTTTCCATGGCGTTGTTAATTGGCATTCCTCTTGGGATTATTGCTGGTGTCTGGCGTAATAAAAAAGCAGATATCATTATCAGCACACTTACCCTATGTGGTTTTTCCATCCCGGTTTTCTGGCTGGCTTTGCTACTGATCCTTCTTTTTTCACTTAGCTTACATTGGTTACCTGTTTCAGGGCGATTTTATCTACTCTATCCAATGGAACCTGTCACTGGTTCCGCACTGATTGATGCCTGGCTGTCAAAGGCACCTTATCGCAATGAGATGGTTATTAACGTCGTTATGCATATGATACTGCCCGTTATCACTCTGGCTGTTGTCCCTACAACAGAAGTTATCCGTTTGATGCGCAACAGCGTTGAAGAAATCTCAGGTGCAAATTATATCAAATCAGCAGCAACCCGTGGTTTATCTCGGCTAACTATCATTCGACGTCACCTATTACACAATGCCTTGCCTCCCATCATTCCTAAATTAGGATTACAATTCTCAACTATGCTCACATTAGCTATGGTGACAGAGCGAGTCTTTGACTGGCCAGGTTTAGGGCCTTGGCTCATCAACGCTATCCAACAGCAAGATTATTCCGCAATCTCAGCAGGTATCATGGTGATAGGCACGCTGGTTATTTCAGTTAATATGCTGACAGATATTATTGGAGCTATAGCTAATCCCCTGAAGCATAAGGAATGGTATGCCCTTAGATAATTTTTACCGAGAAAAGAAAATGCCATCGCCATTGAAAGTTATCTGGCGATTTTTCTATGCTGATGTATTGGCGATGACTGGTTTTTATGGGGTATTAATTTTAATTACACTGAGTTTGTTGGGAGAGTATCTCGCCCCATATCCACTTGATCTACAATTTGATAACCAGCTTACACCACCTTCATGGTCGCATTCAGGCAACGTCTCCTTTTTCCTTGGAACTGACGATCTCGGCCGTGATATTTTCAGCCGTCTATTGATTGGCACATCTTCCACATTTGGGGGAGCGTTGGTTGTCACTGCAGCGGTAGCCATTATAGGATTAATCATCGGTAGCCTTGCCGGAATGACGCGTGGATTGAAATCGGCGGTTTTAAACCATATTTTTGATACTTTACTCGCTATTCCTTCATTGTTACTGGCTATCATTGTCGTTGCTTTTGTTGGAGCTAGTCTGCACCATGCCATGATTGCAGTTTCACTGGCATTACTACCAAGAATAGTACGCACTGTTTATACAGCTGTGCATAACGAACTGGATAAAGAGTATATTATAGCAGCACGCCTAGACGGTGCTTCAAACCACCATATTTTACGTTATGCCATTTTTCCCAATATCACTGCAGTGATAGTCAGTGAGTTAACTCGTGCTCTCTCCATCGCTATTCTTGAGATTACTGCGTTGGGATTTCTCGATCTTGGTGCACAAAGACCATCTCCCGAATGGGGAGCTATGATGAAAAATTCATTGGAACTACTCTCTAATGCACCATGGACTGTTATGTTTCCCGGAGCAGCAATTATGTTCAGCGTCCTACTGGTTAACTTATTGGGTGATGGCCTCCACCGTGCTATTAACGCAGGAGTCGAATAATGCCGTTACTCGATATTCGAAACCTCACCATTGAATTCATGACGACAGAAGGTCCTGTCAAAGCCGTTGACCGAATGAGTATTTCACTAACAGAAGGTGAAATACTGGGTTTGGCTGGTGAGTCAGGTTCAGGTAAGAGTTTAATTGCCAAAGCGATTTGTGGTATTACCAAAGATAATCTTAAAGTTACTGCAGATCGTTTTCGCTTTAACGATATTGATTTATTGCGCCTGACGCTACGGCAGCGCCGTAAAGTGATTGGTCATAATATTTCAATGATTTTTCAGGAACCACAATCATGTCTCGATCCATCAGAACGTGTTGGTAAACAGATTATTCAATCTATTCCTGGATGGACGTATAAAGGTCGTTGGTGGCAGCGATTTAACTGGCGAAAGCGCCGTGCGATTGAATTGTTGCACCGCGTTGGTATTAAAGATCACTATGACATTATGCACAGTTATCCTTATGAATTAACCGAAGGTGAATGTCAAAAAGTAATGATTGCCATTGCGCTTGCCAACCAGCCACGGTTACTGATTGCCGATGAACCAACCAATGCAATGGAACCTACAACGCGGGCCCAAATATACCGTTTGCTTTCAAGCTTAAATCAGAACAACAACATGACTATCCTGTTAATCAGTCATGATCTGCAAATGATGAGTAAACTGGTTAAACGCATCAATGTTCTGTATTGTGGTCAAACCGTGGAAAATGCCACCCCGGATGAGTTGCTGCTGAAACCTTGTCATCCCTATACTCAAGCTCTAATCCGTTCAATTCCTGATTTTGGCAGCCAATTACCACACAAAAGTCGGTTGAATACGCTGTCCGGAGTTATTCCATCACTGGAACGTCTACCGGTAGGTTGCCGCTTGGGGCCACGTTGTCCTTATGCACAGAAAACCTGTATTGAAACTCCACGATTACGGGTGATCAAGAACCATGCATTCGCCTGCCATTTCCCTTTGAATATTGAGGAATTGTAATTGGTTGAGACATTATTGGAAGTTAAAAACCTGACTAAAACATTTCGCTATCAAACCGGGTTATTTCGCCGTCATCAGCTTGATGCCGTAAAACCGATAAGTTTTACCCTGCAACCGAAAAAAACACTGGCTATCATTGGT
This sequence comes from Xenorhabdus yunnanensis, assembly GCF_028598805.1. GTDB lineage: Bacteria > Pseudomonadota > Gammaproteobacteria > Enterobacterales > Enterobacteriaceae > Xenorhabdus > Xenorhabdus yunnanensis. The sequence goes on along the minus strand of NZ_JAQRFI010000008.1, from coordinate 96,452 downwards.
GCAAATGGTTCCGGTAAATCCACATTAGCGAGAATGCTATCCGGAGTTATCGAGCCGACTTCAGGTAAGATTTTGATTAACGGTCATAAGCTGTCTTACGGAGATTACAGCTATCGCAGCCAGCGCATTCGCATGATTTTTCAGGACCCCAGCACATCACTGAATCCTCGCCAGCGCATTGGCCAGATTCTAGATATACCGTTAATCTTGAATACGGCGTTGCCCCCCTCTGAACGGGAAAAACGCATTAACCAAACATTGCGTCAAGTTGGTTTATTGCCAGATCATGCCAATTATTATCCACACATGCTCGCCTCAGGACAGAAACAGAGTGTAGCTTTGGCGCGGGCTTTAATATTACAACCACAAATTATTGTTGCAGACGAAGCATTGGCTTCCCTTGATGTGTCAATACGCTCCCAAATAGTCAATTTGATGTTAGAATTACAAGAAAAACACGAAATTTCATATATTTACGTCACACAACATCTCGGTATGGTGAAACATATCAGTGATCAAATACTGGTGATGCATCAAGGAGAAGTTGTCGAACGTGGCAATACAGCGGAGGTTCTGGCTTCTCCACTGCATGTTATTACACGTAAATTGATAGCCAGTCATTTTGGTGAAGCCCTGTCTACTGAAGCATGGCGACAGGATATCACCTGATGTTTTTATTGGGTGTATTTTAATCACTGATCGGAACAGAATGGGAAACTCACCACATTTTCCTCCGGCGTGGTAGAATCACCCCCGTTTATTCACAATAAATACCGCAGCCATGGTTGGATATTTGTTTCCCCATGACTCTCGGTGTTTGATCACAAAGAACAATTTTGATCACAAAGAACAATAAGGATACTGCTATGGGTTTCATGACCGGCAAGCGCATTCTCATTACTGGTGTTGCCAGCAAACTGTCTATCGCTTATGGAATTGCCAAGGCAATGCACGATCAAGGAGCAGAGCTAGCTTTTACCTATCAAAATGACAAATTGAAACCTCGTGTCGAAGAATTCGCCGCATCTCTGAATTCGAATATCATTCTGCCATGTGACGTGGCTGAAGATGAAAGTATCGACGCATTGTTCGTTGAACTAGGTAAAGTATGGCCTAAATTCGATGGTTTTGTTCACTCCATCGGTTATGCACCAGCTGACCAGCTTGATGGTGATTATGTTAATGCTGTCAGCCGTGAAGGCTTTAAAATTGCACATGACATCAGTGCATACAGTTTCGTCGCAATGGCAAAAGCCTGCCGTGAGATGCTGAATCCTGGTTCTGCTCTACTCACCTTGAGCTATCTGGGCGCAGAACGTGCGATTCCTAACTATAACGTAATGGGTCTGGCGAAAGCCTCTCTGGAAGCAAACGTGCGTTATATGGCAAATGCAATGGGTGTTGAAGGTGTCCGTGTTAATGGCATCTCTGCTGGTCCAATCCGTACTCTGGCGGCTTCAGGTATCAAAGATTTCCGTAAAATGCTGGCGCATTGTGAAGCAGTTACACCTATTCGCCGCACTGTAACAACAGAAGATGTTGGTAATGCTGCTGCCTTCTTGTGCTCAGATCTGGCTGGAGGTGTTACCGGTGAGATCTTGCATGTTGATGGTGGTTTCAGCATCGCTGCTATGAACGAGTTAGAGTTAAAGTAATCGTTCGTTGACATATCGAAGATGGTCTCAGCCATAAAATTATAGCTGAGACTGTCTCTTTCTTGTTACTCTCAATTAGGTAGCACCAACATGCTAGCTAAGACTATATGCTATCCAAGACCATCGAAAGCGTAATTTTACTGATAATTTTCAGCGTCAGTCTATTCTTACCGCATGAAACTGATGTTCTGGAGTGACCATCTTATCTTGCGCAGCAATAATCTGTAATTCATATTCTTCACGCTTTTGTGTTTCCAACATTACTTCGTAGACTGCGGCAACAACATGTTCTAATGCAGCTTGCAATGCTTCATTTGTCAAAGACAAATTTTTCAACAGATTGACGAGGAACAAACCACTCGTTAAGTCACCAACACCAACTGGCTGAAGTGTTCCCGTATCAATTAATGGGCGACTAATATGCCAACTATGTTCTTTCGTCACCAAAAGCATTTCAAAACAATCTTTCTGATAGCCTGCACGACTCAAATGTTTAACCAATACAATCTTTGGACCTTTTTCACATAACTCACGAGCTGCGGATATAGCTTGTTCTACATTTTCAATTTTCCGCATGGTCAGTGTTTCAAGTTCCAATAAATTAGGCGCGATGATATCACTGGCAGGTAGTGCTTTCTCACAAAAGAATTCCGCAACACCCGGAGCAACTATACATCCTTTTTCCGGATGTCCCATTACGGGATCACAGAAATACCATGCATCAGGATTGGCTTCTTTAACCTGCTTCACGATATCAAGGATATAACTTCCCTGCTCTGGAGAACCAATATAACCACTCAAGATGGCATTACAGGATGCTAATTTATTAATTTCACCAATTCCCTGCACAATTTCAGTCAAATGTTCAGGTGGCATAACACAACCACGCCATTGAGGATATTGGGTATGGTTTGAAAATTGAACCGTATTTAATGCCCATACGTTCACTCCCATACGACGCATCGGGAAAACAGCCGCGCTGTTTCCTGCATGACCAAAAACAACATGAGACTGAATTGAAAGAACATGGTTCATGATAAGGCCTAGTTTATTATTTTTGATTTATGAATATACCCGTCGTCCTTCAAACTGCAGCTTTGTTGGCTGGGGTAATGACCGGGTAGCTGGTCATTACCTCTGGTTGCAACTTAAAATCCATAGGATATAGATGATATCTATAAAGATGCCAGATACATTAAGGGCAACAATAATGTTGCCCTTAATAATATTAATTATTTCCAATTGATAAGGCAATAATGCTTCTTACCACGACGTAATAAACTATAACGCCCAAACAAACGATCACTCTTTGCAAATACATACATAGGTTCGGATTGTTTTTCACCGTTGATGGAAACTGCATTAGAGCTGATCATGGTACGAGCCTGACCACGGGAAGGAACAAATTCAGCTGTAACTAGTGCTTGTTGCAAATCGGCATCTTTTTCAAGTTCAATTGCCGGCATTCCATCTTGTGCTAATTGGGCAAAATCATCTTCAGTCAAATCAACAATCGCACCGGAGAACAAACTTTCAGTGATGCGCTTCGCCGCTGCAAGGCCTTCTTCGCCATGCACCATACCAGTAACTTGTTCTGCCAGTACATATTGAGCACGTGGGGCTTTACCGCTATTTTTATCTTCTTCCTCTAGAGCATTAATTTCTTCAATATCCATGAAGGTAAAGAATTTCAGGAAACGGTAAGCATCTGCATCTGCTGTGTTAATCCAGAACTGGTAAAATTTGTATGGGCTGGTTTTCTTTGGATCCAACCAAACGGCACCACCTTCTGTCTTACCAAATTTAGTTCCATCTGATTTGGTGATCAATGGTACTGTTATCCCAAACACTTGTTTCTGATGTAAGCGACGAGTCAAATCGATACCTGAAGTAATGTTGCCCCATTGGTCTGAACCACCAATCTGCAATTCAACGCCATATTTTCCATTCAGGTTTGCAAAATCATATGACTGCAACAGGTTATAAGAAAACTCAGTGTATGAAATACCAACATCATCACGGTTAAGGCGTTGTTTTACCGCTTCTTTGTTGATCATCTGGTTGACAGAAAAGTGCTTACCGATATCACGCAGGAAAGTCAGCACATCCATTTTGCCAAACCACTCGTAGTTATTGGCTAACTCTGCACCATTTTCACCATTAAAACTAAGGAATGGGGAAACCTGATTGCGAATTTTTTCAACCCACTCTTTGACTGTTTCTTCTGTGTTTAATTTGCGTTCAGTTGCTTTAAAACTCGGATCGCCAATCAAACCTGTCGCCCCACCGACCAACGCAATAGGTTTGTGCCCAGCAAGTTGGAATCGTTTTAAACACAGCAAGGGAACCAGATGGCCCAAATGCAAGCTGTCAGCGGTAGGATCGAAGCCACAATAGAGAGAAACCGGACCTTGCGCCAGTCTCTCAGCTAACGCCTCTTCATCCGTTACCTGGGCAACAAGGCCCCGCTCTTGCAGTTGTTTAATCAGGTTATTGCTAGACATTAATGACTCCATCGGTTTGTATACTTTACCTATATATCCCCTTTCTTTCAGGTCGCCACTTTATTGATTACGCTACAACCTGAAATCTATTGGGTATATAAGTATCTCGTTATAAATCATGCGCTATAGCATAAAACGCCAGTAATATAAGTGCCAGTATTAAAAATGATAATTATACTCTTCACTTTGCAAATCACTGCCTTATTAGCTGTAATTTGCAGTCTATTGAGCATTACTCAATTTATGGCCTTGTATATTGAACGGTTATAGTGTTCTGTTATTAAGGAGCCAACCGATCAATATGCCATTTATCACCTTCACGCTGATATAGAAAACGATCATGGAGGCGATGAGCACCGCCCTGCCAGAATTCGACTGAATCAAATTCGACCTTAAATCCGCCCCAGAAACTGGGAAGAGGAACCTCACCATTCTGGAATTTCTGTTTCAATTCCAAAAATTTTCCTTCCAAAATGACTCTGGCAGAAATTTTTGAGGATTGCTGAGAGGCCCAAGCTGCAATCTGGCTATCTCTTGGACGACTATGAAAATATTTCACTACTTCAAGCGGAGACAAACGCTCAGCTTTGCCAAGAAAACTAACTTGTCGCTCCAATTGATACCAAGGAAAATGGAGACTGATCCGGTTATTCTGAGCCAGATGTTTTGCCTTACGGCTGCCAAGATTGGTATAAAATATCAAGCTATGGGCATCAAAATGTTTTAACAGAACAATGCGCTGATAAGGTTGTCCGTTCTCATCTACTGTAGCAATACACATTGCCGTCGGATCGCTGAGTTTCGCTTCACAAGCCTGTTTTAACCAGCACTCAAAAAGTTTAATTGGTTCTTCAGTAAGATCTTTTCGCCTTAACCCATCACGTATATATTCGCGACGCAGTTCTGCGATAGCTGTTTCATTATTTTCTGACATTTCTAATTTCTCGGTTTCTTAATGAGTATTAGCATATCATTGTTATCTGCTAGCTAACTGCCTTCTAATAATAGTTATTGATTAACTGATCATGATCCAACCAATTATCTGATAACCGGATAAATTGCGCCTAAAATCGTTTCTCTATCCGCACCAGTTACTGATGGCAAATTACCAGATAATCCAGACATTGTTCGGAATGCCAACCAAGCAAATGCCAGTGCTTCCATATCGTCACCACTCAAACCATATTTGTCTGTCGTAGCTACTTCAGTATCCGATAATAAAGTCGATAACCGATTCATCACAAGTGGATTACGTGCCCCACCACCGCATACTAAAAGACGATCACATCCACCGCTTAGCATAACTTGCTGAGCAATACTTACGGTCGTTAACTCAGCCAATGTTGCTTGAACATCCACTGGTTCAATTGCAGGAAAATCAGCTAGCTGTTTTTCCAACCACGCCATATTAAAGTATTCGCGCCCTGTACTCTTCGGTGCCGTACGTGCGAAATATGGATCAGAAAGCATTTTTTGAAGCAAAGATTCATTAACATTACCTTCACTAGCCCATAATGCATCTTTATCGTAAGGCAATTGCTTATGCCGCCATGTCCAAGCATCCATCAGCATGTTCCCCGGACCGGTATCATATCCTTTAACGGCAGAATTAGGCAGAAGTGCTGAAATATTAGCTATTCCGCCAATATTCAAAATAATACGCCTTTCTGTAGGATGGCCCAATACAGCCATATGGAATGCTGGCACCAAAGGTGCTCCCTGACCACCATAAGCCATGTCACGCCGTCTGAAATCACCGACTGTTGTAATATTAGTCAATGCTGCTACACGGTTATTGTCGCCGATTTGCATAGTAAAAGGCTTTTCACCATCCGGTTCATGCCATACGGTCTGCCCATGACATCCGATTGCTGTAATGTCATTTGCAGTCAGCCCTGCTTTATTCAACAATCCTTGAACAGCTTCCGCAAAGAGAGTTCCAAGTTCATAGTCAAATCTTCCGACCATTGATAATGTCGTCTGCTGACCTTGACAAATAGAAAGCAATTTTTGCTTAAGTTCTTGTGGGAAAGAATGATTATAACTCACTTGTTGAATCACAACCTTATCACTAATCTCTGCCAAAATAACATCAACCCCGTCCATGCTAGTGCCAGACATCACACCAATATAACGTCCTGATTTCATAAATATTCCTCTATTAAATAATGGATTACATTTAATCTTACATAAACTATAAGACACATCCTATTCGGACTATATATGTTTAATGATCATTATCAGAGATAAAATCTGAGTTTTGGAAAGCCCTTCACAAAACATGCTAAGCTTTTGGTCAGGAATTATTCCTTTGCGAGTTCATCGTGAGCATTTATTATATGCGTGGATATATATCATTAGTTGCTGGTAAAGCTATCAGTTTAGCTGCTATCAATAGCAGCCGAACGTTTGATTATAGGTCTATTATCAAATTTCCCTATCGGGCATTAAAATTAGGAGTAACTATGTTAAAACGTTTCCTGGTTGGTGCAGTTGTAGTAACCACTTTGTCTGGTTGTGCAGACATGGGAACACTCTCTAGTGACACTTATTCTATTGGTCAAGCCAAACAAGCCCAAACTGTAGCCTATGGCACCATTCTGTCAGTACGCCCCGTCACTATTAAAGGCAAACAAGCCGGTGATCCTAATGTCTTAGGTTTCATTGGGGGAGCCGTTTTGGGAGGATTGTTAGGTAATACCATTGGGGGTGGCTCTGGCCAAAGGCTTACAACAGCCGCAGGCGCTATTGCTGGTGGTCTGGCTGGTCAAGGAATCGAAGGTGCTATAGACCAAGCAAAAGGTATCGAATTAAACATTCGTACAGACAATGGAAAAAATATCATTGTAGTACAAAAATTAGACCGAACTGTATTCAGCAGAGGACAACGCGTCCAAATCGCAAACAGCGGAAGTTCTCTGACAGTGTCACCACTCTGAAATATTCCAATAACACAAGAATAAAAAATCGCGGTTTACCAGTAACTGGATCTGGACCGCGATTTTTATTACAGATTAATTTTTATATTACCTGTTTATGTAATTGGCTAATATTTTTTTCAATTTTTTTTATTACAGAAGCAAGCAGAATTAACTCATCATGAGTAATTCCCTCCAAGATTTCTTTTCTTGTCGAATCAATAACACTATCCACTTCTCTAATAAAAGTTTCCGATTCTCCGGTTAATTTGATTCTTTTTGCGCGTCGATCATTGGCACATGTGTGCCGTGTAATCAGTTTCTTTTCTTCTAATTGATCAAGCGTTCTCACCAGAGATGGTTGCTCAATACCAATAGCTTTTGCGAGCTGTATCTGTGATTGCTCTGGTGGCAGCTGACTAATATTGTATAGAGTAACCCAATGCGTCTGAGTTAATTTCAACGGTTTCAAACGATGATCAATTAAAGCGCGCCAAACACGGACTAAACGTGCCAGATCTGATCCCAATGTCAATTCCAATTACCCCTCCTTATAATTAGAGACTCATAACATCAATGAATTATCCAATCAGTTTATTCATATGAATAATGGATATGCATCCTATATCATGCTTACATTAGCAGAGTCAGAAATTTCGCTAATAACCTAATTAGTGTCGCGTTGGCTTGTTACTCAAAGTTGACATCTTCGTCGCCCTAAAGAGCGAAGTTATACGGCGCATCGAATAAAATCGCGCATTAATCCACCAACGATATAAACTGTATAAAATAATCTTCCAACTAAACTATTGTAATTTTAAATATCAATAAAAAAGATACAAGCCCCCAAAATATATACATTTACACTCGGTTAAAGTTCTATAAGAATAACCGCCATCCAAATACTAATCTATATATTTTTACATTAATATCATTTTTCTCTTACAGAAATTGACAATATTATAATAAATAACTTAAAAAACAATAAGATAACAAATTAGTCTATTTATTGTTCAATAAATAATTCTTTAATAAGAAATTTTTACTAAGATGCCTCAGCCAGCCAACAGGAGTGATATTTTGAAATGACTTATGTCAAATAAAAGAAATGTAATATAAATTATGTGCCATTTATTACTGGTAATATTACTTATTTTTTCGTTCATCCTAAACCATAATTCATATAAGTGATATTTTTTAATCAACTCAGAATAAAACTAAAATAAACCAGGTTGTTTTGGGATAATGTTTTCATTGAATCCCTTTAATCTTAATTCTCTTAGATATCTATGATGACATAACCGCAATATTTTTCTTTTTTCACTATCCGATAATTTCATCCACATAAATCGCTCTTCCCTATTACGATAACATCCTCGGCAAAAACCACGGGAATCAGATTCACAAACCCCTCGACAAGGGTTTGGAATAGCAAAAAATTCTAATTGTTCGGCCATCTCATCCTCCTGCATTTGGACTTATCAATTATTTCCAATATGAAACTATTTGTTGGTCAGTATAAACCGCAACCAATACATTTCAAAACAAAATAGTAACATTCCGAAACAAAATAAACGAACAGGACAATTTGAATTATTTTACCCATCCACGTTATAGTTAACTGGAGATGTGCAGATATGTGAGCAAAGTTTTGCAATGAAAGCTAATATTTCTCAATAAAACTATAAAGATCAAGAGGTAATCATGCGTTTACTCCATACTATGATCCGTGTTGGCAACATGCAGCGCTCGGTTGATTTCTATACTCAGGTAATGGGTATGCGTTTACTTCGCACAAGTGAAAACCCAGAGTATAAGTACTCTCTCGCATTTGTTGGTTACACCGATGAAAGCCAAGGTGCAGTCATTGAGCTAACCCACAATTGGTGTGTTGAAAACTACGAAATGGGAACCGCATTTGGGCATATCGCCTTAGGCGTTGATGATGTTGCAGCAACCTGTGAACGCATCAAACTTGCTGGAGGGAACGTGGTTCGCGAAGCAGGACCAGTTAAAGGCGGAACAACAGTCATTGCATTCGTTGAAGATCCCGATGGCTATAAGATTGAACTCATCGAAAATACAAGCGCCAGCAGTGCATTAGGCAATTAACTCTATCAATAGATACCAAGTTATAGCTAGAAATTATTCATGCATATACAAAAGGGCATATCCTATTGCCCTTTCTTATCCTGATAAGATAAGTATTACTTCTGCAAGGCACACCAAATTTTGTCATAATGTCCACCATTCTAGAGTCAAAAACAGAATCCTGAAGCTAAGAACTGAAAATCAGATGTCTAATCAAAACGATCAAAATATGCTAAGTGGACGCTTTCGTGGCTACTATCCCGTTGTCATTGATGTCGAAACCGCCGGTTTTAATGCACGTACAGATGCTTTACTTGAAATTGCTGCAATTACTTTAAAAATGGATGATGACGGTTGGCTAACACCTGCTGATACACTGCATTTCCATATCGAGCCTTTTGAAGGAGCTAACCTTGATCCTGCCGCTCTCGCTTTCACTGGCATTGATCCCACAAATCCCTTACGAGGAGCCGTCAGTGAATACACTGCCTTGCATGCTATTTTCAAAATGATCCGCAAAGGCATGAAAGACACTAACTGTAATCGCGCGATTATAGTCGCCCATAATGCCAATTTTGATCACAATTTTGTCACGGCCGCTGCTGAACGTTCTGGTTTGAAACGTAATCCATTCCACCCGTTCGCCACTTTTGATACTGCGGCACTCAGCGGATTGGTTCTTGGTCAAACAATTTTAGCCAAAGCCTGCATCACTGCGGACATTCCGTTTGACAGCAATCAAGCACATAGCGCTCTTTATGATACTGATCGAACAGCCTTGCTTTTCTGCGAACTTGTTAATCGCTGGAAACGGTTAGGTGGTTGGCCACTGCCAACCCCTGACACTGCTGACTGCGAGTCCTAAAAAAAGTAAGCCCCATACCTATAAAAAGTATGGGGCTACGAAAAGTATTCATCATTCAGATGAATTACTGCTCTTCTTCCTGCTCACGATACTTGTCAGCAGTCTCTTTGATCAACGATTGTAGTTCACCGCGCTGATACATCTCAACAAGAATGTCACAACCTCCCACCAGTTCACTATCAACCCAAAGCTGAGGAAAGGTCGGCCAATTTGCATATTTAGGCAATTGAGCACGGATATCTGGATTTTGCAGAATATCCACATAAGCAAAACGTTCACCACAAGCTGATAAAACCTGAACTGTCTGTGCAGAGAAGCCACAGCTTGGCAGTTTCGGAGAACCTTTCATATATAGCAGAATTGGGTTTTCTCTGATCTGGCGTTCGATTTTCTCAATAACCGCATCTGCTGTTGTATCAGTAACCGTGTTAGTATTCGTATTAATATTCGTCATTTTTGCTTCCTTAAAACTGCAAGCGCTATTCATCAGTATTAGATAAAGATTGATTCAGAATACCACTTTCTACTCTAATTTTTCTACCGTGAACTTTATGTGGCAAATTTTCACCATGATCTGCAACAAGTAATCACTAGATATTTTCATTCCAACTGACTGTATCTAATCCATGTTACAGTTCAGTTCTACGTCAGTTCGCAACCTAGTAGTATCTTTTCTCCTGTTATTTAGCAGAAAAGTTGTTAAGATAATTACCAAACAGCAAATATGATAATAAGCTTAAATTTGCCCTGCCCATGATTAGTATTTTATAAACCATGGTTTGCGGAGCCAAAAACCCGATATTAAAAAGGAGCATGCAATGTCTTTTGAATTACCAGCATTACCTTATGCCAAAGATGCCCTGGAACCACACATTTCTGCAGAAACTCTAGAATATCATTACGGCAAACATCACAATACTTATGTTATAAACCTGAATAATCTGATTAAAGATACCGAACTCGCCGGGAAATCACTGGAAGAAATAATCAAAACATCTGAAGGCGGCATCTTCAATAACGCTGCACAAGTTTGGAACCATACTTTCTACTGGCATAGCCTGTCACCAAATGGTGGTGGTGAACCAACCGGAAAATTAGCAGATGCTATCAACAATGCTTTCGGTTCTTTTGCTGAGTTCAAGCAGCAGTTCACTGACTCAGCCCTGAAAAACTTTGGTTCTGGTTGGACTTGGTTGGTCAAGAAAGCTGACGGTACTCTGGCTATTGTTAACACTTCTAATGCAGCAACTCCACTGACTGGTGAAGATAAACCAGTTCTGACCGTTGATGTTTGGGAACACGCATATTACATCGATTACCGTAATGCACGTCCTCAATATCTGGAGCATTTCTGGGCCCTGGTCAACTGGAAATTTGTTGAAGAAAACTTAGCTTAATAAGATTAATTCTCATGTCAGTTTGAAATAACTAGGGCAGGTTTTCTTTCATTATCTGAATTCCTAATGCTGGAGAACCCGCCCTTAAAGCGACACCTTCAAAGCAAATGGTGTTACAAATTCTTCTTTTAGATCTTGATCAGATCAGACAGAGGCTTCCCAGAAAAACAATCATGATTAATGTACTACCAGCAGCCAATAATCCCAACTTCAGATCTGTATCCATAGAACTTCCTCAATGTGAAAATTAAGACACCCCAATACTATAAGTTTTAATAACATAAGTTTTAATACCATAATTTTTAAGTGGTCATTTGCCGTATTATTTAAAAAACATACTGCAATATTTAATCCATACTCTTTATAGCATTGATTATTACTTTCACTTTTGAGCTAGATCAGACAAAATTCAAGGTTTATCGCTAAATTATTGCCAACCACCACTCTCTATATAAATATGTTGGCAAACGATTAACAAATATCTATACCCGATAGATTTCAGACCTCGGTGGAATGCAAGTAAGTGCGGTCAACCAAACGAATTTGAAAGATAAAGGGTATATAAAGTTAGACCATAAGGTCAGGAGTCCTTTTTATCATGGCAACGATCAAAGATGTGGCTAAATGCGCTGGTGTTTCGACCACAACGGTATCCCATGTTATCAATAAAACCCGTTTCGTCGCCGAAGATACAAAAGCTGCAGTTTGGGCTGCTATTAAGGAATTGAACTATTCTCCCAGTGCCGTTGCCCGTAGTTTGAAAGTTAACCATACCAAATCCATTGGATTATTGGCAACGTCAAGTGAAGCACCTTATTTTGCTGAGATCATAGAATCTGTTGAAAATAGCTGCTATAGCAAAGGTTATACATTGATTTTATGTAATTCTCATAACAACCTTGATAAACAAAAAGCTTATCTCGCGATGCTGGCGCAAAAACGCGTAGATGGTTTGCTGGTCATGTGTTCAGAGTACCCTGAACAGCTTTTAGGTATGCTGGAAGGCTATCGTAATATTCCTATGGTAGTGATGGATTGGGGAGAATCCAGAGGGGATTTTACCGATGCAATTATTGATAATGCTTTTCATGGAGGTTATTTAGCTGGACGTTATCTCATTGAGCGCGGTCATCGTGATATTGCATCCATCCCTGGGCCATTAGCAAGAAACACTGGCGGAGGGCGCCATCAAGGTTTTCTCAAGGCACTGAAGGAAGCTAATATCACTATTCGGGATGAGTGGATTGTTCAGGGTGATTTTGAACCTGAGTCCGGTTATCAAGCCATGTGCAAGATCCTTAATCAGAAACATCGCCCAACGGCTGTTTTTTGCGGTGGTGATGTCATGGCAATGGGAGCGATTTGTGCAGCCGATGAGTTGGGATTACGTGTTCCCCAAGATATCTCAATTATCGGTTATGACAATATTCGCAATGCCCGCTATTTCACGCCAGCTTTGACAACCATCCACCAACCCAAAGAACGTTTAGGGCAAATGGCTTTTTCGATGTTACTGGACAGAATCGTCAATAAACGTGAGGATGTACAAACTATTGAAGTCCACCCACGCCTTGTTGAACGGCGCTCTGTTACGGATGGACCTTTTATTGATTATCGTCGCTGACGGTTAATTTTCTTGCAGCCATTCAGCATTAAGCGTTTCGCTATCCCCTAGATAATCAAGTAACCAACTTAATGCCGGTGAATGGCTTTTTTGCGACCATGTCAAGCAGCATGGGCTATCAGGCAATGGTTGTTCAAGTTCGAGTGTAGTCAGCTTGTCTTTACGGATCAGCGGTAGTGCACGGTGCTTGGGAACCATTCCTACACACAATCCATCCATCACGCAACTTAATCCAGAATCCCAATCAGGAACAATCAATCTCCGTTGGTTATCCAAAGCCCAAGTATCACGTTTAGGCAGGCTGCGTGAAGTATCCTCGAGACATAAACTGGGGTAAGGCCGCATTTTGTCATCATCCAATTTTCCTGATATCGCTGCCAGTTCATGTCCAGGGCTGGCGACACATAGCCATGGCATGAACCCCATATCCCTGAAGCTATATTGCTCCCCAACAGGGGAAGCACGTGTTGCCCCGATAGCAACATCCACTCGTTCGTCTACCAAGGCATCCCATACGCCATTGAAAACTTCGGGATAGATAAATAATTCAATATCTGGAAAATGGCGATAAAAATCCAAAATTAGCCGAAGAGTTCGCTCTGGTTTTACTACCTGATCAACTGCAATACTAAATTGTCCCCGCCAACCATTAGCAACTTGTTGACACTGGTGCCGGGTGTGATTCATTTTTTTGATAACAGAACGAGCTTCTTTGACAAAAATAGCCCCCGCTTCAGTTAAATCAACATCACGGTGACGACGTTCAAACAAAGGCACTGCCAACCATTCTTCAAGCTGTTTGACCGTATAACTGATAGCAGAAGGCACACGGTGAAGCTCTGATGCAGCCGCACTGAAACTTCCTGTTCTGGCAATAGCATCAACGACTTCCAGAGAGTATTCAGACCACATATATCTTCCTTTCAATTTTTTTCATGGCACTGTGCAAATATTACCGCTTCACAAGTAAAAATCATGCCATATAAAATAAGCCGAATATTTATTTATCAACTACCACATCAAGTTATTCACACAATGACAACAAATAAAAACTCCATTCCATTCATGTTTTATCTCGCAGGCTTGAGTATGCTCGGCTTTTTGGCCATTGATATGTATCTACCTGCTTTTGACATAATGAAAAAAGAATTAGATACATCAACAAGTGCCATTAGTGCGAGCCTCAGTATTTTTCTTGCCGGGTTTGCTTTTGCCCAACTTTTATGGGGGCAATTGTCTGACCGTTTAGGTAGAAAACCTGTTCTTATTATCGGACTATCCCTGTTTTCCATTAGCTGTTTAGGTATGCTCTGGATAACTGATCCTATCCAGTTGCTTATATTGAGATTTATGCAGGCAGTTGGGGTTTGTTCTGCCGCAGTTACTTGGCAGGCTTTGGTTGTCGATAGGTATGATGCAGAGCGTACTAAACGTGTTTTCGCCATGATTATGCCTCTGGTCGCCCTGTCCCCCGCTCTTGCCCCTTTGTTGGGCGCATGGTTATTGACACATAGTGGCTGGAGAATCATTTTCCTTGTTTTAATGATCGTAACGCTATTACTGCTAATACCTACATTTTTTCTGAAAAATAACCATATTAATATCGAAACCAGCTCCGATACGAAAGCAGTTTCTTTCTTTACACTACTAGCTCACCCAGTTTTTAGCGGAAATGTATTGATTTATGCATCTTGCAGTGCAGGTTTTTTTGCTTGGTTAACTGGTTCACCAACAATTTTGAAAAATATGGGTTATGACTCTACCGACATTGGCCTAAGCTATATTCCCCAAACTCTGGCATTTATGATCGGTGGATATGGTTGCCGTATCTTATTGGAAAAAGTAAAAAGCGAAACAGTATTCCCATTTTTATTGGTGGGTTACGCTGTGAGCATGACTATTATTTACCTGATTTCCATATTAGGTGAACCTTCATTCATGACCATTCTTATTCCTTTTTGTGTGATGGCTGCTGTGAATGGTGCATCCTATCCAATTGCCGTGGCAAATGCCCTATCTGTTTACCCCAAGAATAGTGGCAAGGCTGCTGCATTACAAAATACCCTGCAATTGGGCCTTTGTTTTGTCGCAAGCATGATAGTTTCTATATTTATGGAATCTCCTCTTGTATCGACTGCAACAATAATGGCATTGACTTCTGTTCCAATGGCTGTCGGTTATTGGTTGCAAAAAAAAGTTACTAAATAAAATAATAATTAAGAACATTATCATCTAAAGGTTACATCATTATGTGACTTTTAGATGATTGTTTAAATACCATTTCACTCATATACTCATACAGATTCATTATTCTAAAAACTCGGAATTTGAGGTCTTTCAGAGCACTGAAGCTCTATTTAATTTCAGGATGAATAGGCAATATGTGCTCTCAATGTAATTTCCATATTATTTCCTAATAAATCTTCGAGGTTTTAACATAATAAAAATCAGCTACAAAGTGACGCCTCAAAATTCCATCACACAAATGTTGGAGAGTATATGAGTTCATCTTTCGTTGAAGGTAAAAAAACAATAACTGATTCTTGGTATAGGATCGCCCATGAATTGCTTCAGGAAACGGATATTGAGATCAATGGCAAGCGTCCTTTCGATATTCGCATTAAAAATCCTGACTTCTATAAGCGCGTATTGAAAGAAGGTTCTTTGGGTCTGGGTGAGAGTTATATGGATGGCTGGTGGGAATGTGATCGCCTTGATATTTTCTTTTATAAAATATTACGGGCAGGTCTGGAACACCATATTCCTAAAAATGCTAAAGATATTTTCAAGATAATTATATCTCGTTTATTCAATTTACAATCTCCCAAACGAGCTTGGATTGTAGGTAAAGAACATTATAATTTAGGCAATGACCTTTTTACTCGGATGCTTGATCCTCATATGCAATATTCTTGCGGGTATTGGAAAGATACCAATACACTGGAAGAAGCACAATCCCATAAGCTCCGCCTGATTTGTGAAAAACTACAATTATCCCCTGACATGACTTTATTAGATATCGGCTGTGGATGGGGAGGCTTGGCAGCTTATGCAGCAAAAAACTACGGAGTATCTGTCACAGGGGTAACGATTTCAGCTGAACAACAAAAATATGCGCAGGAACGTTGCAAGGATCTAAATGTAAAAATAATCCTTGAAGATTACCGAAACCTTAACCTTCAGTTTGATCGCGTTGTGTCTGTTGGTATGTTTGAGCACGTTGGCCCTAAAAATTATGACAATTATTTCAATATGGTGAAAAAGAACCTGACTCCTGATGGTCTGTTCCTTCTCCATACCATCGGTTCCAATGTTGATAAATCAGGAGCTGATGCCTGGATCAGCAAATATATTTTCCCCAATGGCTGCTTACCATCAATCTCTAAAATTGCCAAAGCAACTAATGGAAAGTTTGTCATGGAAGATTGGCACAACTTTGGAGCAGATTATGACCGGACACTCATGGCATGGTATGAACGATTTACGACCAGTTGGCACGAAATAGAACATAATTACAGCCCACGCTTCAAACGGATGTTCAGCTATTACCTGAATGCCTGTGCAGGCGCATTCCGATCAAGAGATATTCAGTTATGGCAGATAATATTTAGTCCACAGGGTATTGAAAAAGGATTGAGAGTACCTAGATAGTTCTCCTCAAGTAGCGTTCTCAAAGCTACAGAAATATCATTTCTGTAGCTTTGAGAACGCTACCACAAAATCAATGGCACAACTTGGAAATACTTTTTATTGTCCTTCAGTCTGTAATAATAATCTTTCCTGTTCTTTCTGAGCCATAACTCGTTCAACGGTATCTATGATTGCTTGGGTTTGTGGGTCAATCTCAATATTAACCTTTTCACCTAAACGTTTTTTGCCCAGAGTTGTGCGCTCTAATGTTTCTGGGATCAAATGAACACAAAAACGATTATTTACTACATCCCCAATTGTCAGGCTAATCCCATCAATGCCAATAAACCCTTTGTGCAGGATATATTTCATCAATGCCTTATCGTGAATTCGAAACCATATTTCATGGTTATTTTCAGAAGTGAATATTTTGGCAATTTCTGCTGTTGTAATAACATGACCGGACATCAAATGCCCACCAATTTCATCACCAAATTTAGCCGCTCTTTCCAGATTGACTAAATCACCTACCCTAATTTCGCCAAGATTGGTCAAACGCAATGTTTCTTTCATTAAATCAAAACTGATGGAATCACCATTAATCTTGGTCACAGTCAGACAGCAACCATTGTGGGAAACAGAAGCTCCCGTTTCAATTCCGGGCAATAATTCTGCCGGAAATTTAACAACATGAGTCCGAAAATGCATTTTTTCATCAATGGCAACTATCGGCGCTTTTCCCTGAACGATACCTGTAAACATGGGAACCTCTTTAATAATTTCATCTAACAGGGTAGTTTAACCCACTCACTGCGTTTAAACACTATTCCGGTTAAGCACCATTACATTTAAATACCATCTCGTTTAAACATGCACCTAAACACTAAATTGCCTAAACATCATTCTGTTTAAAACACTATTCCGGTTAAGTTTAGTTTCAGTTGAGTGTTGCTTCAATCATCCTGCCTCAATTATTGAGTATAAACATCGTGCAATGATTGGATTAATAAAATGAGTTCTATACAATATAGAAGTTTATAAGCGATATATTTTCTAATAACATCGTTTGCTCGCAAAAAATATTCCTTGTTTTTCTCATTAATTTTCAATCAAAAAAGGTGTCGTACGTGCAGAAATATTTAAATGAAGCGCGTAGTTTGCTCGCTCTAGGGATCCCCGTCATCATTGCACAGTTTTCACAAACTGCGATGGGATTCGTCGATACAGTCATGGCTGGTAAAGCCGGTGCTGTTGAGATGTCAGCTGTTGCCGTTGGCACATCAATCTGGTTGCCAACCATTCTGTTTGGTCAAGGCTTATTACTCGCTTTGACACCCATCGTGGCACACATGAATGGATCTGGTCAGAGAAAAAATGTTGCCGGTCAAATCCAACAAGGGTTCTGGCTTGCAGCCTTCCTTTCTATATTGGTCATCGCTGTATTGTATAACAGCCAATTTATTATAGAAGCACAGCATAATGTCGATCCTGTATTGGCGCAAAAAGCCACGAACTTTATCCACGCCATCATGTGGGGAGCGCCAGGTTATTTGTTCTATCAGGTCTTACGCGGTCAATGTGAAGGGTTATCGAAAACTAAACCAGCAATGATAATCGGCATTGCTGGGTTATTGGTCAATATCCCCGTTAACTATATTTTCATTTACGGTAAATTTGGTGCGCCTGCATTGGGCGGTGTAGGCTGTGGTGTCGCAACTGCCGCGGTTTACTGGGTTATGTTTCTGTTGCTACTTGTATATGTGAAACACTCTCCTTCCCAAAAGGATATCCAAACATTCAATAATTTTGCAGGCCCTGAATGGCATACGCAAAAACGTATTGCACTGCTTGGCTTACCAATCGCTTTGGCAATGTTCTTTGAGGTTACGCTGTTTGCTGTTGTCTCATTATTGGTTTCTCCACTTGGTGTAGTTGCCGTTGCAGGGCATCAGATATCACTCAATTTCAGCTCCATGATGTTTATGTTCCCGCTGTCATTGGGGATCGCTGCAACCATTCGCGTCGGTTATAACTTAGGCCAAAAATCAACTGAAGGTGCCAAAATATCCGCCTATACGGGCCTTATTGTTGGCCTAATTATTGCTTGCATAACTGCGACCTTCACAATACTGTTACGCGAACGCATTGCATTCATGTATAACGATAACGCCGAAGTCGTTATTCTCGCCTCTCACTTGATGCTGTTTGCCGCTATTTACCAGCTTTCTGATGCGGTTCAGGTCATTGGGTCGGGGGTATTGCGTGGATACAAAGATACACGTTCTATTTTCTTTATCACTTTTATTGCTTATTGGCTCTTAGGGCTGCCTAGTGGCTATATTCTGGCGTTGACTGATTATGTAACTCAACCAATGGGGCCACAGGGTTTCTGGATTGGATTCATTATTGGTTTAACTGCGGCGGCAATCATGATGGGCTACCGCATACTATGGACACAAAAGCAACCAGCTCATTATGTTCTGAAGCGTTCGAGTCGTTAATTCAATATATTTCAGTGCGTTAAGTTATCAACTCAAGGGGAAAAAGCTGCAAATTCACACTAAAAGATGTAATTGCGAGCAATTAAATAAGAATTTGCATTTTTCCCCTTGCCAGAAAGCTCTGCGCCCGTTAATATTCGTCCCCATTGTCAGCCGCGGAAATTTAGATTGCGTCCGTAGCTCAGTTGGTTAGAGCACCACCTTGACATGGTGGGGGTCGGTGGTTCGAGTCCACTCGGACGCACCAAATATTCGGTTGACAAAAAAAGTAATTTTATGTGCGTCCGTAGCTCAGTTGGTTAGAGCACCACCTTGACATGGTGGGGGTCGGTGGTTCGAGTCCACTCGGACGCACCATATCTAATTCATAACCTTAAAATCCTCTTATATTATTTTCCTAAATTTTCAAGTTTCGTATTCTGATAAATCCTATCGCTGTGAACTAATTGTTGCCCAACCTTCTGCATACTAAAAATTCAATTACATTCTGTTTGCGCAACAACTCCCTGATTTCTTTAACATGACGTCAGATTATTTCTTCCTTTCTGTATGTAAATCTTTTCAAGAGCTATTTTTTGATTCATTTCACAGAAATTAGTCTCTATAATACGCTTATGTCATAAGTTGAATGGTTTCAGCAAATTGATTTACCGAATTCAGAAAAAATTACAGATGATTAGTCGAACTAAATCCACATATCTACATTTGCCTGACTTCACGCTGAAAAACCATTTGACGCTTTCTGCTATCCGTTTTCTATTGCTATTCATTTTCCATTATGTTGCGCAACTTATAACATCAGATGATACCAGCATAAATACCAATGGTTGGCGATTCACTTTTTAATCCATTCAAACCAATAGATAGATTGTCATGAAAAAAACCAAAATTGTTTGTACTATCGGGCCAAAAACAGAATCTGAAGAGAAATTGACTGAACTACTTAATGCGGGCATGAATGTGATGCGCCTGAACTTTTCTCACGGTGACTATGAAGAGCATGGTCAGCGCATTAAAAACATTCGCGCGATTGGGGCGAAAACTGGCAAAAAATCAGCAATCTTACTGGATACCAAAGGCCCTGAAATCCGTACCATAAAACTGGAAGATGGTAATGATGTCTCCCTCACCGCGGGCCAAACTTTCACCTTTACAACAGATAAATCCGTTATCGGCAATCGAGATCGTGTCGCTGTAACTTATGCCGGACTGCCAGAAGATCTGAAGCCAGGAAACACTGTATTGGTTGATGATGGTTTGATTGCCATGACAGTTAAAGAAATTACCGCGACTGAAGTCATCTGTGAAGTATTGAACAATGGTGACTTGGGCGAAAATAAAGGCGTTAACCTGCCAAATGTTTCCATCAACTTGCCTGCACTGGCAGAGAAAGATAAACAAGATTTGATCTTCGGTTGTGAGCAAGGTGTAGATTTCATCGCAGCTTCTTTCATCCGTAAACGCTCCGATGTGCTGGAAATCCGTGAGCACCTGAAAGCTCATGGCGGCGAACATATCCAAATCATTTCCAAAATCGAAAATCAGGAAGGCCTGAATAACTTCGATGAAATTCTCGAAGCGTCTGACGGTATCATGGTTGCCCGTGGTGATCTGGGTGTTGAAATCCCAGTAGAAGAAGTTATCTTCGCGCAAAAAATGATGATCGAAAAATGTAATGCAGCTCGTAAAGTTGTTATCACTGCAACCCAAATGCTGGATTCAATGATCAAAAACCCACGCCCTACCCGCGCCGAAGCTGGTGATGTTGCCAACGCCATTTTAGACGGTACAGATGCAGTGATGCTTTCCGGGGAAAGTGCTAAAGGGAAATATCCTATCGAAGCCGTTTCCATCATGGCAACAATCTGTGTACGTACAGATCGCGTCATGAGCAGCCGAATTGAAAACACCAAAGCACAGAAACTACGCGTTACTGAAGCAGTCTGCCGTGGTGCTGTTGAAATTGCAGAAAAGCTGGAAGCTCCTCTGATTGTCGTGGCTACTTATGGTGGTAAATCTGCAAGATCTATTCGCAAGTATTTCCCTAACGCCTCAATCCTTGCTTTGACGACTAATGAAATCACTGCTCGTCAATTGCTGTTGGTCAAAGGTGTATCCACTCAGGTTGTCAAAAAAATCGCTTCTACCGATGATTTTTACCGTATTGGTAAAGAAGCTGCATTGGCAAGTGGTATGGCACACAAAGGGGATATTGTTGTTATGGTATCCGGTGCATTAGTATCAAGTGGCACAACAAACACTTCTTCTGTCCATGTGTTGTAAGATTAAATAAATCATAAGCGACAGCGCTGCCAGAATTTTGCCAATATTGTCAATCATAAAGTATTGGCAAGCATAAAAAGCAGCCCACATTTGTATTATTCAAATGTGGGCTTTTTATAATTCTATAACATGCCACCATCATGTCATGGTGAACTTTGCGACCTAGTCCCTTTCCTGCAACTTACTGTTTTATTAGCTATACCCTTCGTATTTCAAGTTGCCTCTTTGTTGGCTGCACTCACTCACCCCGGCCACATAGTATCTATGCTCCCGGGGACTCGCTCCCTTGCCGCCGCGACGCATCTTGAAATCCATTGGGTGTATGTATACTGCAACTTGAAAACAATTGTGTGTAGTTACATTCAACATATTTCCCTCTATGAAATAAGTCATAATTTTTAGAATAACAACTCAATAACTGGAAATAGTTTATTCTATTGCTCTTGATGGCATAGCTCAGTACAAAAATACTTTACTATTTTCGCCCATTTACATTTATAGCAGGGGATTCTTTATATAACAATAATCTGCATCAATTCAATAATATTGATTAAGCCATTCTTTTATCATTAAAATAATTAAACAAAAAAATTGCACTGTTGCTTATTATAATGAAAAAGTAAACATGGAATACACATCAAGCAACAATTGGCCTATTCTGGCTAAATCATCCATTCGACTACCATTTTATTGTTGATATCCAAAACTTATTGCCTTATTTTTAGATAAAGGGCGGTGAAATTTTTTTCGTAACAAAAATTAATTCTCTTTCTAAAATAGTTTGTGTAATACTTAGATGGCTACTTGGAAATTAACTTAATCTAGAGGGTAATGTGATGAATCGTACTAAAGTTGTATTTGGTGCAGTAATTCTGGCGTCTACTCTGTTAGCAGGTTGTTCTAGCGCGACTAAAGTTGAACAACTTGCCTCTCAGGTTCAAACTCTCGGTTCTAAAGTTGACCGGTTGAGCAGTGACCTCAGTTCTGTTCGTTCTGACGTACAATCAGCCAAAGATGAAGCCGCTCGTGCAAATCAGCGTCTTAATAACCAAGTTCGTTCATACAAGAAATAATCTTGTGGTAAATAGAATAAAATGGCGTACCATCGTACGCCATTTTATTTCCGCTTCCTGTATAAATCTCAAAATCTCTTAAAATTCGGGTTGATAAATCGGTCCTAGTTGATGTAATGATGGTATTTTACAGTCCGGTATTCACCTGCACCGGCATTCCTGATCGACGAATAATAGCGTGGTCGACAAGAACTTCATCTGTTCCACGATTATCAATAAATTTCATTAAGCCTTCGGAGCGTAGGATCGGCATCATCTGTGGATCATCTGTCTCTTTATTAGAAAGTGGCTGATGAACTTCCACATAGCGCTTACCATCTGGCTCTATTGCATATTTCACAGGTTCATTAATGATCTGCACTCGCGTCCCTCGTGGGACAATTCGAAATAAATCCCCAATATCATCAGGTCGCAAACGAATACATCCTGAACTAACACGCATACCAATGCCAAAATTGGCATTGGTACCATGGATCAGATATTCACCACGCCCAGCGGACAAACGTAAGGCAAAATCCCCCATTGGGTTATCCGGACCTGCGGGAACCACAGCAGGTAAAATAATTCCCCTACTGGCATAATCCTTGCGAATATTAGCGGTTGGTGTCCATGTTGGATTCTTGAGTAACTGACTAACTGATGTTGTCATGGTTGGTGTATCACGCCCAAGCTGACCTATTCCAATAGGATATACAACGACATAATTTTCTCCCTTAGGGAAATAATAGAGCCTAAGTTCAGCTAGGTTAATAACAATTCCTTGGCGAGGAGTATCCGGAAGCAGCATCTGTGATGGAATAATTAACTCAGTACCAAGTGTAAGTAAATAAGGATCAATACCAGGATTAGCTTCCAACATCGCCAATAAACCGATTTGGTATTTGGCTGCAACGGATTCCAACGAAAGCCCGTCATCGGGTACAGTATAAGTGGAATTTTCGCCAATCAGACGACTGTTAGCAGGAGGCAATGGATATTCGATAGCATGGGCGATATTAGTCAATCCACTGAACGATAACATGCCGATCAAGAACATGCCGGTAAAAGTTAAAAATCGCTTCATACGTGCTTCCTGAAAATGATACTTGAATGTTTGTGGTTAATTAATAGCCTACTTTGCAAAACTATTCTATCTCATTCACTTCAATCAAAGAGAAACCTTAACAAGATTCAACTCTTGTTGACTATTCCTAACACATTCTAAAATTTTTAACGTTTTCTACTGAATAATCTTCAAATTGTTAACAGTCTTGAAATTGCAATGCTATTCCTGCCAGCAAAATACTGGCAAGAACAAAAACACTATAAAACAAAAGGATAGAACTAAGACAAGACTGCTGTTGTCAGGCGGGATGTGCAGCATAGTTGTTTTTGATCATTATAGATATCAATCTGCCAAACCTGATGTGAACGACCAAGATGGATGGGCTTGCAAATCCCTTTAACCATACCTTCACGAACAGATCTAAGGTGGTTCGCATTAATTTCTACCCCCACCACTTTTTGTTCACCTTCCGAACAAAGATAACCTGCAAATGAACCGAGCGTTTCAGCCAATACTACAGATGCTCCACCATGCAGAATCCCGAATGGTTGTTTAGTTCGTTGATCGACTGGCATTATTCCTTCAATAAAATCATCGCCAATCTGGGTAAACTCGATTCCTACATGTTTTACCATAGATTTATCATTAAATTGATTAAGTGCATGCACATCTATATTACGCTTCCAAATCACGGCATTATCTCCAATAAGGCTTGTAATGGATGTTTAAGTGGCTTTCCTTCTATACGTTTTACCTGACTGCGACATGAATAACCTGTACTCAGACAATATTCTAGAGATAGATTCTTCAGTGCTGGTGTCCATGAAAGTTTATAAATACCAATGGATCTCTCCAGATTTTTCTTTTCATGACCATATGTGCCTGCCATACCGCAACATCCAACACTGACATTATTCAATTGATGACCAAAATGGCGAAAGATATCAGCCCACTGTTTACCACTATTAGGTAATGCCGTCACTTCTGTACAGTGTCCCAGTAAATACCAATCATGCCCGAACATTGAAATGTTGCTTTTCTCTTGTGACATTTTTTTCGGTAGGATGGTGGTTAGCCATTCATGCACCAATTGAACTTTAAAACTCCCTCTCTGTTCACCGAGAATATCGTTGTATTCATCTCGATAACACAGAACAAGCGCAGGATCGACGCCTATCATGGGAATATTCAGACGTGCGATTCGATTAAGGAAATCAGCCGTTTTACCCGCCGTTTTAGCAAATCGATTCAGGAATCCTTTAATATGCAGTGCTTTTCCATTGGGTGAAAATGGCAATAAGACGGGTTTATATCCCAACTTTTCTGCCAATTGCACAAAATCAGAGACTACTTTCGCATCGTAGTAACTTGTAAAAGGATCTTGGACAATAAGCACATGCTGTTCACGCTGAAATGGTGATAAGCCTTCCAACTGTTCCAACGTTGTTCTTGCTGCGTAATGACCAGCAATTTGCTGTTGCAATGTCGGATAGGAGAGTAACGGTAGATCAGCCATCCCAATGGTATGCTGGCTGATTTTTTGTACCCATGGTTGTTGCAGGAAAAAATTAAATACTCGCGGCGCTTTTGCCATCAATGGCGTACTGTGCTCAACACTGGCAACAATATAATCGCGCAATGGACGCAGGTAACGGCTGTGATACAGAGCTAAAAAGCGCGAGCGGAATGAAGGTACATCAATCTTGATCGGGCATTGTGTTGAACAAGCTTTACAGGCTAAACAACCTGACATTGCCTCTTTGACTTCATGTGAAAAGTCATATTCACCTCGCCACGCCTGCCAACTATTGCGAGTCTTTTCAATCAAACCCCGCAGACTCGGGCGCGCCTGATCCAGCCCATGCTCCAATAACTTGGGTTCAATTCCCTGCTCCGTCAAAAGCCGCAACCATTCTCTAACCAAAGTTGCCCTGCCTTTGGGAGAGTGTATACGATGCTGGCTGATTTTCATTGATGGGCACATTGGGCTTCTAACATCAAAATTGAAGCATAATCCATTACCATTACATTCCATCGCTCCGCGGAATGCAGTTCTTACATTGACAGGAATAGTACGATCATAAGTCCCACGTTTAGCTGCATCGACTCTCATCATTGGAGCATCTATTCCAATTGGCGGACAAATTTTTCCCGGATTTAGTCGATTAAGTGGATCAAATGCCGCTTTTATCCGACGCAACTCGTCATACAGAACCTCACCAAAAAAGGCAGGGCTATACTCTGCCCGAAACCCCTTTCCATGTTCTCCCCATAACAAACCGCCATATTTGGCCGTCAAATGAACAATTTCATCAGAAATCTGTTTCATCAAGATTTCTTGTTGAGGATCACACATATCCAGAGCGGGACGCACATGCAAAACACCTGCATCTACATGCCCAAACATCCCGTAATTCAGTTTATAGCTATCCAAAAGCTGTCGAAATTCAACGATATAATCAGCAAGATGCTGAGGAGGTACACAAGTATCCTCGACAAATGGAATTGGTTTAGCTGCACCTTTACTATTGCCTAATAATCCGACAGATTTTTTCCGCATGGCATAAATGCGCTCAATATCCATCAAGTCATAGCACGTCTGATAACCAATAATTCCCGCCTGATTTTTTTCCATCAATTCATCAAGGCGCAAACAAAGATCTTGCAATTGCTGATCAATTGTTTGTTCATCATTGCCACTGAACTCGACAATATTCAGACCTTGCATATCTTTATCAGGTATATCAGTAATCAATTCTTTCACTGAATGCCAGATGATATCTTCACGCGCTAAATTTAGTACCTTAGAGTCTACCGTCTCAACTGAGAGCGCCTTGGCTTCCACCATAAAAGGGGCGTTACGCAGGGCGGAATCAAAGGAGTCATATTTGATATTCACCAATCGTCTGACTTTAGGTAACGGCGTGATATCCAGTGTCGCCTCTGTAATGAAGGCCAGAGTACCTTCAGAACCCGTCAAAATACGAGTGAGATCAAAAAACTGCATATCGTCGCTGAATACATGACGCAAATCGTATCCAGTCAGAAATCTATTAAGTTTGGGGAATTTCTCAATGATCAATGCCCGTTGTTCACGGCAACGTTCCAATACCGTTTTATAAACACGACCAATAACACTCTCGTCTTGAGCAATCGTTTCCGCCAATGCTGTGCTCATAAGACGAGTATCTAACATTTCCCCCCCTAATAAAACAGCACGTACACCAAGTACGTGATCCGAGGTTTTACCATAAACCAGTGATCCCTGACCGGAAGCATCTGTATTGATCATACCGCCCAACGTGGCACGATTACTGGTTGAAAGTTCTGGAGAGAAAAAATAATCGAAAGGTTTTAGATATTGATTAAGTTGATCTTTGATGACACCGGCTTCAACTCTTACCCATCCCTGTTCTGGGTTGATTTCCAGAATACGATTCATATAGCGGGACATATCCACCACAATGCCATCGTTAAGTGATTGTCCATTCGTACCAGTTCCTCCGCCACGTGGAGTAAATGTCAGAGTCTTAAAGCGTTCCTCTCCCGCTACCCTTGTCAATAGTGCAACATCGGCACTGGAGCGGGGAAATACAACGGCTTGTGGCAACAGCTGATAAATACTGTTATCTGTCGCCATAGTCAGCCTATCGGCATAGCTACTGGTTGTGTCTCCAGTAAAGCCAGCTTCTTTCAGTGCAGTCAAATAGTCCTGTGTCAGTTCACTGACATGGGGGGCTTGTGATATACGTGGGATCATTGGCTAATTGCCCCTTGTTCTAATAAGTATCCACATTGCTTTATCTATAATATTATCTTGGATAGCGTAACTCAGATAATTCTCTGGCTTCTGAGCAGGGAAGCTTTAACCATATCACAATATTTATCAATTTTGAGCAACCAGTAAAATAACGTTATATTTAATTACCATTGTAACTGCCAATAGTATTTTCAATTACCACGAGAAATAATTTCATGGAAAAATCACAATCATATCAAGATATACCCAAGCTGTTATTTGTACTATTTTTCATTTTATTGCTCATTACCACCAGCTTTTGGGTCTTAAGCCCCTTTATTTTGGGATTTATTTGGGCAGGAATGGTAGTTATCGCAACTTGGCCATTATTGGAAAAATTACAGCAACGATTATGGGGAAAACGCTGGATTGCTGTTTTCATCATGACATTGCTATTGGTTTTATTATTTGTTATCCCGATAGCACTACTTGTCAGCAGCTTAGTAGAAAACAGCGCGCCATTGATTGCATGGGCAAAATCCCCTTCCCCTTTTCAACTCCCACAACTGGAGTGGCTCAATAGAGTACCTATCATTGGTGATGACTTATATCTTAAATGGCAGAATTTGGTTGCTGATGGCAGTAATATGCTTCTCAACAAAATTCCCCCTTATATCGGTAAAGCAGCAACGTGGTTTTTTACCCAAGCAGCCAATGCCGGACGCTTTCTTCTCCATCTGGCACTCATGGTAATGTTCAGTATATTACTTTATTGGAAAGGTGAGCAGGTTATGCTGAGCATTCGCCATTTTGCCATCCGACTGGCAGATAAACGAGGGGATGCCGTAGTGTTGCTGGCAGCTCGATCTATTCGAGCTGTGGCTCTTGGTGTCGTTGTAACAGCGCTGGTTCAAGCCATCGCAGGTGGAATTGGGCTGGCAATTGTCGGCATTCCTTATGCAATGCTATTAACAGTGCTGATGTTTGTATGCTGTGTTGCCCAGCTTGGGCCTTTACTTGTCCTCATTCCATCTATCGCATGGCTTTATTGGACAGGAGAAACAACCTGGGGAACCATTTTAGTTATCTGGAGCTTAATACTAACCACAATGGATGGTGTTCTACGCCCTTTCTTAATTCGTCTTGGTGCTGATTTACCTATGATATTAATTCTTACCGGTGTAATCGGCGGAATACTTTCACTGGGTGTTATCGGGCTATTTATTGGGCCTGTTGTACTGGCTGTTTCTTACAGTTTACTATTGGCATGGATGAACGAGGTTCCTAAACCCAAAGGCAAGGAGGCAGATACGGAATAAACATATCTGGGAAAAGTATGTAAGATAATAAAATAACTGCGCGGTAAAATAATACTACCGCGCAATTATTATTATGAATACATCATGTGGATTCCATCTAAAATACAAACTCATATTTCAAAATAAATAAAACCCACCGATAGAATTGTTGCAAAAAAGTTATTTTTATAAATTTTCTTTTCTAATCTCTATTTATTAAGAGGATTCTTAATGAATAAACTCATTTATTAAATTAGTATTTATTTCATCGAAACAAGTGTTTCCCAGAGTATTGCCAACTTGGACTATAACGCCATAGTTCAGGTTCAATGAAGTAATATATATTGCTGTGTGTAGTCTTTGCCTGTCAGCCCATGATAGGCTTTTTTTTTATGTATTTTATATTTTCTGTAATTAATCAACCATACTAAAAAAGATCATGTTACATAGAATATAAAAGCCTGCAAGTATTTTAACAGGCTTTTTAATTCAGGCCTGAATTAAATTCGATTAGTGATTTCCAGCTAAAGAAATCCACGTCTTCATTACTGTATCAGGATTCAACGATAAGCTATCAATTCCCTCTTTCATTAACCATTCCGCAAAATCTTCGTGATCTGAAGGGCCTTGTCCACAAATGCCGACATATTTCCCCTGACGTTTAGCTGCTTGAATTGCCATAGAAAGCAATTGTTTCACTGCATCATTACGCTCGTCAAATAATTCGGATACCACGCCAGAATCGCGATCTAATCCCAAGGCCAATTGTGTCATATCATTTGAGCCAATTGAGAAACCGTCAAAATGTTCAAGGAATTGATCTGCCAATAACGCATTCGACGGAATTTCACACATCATGATAATTTTCAGTCCATTTTCACCGCGCTTCAAGCCTTGAGAAGCCAACTCTGATATTACAGCTTCAGCCTGAGCGACTGTACGTACAAATGGAATCATCACTTCAACATTAGTTAACCCCATTACATTGCGTACTCGTTTGACTGCCTCACACTCCAAAGCAAAACATTGACGGAAGTTATCAGAGACGTAGCGTCCTGCACCACGGAAACCTAACATCGGGTTTTCTTCGTGCGGCTCATACATATCTCCACCAACTAAGTTCGCATATTCATTGGATTTGAAATCTGATAAGCGAACGATCACTCGTTTAGGCCAGAATGCTGCTGCTAGCGTTGCAATCCCTTCTGTCAATCTCCCTACATAAAACTCAACAGGATCATCATAACCAACCATCAACGATTTAATTTGTTCTTGCAACTCTGGAGTCTGTTCGGAGAATTCGAGTAGAGCGCGAGGATGCACACCGATCATTCGGTTAATGATGAACTCCAGCCGCGCCAGACCAACCCCTTCATTTGGCAAACAAGCGAAGTCAAATGCGCGATCAGGATTACCCACATTCATCATGATCTTCACATCCAGTTCTGGCAGTTTATCAATTTCGGAACTCTGGATACTGAAATCCAACTTATTCTGATAAACATAACCAGTATCACCTTCCGAACAAGAAACTGTTACCTGCTGGCCTTCTTTCAGACGCTCAGTAGCATCGCCACAACCAACAACAGCAGGAATACCCAGTTCACGAGCGATAATGGCTGCATGGCAAGTGCGCCCACCACGATTGGTGACAATGGCCGCTGCTTTTTTCATGATCGGTTCCCAATCTGGGTCAGTCATGTCAGTTACCAACACATCACCCACTTGAATGCGATCCATTTCACTAAGATTATGGATAACCTTGACCATTCCAACACCAATACGATGTCCAATCGCGCGACCTTCCACCAAAACACTGCCCTGCTCATTGAGTTGGTAGCGTTCCATTACCTGCTGATTTGAACGGACAGTTTCAGGACGGGCCTGCACAATATATAGCTTTCCATTGTGTCCATCTTTTGCCCATTCGATATCCATCGGACGACCATAATGTTTCTCGATCAATAAGGCCTGTCTGGCCAGCTCTTCCACTTCACTGTCAGCCAAAGAGAAACGATTGCACAATTCATCTGATACATCTTCCGTACGCACTTGCTTCCCATGTTCTTTGCTATCTGCATAAACCATGCGTATTTTTTTAGAACCGAGATTGCGGCGCACTATTGCAGGACGGTTATTTTTCAATGTGGGTTTATGGACATAAAACTCATCAGGGTTTACCGCTCCCTGCACGACCATCTCCCCCAGACCATAAGCTGATGTAATGAATACAACCTGATCAAAACCTGATTCTGTATCAATCGTGAACATCACCCCAGACGAGGCCAAATCAGAACGTACCATGCGTTGTACTCCCGCAGAGAGCGCAACGCCGCGATGGTCATACCCCTGATGGACACGATAAGAAATGGCGCGATCATTAAAAAGTGATGCAAAGACATGCTTGATGGCAACCATAACCGCATCAATGCCTTGCACATTCAAGAAAGTTTCTTGCTGCCCAGCAAAAGAAGCATCCGGCATATCTTCTGCTGTTGCGGAAGAGCGCACGGCAAAAGAGGCACCAGGCTCGCCTTCAGACAGTTGCAGATAGGCATCACGGATATCTGTTTCAAGTTGAGATGTAAATGGCGTATCAATCACCCACTGACGAATCTGTGCACCAGTTTTAGCCAATTGATTAACATCATCAACATTGGTTTCATCCAGCAATTGATAAATGCGCTGGTTCACACCACTTTGTTCCAGAAAATCATTAAATGCCTGTGCAGTTGTAGCAAAACCATTTGGAACAGACACGCCAAGTTCAGCCAGATTGGTGATCATCTCGCCAAGAGAGGCATTTTTACCACCGACCCGATTAACGTCATTCATACCTAATTGGTTATACCAGAGCACATTGCTTGGGGTGAGGCCACTATTGGACATCAGAAACTATCCTTTTTTTACATTCGGAGGTACAAGTCGGAAAATTAAAGCTGCTCTTCACAGCAGGAAATAGCCTAGCACATTGTCTTGCCATATATAGAAAGGTGAATCGATCAACCCAACAATATTATTTTTTTGCAGGTATAATCTGAAAAATAGAGCATACTGATGTCAATCTATACTCAATAGATTTCAAGTTGCAGCATGGCGGCAAAGGGACGAATTTTCAGGACATAACTAAAATTGTTTAGCCTAAAGTTATTTAAATTAAATCTACTTAAATTAAAGCTAGTTGGACCGACACTATTTAATTTAATTCAATGTCATGTAACTGAAAACTATGTAACTGAAGTAAGAGAACCCAGCCGACAAAGGCAGCTATTTGAAATATGAAGGGTATAACAATAAAAGAAAAGAGATAATGATAGAAACTCATACCTCCCAAGTACCTGAAAACGAGATATTGGAACGCAACGTATTTTTTATTTCTGATGGAACAGCAATCACAGCAGAAGTATTGGGCCACGCAGTGTTGTCTCAATTCCCCATTGCCATTACTTCCTATACCTTACCTTTTGTGACGAACAAAACCAGAGCCGAAGAAGTCAGAGAGCAAATAAACGCGATATATCAGCAAACCCAAATCAGGCCATTAGTTTTTTACTCCATCATTTCAGATGAAATCAAAAGCATTATTACTTGTAGCGATGGATTCTGTCAGGATATTGTTCAAACATTGGTTGCCCCATTACAGCAAGAAATCGGCTTAGAACCCAAACCAGAATTACATCGAACTCACGGTTTATCTAAAAAAAACCTGGGGCAGTACGATGCGCGCATTGCTGCCATTGATTACGCCCTCGCTCATGATGATGGTATTTCACTACGTAATCTTGAGCAGGCTCAAGTGATTATTCTTGGCGTATCCCGTTGTGGAAAAACACCAACCAGCCTCTACCTTGCAATGCAATTTGGCATTCAGGCAGCAAATTATCCTTTCACCGCAGACGATATGGATAATTTACAATTACCTGTAGCCTTGAAGTCTTTTCAGCATAAATTATTTGGTCTAACTATTAGCCCGGAAAGGCTTGCTGCTATTCGTGAAGAACGGAGGGAAAATAGTCGTTATGCTTCATTACGCCAATGTCGAGTCGAAATTGCTGAAGTTGAAGCTTTATTCCGGAAAAATAATATTAATTACCTAAATACCACCAATTATTCTGTCGAAGAGATTTCGGCTAAAATTATTGATCGAATGGGACTGAAACGTCGTATGTTCTGATCTCAGAACACAAGCATATTTGACAAAATTTATTCACAACACTTTCTCGCATAAATATCATGATTGTCTGTTGAATTTGCTGGAAGTTGAGTTATTGTGATTCCCCAGTCATTTCAGACACTGTCTCAATGTGAAGTAGAATTCGAGAAAGTATATGTACAGAACAGATGAGTTAAGAACCCACCGCATTGATAGCCTGATAACACCTAAAACGCTTACAAAGCAATATCCTATATCAGACAAGACCTTGCAAAATGTGACATTGTCACGAAAGCGTATTGAATCCATCCTGACAGGAGATGATCAACGTTTACTGGTCATTATTGGTCCCTGTTCCATTCATGATATTGATGCAGCTCTTGATTATGCCTCCCGTTTACGCACTCTACGCGAAAAATATCAGCACAATCTAGAAATTGTGATGCGAACTTATTTCGAAAAACCGAGAACAGTCGTTGGCTGGAAAGGCTTAATTTCAGATCCTATATTGGATGGCTCTTGCCAGATAAATAAAGGGATCTCCCTTGCCCGCAAGCTACTCATTGATATCAATGACTTGGGCGTTCCGACTGCTACAGAATTTCTGGACATGGTCACCGGTCAATACATTGCCGATTTAATTAGTTGGGGGGCTATCGGTGCCAGAACAACAGAGAGCCAAATTCACCGAGAAATGGCCTCGGCCTTGTCATGCCCAGTTGGCTTTAAAAATGGGACGGATGGCAATACGCTTATCGCCATTGATGCAATACGTGCAGCACAAACCAAACATATGTTTTTGTCCCCTGATAAAAACGGTCAGATGACCATTTATCAAACCAACGGGAATCCTTATGGACATATTATTATGCGTGGTGGGAAAAAACCGAATTACAGTGCCGAAGATATTGCAGCAACCTGCCATAAGTTACGTGAATTGCACTTACCTGAACGTCTGATTGTGGATTGCAGCCATGCTAATTGCCAGAAAATTCATCGTCGTCAGCTGGATATAGCCAGAAATATTGGTGAACAAGTCAAATCCGGTTCAACAGCCATTGCTGGTGTTATGGCCGAAAGCTTTTTAGTCGAGGGGACACAAAAAGTAATCAAAGGAGAGTCTTTGACATACGGACAATCGATTACTGATCCATGCCTTGGCTGGCAAGATACGGAGAAATTTATCAGTATCCTAGACGAAGCCATGAAAAATCGTTCCTGAATCCTTTCCTTATTCTGGCTCCTAACACTTGATGGAGCCAGCCACCTACAAAAACAAATCATTTAAAATCAAAATATTACTACTCAAATTCAGGTATAAAAAAAATAACTTGAAGTTAACTATCATTGAAACGATAATTATTCTCAATATTAGAATAATTATTGTTCATATTTGGTTATGGAAAAATTAGCACATTATCAACGTCGCTACACTATTCTCCTGCAGCAGCAGATTCTTCCTGATCTATCCAACGATTCTGTAAAGATCAATTGTATCGATGGTCAACAACTATCGGGAAGGCCGTATGCTATGGAAATTGGCTATCACGCAGATTTTCCGATTACATCCGACCAAATCCAGCAAATTTATGCTGAGGCAATAAGAAACCTAACAAGCTTATCTTCTGAATATCAGCGAGGTTTTTAGTTAATTGTGTTCAGTGATTTGTATTAATAAAAACACACTATTTCAGCATGGAGATTGACCTGCATGACTCTAATTAAACCACCAAACCTGAAACTGTCTACATTGAGTGTCGTCGTCCTTGCGAGTTTATCTTCTGCAAATGCAGCAACAGTACATGCCGAAAAAGATAAATCATCCAAGGATACTTTGACTGTATATGCCACTGGCAACCAGCGTGACAGTTTTGAAGCCCCCATGATGGTTACAGTCATTGAAGGTAATTCAGCCAATAATAAAATTGCAGGCAATGCGAATGATTTACTGCGTAATATCCCAGGCATCAATATCGCAGGCACTGATCGTGCCAATGGACAAGACATCAGTATGCGAGGGTACTCCCAAAAAGGTGTATTGACTCTCGTTGATGGCATTCGACAAGGAACCGATACAGGGCATATCAATGGCGTATTCCTCGATCCTGCGCTGATCAAGCAGGTTGAAGTCGTTCGTGGCCCATCCGCGCTGTTATATGGTAGTGGCGCTCTGGGTGGTGTTATTGCCTATCAAACAGTAGATGCTACTGATTTATTGGAAGAAGGTAAAAATAGTGGATTTCGCGTCTTTAGCCGTGCAGGAAGCGGTGACCATAGTTTGGGATTCGGAGGAACTGCATTTGGTAAAACAGAACAGTTTGATGGTTTAGTTGCATTTGGTACCCGTGATGTGGGTAATCTCCGCTACGGGAATGGCGTAAAAGACCAGAATGACGAAACCATTGGTAATCTATTGGCAAAAGGCTCTTGGCAGATCAATGACAGCCAAAAACTTAGCGGCAATCTGCGTTATTACCGTAATGAAGCACATGAGCCTAACAACCCTCAATCTCTAAGCAATGTTAAAAATCAACGGATAGATCGCACCACCGCACAGCGTGATGCTCAGTTGTCTTATCAATTAAATCCTGAAAAATATAGCTGGTTAAACGCTAGAGCGGATATTTATTATTCCGATATAAATATTAATAACAAAAGTAAAGACAAAGGTTTTGAAGGCCGTAAACAAGAAACTTATGGTATAAAACTTGAAAACCGCTCTCATCTGGGAACCACTGCCTTTGCTGCACATCAATTTACCTATGGTAGCGAAGTCTACAAACAAAAACAAAAGCCAAGTAGCAGTATTGTAGAAGGATTTCCTAACGCAGATATCCGCTTTGCATCTGGTTGGCTACAGGACGAAATGACTCTGCGTGATTTGCCTGTCTCGTTTATCGCAGGTACACGTTACGACAATTACAAAGCCTCAAATAGCAAATATAACGACATCAAGGCCGACAAATGGTCATCAAAAGGTGCTATTAGTATTACCCCTACAGATTGGTCAATGCTATTTGCCTCCTATTCACAGGCATTTCGTTCTCCGACCATGGGAGAAGTGTATAACGATTCGAAACATTTTTATATGCCTTCAAAAAGCGGAGGTCCCGGACTTACAAACTATTGGAAACCAAATCCAAACTTGCGCCCTGAAAGCAATGAAACTCAGGAATATGGTTTCGGACTACGTTTCGATGGACTGTTTGCCAGCAATGATGATCTGAAATTTAAAGCCAGCTATTTTGATACTAAGGCGAAAGACTACATATCATCTACTGTGACGCCTGATATGAGATTTACAACATCTTTCAATATTCCAAAAGCCAAAATTTGGGGTTGGGATGTTTCCATGACGTATGATTCTGATTGGTTCTCCTGGGCTCTCGCTTACAACCATACAACCGGCAAAAACGAAGAAAATGGAGCATCTATAGAAGCCCTCAGCCCCGACACCCTAACCAGCACTTTGGACATTCCATTATCCACAACAGGCTTTTCCATCGGGTGGATTGGTAAATTTACTCAGCATACCAAACTCAGAGGGGTAAATGGTGATAGAAACGAACGTGGTCAGAAGATCACCCAATACGCGGGTTATGGTGTCAATGACTTCTACGTCAGTTATCACGGTGATGGAACATTAAAAGGGTTAACTACCTCCGTCGTACTGGGTAACGCTTTTGATAAAGCCTATTACTCATCGCAAGGAGCGCCACAAAATGGTCGTAATGCTAAATTGTTTGTCAGCTACCAGTGGTAAATAACAAACAGACCATTACCTTGGCTCTAAGACAACGTTATTTTTAAGACAACGTTATTTTTAAGATAAAGTTATTTTTAAGACGAAGTTATTTTTAAACACCGTTTTTAAGGAGTTAACAACAGTGAATCAGTCACTTTATGAACGTTACCAACAAGCCAAAGCAGAAAACAAAGCTAAATACGCACGCGATCTGGCTGCTTACCTTAATGTCAGCGAAGGAGAATTATTACATAGCCGTGTCGGTATCGATGCCAAACGTTTGAATATTGATGCTCCTACCCTTCTTCAGGAACTGGTGGCAGTTGGTGAAACCAAGGCGATTACCCGTAATGATTTCGCCGTCCATGAACATGTTGGACGCTACGAAAATACTAAATTCAGCCCACATGTAGGTTTGATCCTCAATCCGCGTGAGCTTGATTTGCGCTTGTTCTTCGACCACTGGAACAGCATTTTCTCTTTGATTGAGCCAGCCAAGAATGGTATGCGTCACAGCATTCAATTCTTTGATCGTCAAGGCGATGCGTTGCATAAAGTTTATACCACCAGTAATACCGACATGGCTGCATGGGAGGCCCTGATCGAAAAATATCAGATCAGTGAAAACCCAGCACTGGAGATTCAGCCGGAAAAAGTGCCTGAGCATACAGAAGTCACCGAACAACTGAAAGCACAGCTAGATGAAGAGTGGCGTGCAATGACTGATGTTCATCAATTCTTCATCATGATGAAACGTCACAACCTTAACCGTCAACAGATTTTCAATGCAGTTAAAAACGATTTAGCTTATCGTGTGGATAATTCAGCACTGACCCAAATTGTTGAAACTGCTTATAAAGGTCAAAACGAAATCATGATCTTTGTTGGAAACCGTGGCTGTGTTCAGATTTTTACGGGTAAATTGGAACGCCTGATGCCTTATCAGGAAGAAAATTCTGCTCAGAAATGGCTCAACATTTTCAACCACAATTTCACTCTGCACCTGATTGAAAGTGCCATCACAGAAAGCTGGGTGACCCGTAAACCAACAGACTGTGGCTTCGTGACCAGCCTTGAGTTGTTTGATGCCAATGGCAATCAAATCGCCCAGTTGTTCGGTCAACGCGCTGAAGGCACTCCCGAACAAACTCAATGGCGTGAACAAATTGCCGCTTTACCTAAACTGCAACCAGAACAGGAAACTTGTGTAGCATGAAAAAATGGCTTCTAACATTTATGTTTGCCATCTCTTTCAATGTGTTCTCTGCTGAACGCATTGTTACAATTGGTGGCGATGTGTCTGAAATTGTTTTTGCACTTGGCGAAGGACAGCATGTTGTCGCAAGGGACAGTACCAGTCAAAATCCCAAAGCATTACTCTCTCTACCCGATATCGGGTATATGAGGGTTCTGAATTCAGAAGGGATTTTATCCATGCGCCCATCACTGGTGATCGCAAGTGAATCTGCTCAACCTTCTCTGGCACTCAAACAAGTCGAAGATTCCGGTGTAAAAGTCATTAAAGTGACCAGCAAAACCTCGTTAGAAGCCGTTCCTGAAAAAATCATGACCGTCGCCAAGGCGGTCAATCGGGAAAAACGTGGTGAAGCATTGATTGCCCAATATCGGCAACAGCTGGCTGATGTTGCTACGTCAGATATTCCCGCTAAAGTTGTTTTTGTCATGAGCCACGGAGGCATCATGCCAATGGCGGCTGGACAGCAAACAGCAGCAGATCAAATTATCCGTTCCATTGGTGCAAAAAATGCAATGCAGGGTTTCAAAGGATACCGTCCTTTATCCCAAGAAGGTGTTATTGCCAGCAAACCGGACTTACTACTGGTCAGCACTGAAGGGCTAAAAACTTTGGGTGGTATGGATAAAGTCTGGCAGCTTCCCGGATTGAACTTCACACCAGCAGGAAAGAAAAAACAGGTCGTTGTTGTTGATGAAATGGGCCTGCTTGGATTTAGTCTGCAAACCCCTGCTGTGATGAAACAAGTCCGTGATGCTGCGGAGAAAGTGCAATGAGTCGTTCTCAATCCCCTAGTCTCGGTTTGATAATGCTGGGTTTATTGTTGTTTTTTCTAGCAATTAGCTCAGCAAATATGGGGGCATTGCCACTTTCCTTTAAAACACTGTGGGAATCCTCTTTGGATGACCCACAGTGGCAGATTTGGTTAAATATTCGGTTACCACGTATTTTGCTGGCGATCCTCGTTGGAGGCGCACTGGCTATATCTGGTGCTGTGATGCAAGGGTTATTCCGTAATCCTCTGGCTGATCCCGGGTTGTTAGGGATCAGCAGTGGTGCAGCACTTACCGTCGCAATGGTTATTGTTCTGCCTTTCGCCCTACCTGCCAGCATTGCGTTATACGGACATATTATTGCAGCCTTTGTCGGCAGTTTATTGGTATCATCTCTGATATTCATTCTTAACAAATATAATCATGGCAATCTGTCAAAGCTACTGCTTGCAGGCATTGCCATCAACGCATTATGTATGTCATTTATTGGCGTATTGAGTTATATCAGTAACGACCAACAATTACGCCAGTTTTCCATTTGGATGATGGGTTCACTCAGTCAAATAGAGTGGCCAACTCTGACTATTGCTGCATCACTTATTATCCCTGTTTGTATGCTGGCATTCAGCCAGGCACGGAAGCTCAATTTGTTGCAACTAGGAGATGAAGAAGCGCACTATTTAGGCGTTAATGTCCAACGCACCAAATATCAATTATTGCTGTTAAGTGCCTTATTGGTCGGATGTTCAGTCGCTTTAACTGGTGTTATTGGTTTCATTGGGTTAGTTATCCCACATCTTGCCCGACTACGGTTTGGAGGAGACCATACTTGGTTACTACCGATATCAGTTCTGGGCGGCGCATGTCTTTTATTAACAGCTGACACATTAGCCAGAACGTTAGTTTCTCCTGCGGAAATGCCAGTCGGCCTTATCACTGGTTTGATCGGTGCCCCTTATTTTTTATGGCTCATTCTTAAGCCATCGGGAGGTCGTTTATAATGAAACCGATCACGCCAGCTAATTTACTTGAAGCCCAAAATTTAAATTATTTTATTGGGCAGCATCAGATAATCAAAGATGTTTCTCTTTCTATTCGTCAAGGGGAAGTTGTAGCAATTATTGGCCCAAATGGGGCGGGAAAATCAACATTATTGCGTCTGTTAACTGGCTATATCCCACCCAGTTCAGGAGACTGTTTATTAAAAGGTATTCCTATTTCCCGCTGGCCAACCCAACAACTGGCTCGCATTCGAGCAGTAATGAGGCAATATAGTTCCCTATCTTTCCCTTTTAGTGTAGAGGAAGTCATCGCCATGGGACGTGTTCCCCATGATAATGTATACAAAAGAACCGCCATTGGTGAAGCTATTGCATTAACAGAATGTGAAGAACTGAGAAACAGGAATTATCAGCAGTTATCTGGGGGTGAGCAACAACGAGTTCAATTAGCAAGAGTTTTGGCTCAACTTTGGCATCCTGAACCTACTGAATCTTGTCTATTTTTGGATGAACCCACTTCAGCACTGGATCTTTATCACCAGCAGCATACATTGCGATTGGTTCATCGCCTGACGCGACAACAGCCTATTGCTGTCTGCTGTGTACTCCATGATTTGAATCTTGCAGCACTTTATGCCGATAAAATTATTCTATTGCACAAAGGACGATTAGTTGCATCCGGCATTCCACAAGATGTATTGCGTGACGATATTCTTAAACAATGGTACCAAGCCGATTTAGGTGTTACGCAACATCCTGAAACTAACCAGCCACAAATCTATCTTCGGCAATAAAGGCTACGGTTTATCCTCCTTCTTTAATGCCCTTTTCGTTGGTAATAATTTGAAATCTACTTAGTAGATAGCGATAAGGTAAAAATAAACCCTATGTAACAGTTATTAACCGGAAACAGCACATTTTGCGTATACGATAAAAAAGAAATTCTTAAAATGGCTCACACAATAACGTAACTAATTATTTATCTGTATTTTTTTAGCAAAAGCCCACCTATGTGGGAGGTAAACATGTTAGAAAATGTTATCAACGATATTGTCAGATGGTTAGAAAGCCAGCTTCAACAGACTGAAGGCATCAAAATAGATGCTATAGCCCATAAAAGTGGTTATTCAAAATGGCATTTACAACGCATTTTTAAGGAGTTGAAAGGCTGTACATTAGGTCAATATGTGCGCCGACGCCGCCTCCATGAAGCAGCCAAATCTTTGCGTGAAGACAATTTGCCGATTCTTGATATTGCTCTTCAATATGGTTTTAGTTCTCAGGCTACATTTACTCGAATATTCAAAAAACATTTTAATACCACACCAGCTAAATTCAGGGAAAATGGGCAATTGCCTGAGTTAAAAACATTTTTACATTGTGAGGGATAGACCTCTTGAGGAATAAACCTCATGAGAAATAAGCTTCATGAGAAATAAATACCTCAAGAAATCGATACTGCAAAGAATAAATACCCCACCCTATACTTCGGAACCGCATTTATAATAAGTGCCACCCTTTATGGTCAACTTCCCTATCGTTGACCATTTTTTTGCATTTTATCGAACGCCCTTCAATTATTTCAGCTCATTCATCAGCCAGTGGTTAAACTGCTGCAATTCTGCATCCAAAGAGGGATATTGTTCACTGATTTGCTGAACCATTTTCCCAATCGTTTCTGGCTGATACTGCACTCCGACTAGTTTTTCAGACAACACTTCAAGCGGAGCAGGTTCCAAACTGTCAGTAAACATTTGGCAACGGCTAATCACACCATGTTCAACATCAACATGCAGCTCAACACCACCCCAATGAAATCGTGTATCCAGTACATGACTGAATGAAGAAGCCTGACCAAAGTTCCATTCCCAACTGCTCTGTTTAGCAAAAATATCACTAAAACCGGGTAAATCAGGCAAAGCCTGTGGTGAAATAACTTCTGCTTTGACTGCTTCACCGAAGTATTCAAAAAATGCGTCTATAATCCCCTTACAAACGGTTTCATGTGTGATATTTGGCAACAACTCAGTCAAATTCGTTACTCTGGAGCGAACCGAAGTGATACCTTTCGACTGTAATTTTTTAGGGTCTGGATTAAGATAATCAGCAAGTCGATTTAAGTCTGCATTAATCAACAAGGTTCCGTGATGAAAGCCTCTATCTTTAGTTTCCTTATATGCAGAGCCAGAGATTTTACGCTCCCCTTCAGGGGAAGATAAAACCAAATCATTGCGACCAGAAGCTGTGGCATGAATTCCTGATTTTTTTAAACCTTCAAGGACGATTTGTGTAGAAATAGTTTTATCATATTCAGGTTTACCTGCCATAAAAGTAAAACACGTATTGCCCAAATCATGGAAAACCGCGCCACCCCCACTGCTACGTCTAGCCAGTTTGATTCCATCTTGCTCCATTTTTCGAGTATTACACTCTTTCCATGGATTCTGCGCACGTCCCACCACAACAGTATTAGTATTGCGCCATAAAAACAAAACGCGCTGATTTGGAGGCATCTGTCGAAAAATACATTCTTCAACCGCAAGGTTAAACCAGGGATCATGAGAATCTGAAAGCAACAGACGTAATGAGGACATTTTTGACTCCGGCAGAAAAACAGAGCCTTAAGATATCATAAAGCACTGCCGGAATAATGAGATGAAAATGAAGTCACATTCTACGGGCTTGCCAAAAAACACGACGCCAATACACATTATCAAGAGAAGAACGTATTACGCCTTTACTTGTGGATGCGTGAATAAATTCATTGTTAGTATCATAAATACCCACATGCAACCCACTTTTTCCACTACCCGTTTTGAAAAACACAAGATCCCCTGGCATCAGGTCATCTTTGCTGATCTGTGAGCCCAACTTGGTTTGTTCACTTGTTGTCCGGGGTAGCAGGATATTAAAGCGATCATAAAAAGTTCGGTAAACAAAGCCTGAACAATCAACACCATGTCTATCCATACCACCGTAGCGATATGGTGTATTATGCCATTGGTCTAGTTGATCTCTTAACTGAGCGATGACCATTATTGGATCAGAGAGAGCCGCCTTCAATGGAGGCGAGTCAGACTTAGTTACAGGATTGGTACAACCAATAAGAAAAAAACCAAATAATAAGCATAAATGCCCTATTCTTATTGCCATCCGTTTTCCCTCAATCATCATATATACCCTTGGTCTTTCAAGTTACCTCTTTGTTAGCTGCGACGCACCTTGGAATCCATTGGGTATAGAAACGATAAACTTTATCGAGCGAGAAATAAAAAAACAAGCACCGCTTCTGAAACTTTTCATAATAATATGACGTTATATGACGCTTTTATTTATCAATCTTTATAAAAATAATCAATGACATTGATTTTTTTCCGGCCTGCTAATTAACCAAACGCCTAATAAGATGAAAAAAATGCCCAATGTCTTTAACAGTGAGATGGTTTCATTGAACCAAGGCAATAAAACCGCCATTAAATAAACAAAAACATAACTCAAGCTAATAATAGGGTACGCTTTATTCAATGGCAGGTATTTCAACGCGAAAAACCAACATAACATGGATAGCGCATAACCCGCCAATCCGACCATAATCAGCAATAAAGGATTATGATTTGTCCAAAACCAGTCAATGTCCAGCCAATGCGTTGACAACGAAAGTTCTGGCAGGTGGGCAACTCCCCATTTCAATAGCAATTGAGCTACAGTGATCAACAAGACACTCGCCACTCCCCAAAGGTAACCCTTCATTGGCTCAAGCTCATCAATAAAATTCCGAACATAATTGCTAAAACCCCCATCCAGTGCTTTAACCCCACTTTTTCCTGATACAAAAATTGCCCAACCAAAGTCACTATTACAAAATTTATACTAAGCATAGGGTAAGCAGTACTCAGTGGCAAAAATTGCAATAATCGCAACCAAAATATCATCCCTATACTCAATAAAATAATAGCGCTAAGCAACCATATCGCCATAAATACCCCTTTATAAGGGGTATCTTTTTTCTGCCAACAAATAACTGCCTGTTTCTGGCATAATTGTCCCGCGCAGGTTAGTAAACTAACCAAAATCAATAAGGTTATATTGCTGCTCATGGCTGTTTCTTATAAATCACAAGCGCGAATCTATGGCTACGACGCACAAAATCCGGCTCTGGTAATTCAGGCAATTCACCTTTTGAAGATAAGAGAAAAACAATAGCAACTTGACCTTCTTTGCGTGTTTTCGCTAACCATGTAGGAAATCCTTCCTCTGTGATATATCGATATTGGCTATCAGGATAATCAAGTCCATATTTTAATTCCCCTTGACGATCATACATGTAAATATCACTGCGTTTTAACTCCCACGCAATCGACGCACCTACTCCAACAGATTGAGTCAAAATATATTTACTGTCAGCTAACTCTTTTTTATTTTGCTGAATGAAATGCTGGGGAAGCTTGGAATTTATCGTCTTGTCCGGCAATGCACTACCTATAGATAAGCTGATCATAATTGAACAAGCAGCAGCCCATAGCCAATATTTACCATTGCGAATGAAACATAGATAACCAATCCCCCCCCAAACACCAAAGGCAATAATTCCCATCATCCATTTCAACGATTCATCAGGCTGATAAATTGAAGAAATCTTCAAGGTTTTCATAGCAAAAAGTACCAAAATGGCAAGCAATCCGATGAAGACATTCACCAGTCCATTCATTTTCAACGCTTTCATATTGCCATTTTTGACACAATCGACACTATATTTTGCCATCATCAGTGCTAAAGGGCCGATGAAGGGCAAGATATAAGTTGGCAGCTTTCCTTTTGCAATACTGAAAAAGACAAACGGAACAACAAACCAACAAAACAGGAAAAACATTTCCGGATGACTTTTTTTCTCTTTCCAACTTTTAATTAAAGCACCAGGCAGTAAGCCTAACCACGGGATCACCCCTAAAATCAATATCGGTAAGTAATACCAAATAGGTGCAATATGCTGAGCTTCCTCAGAAGCAAAACGCTGTATATGTTCTACCCAA
This sequence comes from Xenorhabdus yunnanensis, assembly GCF_028598805.1. Classification (GTDB taxonomy): domain Bacteria; phylum Pseudomonadota; class Gammaproteobacteria; order Enterobacterales; family Enterobacteriaceae; genus Xenorhabdus; species Xenorhabdus yunnanensis. Next base: position 51,872 of record NZ_JAQRFI010000008.1, on the reverse strand, counting down.
AAGAAATAATGCCAGTAATCCGGTTCACGCAGAGCAATCGCAATTACCCACGGTAGGCTAATCAAAATAGCGGAAATCACGGCAAGAGGCCCAAAACGAACCATTTCCCAAAAGCGTTTCTGGTATATCGTGATGGGTATCATGGCAATCACGGGCAGTGCCAATGCCAGAAATCCTTTTGTCATAAAAGCCATACCACAGGCTAACCCGAGAACAGACCATGCCAGAATCCGTTCTCGGGTCTTAGCAGCCTTAAGCGCCCAATAACAGCCCACAATCCCCGCAGTCACCCACAAAGAAAACATAGGGTCAAGAACACTATAAGTACCAATGGACAAAACAATGAACATGGAAATGTAAATCAGGCTGGAAACAAAAGCAGTCTGGCGACATTTCCACATCATCATTGCCAAACGATAGAGAAGAAATGCGCTGATTAGAATACTGAACACGGAGCCAAAACGAACAGCAAAATTATTGTGACCAAAAATCCATTGACTGATGTTATTGATCCAATATCCTGCTACTGGTTTTTCAAAATAACGAACATCCAGAAAGTAAGGTACTATCCAATCCCCACGTTGCAGCATTTCTCGGCTAATTTCAGCATACCGTGTTTCATCCGGCTGCCATAATAGACGACTATCCAGAGGCAATAAGTAAGTAAGAATAAAAAAAAGAGCCATCAAAACGGCTCCTGCTTTACTCGTCCGAGTATTCAACATATTTGTGTTATACCTCTTGTTGGCAACCTAACCAGCCTTCTCGACCAAAAAAATTCGAACGAACAATTTTCCCAATAGGAAGTGAATCTCTGTTTGCTGGTAACAAATGACTTAATTTGCAGAATTGAATTTCTTGTCGGTAAAGCATGTTCAACAATGTTTGAAACTGTAAAGACTTCGACATGCCTTCGACTTCGGTATGAATCGTATAAACAGGCACACCATGATCATTTTTAATAGCATCAAGGATAAAGTGATTAAAATTTGCATCGCTGACTAATGTTCCAACAACTTCATCATAGGTAGGTAATGTGACAGGGATTTGTACCGTTCCCACACTTCCATCGGGCAAGAGTGGCCTGAATGGATGTGTACCCCGACAATCACTGTTGTAATCGAAACCAAAACGTTGTTTAACAGCCACCACACGTTCATCTGCTCGCCACCCTGCAACAGCGGAACATGTAACGGTTTTCCCTATTGCCTTTTCTAGCGCATCAACTCCCAATCTCACTTGTTCAGCTAATTCATTCTCCGACCAACGCTCTACTTTTGCCTGCCAACCTTGATGATCCCATGCATGCAAACCAATTTCATGACCTGCATCCACCGTTTGCTTCATCAAATGCCCCAGATCTTTCGCAATTTTTTTCCCCGGCCAAGCTGTACCAGCCAGCAAAATATCCAGACCATAGAGAGATGCTGCATTTGATCTCAGCATTTTCCAGAGAAACTTAGGACGCAACAGGCGCCATAAATGTCGCCCCATATTGTCTGGACCAACACTGAAGAAAAAGCTGGCTTGAATATGGTGCTTTTGTAAAATATCAAGCAACCGTGGTACACCTTCCTTAGTGCCTTGATAAGTATCCACATCAATCCTTAAACCAACTTTCTTCATGAAGTTATCTCTCTTCCTAAACCTTCACTTGCTTTTTAGTTTTTCCCTTTGGATTCTTCAACTGCTCCACGAAGAAAGAAGTCCAATGTTTCATCAATGGTTTGCTTCATATCAATGGTGGGTTTCCAACCTATCAGACGCTCTGCATTTTTAATGCTGGGTTTACGGTGTTCAACATCCTGATAACCTTGCCCATAATAGCTGCTACTTTCGATCTTTTTGAATCCAGCAAATGGAGGAAAATGCCCTCGCAATTCATGTTTCTCAAAGCTATCCAACAGCATTTCAGCCAGTTGACAAATGCTCGCTTCATTTGTTGGATTACCAATATTAATTATTTGACTGTCACATAACCCATTCTGGTTTTCAATGATTCTGAACAGTGCTTCAATGCCATCATTAATATCAGTGAAACAACGTTTTTGCTCACCACCATCGACCAACTTAATCGGAGAACCTTCCACCAAGTTCAAAATCAATTGGGTAATAGCCCTTGAACTACCAATACGCGCTGAATTCAAGCTATCCAGCCTCGGCCCCATCCAGTTAAATGGACGGAATAAGGTAAATTTCAAACCTTCTTTTGCGCCATATGCCCAAATGACTCGATCAAGTAATTGCTTAGAGACGGAATAGATCCAACGCTGTTTATTGATAGGCCCGACAATCAGACGCGAAGTGTCTTCATCAAACTCCTTGTCATCACACATACCGTAAACTTCAGATGTCGATGGGAAAATAATCCGTTTATTGTACTTAGCACAATAACGAACAATTTTAAGATTCTCTTCAAAATCTAACTCAAAGACTCGCAAAGGATTACGGGTATATTCAATCGGAGTCGCGATTGCCACTAATGGAAGGATGACATCACATTTTTTGATGTGATATTCAATCCATTCAGTGTGAATGCTGACATCCCCCTCAATGAAGTGAAAGTGAGGATTACCAAGGAATCGTTCAATGGCAGAAGAACCAATATCCATCCCGTAAATGTCATAATTGCCATCACGCAACAACCGTTCAGTCAGATGATTACCGATAAACCCATTGACTCCCAAAATGAGCACGCGTTTGCGACGACTGACTTGAGTTGTTGCTTTCGGACCAACATAGCCTCCTGCCACAATGCCCATTTCAAGCGCTAATCGGTTGCCTTGAACATAAAGCCCTGATTCTCCTTGTCCGCTCATGATTTCCAACACGCCATCACCACAAGCAATAACAAATGGGTTAGTAGAAATTACGGTTCCGGGGCGTTTTTCATGGGCCTGATTAAGTGGTCGTGAACGCCAAATTGTAATTTTACGTTCGCCCAGAAAAGTAAATGCGCCTGGGTAGGGTTCTGTTACTGCCCTCACTAAGTTATTAATCTCTTTGGCAGACTTATTCCATACTATTTCACCATCGTTTGCTGTGCGACGGCCAAAATAAGTTGCCTGACTTTCGTCCTGTGGAATTGATGGATAATGATCTGATTTTATTTGAGGCAGAATATCATTCAATAACTCAACTGTTGCTTCGCATATTTTTCCATGTACTACCAAAGAAGTATCATTTTCATCAACCTGTACAGACTGTTGCGCGATAATATCTCCCGCATCCGCCCCCTCCAGCATTTTATGTAATGTTACACCTGTTTCGGTTTCTCCATTGAGTACTGCCCAATTAACTGGAGCACGACCACGATATTTCGGTAACAAAGAACCATGAAGATTAAATGCGCCTTTTTCAGCCAGTGATAAAATTTCCTGACTAAGCATGTTGCGATAATAAAAAGAGAAGATGACATCCGGCTTCATTTCGCGAATGCGCTCAACCCAAAGTGGATGATTAACATTTTCTGGCGCAAATACTGGTAAGCTCAAATCAGCACCGACGCGCGCAACAGAAGAAAAAAAGTGATTTTCATTCGGATCATCAGTGTGAGTAAATACAGCCTGAATATCAAAGCCAGCTTTTACTAAAGCACTGAGTCCAACACAACCAATATCGTGATAGGCAAAAATAACTGCTTTCATTAGCTTTCTTCCTGATTATCATTGGTCTTTTTAACTCCGACCACCTTTTGAATAAAATAACGCGGGCGAGCACGAACATCGTTATATATCCGACCAATGTATTCACCCAATAATCCCATTGCGACGAACTGTGCCCCGATGAACATGAAAAGAATAGCAAATAGGGTAAACACTCCTTCCGCAGCCCACATTGAGCCAAATATAAGACGTAAAGCAATCAACAACACCGCTAATAGAAAACCCATTATGGCAATGATGCTTCCCACTACACTCAATAACCGCAATGGCGCGGTTGTTAAGCACGTCAGAAGGTCATACATCAGGTTGATCAAGTTCATAAAGCTGTACTTGGAATCCCCAAATTCACGCTCTGCATGGGCTACTTCAATTTCTACCGTTTTGCGTGCAAAAGTGTTAGCAAGAATGGGGATAAACGTACTGCGTTCGTGGCATTGAAGCATCGCCTGAACGATGTGATGTCGATAGGCACGCAACATGCAACCATAATCTCCCATCGAACGCCCCGTCGCCTTGGTTATCATTGCATTGATCATTTTGGAAGCGGCTTTACGGAACCAAGAGTCCTGACGATTAGCCCGACGAGTCCCCACAACGTCATATCCCTCTTCTGCCGTTTTAACTAAACGGGGAATTTCTTCTGGCGGATTTTGCAAATCAGCATCAAGCGTAATAATCAAATCACCGTCAGCTTGATGGAAACCTGCCATAATTGCTGAATGTTGCCCATAATTACGATTAAGTAAGATCGCAATCACATGATTTTCTGGAGATTCAGCCGCTTGAGTTAAAATTTCAGCAGAGCTATCACGACTGCCATCATCGACCAAGATTAATTCGTATTTCTGTTCTAATTTTTGGCACACTGCAAGAGTTCTTTCCAATAACTGGGGCAAACTTTCTTCTTCGTTGTAAACAGGAATAACGACTGAAACTTTTTTAATCTTCTCAAATATCACTTATATGCTCCGCAAGAATTTTAGCTATCGCATTTACGACACGATCCACATCGTCATTGTTCATATCTGGGAAAAGCGGTAATGAACAAAGTGTTGACGAATTCCACTCTGACATTGGCAAGAAAAGTTGTGGATAACGCTCACGATAATATTTTTGTGTGTGTGCAGCCCTAAAATGCAGCCCCGTACCAATATTTCTGTCTTTTAGACGTGCCATGAAAGTATCGCGGTCAATACCACAAATATTTTTATCAACGCGTACCATAAAAAGATGATTGGAATGCAAATGCTCATATTCGGGAACTTTCAGCATTTGCAAAGATGAACCAACAAGAGCAGCAGAGTATCGAGCTACCAACTCCCGACGACGTTCATTCATTGATTCCAGTTTGCCTAGTTGCACAACAGCCATTGCCGCATGAATATCTGATAAATTGTATTTAAAACCTGGCTCAATAACTTCTGCTTGGGGTTTTCTACCCTGAATTTGTCTATCAAACGCGTCAACAGCTAACCCATGAAATTTTAAACAACGGATCCTTTGGGCAAGTTCATCATCATCTGTAACAAACATGCCACCTTCGGCACAGGTCATATTTTTGATCGCATGGAAAGAAAAGATTGCTGTCCCTCGTTCTCCGATCCATTCATTTTTATAGCGGGTGCCGACAGCATGGGCCGCATCTTCAATCAGGGGAATATTGGCTTCTTGAGAAACAACGCGCAGAGCGTCAAGATCACAAGGTGCTCCCGCATAATGGACAGGAATAACAGCTTTGGTTTTTGATGTAATCGCTTGTTTGATTGTTTCTGCGCTGACCATCAATGTATCACGGTCAACATCAACCATGACAGGTTCAGCGCCCAACAAGCAAATCATATTGATAGTGGAAACCCAAGTTTGGGAAGGTGTGATAACTTCATCACCTGGGCCTATGCCTAATGCCAACAAAGCCAAATGCATTCCCGCAGTAGCGGAACTTAAAGCAATAGCATGCTTGCATCCAAACATCAGAGAAAAATCTTGCTCTAGCTGATAGTTTTGTGGGCCTGTAGTAATCCAACCTGAGTGTAAAACTTTCTCGATCGCTTCTATCTCTTCACTGCCAATCGCAGGACGAGAAAATGGCAAAAAACTATCCATAACCGCCTTATGCCTTGTATATCCCAAATTGTATTTTAGTTAGCCAATTCTAACTGATTATTTTTTAACAAAACATCAACAAAAAACAACTTTGGGCCAACTAAACACCAAATGCAAATAGCAGACAATGATTATGGTGGATTTCACTTGTGGAAATTATGCGTGGTTGACCCTCCATAATTTATAGCTGGCATTTTTGATATGTCCAATATTTGCTTCAAAAATCTCTGATAAATTTCGTTCTGTCATTACATTCTGTGGTATACCTGATGCCAACAATTTTCCATGTGAAAGAAGCCATACTTCTGTAGCCTGTTCATACGTGTGGTCAAGATCATGGCTACTCAATATTACCGTCCCCTCCAATGTGCAAAACCTTTTAGTGAGCTTATCTAAAATCGCTTTCTGGGTGATATCAAGATTATTAGTTGGCTCATCGAGTAAGAGTAAATTCCCATCGGGATTCAGATCTGGCCATATTTGCAAAAAAGTGCCTGCTAATCTGACACGCTGCCATTCTCCACCGGAAAGTTGACCAATTGATGAAGAAAGCAATGGAAGGAGTTTCATTTGCTGGCAAAGTTCATGTAACACATTTTCACTCTGAGCCAATGGAGCGGATTCAGGGCGGAACATGTCTAAATACTGGAAAACCGGCATAACAGGAACAGAAGCAGATTGAGAGAGCCACGCGCGGCGCTTCGCCAACTCATGCTGGCGGTAATCCTGCAAATTCCGACCATTCAAACAAATATTGCCGCTATAGGATAACATTCCCGCAATCGCTGAAAGCAATGTACTCTTCCCTGAACCATTTAACCCAACCAAATGAATTTGTTTTCCTCCCGTAACAGATTCGGACAATGACCTCAATCTGTTGTCGACAGTAATATTGTCCAGTTCCAAAATCGGCTGACCGATCATGTTATTATCCTCATCTTCCTGTCCACATTAACAGGCAGAATGATATTTCTTAATAGTGACGTGTTCTTAATAAAAGCCATATAAAAATGGGGGAGCCTAAGGTTACAGTGACAACCCCAATAGGTACTTCTGCATGAGATAATGACAGGCGGGAAACTAAATCTGCCAACAATAAACCACTACCTCCTGCCAATGCACTGGCCGGAAGCAATGCTTTATGATCAGTCAAGCCAATCAACCTTAAGATATGAGGAATAACCAAGCCGATAAAACTGATTGCTCCCGCGAGAGCAACACTCAAACCAACTAATAATCCAATCACCAAGACAAATAAATTACGCCATTTGTGGTGAGATATCCCCAGTTGCCGGGCCTGTAATTCCCCAAGAGAGAGATAATTCAAAATATTGCCTTTGCTGCTTAACCATAAAATGGCGGGAAGCAATGCAATAACTAACCACTTTTGGCGCCAATCAATACCACTAAAACTTCCCATCATCCAATACATCAATTGCCGGAGATCCAAACTTGTACTGAAATAGACCATCCATGTCATCAAGGCACCAAAGATCACGCCAAAAGCAACACCAATCAATAACAGACGGGTATTGGTCACTTGATATTTTCTGGAAAATCCCAGCAAAATAGCGGTCATGAAAAGTGCCCCAAATACCGCTCCAACACTTAATAACCACAATGGAGCAATACCATGAAAGATGAGTATTAAACATACCACTACAACACCGGCGCCATTACTGATCCCAAGCAATCCCGGCTCTGCCAACGGATTCTCAAACAAAGCCTGCATAATTGCCCCTGATAGGGCCAAACTCGCACCAACCACCATCACTGCAATCGCCCTGGGCAACCTCAACTGCCAAACAAACAACTGGGCAGGTTCCGATAACCATTGATCAGGCCAAAACCAGATTTCACCTGCGCATAATGACAAAATAAATAGAATAACGAATAAAACAGACAAAATAGCCATCACTTGATGGTTACGTTTTTTCTGATAAGTGATCAACTCATAAACTGAGTGCATGTGATGTGAGGCCATTTAGAAAATATGTATCCTTCCCATTGAGCGCAATGAGATATAAAAGATAAGAAAAAGGCCGCAAATGCGACCTTTTTATGTACTTATTCTTTGGGTAACGCTTTTTCCACCCGGTTTTTTAGCTTTTGCCCAGGACGAAAAGTGACAACACGGCGAGCCGTAATCGGAATATCTTCGCCCGTTTTGGGATTACGGCCTGGACGTTGATTTTTGTCCCTCAAATCAAAGTTTCCAAAACCAGATAACTTTACTTGCTCCCCATTCTCTAAAGAACGACGCACTTCTTCAAAGAATATTTCTACCAGATCTTTAGCGTCACGTTTGCTAATACCCAGTTTCTCAAATAGATTTTCAGACATCTCAGCTTTAGTAAGCGCCATAGGTTCAGTTCCTCAAGGATTCTTGGAATCGCTGTGCTAATGCAGCTACGCTTTGTTTGCTAATATTCAGTTGCTCAAATAGATTTTCAGATATTTCAGCTTCAATGAGCACCATAAATTCAATCCCTCAAGGATGCTTGGAATCGCTGTGCTAATGCAGCTACACATTTATTGATGGTCGCTGAAATTTCTTCTTCTTCCAGTGTACGTGATATATCCTGCAAGATTAAGCTTATTGCAAGGCTCTTGTAGCCTTCTGCGACCCCTTTACCACAATACACGTCAAATAAGTTTATGCCAACTATATGATTTACGCCAACTTTCTTACATTCAGCCAGAACATCTTCTGCGGCTACATCTTCAGGCACAACTATGGCTATATCACGGCGGTTAGATGGGAAGCGAGAAACTTCCTTCATCTCAGGAATCATGCGATCTACCAGGCTACCCCATAATAACTCGAATACTACGGTACGACTATTTAAATCAAGTTTACGCTCCAATTCTGGATGAACAACACCAATATAACCAATGTAACTATTTTCCAGATAAATCCCAGCACTTTGTCCAGGATGCAAAGCAGGATGTTCTTCTGCTTTGAAGGAAATTGCAGATAGTTTACCAGTCATTTCTAAAACAGATTCTAAATCGCCCTTCAAATCAAAGAAATCAACTGGTTTTTTTTCAACCGACCAGTGCTCTTCGAAACGATTTCCTGCAATAACACCACCGAGCATCAATTCCTGACGAACACCATGTTCCGCCTTGTCATCTGGCACAAAACGCAATCCTGTTTCAAATAAGCGGACGCGATTTTGCTGACGGTTTTGGTTATAGGCGACAGTAGTCAGTAACCCTGTCAGTAAAGACAAACGCATCGCAGACATATCCGCCGAAATCGGATTAGGCAGGATTAACGCTTTTTCCTGTGGGTGAAGATGTTGCTGAACCTTAGGATCAACGAAACTATAAGTAATCGCTTCTTGATAGCCTCTGTCCACCAACATTGTTTTAACCCGCTTCAGTGGCAAATCAGCTTCACGATGTGAAGTCATAATCAGATCTGCACGCACTGGCACATCAGGGATATTGTTATAACCGTAAATACGGGCAACCTCTTCAACCAGATCTTCTTCGATCTGCATATCAAAACGCCAGCTAGGTGCAACAGCTTGCCAGCTATCATTCTGGACAGTTACTTGGCAACCTAAACGCGTCAGGATATCTGTTACCTGTTCATCAGCGACATGATGACCAATCAAGCGATCTAATTTATTGCGATTAAGAGTAATCGTTGCTGGTTTTGGTAAGTGAGATTCGCTAGTAACATCAACAAGTTCCCCTGTTTCTCCACCGCAGATGTCAATCAACAACTGAGTGGCATATTCCATTGCTTTATGTTGAAGTTGTGGGTCAACACCACGCTCAAAACGATGAGAAGCATCGGTATGCAAACCATAACGACGAGCCCGGCCGGTAATTGCCAACGGTGCGAAAAATGCACTTTCCAGCATAATATGCTGAGTTTCCGCATTAACACCAGAATGCACCCCACCGAAAATCCCTGCCATAGCAACTGGTTGCTTTTCATCAGAAATAACAAGTGTTTCAGCAGAAAGTTCTATTTCATTGCCATCTAACAGAGTGAGTTTTTCATCTTGCTCAGCCAAGCGAACAATAATTGAACCATTCAAACGCTCCAAATCGAACGCATGCAATGGCTGACCTAATTCGAGCAAGACATAATTGGTGATATCAACAATCGGATCAATAGAACGAATGCCACCACGACGCAATTTTTCACGCATCCACAATGGAGTGGTCGCCTTGACGTTCACATTCTTAATTACACGCCCTAAATAACGTGGGCAGGCTTCAGGAGTATCAACACGAATAGAGAATGTCGCATCTGTGGTTGGTTTAACCGCTTCTATTTTCGGCTCTGCCATGGACAATTTATTGATGACCGCAACGTCACGGGCAACACCCATGATGCTTAGGCAATCAGCACGGTTTGGTGTAATGCTGATTTCAATCGCGTTATCATCCAATTTCATGTAATCACGCAGATCAACACCAATCGGAGCATCTGCCGGCAGTTCAATGATGCCATCCTGATCGTCAGCAATACCTAGTTCTGAAAATGAACACAGCATTCCTTCTGACGGCTCTCCACGCAATTTAGCTGGCTTAATTTTAAAGTCACCCGGTAGCACAGCTCCGATAGTGGCGACAGCAACACGAAGCCCTTGTCGGCAATTTGGTGCTCCACAAACAATATCCAACAGACGTTCGCCACCGACATTAACTTTTGTAACACGTAACTTATCTGCGTTTGGATGTTGTCCACATTCAACAACTTCACCAACAAATACACTGTGGAATTGACCTGCCACTTTTTCAACACCATCAACTTCCAAACCAGCCATGGTGATTTGATCAGACAATGCTTCACTACTAATGGCTGGGTTTGCCCACTCGCGTAACCAGAGTTCACTGAATTTCATGAGATATACCCGCCTTATTTAAATTGTTTGAGAAAACGCAAATCATTTTCGAAGAATGCACGCAAATCTGTAACACCATAACGGAGCATGGTCAAACGCTCCATTCCCATGCCAAAGGCAAAACCAGAATAGACTTCAGGATCAATACCAACGTTGCGCAATACATTAGGATGCACCATGCCACAACCCAATACTTCCAGCCATTTACCATTTTTACCCATCACATCAACTTCTGCGGAAGGTTCTGTAAATGGAAAATAAGAAGGACGGAAACGTACCTGCATATCTTCTTCAAAGAAGTTATTCAAAAAGTCATGCAGTGTACCTTTCAGATTGGTAAAGCTGATATTTTTATCAACGATCAATCCTTCTACCTGATGGAACATAGGAGTATGCGTCTGATCGTAATCATTGCGATATACACGCCCTGGCGCAATGATACGGATCGGTGGCTGACGCTCTTTCATGGTGCGAATCTGTACTCCAGAAGTCTGGGTACGCAGCAAACGCGTCGCATCAAACCAGAAAGTGTCGTGATCAGCACGCGCAGGATGATGTGCGGGAATGTTCAGAGCATCAAAGTTATGATAGTCATCTTCGATTTCTGGGCCTGATTCAACAGAAAAGCCTAGCTCGCCAAAGAAAGTCTCAATACGTTCAATCGTGCGAGTAACAGGATGTAAGCCACCATTTTCCATACGACGGCCAGGCAATGAAACATCAATTTTTTCTGCAACCAAGCGCTCATTCAGAATAGCAGCTTCCAGCATTGCCTTACGCGCATTCAATACTTCTTGAACTTCTTGTTTCGCCTGATTAATAACAGCCCCTGCCGCTGGACGCTCCTCGGCTGGTAAATCACGCAGCGATGACATCTGGAGCGTTAAATGGCCTTTTTTTCCCAGGTATTCAACTCGTACCAGATCCAACGCGGCAACATCCTGGGCCTCTTCTACGGCTGCTTTTGCCTTTGCAACCAGCTCAGTAAGATGTGACATCGCTTTCCTCTTCCTTTGGCCAGATGGCCCATTAGTTATTAGACTTTGTCCTCACATTATCAATTAATGAGGCCATAAAAATAAAAAAGCCTCCAAACTGGAGGCTTAAGCGCTATTTTTCGTTTCTTTTCTTACGCGCAAAGCCTCCTGATTTCAGGCGCTAAAGTAAAAAAAGAAACGAAAAAAGGCTAACTTCATCATTTTGTTCTTTCTCCTGTATCCTTTTTGCACTCACCAATCGGACTAAATTACAATATTATCTAGTCACATATACTATCTGATCACATACATTTTCCGATCAATAGTAAGCCACATTTTGGAAAAAAGTAAAAGAGGGAGCAAGCTCCCTCTTCTAACCTGACTTATGCCAGAGCGCCCTTCGCTTTTTCAACCAAAGCAGCGAATGCTACTTTGTCGAATACAGCGATGTCAGCCAGAATCTTACGGTCGATTTCAATAGAAGCCTTTTTCAGGCCATTGATGAAACGGCTGTAAGACATGCCGTTCTGACGTGCAGCAGCGTTGATACGTGCAATCCACAATTGACGGAACTGACGTTTACGCTGACGGCGGTCACGGTAAGCGTACTGACCAGCTTTGATAACAGCCTGGAAAGCAACACGATAAACGCGCGAACGGGCACCGTAGTAACCTTTCGCTTGTTTCAAAATTTTCTTGTGACGTGCACGGGCAATAACACCACGTTTTACGCGAGCCATATACTTCTCCTATCGTCTCTAAATTCTAATCTAAAAAATTTGCTTATGCGTATGGCAGACAAGCAATAACCAGGCCCAGATCACCTTTGGAGACCATGCCTTTTGGACGTAAATGACGTTTACGCTTAGTTGATTTTTTAGTCAGAATGTGACGAAGGTTAGCGTGCTTACGCTTGAAACCGCCGCTTGCGGTTTTTTTGAAGCGTTTAGCTGCGCCGCGTACTGTTTTAATCTTTGGCATTTTAATTTCCACTTCGCATTGTTGATTACAACGAACTAGTAAGGCGAATAAACTCCAACCAAAATTAGCTGGAGTCTATTACTTGCTTGCCTGACTATTTCTTCTTAGGAGCGAGCACCATGATCATCTGACGGCCTTCAACCTTCGATGGGAAGGATTCGACCACAGCCAGTTCAATCAGATCGTCACGGATACGGTTAAGCATTTCGATACCAATCTGCTGGTGCGCCATTTCACGCCCACGGAAACGCAGGGTGATTTTGGCTTTATCGCCATCTTCCAGAAAACGAATCAGGTTGCGTAGTTTGACCTGATAGTCGCCTTCATCTGTACCAGGACGGAATTTAATTTCCTTAACCTGAATAACCTTTTGTTTCTTTTTCTGTTCTTTGACTGACTTACTCTTCTCATAGAGGAACTTGCCGTAATCCATAATACGACAAACCGGCGGTTCGGCATTTGGGCTGATTTCAACTAAATCAACACCAGCTTCCTCAGCTTTCTCAAGAGCTTCTCTCAGACTGACAATACCAATCTGCTCGCCATCTAATCCAGTTAAACGAACTTCAGAGGCGCGAATCTCTTCATTAATGCGATTTGGGCGCGCCGGTTGAATTCTTTTTCCGCCTTTAATACCTTATTCCTCCAATTGATGAAGATTACGACTGCGTATTTCTGTCAGCAGCTTTTCTGTAAACTCACTGACGTTAATGCTACCTAAATCTTTGCCGCGGCGAGTACGAACAGATACTTTTCCTGATTCGACTTCTTTATCACCACAAACAAGCATGTAAGGTACACGACGCAGAGTGTGTTCACGGATTTTAAAACCAATCTTCTCATTTCTCAAGTCTGCTTTTGCACGAATGCCTGCATCTTGAAGTTTTTTAACCAATTCCTGTACATAATCTGACTGACCGTCAGTGATATTCATGACAACGACCTGCTGAGGAGCCAACCATGTTGGGAAAAACCCAGCGTATTCTTCTGTCAGAATACCGATAAACCGCTCCAGAGAACCCAGAACAGCCCGGTGAATCATTACAGGAACCTTACGTTCATTATTTTCACCTACATATGACGCATTTAGACGTGCTGGCAGTGAAAAATCGAGTTGCACAGTACCACATTGCCACGCACGATCCAAACAATCATATAGAGTAAATTCAATTTTAGGGCCATAAAATGCCCCTTCACCCGGTTGGTATTCAAATTCAATACCATTTTGGTTCAATGCTTCAGCAAGATCTGCTTCTGCTTTATCCCATTGTTTTTCCGTACCAATACGTTTTTCTGGACGAGTTGATAATTTAACAACAATCTTCTCAAAGCCGAATGTGCCGTACACATCATAAATCATTTTGATGCAGCTACTGACTTCTTGAAGAATCTGATCTTCAGTACAGAAGATATGTGCGTCATCTTGAGTAAAGCCACGTACACGCATCAAACCATGTAAAGCACCAGATGGTTCATTACGGTGGCAACTACCAAACTCAGCCATACGCAAAGGTAAGTCACGGTAGGATTTCAACCCTTGATTAAAGATCTGGACATGGCCCGGGCAGTTCATCGGTTTTACGCAATATTCACGGTTTTCCGATGAGGTTGTAAACATATTCTCTTTATAGTTTTCCCAATGCCCTGTTTTTTCCCACAGGATACGGTCCATCATGAATGGACCTTTTACTTCCTGATATTGGTACTCTTTGAGCTTCATACGGGCAAAAGTTTCCAACTCGCGGAAAATGGTCCAGCCATCATTATGCCAAAATGCCATGCCTGGTGCTTCTTCCTGCATATGGTACAGGTCAAGCTGCTTACCAATTTTACGGTGATCGCGTTTCGCAGCTTCTTCCAAACGTTGTAAATAGGCATTAAGCTGCTTTTTATCAGTCCACGCAGTACCATAAATACGCTGCAACATTTTGTTGTCGCTATTGCCGCGCCAGTATGCACCAGCAACTTTTTGCAGTTTAAAGTGATGGCAAAAACGCATGTTAGGGACATGTGGCCCACGGCACATATCAACATATTCTTCATGGTGATACAGACCTGGACGATCATCATGGCTGATATTTTCATCCAAAATCTGAATCTTATACTCTTCGCCACGAGCCGCAAATGCATCGAGTGCTTCCTGCCAGCTAACTTTTTTCTTTATAACATCGTAATCTTTTTTGGCAAGTTCCAGCATACGTTTTTCAAGCAGCTCGATATCTTCCTGCGTCAAAGAGCGATCCAAATCGACATCGTAATAGAAACCATTGTCAATGATAGGGCCGATAGCCATTTTCGTATCAGGCCACAACTGTTTAATTGCATGACCCAATAAATGTGCGCATGAGTGACGAATAATTTCCAAACCTTCTTCATTCTTGCTGGTAATAATAGCAAGATTGGCATCGGTTTCGATTAATTCACAGGCATCAACTAATTCACCATTAACACGACCAGCAATACACGCTTTTGCCAAGCCAGCACCGATATCACTAGCTACATCCATTACGGAAACAGCATGCTCAAATTGACGTTGACTACCGTCAGGAAGAGTAATTACAGGCATTTAAAATCCTTATATACAGTGGTGACCCACACGAAAGATCACTTGCATTAAATCAAATTCATTATTAATTAGCACGTTAGAAACAAATTCTTGCTTCACTCCGCAAGATGTGTACACATTTAAGGACACAATTTCAAAAGCATCCGGTACATTTACCCTAACTCGCCCGACATACTATCACACAGAGTCGGTGTTAAAATAGTTCATCTTGACATTAAATCAGCTTCATCAATAGCCGATGAATTCAGGGAGGCAAAGAGTTAACACGCCATACGTATACCCGGATGTGCTTAACCTGATTATTCAATAGGTGCTGGTGAATGGTTACTCAAATCCTGCTAGAATACGCGGCGTGAAATAAGCATTATCGTAGTGAATTGACAACAAATAACACCAACAGGTTAATTAAATGGAAAGTATGTGCCATAAACTGAATATTCTGCGTAAAGTTGATAACTTCTTAATGGCTCATAAGCCCAATAACAGCACAGGTGTTAAGCGATTTATTTTAGAGTTTCTTTTCTTTGGATTGATTAATGCACGCTCGTGCTTATTTGCTGGTTTCTTTTTTTTGGCTTTATTTTTGATTCCAGCAAAAGGCATCGTGGGCATACCGCGTTATGATGTACTATTAGTATTTGCAGTGACCTTTCAAGCATTACTAATATGGTCAAAACTCGAAACATGGGATGAATTGAAAGCGATCTGCGTCTTCCACTTAGTCGGTTTTATGATGGAGCTATTTAAGACATCAGCATCTATTAGTTCATGGCAATATCCTGATGCTGCGTTTACTAAGCTTTGGGGAGTCCCACTATTTACAGGTTTTATGTATGCGGCCGTGGGGAGCTACATCATACAGTCATGGCGCTTTTTTAAAGTACGCATTGAGCATTACCCACCGTATTGGATGGCAACACTGGTGGCACTGGCAATTTATATCAACTTTTTTAGTCATCATTATATTGATGATTATCGCTGGTATTTAACTGCTTTTATTTTCGGTTTGTATGCACGTGGTACTGTTTTTTATACACCGTTGGATAGAGAATGCAGAATGCCACTATTACTTGCTTTTATACTGATTGGTTTTTTTATTTGGTTGGCGGAAAACTTCGGTACCTTCTTTGGGATCTGGCAATACCCGAATCAATTAGGCGCTTGGTCTGTTGTTCATGCAGGAAAATGGGGGGCATGGTCATTATTGGTGGTTGTTACCTTTACGATTGTAGTTCACCTTAAACACATCAAAGCGAATGTGACAATTGCCCGTTAATTTAGTAATGTTACTTTTTCCCCATTTAGAAATGTTCCTTTTTCATGCATAACAGTATGAAACGATAAGGGGCATTTTCTACCGATAAAACCGTTAACTATGATTGCTGCCATCAACCGACCGATATTTATTATGAACGCCCATTTTTTTCTGTCGATGATATCGATACCTTATGCCCTTGGTGTATTGCGGATGGCTCTGCCAGTAAAAAATTTGATGGTGAATTTCAAGATAGTACCAGTGTAGAAGGCATCGACTATAAATATGATGAAATTGGTGAATTTTCAGGCACAAAGAATCCGTTTGTGTGACAACCGAATGGTTTGGCTTGTAATCAAACGACCCCGCACCTTGAAAAACATCAACTGTCATAGTTCTTAATGATTTCATGGCTTCAAGTGCAATCGCCAGCATAGACTTTCGCCTCCTGTATGAGGCATGACATGAACTGCCAGTATAGATGATAATTTTCCCGCTATATTTTTACTACCAGAAAAATAGGGGAATTTGGAATTATATGTGTTATTAACAATTACACAGAATTTTATTCTTTTGTTCAACAAGCCAAAAATGCCCACTACCACATACCAATCAATCCTCTTTGGCCTAATGAGTTAAGAAAATTAAGAAGTGACAGCTTTACGCACAGTAAACAATTTTTCGAAAACCAATATAAGAAAAATCTGTAGATACAGCGATAGTTCTGGATATTTATAGAAAATATAAACATCCGTCAGTATGTAATTTTCAGTTAGTCAATAATGGCTAAAGAACGATAAGCATTTTTCACTTTCCATAAATAACGCGGAGCCTGTGGTGCAGGATGGTTATTTTGAACATATTGATAAAACTCATTTGGCGTCATTCGATTGATTTTATTAATTGCCAAAGCCCGGCTTGAATCAAACGTTCGCAACAAGGCTCCTGTACCATTTACATAAGCAACTATCGTTGCATAGTACAACGTTTCTGGATTGGAAATACCTTCCAAATGCTGTTTTTTCAGGATACTGATATAAGCAGTTCCAAGATCAATGTTAGTTTCAGGATCTTTTAATTCACGTATTGTGGGCTGCCCTGATTTTCCTTTCATTTTATAAGCATCTCGCCCAGCCGTAGATGCTTTAATCTGCATTAAGCCAACCGCATTAGATTTACTAACAACCTCTGGACGAAATCCAGATTCCACCTGAATAATTGCTTTTATAAGTGTTTCATCAACACCATAACGTTTTGCAGCTCGTTCAATAAAACTATCAAATGGTGTGGGAACGGATCTATTGGTCAATTTGCGGGAAACAAAAGCAGGCTTGTTGTTATTAAGCATACGTTTTGCCACTGTTTGTCTATTGATGTCTGATTGATGTACTTGTTGGCCTGCACATCCTGTCAATAATAATACGAACGCAATATAGCGGAATTTAAATTTCACGCTGCTTCCCCTAAATAAAATTAACCCTATAAAGCATATATAATTTTACCGATAAGCCAAAAATATTTTTCTGTTATTTATCAAAATAAATTTCTTAATTGATCAGGGTTAACTCTGGACAAAATGCTGTTTTTTTGTTCGCATGAAGTTTATCACTATAATATCAAGCAACAGAAACTTAAAGAGTGATTATCGAGTCTATTATCAATTTCATTCGTTATCATCTTGACTTTACCAAAATGATACTGATAATCATTATCAATAATATATATAACAAGTAAGGTTTACCATAATGAACAAAAAACGTTCGCTTTCTACTTTTACGATATTCAATCTGGTGATTGCCCTATTCACAATAATGCTATTCAGTCAACAAGCTCATGCGGACAAAAAATTCAGGGTAGTCACGACATTTACTATTATTCAAGATATGGCTCAAAATGTCGCAGGGGATGCCGCAATTGTCGAATCAATCACAAAGCCAGGTGCAGAAATCCACGATTATCAACCAACTCCCAAAGATATCATCAAAGCACAGCGTGCAGACCTTATCCTCTGGAATGGCTTAAATTTAGAACGCTGGTTCGAACGCTTTTTTGAAAATATGAAAGATATACCTTCTGCTGTTATAACCGAAGGCATTATTCCTTTACCTGTCCGTGAAGGACTCTACAATAAAAACTCTAATCCCCATGCTTGGATGTCACCCAAAAATGCGCTGATTTATATCGAAAATATCCGTAAAGCTTTTGTCAAATACGATCCAAAGAATGCCGAAGTTTACAATCGCAATGCCAAAGCTTACGCAGAAAAAATAGCTCAACTGGATGTGCCTCTCAGAGAACGTCTTTCCCGTATTCCAGAAGAACAACGCTGGCTGGTAACCAGTGAAGGAGCTTTCAGTTATCTCACACAAGATTATGGTTTCAAAGAAGTATACTTATGGCCAATCAATGCTGAGGAACAAGGTTCTCCTCAACAGGTTCGCCGTGTTATTGATACAGTAAGGGCCAATAAAATCCCAGTTGTCTTCAGTGAAAGTACTGTTTCAGATAAGCCGGCAAAACAAGTCAGTAAAGAAACAGGGGCCCGTTATGGCGAAGTACTTTATGTAGATTCTCTTTCCGCTCAAAAAGGGCCAGTACCAACTTATATTGATCTACTGAATACTACTGTAGACACCATTGCAAAAGGATTTAATCAATGAATCGCTCATCATTAAACCAACAGCCATTATTTGAGCACCCCCATTTAATTGTGGATAACGCCACCGTCACTTACAATAACGGACACACTGCTATTTATGACGCCAGTTTTGATATTACCGGCGGCACAATTTGTGCGCTAGTTGGCATGAATGGCAGCGGAAAATCCACATTATTCAAAACAATCATGGGATTAGTAACACCTTCACAAGGAAAAGTTACCCTCAACGATCAACCTATCAAAACCGCATTAAAGCAAAATATCATCGCATATGTTCCTCAAACCGAAGATGTAGATTGGAATTTTCCAGTTTTGGTTTCCGATGTTGTAATGATGGGACGCTATGGAAAAATGGGGTTCTTGCGCCGTCCCAGCAAGCGTGATCACGAAATCGTCAATGAAGCACTTGGACGTGTCGGGCTGGCAGGATTACGTGATCGCCAAATTGGTGAACTTTCAGGTGGTCAGAAAAAACGAGCATTTTTAGCCCGCGCATTGGCTCAGGAAGGGAAAGTTTTGCTGCTGGATGAACCTTTTACCGGAGTAGATGTTAAAACAGAAAATGCCATTGTTGATTTGCTCCGTGATTTACGTGACGAAGGGCATTTGATCTTAGTATCAACGCATAACCTCGGCAGTGTCCCTGAATTTTGTGATCACGTTATTTTGATCAACCGCACTGTGCTCGCAAGTGGTCACACAGAAAACACTTTTACTCAAAAAAATCTGGAAATCACCTTTGGTGGTATTTTGCGTCATATTAATCTTTCCGGCCCTGAATTACATGAAGATGATGACCCACGCTCACTAACAGTCATTACTGATGACGAACGTGCTGCCGTCTTTTACGGACATGATCATCATGTTCCACCGCGGCAAAGCCCAAAACAAAAGGACAACCAACCATGATGGAACTACTTTTACAACCATTCAGTTACAACTACATGGTAAAAGCCATGTGGGTAAGTGCCATTGTTGGGGCTGTTTGTGCTTTCTTATCCGCTTACCTGATGCTAAAAGGTTGGTCGTTGATGGGAGATGCCCTCTCCCACTCTGTTGTACCTGGCGTGGCAGGAGCTTATGCTCTCGGTTTACCTTATGCAGGTGGCGCTTTTTTTACGGGGATGCTCGCCGCACTATCAATGACACTGGTTCGTCATATTACTCGGTTACGTGAAGATGCGGTGATCGGTTTTATCTTCTCTACTTTTTTTGCCGTCGGGTTATTGATCGTTTCTTTAAACCCTACATCCGTAAATGTACAAACCATTATTATGGGCAATATTCTGGGAATCGCTGATGAAGATGTTTTACAAGTTGAAATCATTATCTCAATTTCCTTTATTACCTTAATGATACTTTGGAAAGATTTATTGGTTGTTTTCTTTGATGAAACTCATGCACGCTCTATCGGGTTGTCACCATTACGGTTAAAAATCATTTTCTTCACTTTATTAAGCGCCTGTACAGTTGCTGCATTACAAACAGTAGGTGCTATTTTAGTTATCGCAATGGTAGTAACTCCGGGCGCAACAGCCTATTTATTAACAGATAGGTTTAAACACTTGTTGATCATTGCTGTCACCATCGGTTCACTCACAAGTGGTATCGGCACATATCTGAGTTATTTCCTCAATGGTGCAACCGGAGGTGTCATTGTCACAATACAAACAGTGATTTTCTTACTCACATTTTTCTTTGCCCCAAAACATGGCATGTTGGCCTCCCGCAGACGAGCTAAAAAAGAATCTCTGTCATTGATTCAGGAACGACGCTCATGAACACATTTATTGAATTAATTACTGAACCCTTCATGCATGAGTTTATGCGACGAGCCATCTTTGCTGCCATTATTGTGGGAGCTGTCTGTGCAGTGCTTTCCTGTTTCTTGGTTTTAAAAGGCTGGTCATTGATGGGAGATGCTATTTCCCATGCTGTTTTACCCGGTATCGTACTCGCTTTTGTCGCAGGTATACCACTTGCAGTAGGTGCGTTCCTCTCCGGTATATTTTGTGCATTTGCCACTGGGTATCTCAAAGAACATAGCAGAATCAAAGAAGATACTGTTATGGGTATTGTTTTCTCAGGCATGTTTGCATTTGGGTTAGTACTGTTTACTCGTATAGATACGGATCAACACCTGACACACATTCTATTCGGCAGCATACTCGGTATTACCCAGCATGAATTATTCCAAACGCTGTGCTTTGCAGGGATCACGCTGGCTATTGTGTTGCTAAAGAGAAAAGATTTCATGCTCTACTGCTTCGATCCTAATCAGGCACGAGTGATTGGTCTTCCTGTGAAACTACTTCATTACGGATTGTTATCTCTGTTGGCCCTAACAATTGTCGCATCATTACAAGCCGTTGGCATCATCCTAGTCATTGCAATGTTAATCTCACCGGGCATTATTGCTTTTATGCTTTGCCGGAGTTTTGATCATATGCTCATTGTGGCAATGATTGCTTCTGTATCATCCAGCGTACTTGGAACAATCATCAGCTTCCATATTGATGCCGAAACAGGCCCCTGTATCGTAATCATTCAAGCCATTTTCTTCACTATTGCACTAATTTATGACCAAATAAAATTGGCTCGTAAAAAAGCAAACAAAGAAACGTTGGAAAAAATGCCATCTCGACTATCATCAACTCCTGAAAAATTAAATTAAAAAATAGAGCGCCATATCAAATTTGAGATATGGCCTTATTAATTTCCATTAAAACCCCTTTTAACCTGTTCAAATGTTGCATCTGTCTGTAATATAAGCATAGCAATTATCAACTTAATGAGGTGAACCATGTGGCAAGCAGTGAACCATCTATTAAGTGAGCATTTTGGTGACGCTGAAATTCACAATAAAACGGAATTGGCAGGAGGAGATATTCACCGTGCTTGGTACATTGAATATGGTGAACAACATATCTTTATCAAATCCAACGTGAAAGACATGTTGCCAATTTTTAAAGCAGAGGCTGAACAACTGGAGTTGCTGGCTCGCAGCAAAACAACCCGTGTTCCCGATGTTTATGGTGTCGGTCACGACCGAAACTATAGCTTCCTGTTACTGGAACATTTGCCTATAAAACCATTTAACGCACATAGCGCATATCTTTTCGGTCAACACCTTGCAAAGCTGCATCAATGGAGTGAACAACCTAAATTTGGTTTTGATTTTGATAACATGCTGGCAACCACCATACAACCAAATGGGTGGCAAAAACGCTGGAATCATTTTTATGCCGAAAAACGCATCGGGTGGCAATTGCAACTTGCCGCAGATAACGGAATGATATTTGGAGATATTAACCAAATTGTCCAAATAGTCAGTGAAAAATTATATCATCATCACCCTCAACCCTCTCTTCTGCATGGCGATCTATGGCCCATGAACTGTGCATCATTGAACAATAATTGTGCAGTTACTTTTGATCCTGCTTGCTATTGGGGTGATCGTGAATGTGATCTGGCAATGTTGCCATTTTACCCGGATCTTCCTTTGCAAATATTTGATGGTTACCAAAGTGTCTGGCCATTACCTCAAGATTTCCTTGAGCGCCAATCTATTTACCAACTCTATTATTTGTTGAATAGATGCAATCTTTTCGGAGGAGATAACTTTATTGTAGTACAAAATATGATTGATAAGCTTTTATCTGAATAGACATGAAAAAACTTTATTAACACCATCTTTGAAAATGAAAAATATTATCTTTAAAAATAAGAATTATTGTTTTTAGCTCTGAGTTAACATTTTATTTTTTAATAAAATGGATATCATTCACGGCATAAAAAACATTAATTTACTTTAACTAAAATACTGAGCAGAGCATCCTTGCACAGTTATCAACTATTATTTTATTACATTACCATCCCAACAATTTACATAAAAAATAGGCAATTGCACCGATAATGATTGGTGATATATAAAGGATAAAAATCTGGCTGAATAAAGAATGATGGGGAAATTTAATTTTAGCCTCCAATTGTTCTTTGGTTATTTCACTTTCCTTCGCATGTTCAAGGATCATTTGATCTTCAATGCGTTCTTTGATGAATCTAAATTGACGATACATTCTTAACCCCGACGCACTCATTGCCAGACCAACAAACATCAGAATATAAATAACTAGAAAACTAATATTTTCTCCTGTAATTCCAACAATATAATCAGGAGTTGGAGAATGTTTCCAGAAAAAATCCAAAAATGGTGTATTGAATTTAATCATTTCTGTCATCATCTTGAGAAAATCATTCAATACCGCGTTAATACCATCACCTTTAACACCATGTCGCCATGCTAGATTAATCACAGAAACAAACGTTGACAAAAGGGCTGGCACAAAAATAATCCAGCCCAAGATTCGTTTAGCAATAGCAACATATCCAGATTGTTGATACGTCATTACATTCCCCATAGGTATAAATCATTTTATTTTTACTCAATGATAGCTCATAAGGAACTAACTTTAACCCTATTTGTAGGGTAATTATTTTATTTTTCCTATAAAACTATTTCTTTCTTTGTTATCACCTATAACGAGATTTAATTTATTGGAATTGCTACAATCAAATTTCATTAATCATAACTATCATCGCGGAGAGATATGAAATGTCATTTTGTTTATCTATAGAGGCTGCCATTTTTGATATGGATGGCTTGCTGATTGATTCTGAACCTTATTGGGAACAAGGCGAAAAAAGTGTATTCCGTGAATTAGGGCTAGATTTGAATTTGGCAGCAGTATTACCTGATACACTGGGGTTACGAATCGATCACGTTGTTGAGCTATGGTATCAAGCATCACCTTGGCAAGGTGTCTCCAAAAGTGAAGTTGAGCAACGCATCATCAATCACGTAGTTCAGTCAGTTAAAGAAAAACGTCCTTTACTACCTGGGGTAGAATATGCTTTAAATCTCTGCCGCGAACGTGGATTGAAAATCGGTCTGGCCTCTGCCTCTCCCTATGAAATGCTCGAACAAGTACTCGAATTATTTAGCCTCCGACATTATTTTGATACTGTAGTTTCTGCCGCACACTTACCTTACAGTAAACCACATCCCGAAGTGTATTTGTTAGCAGCTAATCAACTTGGAGTCAATCCAATTAACTGTCTCACATTAGAAGATTCATTTAACGGCATGATAGCAACCAAAGCAGCAAGAATGCGCTCGATTGTCGTTCCTGCTGCCAGCCATTTCGATGATCCCCGTTGGTCAATGGCTGATATTAAGCTGAATTCGCTGGAAAAATTAACAATAAAAAATATTACTTAATAACCACCGCGCTGCCATTATCCAATATCTATTTCTCTGTATATGGCAGCGCAAATATTAACCTCTTAAAAAATAAAGGGGATATATTAATAAATAAAAGATTTTTCTTATTTACCCTCTATCATCCTTATGCAAAACCCTCTATACTCCTTCACTGTATGTTTAAACAGCAATCAGCATGAATAATTAGTATAAATCGTTATGACAGCAGAAGGGCACATTCTTTTTTCCGTTGCCAGCCTTGTATTGGCTCACCAGCTAGAAATTACACCAGAGATAGCACAGGGAGACTGGTTACATATGCTTCCCGGCGTGCTTCTGGCTTCATTGTTACCAGATATCGACCACCCAAGCTCAACTTTAGGTAGACTATTCCGCTTTATATCCATTCCAATTGCGCGTCTATGTGGACATCGTGGATTTACACATAGTTTATTAGCGCTGCTCGTAGGGGTTACATTATTCCAGACTGAAATACCTTCTGATTGGCCTATTCCAACTGACTTTGTCCATGCCATGATTATCGGTTACATCAGCCATCTTATTGCTGATATGCTTACTCCTGCCGGTATCCCACTCTTATGGCCCCTGAGAATACGTTTTTGCATTCCTATTCTTAGAGGTAAAGAGCGCAAAAAAGCCGAACGCTTCATTGCTGTACTGGTAGTGGTGATCGCGATTATCCTTCCACAACATATCAATTTTTCATTCTCTCACTATTTTGACAAAGTACAATTTGACAAAATACAGTTCGATAAACTGCATGATAAGCTACAGAATTTCTACAAGTAGCTAATCAATCCATATACAACAAACTATCGTAACCCCACTTAAAAGTGGGGTTACCTAAAAAATATAAACAATTCTTTTTAATTACTTCTTATTGTTTGCCTTAAAGAACTCTTAACTCACCTAATTATCACGTTAATGGTCTGATCGGAATAAAAAACAAACAGAGATACATTAATATATATAACCAATTAAACTGGTTAGTAAAAAATAATTATATTAAATTCCATTTAATTATAAGTAAGAGACTTCTTATACTGATAACATTCTACTTTAAGCATTTCATGGTATGTATTCGATAGATTTCAAATTGAAATACAGCTTATAAATCAGCGGATTGGGAGAAAGATAAAAAGTATTTTTCTCATCATACAGAACGATTATATATCATGCAAAAAAATATATATCATATACAGATACACTTATATCCATATATTGCAAGCTGCACACTGCAACTAGAAATATAAAGAGTATATAAGTTTTGGAGACTAGGGATGAATTTACCACTCATCATTAATGTGCTCGTTTTTGTAGCACTACTTATTTTATTAGCAAAAACGAGTTCAAATAATTGGAGCTTGTCTAAAAAAGTTCTTGTGGCTCTAGTCGTAGGTGTCATTTTTGGGCTGACATTAAACATCATTTATGGAACAGACAATGTTACCGTGAAAGAATCAATTAAATGGTTCAATATCGTCGGTAATGGTTATGTACAATTATTACAAATGGTTATCATGCCGTTGGTTTTTGCTTCTATCCTAAGTGCCGTTGCGCGCTTACACAAAGCATCTTCCTTAGGAAAAATCAGCTTTTTTACCATTGGCACTTTACTGTTCACTACAGCGATTTCTGCTCTAATCGGCATTGTAATCGCCAATTTATTTGGACTAAGTGCAGCCGGGCTAATTCAAGGCACTCAGGAAACTGCTCGTTTATCAGCAATTGAAAGCAATTATATTGGCAAAGTTGCAGATATGAGTGTACCTCAGATTATTCTTTCTTTTATTCCCAAAAATCCCTTTGCTGATCTGACGGGAGCACGCCCAACCTCTATTATTAGTGTTGTAATTTTTGCGGCATTTTTAGGCATCGCTGCACTACAAATGCTTAAAGATGATCATGAACGTGGTGACCGAGCCCTGGCTGCCATTGATACTATGCAAGCATGGGCAATGAAGCTGGTTAGATTGGTTATGCGCCTTACCCCATACGGTGTAATGGCTTTAATGACTAAAGTTGTTGCCAGTTCCAATATCCATGATATCACTCAATTAGGTAATTTTGTCGTTGCTTCCTATATCGCCCTTGGCCTGATGTTTGTAGTACATGGCGGACTTTTGGCATTTACTGGGATTAATCCCCTGAAATTCTTTAAAAAGGCAGGCCCTGTACTGACATTTGCATTTACCAGCCGTTCAAGCGCTGCATGTATTCCCTTAAATGTTGAAACACAAACTCGCCGCCTCGGTATTCCTGAGTCTATCGCCAGTTTCTCCGCTTCTTTTGGCGCAACTATTGGGCAAAATGGCTGTGCTGGTATTTATCCAGCCATGTTGGCAGTGATGGTTGCACCAACCGTTGGTATTAATCCTTTTGATCCATTGTGGATTGCAACTCTTGTGGGAATTGTGACTATCAGTTCTGCGGGTGTCGCTGGCGTTGGTGGTGGAGCAACATTTGCAGCATTAATTGTTTTACCAGCTATGGGGCTACCTGTCACTTTAGTGGCACTGCTGATTTCTGTTGAGCCTCTTATTGATATGGGACGCACAGCATTAAATGTTAATGGCGCTATGGCTGCTGGTACAATCACCAGTCAATTGATGGGAAAAACCAACAAAGAAGTGTTTGAGCAAGACGAAGAAGCGACGTTAAGCCAATTTTAATTCGAACCTAATAAAGTAGAATTTAAATTTAGACTAGATAAAACTTAGCCCCCTTTGAACCTTGCAGTCAAAGGGGGCATTTTTACAACTTTTTTCCCTCTTGTTTACACCTTCGTCCCTTTAATTTCCTCTGAAAAGCATACTGTTATGTCACCAACATACATTTTCTCTGTGGATAAAAGAGATTAAAAAGAAGATAAAAAAAGCCGAGATTCATCATGACGCTCGGCTTTGTGTCTACTAACCTACTAAATATTTGCTATAGATTAAGTCTCTTTCTCATTCTTACCAAGAAGAAACTTATAGTATTATTTTATATATTCACCGCTACGAAGAGCTTCAATACGCTTATCCAGCGGAGGATGGGATAAGAACAACTCACTGAAACTCTTAGATTTACCATTAATACAGAATGCCTTCACAGGCCCCTCCTCCTGAGGTTCATAGCTGGTCTTCAAACGTTGCAACGCAGCAATCATTTTTTCACGTCCAACCAATTTCGCTGATCCTGCATCCGCATGGAATTCACGATAACGGGAGAACCACATGGTAATAATACTTGCCAGAATACCAAATACGATCTCCAGCACCATGGAAATCACTATGTAGACGACTGGATTGCCATTACTGCTTTTATTTTCATCATCGTTGCCGGAAAAAAAGTCTGCAGCAGCTTTCGCAATGAAACGTGAGATGAAGATAACAAACGTATTCACGATCCCCTGCAACAATGTCATCGTCACCATGTCACCATTAGCAATATGGCTAATTTCATGTGCAATGACGGCTTCAGCTTCATCACGGCTCATGTTGTCCAGTAACCCTGTACTAACAGCAACCAGAGAAGCATTACGGCGCGCCCCTGTAGCAAATGCGTTAATATCCAAAGCATCATAGATAGCCACTTGTGGCATAGTAATTCCAACCTGACCTGCTTGACGACGAACAGTTTCCATCAACCAAGCTTCAGTTTCATTGGAAGGTTCTTCAATAACCTGACCACCAACAGAATGCAGAGCCACCCATTTCGACAGTAACAAAGAAATGAATGCACCACCAAAACCAAACAAACCAGCCATAATCATGAGGCCAGTAGTACTAGCCTGCTTAATGCCTGTAAGTGAAAGTATTATTCCAAACACCACCATGACAGCGAGGTTCGTGAGAAGGAACAAGACGATTCTCATCATATAAATTTGCTTCCTTTAATTATCAAACAGTTCAACTAAGAGCTAAGCCATTAAGATGGGGACTTTCCCATATTATTCAAATTTTTTCAGATGCTAAGCGATAGAAACAACATAACTTTACAATATGATAAAAAGGCCAGCTATCAAGCCGGCCTTTCGTTTATAACTAATTTTAAATTATCTCGTTACAGCTACTTCAAAGGCTGATTCGCCAAATCCAGTGCAATTTTTACAGATTCATCTAAGTAAGGATCTGGCCCTTTATAATCTTTTGGTAAATCATCAAGTGATTTAAGCGATTTTTTACCTTCTCGTTTAAAGCGCTCATTAATACGATTCAATTTGTTTGTTTCGTCTTCCTTGTTTTCTTTCTCTCTTTGAGCATAGTTCAAAGAATAAACACCATTACGTTCTTTAATGACTTTGTAGTAAGCAATATCCTGTTTGATATATTTGAACTCAGGATCATTAGCAATCCGTTGGTTATGCAGTTTAGTCAGTAGCGGCGTTAACTCTGAAATTACTTTCGAGGAAGTATAATGTGCAGGCTGGATACTATCCCAAGGTAACGCATTGTCTTCTTTGCTTTCCCCTATATCAGAAGGCTCTTCCCCAGTTGGCATAATTAGATCAGGTGTTACACCTTTAAGCTGAGTGCTACCGCCATTTATCCGATAAAATTTCTGGATCGTATATTGTACAGAGCCAATCTCTGGCCACTCAGGTCGCAGCATTTGGTCATAAATACGATTCAAAGGACGGTATTGCTGAACAGTACCTTTACCAAAAGTAGGCTCACCTACAATTAATCCACGACCATAATCTTGTATCGCGGCTGCAAAAATTTCAGACGCAGAAGCACTTCTATTGTCAATCAGAACAACCAGTGGGCCTTTATAATATATTGCCTCATCCATATCTGATTCTTCTTTAATTCTACCAGTATTATCCCGAATCTGAACCACAGGGCCAGTAGAAATAAACAAGCCAGATAACGATACAGCTTCTGTCAATGCACCACCACCATTGCCTCGCAAATCAATTATAATCGAGGAAGCGCCCTCTTTAGTGAGCTTCTGCAATTGTACTTTTACATCGTTAGTCAAGCCGACATAAAAACTTGGTATATCTAAGACACCAACTTTCTCTTTCCCTACCGTTTTCACCGACATCTTGACAGCATTATCTTCAAGACGAATATTTTCACGGGTCAAGGTAACAATGTGGTTTTTTGCCCCTTTCTCACTTGGAGTGATTTCAAGGCGGACTTTACTCCCCTTCGGCCCTTTGATAAGAGCAACAACATCTTCCAAACGCCATCCAACAACATCTACAATAAGCTTGCCGACCTGTCCAACACCAATGATTTTATCCCCAACTTTCAATGAATTACTCTTAGCCGCAGGGCCTCCCGCAAGCAATGAACGAATAGAAATATATTCATCGTCATATTGTAAAACAGCACCGATACCTTCAAGAGATAAACTCATCTCTGAATTAAATTGTTCTGTATCACGAGGTGAAAGATAACTAGTGTGTGGATCTATTTCACGGGCAAAAGCCATCATGATATTTTGAAAAACATCTTCACTCTTGGTTTGTGTGAGACGTTTCAACAACGTCCGATAACGTTTGGTCAGAGTTTCTTTGATTTCTTTATTATTTTTGCCGGATAACTTGAGATTTATCCAATCAAATTTGATTTTAGCATCCCAAAGTTTATTCAGTTCCTCAACACTCTTTGGCCACGGAGCTTTAGTTCGGTCGGTTTCAATTGTGTCATGACCGTTTAAATCAATAGGTTGATCTAAACGAGAAAGCACATATTGATAACGTTCAAAGCGGCGCTTTTGCATCAAATTAAATAGGTCATAAGGAAGTTTTAGCTCTCCCTTTTCAAGCTCTTCCCCTAATTTTCCCTTTTGAGTCGCAAACTGCGCGATATCAGATACCAAAAAAACATTGTGCCAGTAATCCAGTTGATTCAGGTAACGATCAAAAATTTTTCCTGAAAAATCCGCATCCAAATAAAACTGGCGATAATGAGAACGAAGAAAGCGGGTAACAATCCGCGGGCTTACCGTAAGATGCTGCGGTTCCGGTTTTAGATCTGGCAACTGACTCAGACTAATAACAGCTGTATTGTGACCATTAATGACATTGGCGTTGGTAGCATGACCACCATTAGTTGCATTGCCATTAGTAGTATCTGCATAACCTGTACTAAAAAATGATAGACCTAAAACGAAAGCCAAAATAATGAGTTTGTTCATGCCCAAGTTGGCCTCCGTATCAGAACTTTAAGTGTTCTGCGCGTACAATCATTGCTAAACCTGTAGGTAACTGCACTCTTACACCATCTTTTGCAATTTCAAGTACAGATGCATCCATTAAACTTGTTCCTACATTTACTTTGATTGTCTGCCCGACTTTCAAAGAGGATACATCAGTAACTGAGATTAACTCTGGCTGTACAATTTTCTTTGTGGTTTTATCTGCAGGTTTACGCGATTGTTGCATACGGTTTTGCGAACGAACTGGACGTTTTTCACCATCACCCGATGTCTTCTGACGGCGAGGAGCCGGCTTTTTACTCACAGGGCGTTCACTTTTCTTGTCAGATATGTTTTCAGTTTCACGTTTCTTGGCGCGCTGTTCAGCACGTTGGGCCTGTACTCGTCCTTTCGCTTCTGTCAGTTGCTGATGCGCATGTTCAATATGTTCAACTTCCAGCTCACCACACGCATTCCCATCAAGGTCAACACGTTGAGCCCCCTCTTTAACGCCATAGAGATAGCGCCAACTGGAAGTATACAAACGCAGAGCAGAACGAAGCTGTGTTTTACTCAAACACTCTTCGCCCTGAATACGTTCAACAATGTCCTGGAAGATCCCGATCTTCAAGGGACGTGCTTCACCTTCTGCCACGAAACAAAGCGGGAAACGCTCAGCCAAGAAAGCAATGACTTCTTTACTACTATTCAACTTAGGTTGCTTTTCCATGAAATTTCCTGATTACAACGGTTTTGCCAACCAGCGCAGGCACGAACAGGCGACATTATAATGGCGTTGCTGATAAATGCTAGGTGATACATATGTTAAGTTAGGCTCTATTGTAGATATTTTGAAACAATACATTGTTCCAAATGCTCACAAAGCCTGATAACTAAGGCTTTCAAGCCATTTTCATCATTCTCGTCAAACTGACCAAAAACCGTGCTATCAATATCCAAAACTCCAATAATTTGTCCATTGATTTCCAAAGGAAGTACAATTTCAGCATTACTGGCGACATCACAGGCTATATGACCAGGGAAAGCATGCACATCAGAAATACGCTGTATACTCTTATTTGCTACAGCCGTTCCGCATACTCCCTTTCCTATAGGAATGCGAACACAAGCATTTTTGCCCTGAAATGGCCCTAATACTAGGGTATCACCATCCACTAAATAAAAGCCAATCCAATTAACATTATCCAAACGTTCATATAACAATGCGCTTGTGTTAGCAAGAGAAGCGATAAAGTCGTACTCACCCGATAGCAGTGCCATCAAACCATCCGCTAACTCTTGATAAAATTCATTCCTATCCATAAGCTCCTATACAACTAATAAATATTTAACAAAATGAATACAATAATTTCATGTAATATTTTTACCATATTTAACAGGTTATTTCTAAGAATAAACTATCTCTATAACTTTAAATTTTTTCAGAATGCCACCTGTCTTATTGAATTTAAATTTCCTTTAATTATTTTTACCAGTATTTACTTATAAAACTTAGGGTTATATCACAGCTTATATTAAAAGATAAACTAACTTGCACTCAGAATCGTGCTCTTATTCATATTCTTATTATAAAACACCTTACCATTATTCTAATCAGTTGTTTTATTTTCACTTATTTATTATACATATAAGAAAATAGGATAATTTATTGAAAAGAGAGTAAAAATACTCGCTCTTTACGATAAACAAAAAAAGGCCGAGTTTACTCCTCTACTCGGCCTAGGGAAAAATAGCTCTGTTAAAGAGCCTTACACAAAAGTTGCCATTGAGACGTAGAACAACTTATCATCTAAAGCGTAGTTGACATGCAATAATTTACCAAATTTTAATCATTATCGGTTGAATGAAGTGATGATTTTCTTCCGAAGACATCAATTAACCATTACTTTTTATCACCTATTTATCACCTGAATGATCACATAAAGCCAACGCTGCTTTCTGGAATGGCTCAATGCTCATTTTTTGGTTAGGATGTTCGGGATCACTTAAGAGGATCGTATCTAATGATGATGCAATAACTTTATTGGATTTCATAAGTTGTGTTGCACGGTCGTTCAATGGATACTGCATTAATGTGCTGGGATTTATTACAAATAACGCGCCGCCTGATCGACAATCAAGCATAACCTCTTCGCGAGTAAATGCCCATTGTTTGCCAAACTGTAGCTTGCTAATGGTTTTTATCGGTGCTGCTACCCCCTGAAAAGAGAAAAGCAAAAAAGGCAGAGCCCAGAATAGTCGTTTCATTATCATTCTCCTGATAGATACATATCGTGATTTTATCGCTAATTTTTCTGTTTATGTACCCGGATTTTCACCCACCATTCAAGAATCATGCAGGAGGTTGTGTTGCAAAAATAGCCACACATAACAGTGCAGTTGTACCCAGAATAATTTCCAACCAACTATTGATTATCAATTGTTGATAGCACCTTTTCTGCTTTAATTTTGGAACTAAAATATAGCGGTTTATCAAGGCCAAAAGTACCATACCAATAACCAGAACTATTTTTAGCCATAGCATGGATTGATATTCAGAAAGAGCTCGACTGAAAATGGGCCAACCCGGAATTAGAATTACACTACTTACAATTCCCGTCACAATCACCAGAAAAACAGCAAAATGCCCATAAAGAGAGAATTTTCTCATGGCTAATACGCTGTCTGAATATAAATTCATCGCGATATTTTCACTATTATCCAGATTATTGTCTATATCATTGCTTGTTTTTTCCCCCATGTTTTTTGCATATGCCCCATTACCTGAACATGCATTATTAGAGGATAAATTTATTTCTGATGTTTGCCTTAAACACAAAAATTGTAAACACAGTAAGAATGGCCACAATCCCCCAAACCAATAACCTACGCTCAGTAAATGAATAACCTGATTGATTTGAAGTAATAGCCCTATGTTTCCTTCATGCATGGCTGCATGCCCAATGAAAGCATGACTGGAAAGTAAAATGATTGAGCAACCCAATAACAGAAAATTTCTGACCCTAATATTGGAAAGGAACAAACCACCAACAGCAAAAGCAGCAATCAATAACTGCCATTTCCATACTTGCCCAAACGAGGTTCCCAATACAGCTAGCCAGATACCCGGAGCATAAACATCGTACCAGCCATCCCCCATTAATCCAGCTTGTACAATAAACCAGACTATCGAGGTTATAAAAGCCAGTACAGTACTAATTAAAACTCCAACTTTCAACCGTTCTCTCATTAGTGTCGATAAATGACCAGAAACAAGCATTACCGTGAATAAGCTAAGGCCAAACATCAACATAACGACCACAAAATGAGAGAAACGACAGAATACGTATAGCGCCTCTAGAGAGATCATTATTTTACAGTAAAGCTATAAACGCCTTTTGTCTTATGGCCGTCGACAGAGAGTACACTCCAGTCAACACTGTATTTACCCGCAGCAAGCAGGCCTTCAACTGGCAGAATTAACTTAGTTTTAGTTTCAGGATCGAGTTCCAACTTACCCGTTTTAATCGCAGTCTTTTCTGGACCAATCAATTTTACCTTACTGAATCCAAGTTCAATACGTTCTGAAAAGCTCAGAGTAATGGCTTGTGGGGCGGCTTCAACTGTTGTGTTTTCTGTAGGAGTCTGATCTTTCAAATGTGCATGAGCCAAAGCCTGCTGACAAGACATACCGACAAACAGAACCACAAGAGCAGATAATTTGGTCCAGAATGAACGTATGTTAAGAATAAACATATAGATAACCCTTTAATATGCAGATGAATTTTTTATAACTGAGCGGGGATTCTATATCAAAAAATTTGTTTAATCTGCGGCAATCGGCAAATAATGTCTTGACCTGTGAAGCACTACGCAAAAATAGAGATAAAAAGAGGGAACCGTAACTCCAATTTCACAATGCATGAAAAAACACGCGAAAAACAGGAAGTACGGTGGAAAAACAGATCAAATTGGTTTATCTGGCTATCTCCACCCTGTCGATTTCAAGTAGCAGAGTAGCCAGCAAAACAGCAAATTGAAAGATGAAGAATATATATACCCAATAGATTTCAAGATGCGTCGCGGCGGCAAGGGAGCGAATCCCCGGGAGCATAGATAACTATGTGACCGGGGTGAGTGAACGCAGGCAACTTGAAAGACGAAGGGTATATCAGGCGTGTGCTGGTGCCATAGACAATCCCTTAAGCTCTTTATCCAACAAGAACAGAGCCTTTCCACTTTCACCTACCATACCCAATTTATCTAGAATGGATTTGAACAGTTTTTCTTCTTCATGCTGTTCAGCAACATACCATTGCAAGAAATTAAAAGTGGAGTAGTCTTGTGTCGTCATCGCTACATGAGCAAGTTTATTGATCTCTTCTGTGATCAATTTTTCATGCTCATAAGTCTGATTAAACACATCAGAGATAGAATTGAACTCAACAGGAGGAGCCTGAATAGCACCCAATACAGGCATTGAACCAGTGTCCCCCAAATAATCAAACAGGCGTTGCATATGCTGCATTTCTTCTTGTGAATGAGTTCTCAAAAATGCTGCTGCGCCTTCATAACCGTTATCACTACACCATGCACTCATTTGCAGGTATAAATTCGCAGAATAAAATTCTAAATTTAATTGCTCATTTAATTTTTTGATCATTTCTTGTTTTAACATCGGCCACCCCTCCTAATAATTCATTAAACTCGGCGTATTATGCCAATTAAAATCACATAAGACAAAAATAAAATTAAAATAACTAACAATTTGATAAATAACCATTTATAAATAAAAATCAACAAGAATAAATCTCATTAAACATAAGGAAATAAGAATCAGTTTTATTTAATTATACTTTTATTCAAAAAAGCATTTTTTAATATAAATGAGAATTGATATTATTTATATTTACAAGACGTTTTTTTGACCTTATTTAAACAACTTGCTAAACAAAAACGAGTCGATTAATTTTCTTCCAAGAGAAATAAAAAATAAATTTTCAGAGAGGTCATAATGGAACATAACTTAGCCAAATTATCTAAAGATGAGATGGATAAGATCAATATTGATTTAGCAGCATCCGGTGTTGCTTTTAAAGAGCGCTATAACATGCCTGTTATTCCTGACACCGTTGAGCAAGCACAACCACCACATCTGCGAGAATATTTCCAACAACGCTTGCACCACTACCGCCAGCAATCGAGATTTCTGTCACGTTTGCCTTATGAGCCAAGAAGTCGTTAAGAAAATGAAAAGGATAACCACCTCTTTGCGGGTGGTTATTTCAGCTATTTTCCAACAAACTTATCAGTCGCCTTGATTAGTTGGTGCAAAATACCCGCTTCATCAAAAGAGTGGCCAGCACCTTCCACAATACACAACTCAGCCTCCGGCCATGCCTTTGCCAAATCCCATGCATTCTGTACCTGACATGCCATATCATAGCGTCCATGTATAATCACGGCGGGGATATGCCTGATTACATCAATATGATCCAGCAATTGCTGAGTTTCATCTATAAAACCATTATTGATAAAGTAATGATTTTCAATGCGTGCAAATGCCAAAGCAAAATTATTTTCTGAGAAAGAACCTGAGCTTTCAGAAGGCAATAATGTTACCGTTTCGCCTTCCCAAAGACTCCATAAACGCGCTGCTTCCAACTGTACTTGCAGATTTTCACTTGTCAGCCGTTTATTATAGGCAGCTATCACATCTTTACGCTCTTCTTCCGATAGGATAGATAAAGTACGTTCCCATTTTTCTGGGAAAAAACGAGAAGCGCCTTCTTGATAATACCAATTCAACTCTTGTGGACGGAGCAGAAAAATTCCCCTCAGCACCAATTCTGATACACTATCCGGATGTTTTTCAGCGTAAGCCAAAGACAATGTTGATCCCCATGACCCACCAAAAACCAGCCATTTCTCAACTCCCATCAAATTACGCAGCCGTTCAAGATCCTCTATCAAGTGCCAGGTTGTATTATTTTCCAGACTAGCGTGGGGCTTAGAACGCCCACAGCCACGCTGATCAAATAACATAATATGGTAGCGTTCTGGATCAAATAACTGGCGATGATAGTTTGCGATCCCACCACCAGGGCCACCATGAATGAATACTGCGGGTTTACCTTTCGGGTCCCCACATAATTCCCAATAAATCTGGTGTCCGTCTCCTGTATCTAAACACCCTGTTTGATACGCATCATAAGCAGGATAGAGTTTTCGTTGTTCCACCATAAAGCCTCTTCACTCTTTAAACAAAACGGGATACCTTCCCAATATCCCGCACATATTTAAAAGATAACGTGACAAATTATTTATTTTACTTCACTATAACTAATTGACTCTTTTTGGCAATCAATTGTGACACTGTAACTTTTGTCCTTTTTTGTACCCCGGACAATAAGTGGAACCTGCAAAGAGTTTGTATCACCAGTAATATCATTGACATTTACCCATGCAATCAGTTTTGCAGTACCTAATTGCTTTCTGTCTTTATCCCAGTGATTAATACGATGTTGTAAAAAATCTTGCTTAACCTGTGCCGCTACTTGATCTTTGGTTAAATTTTTACAAGAAATAAACTTTGCCACACGCTCATTCTCAGCAGCCGTTACAGTGAACGAAACAGAAAGCAGAACACCTGCACTCAATAAACCAATACGACGAATAAACTGATTTGCCTTCATTATTACCTCCTATTACCATCCAAATAATATGGATTAAAAGTTTCGGTAAATTAACATGTAGTAGAAAGTAATTATGTGAGTTTTGTTAAAAATGCGTTGCAACTATTCTTCATCATCCTCAAATAAAACATGGATCTGCTCATTATCTTGATGATTTTCACGTAATTCCTGAGCTACGATGACAATGGCTTCTCCACTGCTCATCCCTTCTGAAATGAGCTGATGGATCCTTTCTACAGCAGCTTGCTGCTCTTCATGGGATAATGCTGGCATACCTGAAAACATAGCTATAACCTCAAACAAAATATAACGATTAATGGCAAATGGCGATTATAGCCTTTTTTATCCCAAGTCAGGAGTAAGATTGTGTGATAATCTCCGCGGATTAATATGTTATTTCTTGTGAATTTGCCAAATACCAACACTGATTCCGTCATGAAAATTGCATTACAAAAACGACAACTACCTTATTCTCCTAATCTTGCTATTCACTATTTTGCTCCCCTTTCTGCATTACCTTGGGCCATGTTGCTACATTCTGGAACTGCGGAACATCCACATAATCGATTTGATATTCTCGTCGCAGAACCTGTGACAACACTTGTTACCCAAAGAGAATCGACCGAAATTAATCATAATGGTAAGGTTTCTCTTTCTCAGGAAGATCCCTTCCTGCTATTAAAAGAACATCTTCGTACCTATGATATCAATGCTCAGTTTGATCCTGACCTACCTTTTCAAGGAGGGGCATTAGGTATATGGGGATACGATCTCGGGCGACGCATCGAAAAATTACCCGAATTAGCCGTCAATGAACTGAATTTTCCCGATATGGCCATGGGTATCTACGATTGGGGTTTGATTATTGATCATCAGCTACAGAGAGCGACATTACTGAGCTACCACAATATTGACGAACGACTGACATGGTTAGAGTCTCTGCGAGAAAATAAAAAAGAAGACTTTACTCTGACAAGTCAATGGCAATCCAACATGGCAGCACAGCAATACCAAGAAAAAATTGCTCAAATCCATCGCTATCTACGAGATGGAGATTGCTATCAAGTCAATTTATCGCAGCGGTTCCATGCCAATTATAAGGGAGATGAATGGCAAGCATTTACCCAGCTCAATGAGAGTAACCGTG
Source organism: Xenorhabdus yunnanensis (assembly GCF_028598805.1). Classification (GTDB taxonomy): domain Bacteria; phylum Pseudomonadota; class Gammaproteobacteria; order Enterobacterales; family Enterobacteriaceae; genus Xenorhabdus; species Xenorhabdus yunnanensis. The sequence goes on along the minus strand of NZ_JAQRFI010000008.1, from coordinate 13,534 downwards.
CTCCCTTCTCTGCCTTTATCCGTTTACCTGAACACTGCGTTATCAGTGTTTCACCTGAACGCTTTATTCTTTTGGAAGACAATCACATTCAGACCCGTCCGATAAAAGGAACATTGCCACGATTGGAAGATCCTGCAGAAGATCAGCTACAAGCAAAAAAATTAGCCAATTCACGAAAAGATCGCGCTGAAAACCTGATGATTGTTGACCTACTGAGAAATGACATTGGGCGGGTTGCGATACCAGGCTCTGTCAAAGTACCTGAGTTATTTATTGTTGAGCCTTTTCCGGCAGTACACCATCTTGTCAGCACCATAACAGCAGTTTTGCCTGATATCTATCATGCTACTGATTTACTCCGCGCTTGTTTTCCTGGTGGTTCAATTACTGGCGCCCCTAAAATTCGAGCCATGGAAATCATTGAAGAGTTAGAACCGCATCGCAGACATGGATATTGCGGTGCTATTGGCTATATTAGTTTCTGCGGTACAATGGACAGCAATATTACCATCCGTACCTTACTGACAGAAAAAGGAAAAATTTACTGTTGGGCAGGTGGCGGTATAGTCGCAGACAGCATCGCTGAAAAAGAATATCAGGAAGCATTTGATAAACTCGGACGAATCTTACCTCAATTAGGGGAACTCTATATACCATGATATCGATTTCTGACTTCATCCATCGGTTTCAATTACAACTTCCTGCACACCCAGCACATTTGCCGAGCAACCAACGGAATGCCGCAGTATTATTACCGATTATATGTAAGCCAGAACCAACGTTGTTATTCACCCAACGTTCTGCAAATCTTCGCTCTCACGCAGGACAAATTGCTTTTCCGGGCGGAGCAGCAGATCCTGAAGACCCTTCCCTTATTGCCACTGCCTTGCGTGAGGCAGAAGAAGAAGTCAGTTTACCGCAAGATAAAGTGCAAATATTGGGGCAATTAGCCCCTTTAGATAGTATTGGAGGTTATTGTGTCACTCCAGTAATCGGGCTAATTTCCGAGCCCATTTCTTTTCAGACAAACCCCGCAGAAGTAGCAAACATTTTTGAAATTCCACTGTTTGATGCGCTTTCCCTTCCCCATTATCGGTATCTGGATATAAAACGCCGTAACCGACAGCACCGAGTCTATTTTTATTGGCACCAAAAGCATATGATTTGGGGATTAACTGCCGCCATTATTTATCGCTTAGCACAACAAGTTCAAAAAACACCTTGAATTGGACACAAAACGCTATAAAACTGTGCATTATTTATCCATAATCATATCAATTGCTATTATAATTAAAAAAAAACTGTAAACTCCTTTATCAACACTACTAAATAACAGTAAAGTAGCGCGCTTTAATATATATAACTATATCTCTTTCTTCTTAAAGGAGTCTGGCGTGATTAGCGTTTTCGACATGTTTAAGGTGGGTATTGGCCCATCCAGCTCTCATACTGTTGGTCCTATGAAAGCAGGCAAACAATTTGTCGATGATCTTGTAAACCAGGGAGTAATGTCCTCTATCACGCGTGTAGCTGTTGATATATACGGCTCACTTTCATTAACCGGAAAAGGTCACCATACGGATATCGCTATCATCATGGGTCTGGCGGGTAATATGCCAGCAACCGTTGATATTGATTCAATTCCAGGTTTTATTCGTGATGTTGAGCGAACTCAACGTTTGCCATTGGCAAACGGTTTACAGGAAGTCGATTTTCCTCGCGATGGCGGTATGAACTTCCGTAGCGATAACCTATCACTGCACGAAAACGGCATGCAAATTCATGCGTTCGCTGGTGATAAAAAAATCTACAGCAAAACCTACTACTCTATCGGTGGTGGTTTCATTGTTGATGAAGAACATTTTGGCAAGCCATCCCAAAATACCAGACCTGTTTCTTACCCATACAGCTCCGCGGCAGAACTGCTGATGAACTGTAGCAAAACAGGTTTGTCCGTTTCTGGCTTGATGATGAAAAATGAATTGGATTTACACAGCAAAGAAGAAATCGCTGAGTATTTCGCAGATGTATGGGCAACCATGCAAGCCTGTATCGATCGTGGTCTGACCACAGAAGGGGTTTTGCCAGGCCCATTACGTGTTCCTCGTCGCGCAGCAGCATTACATCGTATGCTGACATCATCGAACAAATTGTCCAATGACCCAATGAATGTTGTTGATTTAATCAATATGTTTGCATTGGCCGTCAATGAAGAAAATGCCGCTGGTGGCCGTGTTGTTACAGCACCAACCAATGGCGCATGTGGGATCGTCCCTGCCGTTTTGGCCTATTACAACCACTGTATTGAGCCAGTAACACCAGAATTGTATACCCGCTATTTCCTGGCTTCTGGTGCAGTCGGTATCTTATATAAGATGAATGCCTCTATTTCTGGCGCTGAAGTCGGCTGTCAGGGTGAAGTTGGTGTTGCTTGCTCTATGGCAGCAGCCGGCCTTGCAGAATTACTTGGGGGTAGCCCTGAGCAGGTATGCATCGCAGCAGAAATTGGCATGGAACATAACCTTGGCCTGACTTGTGACCCTGTTGCAGGCCAAGTGCAAGTTCCTTGTATTGAACGTAATGCTATTGCGTCAGTCAAGGCAATCAATGCTTCTCGTATGGCAATGCGCCGTACCAGTGAACCACGTGTTTCACTCGATAAGGTCATTGAAACCATGTATGAAACTGGTAAAGATATGAACGCGAAATACCGTGAAACTTCACGCGGCGGCTTAGCAATAAAAGTTCAGTGTGACTAATACAAAATATCACTTATTCATCCTGTAATGAGTGATATTGTTGCCTATCTTTGCTACATCTACAGTCTATCTGAAATAATATCCCTTCTATTCGGTAGGGATATTTTTTTGGCTGAAACGAATTACTAAAGTACATTATTTTCCATTTCGCGATAAAAACATCACAATTTTTTTATCAAAAAATTAATAAAATGTTACCGGAAACAGATGTAAATCCCTATTCACAATAAATATACAATATTAAAAAATAAAATTTTACAATTAATTAGTATAAAATCTTATTTTGGCCTATCAAAACAGTCTATCTTAATTTTTCTGACTGATAGCAATTTTCTTGAAGGCTTCAAATGATAATCTAACGACATATTTTCTTATGTAACGAAATATAAAACCATACGAAATGAAATTTTGAGATAGATTTTCGATACAGTTTCATATTCACAACTATCCTATTCATTGATAGAAGATTCAATACATTAGAAATATTGAGTATGTGCTTGCAGTAGGTTTGAATTCAATTGTTAAAGAAAGGGGAAAACAAGTGAGTATAGCCATTATGATTGGCACACACGGGGCTGCGGCAGAACAACTGCTTCATACCACAGAGATGTTGATTGGAGAGCAAGAAAATGTTTCTTATATCGACTTTGTGCCCGGTGAAAATGCTGATACATTATTCGATAAATACAATAAAAAACTAGAATCGCTTGATACAGAACAAGGAGTTCTGTTTTTTGTCGATACTTGGGGTGGCAGCCCATTCAATGCCGCAAACCGTATCGTTGTTGATAAAGACAACTACGAAATCATCACCGGTGTAAACATTCCGATGCTTGTTGAAGCTTTCATGTGTCGTGACGATGATCCATCCATGGAAGAGCTGGTTTCTGTTGCATTAGAAGCTGGGAAAGAAGGAGTTCGAGCCCTTAAAACAGAGCAAGCCGAAGAGCCAGCAAAATCCGAACCTGTCAAACCAGCCATTGCACCTGCTTCAGCAACCACTGTGTCACCAACTACTGCTGCGGGCGGTCATATGAAGATTGCCCTCGCCCGCATTGATGATCGCCTTATTCACGGTCAAGTTGCCACCCGTTGGACTAAAGAAACTAACGTCAAGCGTATCATTGTGGTTAGTGATGAAGTTGCTCAAGATACTGTTCGTTCGACTTTGTTGAAACAAGTCGCACCTCCCGGCGTCAGCGCCCACGTCATAGACGTTGCCAAGTGCGTCCGGGTTTACAACAACCCCAAATATGCTGGTGAACGTGTCATGCTGCTATTTACCAATCCAACAGATGTCCTGCGTATTGTAGAAGACGGCGTAAATATCGAATCTATAAACATCGGTGGCATGGCTTTCCGTCAAGGAAAAACCCAGATCAATAATGCGATTTCCGTTGATGGGACTGACATTGAGGCCTTTGAAAAACTGAACTCTCGTGGCATAGAACTTGAAGCCCGCAAAGTTGCCAGTGATACCCGTTTAAACATGATGGATTTACTGAAAAAAGTTTAACAATAAAAACAGATGTCATTTTACTAACCATTACTCAATAACGAAATGCTTACCAAATTACATTTGGTTACAGGAGAAAGACAATGGAAATTACCGTTGTTCAACTTGTGTTGATATTCATCGTTGCCTGTATCGCAGGTATGGATTCGATTCTTGATGAATTTCAATTTCACCGCCCATTGATCGCTTGTACATTAATCGGCTTAGTGCTTGGCGATATAAAATCCGGCATTATCATCGGCGGTACACTGGAAATGATTGCCCTTGGCTGGATGAATATCGGTGCGGCCGTCGCCCCCGATGCAGCACTGGCGTCCATCATTTCAACCATTCTGGTTATCGCAGGTGGGCAAGATGTTGGTGCCGGTATCGCACTGGCTATTCCACTGGCAGCAGCAGGCCAGGTTCTGACTATCATTGTCCGTACCCTGACTGTTGGTTTCCAGCACGCAGCCGACAAGGCAGCAGAAAACGGCAATCTTCGTGCTATCAGCGCCCTTCATATTTCTGCGTTGTTACTTCAGGCAATGCGTATTGCTCTTCCGGCATTGGTTGTGGCGCTGTCTGTCGGCACTTCCGAAGTCCAAAATATGCTGAATTCTATTCCAGAAGTTGTCACTACTGGCCTCAATATCGCAGGTGGAATGATTGTTGTTGTTGGTTATGCAATGGTAATTAATATGATGCGTGCCGGCTACTTGATGCCTTTCTTTTACCTGGGTTTCGTGGCCGCAGTATATATCCACAATCTCGTTATACTTGGTATCGCCGGCGCTGTCTTGGCGATCCTGTATATCCAGCTTAGCCCTAAATACAATCAATCACAGGTAGCTGCACCTGCCGGCAATACCCCAAATGACCTTGATAACGAATTAGATTAAGAGGATGAACAACATGTCAGAGACAAAAAACATGGGCCAGAAAAAACTGACACAAAGCGATATTCGTGGCGTTTTCCTCCGCTCTAATCTGTTTCAGGGCTCATGGAACTTTGAACGCATGCAGGCACTGGGATTTTGCTTCTCAATGGTTCCTGCTATTCGCCGCTTGTATCCCGAAAATACTGAAGAACGCAAACAGGCTATCAAACGCCATCTGGAATTCTTTAATACTCATCCTTATGTAGCGGCACCTATCCTTGGTGTCACTATGGCAATGGAGGAACAGCGTGCCAATGGTGCCGACATTGATGACGGTGCTATAAACGGGATCAAAGTCGGTTTGATGGGACCGTTGGCTGGCGTTGGTGATCCCATTTTCTGGGGCACCGTCCGACCTGTTTTTGCCGCATTGGGTGCCGGTATTGCGATGAGTGGTAGTATGATGGGGCCTATACTGTTCTTTATCTTATTCAACCTGGTACGTTTTCTGACCCGTTATTACGGCGTAGCCTATGGTTATAAGAAGGGAATGGATATCGTTAAAGATATGGGTGGCGGTTTCCTGCAAAAAATGACAGAGGGGGCGTCAATATTAGGCCTGTTTGTTATGGGGGCCTTGGTTAATAGTTGGACTAAAGTCAATATCCCTTTCGTTATTTCCAAAGTGCCTGATCCAACAACAGGTGAGATTAAAGTCACGACTATTCAAACCATCCTAGACCAATTACTGCCTGGTATTGCCCCACTACTACTGACATTTGGTTGTATGTGGCTATTACGGAAAAAAGTCAATCCCTTATGGATTATTATCGGTTTCTTTGTTATAGGCATCGTCGGTTACCACCTTGGTTTCCTGGGCATAGCCAAATAATCAGATTGGCAAACATTTTTAATTAGAAACATTGGGGAGGAAAAATTCCTCCCCATTTATTGTAAGTTATATCATTGATTATAAGATCAGGGGATAAAATGAGCTTGAATGATATCGTCTTGATAGTTTTGATTGTGTTAATGCTCGCTTTTGCGATTTATGATGAATTTATTATCAATCAGCTCAAAGGCAAGACGTTGTTAAATATTAAACTTAAAAGAAAACATCGGATTGACGCCCTGATCTTTATCATTTTAATTTCCATCATTATTTATAATAATGTTATATCGCACGGTAACCCATTCACTACCTATTTATTATCATTTATCATACTGGTGACACTGTATTTAGGATATATTCGCTCACCAAAACTAATTCTTAAAAAATACGGTTTTTATCATGCCAACCGTTTTTTTTCTTATGAAAAAATTAAAGCAATGAACTTATCTGAAGATGGCATTCTCATGATGGATTTAGAGCAACACAAAATATACATATCTGTAACAAATTTGGATGATTTAGAAAAAATTTATCAATTCCTTGTCAGCAATAAATAATTTCACTTATTTTAATGCCAGATAGATAAGATCAATAAGTTACATTGGTCTTATTTACCCCCAAAATAAACATAGATAATGATAAGCATTATCATTTGTATATTTAAAATATAACAAAATATTTTTTGCCTTTTATTCTGAATATGATATTGTCCGCTGCAGTCATTGGGGAGTAGCCTGTTCCAGAAAATATCTGGAAAATTCGTATCAACATACTCGTTTAAAATAAAACGTGGTACGAATGACCAAATAACCTAATAAAATCTAGGTTTTTATGCTCTACAGATTACAAGTGACAGCTAACAAAGCGGAAACTTGAAAGATAACGGGTATAAATCGGTTGGCAAGACCATAGACACATAACAGCACCATTGGTTGGGGGTGTGTTGTGTGGATATGGAATCACCCAGCCGAGGCTATTTTGATGAATCTCTATGCAACACTTATTCTCGCGTTCGCCCTTTCCATGGATGCTTTTGCCGCTGCCATAGGAAAAGGAGCCGCCCTTCACCGACCTCATTTCCGCGAAGCTATCCGCACAGGTATCATCTTTGGTCTGGTTGAAGCCTGTACTCCTTTAATCGGATGGTCATTGGGCCTGTATGCCAGCCAATACATTCTGGAATGGGATCATTGGATTGCCTTTTCATTGCTGTTAATTCTTGGCTGCCGAATGATCATGAACAGTTTCAAACATGAACCTGAAACTTCCTCTAAGGCCCCTTCTCAACGTCATAGTTCAGTGACATTAGTCCTCACTGCTATTGCAACCAGTCTGGACGCGATGGCAATTGGTGTCGGCCTTGCCTTCCTGCAAGTTGATATTCTACACACAGCCATGACCATCGGCCTCATGACCATGATTATGGCTACATTAGGCATGTTAATTGGTCGCTATATTGGCCCGTTATTAGGTAAAAGAGCCGAGTTGGTTGGAGGATTAGTCTTAATTGCTATTGGCTTCAATATATTATTCGAGCACCTTAAATTATTTATGTATGCGGAATAAGCTATTATTTATGCCAATGATCTGGAGTAATATATGCTTTCGTCTTTCTAGTGGCAGCTTTATTGGCTGAAATTCAAAATCCATTAGGCATAGTGCGCACATAATTACGCCAGATCTACGATCTCATAAAAGTGACAGTAATCTTTTTATTATCAAATACGTCGATACATTTTTAACGTGAAATCTGCTTCACAATTGAACTGTTTTTTCGAAATCAAATGTGCTTTAACTTCTTCTGATGCCCGCCAAGCAAAAGGTGTCATCTGCAATAAATTATGCGCTTGTTCACCATCCAATGACATTGCATAAGCCAGCGTTTCAGTTGAAACCAATTCAAACTCACTCCAGTGCTCCTGATTCTCAGGATGTAAATGCACTTCCTGATAAATTAATTCCTTCAATTGATACAGATGGCGAGGGCCTGGCGTTACCGTCAAAACGATACCATCCGTTTTCACCACTCGAGCCAATTCTGTTGCCTTGCAAGGAGCATAAATACGCAAAATACCATCCATTGAACTATCCTCAAATGGCAACCGATGGCTGGATGCTACGCAAAAATTAACCTCAGGATAACGCTTGGCGCCATAACGGACAGCAACTTTCGCCACATCCAATCCATACACCACCAAATCTCGCTGAAGATTCAACTGCTCCTGAACCGCTGCTGTGTAATAACCTTCTCCACAACCAATATCCAACAAAGTATTAGCATGTTCTGGTAAATATTCGCTAAGTAATTCAATAGCTTTTTGTTGCAGCGCCCGATAATGGCCTGAATGCAAAAATGCCCTTCTTGCTTGCATCATTTCCACACTATCACCCGGCTCTTTTGAGCGTTTATGCTGAACAGGCAGTAAATTGACATACCCTTCTTTTGCGCAATCGAACTGATGATTATTTTCGCAATGCCATTGGGAGTTAGCAGATTGGAGGTTAGTGGATTGGTAGTTAGCAAACAGTAATGGTAAGTGGCATAAAGGACATTGATAAGACATAACATTCCGGCGGATAGGAAAAATCGGGGGCGTACTATACCATGTTTTTAAAATCCAAACCTTGCATCCCATTATTTTGCTAAAGTGAAAAAATTGAATTGACTATTTTTAACACTAAACTTGTTGTTTTTTATTACTATAAAATAACATCTTACTTACAAACAGGAAGACATGACTGTGAATTTTGGGAAATAACCAAAGATGAATGGTGTCATAGATAGTAAGCCCATACTAAATCTACACATTTAATATCTATATCCTCCGTCTTTCAAGTTGCCTCTTTGTTGGCTGCGCTCACTCACCCCAGCCACATAGTTATCTATACTCCTGTACTTTCTGTCGAGGAAACTGGGCTTGCAGGAACGGAAGTAATAATAAACCTATCATTACTGCGCAGACAGAAATGGTAATAAATAACCCCGTCCAATGGTAATGCTCTAAAATAACGGCAAAAGGATAACCGGCAAGTGCAGCCCCTGTATAGGCAAAGAGACCAACAAATCCTGTGGCTGCTCCCGCAGAATCTTTATGCGAACATTCCGCAGCCGCCATTCCAATCAACAATTGTGGGCCAAAAACGAAAAAGCCAATGGTAAAAAAGCCTATTGATTGAAAAATCAAATTAGTCATAGGCATTAACCATAAGGCTGCCACTGATAAAAAAATACCCGTTGCAAATATCAAGTTCATCGGCCCACGATTGCCGCCAAACACTTTGTCAGATCCCCATCCTGCAACCAGTGACCCCATAAATCCACCGACTTCAAAAAGTGACAATACTGCATTTGCACTCACTAAATCATAATGATGATATTCTGTCAGATAGACATTTCCCCAATCATTAATAACAGTACGAACGAGATATACCAGAACGTAACTAAATGAAAGCAGCCAAATATACTTATTGCAAAAAACATAAGTTTTCAGGATTTCTTTGGTAGTTAACCCTTGCCCTTGATCTTCGTGCACCTTTTCCAAATGATCATTACGAAATTGACCAATGGTCGGTAACCCCATTGTGGTAGGCTTGTCACGTAATCGCCAACATAAAAATACTCCGGTCAAAATACCTAAACAACCCGGCACAATAAACCCTTCTCGCCAGCTAACATGTAACGTCAAGAAACTGACAAATAATGCAATCAATGCACTACCTACATGATGTGAAGTATTCCATAGAGACCACCAAAAACCACGTTCTGAGCGAGAATACCAACTGGTGAGTAATTTAGCGCATGACGGTGAACCCCATCCCTGAAACCATGCATTTAAAATCCACAGAAAGGCAAACATTACAATCGAACTGGACAAACCAAAAAAGATATTAATAATCCCTGTGGCAATTAACCCTATTCCCATAAAATAACGCGGATTGGAGCGGTCAGAAATAATGCCGGAAAGGAATTTAGAGCAACCATATGTGATATAAAACAGCGTGCCAATAAGGCCAATTTCCGCTTTATCAAGGCCGAGATCAGTTATCATGGCAGGCACTGCATAATTAAAATTTTTACGGGTAAAATAAAATAATGCATATCCTATATAAAGGTTCAACATAATATGCAAGCGCCAGTAACGATACTGTTCTCCGATTTCTCCATCATATAAATACTTGTCATTTAATGGCTTGGTTTGCGAAAAAACTGTCATGTCCCTACCTTAAAATTTAGGCAAAATAATAGACAAATCCGTTCCTGAAGATGTCGAATCACCTTGTCGTTTTTCACCGTGAATGGAGAATTTTCCACCGAGAGCCTGCACACGTTCCCGCATACCACGTAAACCAAATCCTTTCATATGATCTTCGGCTTTACAGCCAATACCATTATCTTGAATCAATAAATGGATCATATCTTTGACAGAAAAATGCAGCTCAATACGATCCGCTTGAGAATATTTCATGGCATTATTCAACGCTTCCTGACAAAGGCGATATAACGTAATTTTGGTTGTATCACTTAATTGCTCAATTGCCATAACTGAATCTGTTGTCCAATGAATTTCTACTGATATGCCATGAGATTCAAATTTCATATCCCGCAATAATTGTTCTATAGCTTCTTTCAAACCGAGATCATCAAGAATTTTAGGCCGCAGCCGACTCAACAATCCTTTAGTCGTATCATAAATATTTAGGGATAGTGACTCGATCGTTTTGGCGCAATTAGCACTAATCGGTGCCACTTCTACCCGCTGGATAATATTGGCTTGTGTGCGAATAGCTGTAATATTCTGACCAATTTCATCATGCAATTCACGTGCAATCTCCCGCCTTACCGATTCTTCCGCTTTCACCAATTGACGGGACAGACTGTGATTACAATGGAGTTGACGCTTTAACTGTGCATTGAGATCACGCTGACGCTGCACAGCCACACCCAACATAATCCCAGTAACCGTTTGAACCAACAGCGATAACAAGAGATCTGTGATCTCCATATTTGATACACCACTACGTGCGGCAATCAATGCAATACTGTTCAGCAAAGTACCGACTACAGCACCTTGCCAGCCATAACGAAAAGCCAATAAGATAATTGGAATGACCAGACAAAATGGAGCAAAATAACGCAACTCATTCGGGAGGTTAACCTGAAGAAAAATATTCAGTACAAATAATAAAATATAAAGAACAACGTGTTTCAGATGAAACTGAATTTGATGTGATACAAGGTTAGCAGTCAGAGGCAGCCAAATATTTTGGAACAGGTAGTGCCATACTAAATAACACAAAGGAACCAACATGACACCGCCAGTTAAACTCACCAAGAATGCAATACTCAAAGCAGAATTATGATTGCTTATCGCCAACACATTAATAATGGAAGCTACTAGAATTACAGCTGCCATAACTGCAAATCGCTGCCATTGACTTTGACTGCCACAATAATAATGGCAAGCAAACCAAACAAGAGGGAAACTGGCTATACTGGCCGTTAATACAGTAAGCCATTGCGGCTGGCCCATTAAGAGCGCCAAACAAATAGTAAGTTTCCATTCTGCACCGTAAATAGTCATCCAATAACGCTTGGGAGTATGAAGTGCAATACCGAGACGTAAGGCAAAAGGAAAAAATAAGATAGCTAATTCAGAGTCATTGACAAAATAGTAAGCGATGACCCATAAGCAAAACCACCAACAAGAAAACAATAACCAGCCGCAAAATGAATTGATCAGATATCGATTAAATATAAAGAAAGATTTCCCAGATAACACGCTAACTCCCTGCCATTCCTTGCTATTATGCTGAATCCTTTGGATTTCTATTTTTGCTAATTTTCGTGCATTTAAGGGTATTTTAGGCTATTTTTGGATTACCAGCACCCCATACAGCACCCCATTAATATAGGGACCTGAATAGGAGAGTATCAAAGATGGCCTACTATAGCATAGAAAAGCGCCTGCGCGCAGACGGCACCACCCGTTATCGTTGTACCGTTGGCGTTAAATCTGGTGGTAAATATATTTACAGAGAAAACCGCACATTTGGAAAGCAGTCCCACGCCAAAACATGGGGTGCTATGCGGGTTGCTGAACTGGAACAAAACGGGGTCCCCTCGAATAATGATATTGAAGATTTAACTGTAGGTGACTTGTTGCACAAATACATCGCCGATCCCAATCTAGGAAAAAAAGCAGGACAAAGCAAAAAATCCGTATTGAACTCATTGTCAAAGAGTAATCTCACAAAACTTACTCTAACTGAACTTTCGGTCAGTCATATTGTTGAACATTGCAAGCAACGACATTCTACAGGAACCACCCCTACCACTATTAATCATGATATAGCTTATTTATCATCAGTCCTAAAATCAGCTAAGCCTGTTTACGATATAGACTACACCTCAAATCCCGCACATGAAGCCCGTTCAGTTTTAACCCGAATGGGGTTAATCAGTAAAAGCCAGCGGCGTAGTAGAAGACCAGAACGCGAGGAGTTAGAGAGAGTAATGGAGGTACTACGCAGAAAAGGGAGTCACCGGACAAGTCATATTCCTTACGAGGATATATTGAACTTCTCGATACTTTCCTGCATGCGCATTGGAGAAGTGTGCAGGATTAGATGGGATGATATCGATGAAAAGCAGAGGGCGGTGCTCGTAAGAGACAGGAAAGACCCCAGGAAGAAAACAGGTAATCATATGCTTGTTCCTTTACTTGGGGAGGCGTGGGATATTGTCCAAAGACAACCTAAATATGGTAGTGGGCTGATATTTCCCTACAATACAAGAAGTATATCTAATGGTTTTCACAATGCATGTGTTGAGCTAGGCATCCAAGACCTCCGCTATCACGACCTACGCAGAGAAGGAGCGAGTCGATTATTTGAAGCGGGCTTTTCCATTGAAGAAGTGGCTCAGGTTACAGGCCATCGTTCACTGAATGTATTATGGCAGGTGTATACAGAACTGTACCCGCAATCGCTGCATGAAAAATTCAACAAACTAATGCAGCAGAAAGAAGAATAATCCAAAGGGCATATTATGCCCTTTAACCTATGGGATACCTGCACAAATAAAAGGTGTTGGGGAAATCTCAATACCCAAGATGGGATATCCCACCTTGCGGCAACTATAGGGATTTCCCCAACAGTTGGCTAACTCATTGATTTTTCCGAGGCCGTCACTTTGACCCAACTATCATGATTTCCGTGGTGGTTGATTTACAGGCTGGACAAACGCAGTAAATTCACTGTATTTCAATGTGTTGCTTAGACACAACGAGCTGGACAAAACGACCTAACCCCTAAGTTATTGATTCTTTCGAGGTCCTCACTTTGGAGGAAGCCGGATAAGCCACTATCGACGAAATTCGTCGTCAGCCATTCAGTGACATACGGGAAAATCCCGCATGTACAAAAACATCAACTGCAAAAAATTTTTCAGTTGTGAAAATCTCACATGAGCAAAAAGCATGATCAACATGGTGATACCTGCACCATG
>NZ_JAQRFI010000007.1 GCF_028598805.1 Xenorhabdus yunnanensis | reverse complement strand
TGCCAAATTAACTGTTTGATCCACATTTCTATCTCTGGTTTCACTTTTACTGCTTTTGTAGCACAATGTCGGCGCGCTACGGCCTTAAGCTGAGCCTGTTCAGGAGCATATTTCTTTGCCTCCCGATTTCGTCTCAATTCCCGGCTAATCGTTGATGGATTTCGATTGAGTGACTTTGAAATCTCCCGTTGTGAAAAACCGGCTTCTTTCAAGCTGAAAATCTGATATCTTTCTGTTTCGGTCAGTTGTTTATAGGTCATAGCGCATTTTCCTTTGGCGAGAAAGATGCCTACTATAGCAACTGACCGCCTTTCTTAGAAATTGCACTTATTAGGTGAATCCACGAAATAATACTTAATTAAAACATTTTTAAAAATAACTTAATAGAAGAAAAGGGGGCTTTTTTGAATCTTATCGCAATAATTAGATAACTTTGATTTATTGAAATTACTCATAGATATTGAACTTTTAATATGGTCGTTTTTTGAATTTAGGCTGAAAGGAAATGATGAGTACCAAAATGAATGAGAAATATAAATTAATTTTCTAATCAAGTGAAAATTCTTAGAGGAAAAACCTAAAGTTGTCAGTTGAGCAAGGAAGAAGAAAAATACTATTTTATTAATTATGAACCAATAAATACTTTGTAAGTAAAATTATTTAATTGTAAATATTACCCATTATTAATATTAGGGTGATAAATTTTAGCAAACATGGATAGAGGTCTTGCTTACCGTTCAAAATCAGATAGCTTCATCTTACTGTTTGGCTGACAACCTAGAATGTGTCAGAAGACAGTTATCAGTAACTGAAAGCTGAGTTATTGTTATACTATGACATGATGGCGAGGGGATTTATGAAACCAAATATTCATCCCAAGTAGAGGTTATCGCTGTGGGAATGCCTTCATTCTCTCACGGTCACAAGAAGGATATTGTTACCGTGAACAAACATGACCGTTGAGTATACCAAAAAATAAATGATTAATCAGAATGTTATATTTTAAATAAATTACCCCATTGCAAGCAGTAGGGGATACTAGGCTCTTAGTCATCTGAAAAGAAAACAACCATATTAGAAATACCCGTATTACAAAATAATTATCAATAAATTCAGATTGTTCTTGCTTATAACGATATTATTTCCAACTCAAAGATTGTTTTTTGTCTGGATTATATCGCCAGTGATAACCCGGAGGCCACGATTGCACTGGATGATGATTTTTATCATTTGAAAAATAAAATCTCAATCAGTTTTTCACAAATATACTTAAATCCAAAAAATAATACAATTGCTATTGCTATATTATAATAATTACCACTTTGTAAAATTAACAGTGACGATTTGTTTATAAAAAATATTGAAAGGCATAAGCCAACTATATTTGAAATAGCCATTTTCTTTAATTTATTCAATTTGTTCATTTTCGACATTTAACCTTATTGATTGATTATCGTTACAACTATCCATTCATGAGTAACTACAGTGATTGAAAACACTACTTTGTTCACCCATTTACAACATTATTTGTTTTTGATTTTTTACTCCTATAATAATTAATTAAGTGAAGAATAATCCATTTCATCGCCATTTTATTCGTGCTCTTAGTATGAAGAATCGATGAATATTTTGCTTCAGAATTCTCTCAATTGGCTCCGATCACCTCAATGCGGTTCTTGAGACCTAAAGAGCGGGTAAACCGCTAAATAATTTTGATACTGGTATGGAAGGACATACCTCAATATGGTTTAAAATGGCGGGTGCATCCATGCAGAAATGCTTAGTGACATAGTTCATAAATATGCTTGCACCTTTCGTCATATTTTGTCAGCTTTAATGGGGTCAGTGTGTCTGATTAATTTCTCTCAAGACAGGGTATCCATGATGAAAAGTGTAGGTTTTATCGGCTGGCGTGGTATGGTCGGCTCAGTATTGATGCAGCGGATGTTGGAAGAACGGGATTTTGATGAGATCAATCCGGTTTTTTTCACAACTTCCCAGCATGGGCTTCCTGCCCCGCAGTTTGCAATAAATAACGCAGGAAAATCAGGTGTATTACAAGATGCTTTTGATATCGAGGCTCTGAATGCGCTGGATATTATCATTAGCTGTCAGGGTGGGGATTATACTAATGAAATCTATCCCAAACTGAAGGCAACAGGTTGGCAGGGATATTGGATCGATGCCGCTTCTGCGCTGCGTATGAATGATGATGCAGTCATTATTCTTGATCCTGTTAACCATCAGCATATTCAGAATAGCCTGAATAAAGGTATCAAAACCTTTGTTGGTGGTAACTGTACCGTTAGTTTGATGTTGATGTCGTTGGGCGGGTTGTTTGCCAATGATTTGATTGAATGGGCGTCGGTATCGACCTATCAGGCAGCTTCTGGCGGTGGTGCTCGCCATATGCGTGAGTTGTTGGTGCAAATGGGGATGCTGCATAATCAGGTTTCTGGGGAGTTACAGAACCCTGCTTCCGCAATTTTGGATATTGAAAAACGTGTAACAAATTTTACCCGCAGCGGTGCATTGCCGACGGAACAATTTGGCGTTCCTTTAGCGGGAAGTTTGATTCCGTGGATTGATAAGCAATTGGATAATGGGCAGAGCCGCGAAGAGTGGAAAGGCCAGGCAGAAACTAACAAGATCCTGAACACGGGTAACAATGTGATTCCGATTGATGGCCTGTGTGTCCGTATTGGAGCATTGCGCTGTCATAGTCAGGCTTTTACCCTGAAATTGAAAAAAGACATTCCGATTCATGAAATTGAAATGTTGTTGGCTTCCCATAATGATTGGGTTCGCGTTATCCCAAATGATCGTGAATTGACGATGCGTGAGTTAACACCAGCCGCGGTTACCGGAACATTGAATACACCAGTTGGTCGTCTGCGTAAGCTGAATATGGGGCCGGAATATCTATCCGCCTTTACTGTTGGTGATCAGCTGTTGTGGGGAGCGGCTGAGCCGTTGCGCCGGATGTTGCGTATTCTGCTGTAGAAAGAATCTAATAGTTATTTTATTGGATTTTCTGAAATCGGCCGCCAATTGAATAGGTAAATTGGCGGTTTGAGTTTTGTTATTTTTCATTGAATACTTTGTATTATCTTTAATTTCAGTAAGTTCCTGTAAATCGATAACCGCCATGACTCGGAGAGAAAATCCAGGCTTTGTTTCCATTCGGGTCTAATGTCATCTTCATATTATCTGGCTCTTTCATTTTAATAAAACCCATCTTTTCATAAACTTTTGGAGATAGTTCATCTGTTGCAATTGTTAGTTTCAATTTTCCGTGATAACCCATTTGATAAGATATATTAACTGCTTTTTCCATCAGTAAATAGGCACAATTCTGGATGCCTGGGTGGGTTATAAGGTAAATTATCTCAGGATAGTACGCTTTTACTCTGCTATGTTGAGAATGATATTTTCTAATTAGTATGACTCCGGTAGGTTTCGTATTATTGTAACAAACAAAACAAGTGTGGTTTTGAGTATCTCCCATTTTCTTCAGCAAATTTAAAAGTTTTTGCATCTTATTTAAAAGATTATATGTTATGCAGCATCTCATATTCCATAAATCTTCGCGTGTTTTTTCTTGTTTTTTGTATATCTCTTTTTCTCTTTTAGTAATATCACTAATATCACCAGTATTACTAATATGACTAATCCATCCATCTGTCTTGATTGATTGGTAAATTTGATTAACTGCAATTATTCCCTTTTCTATATTAGTTTCTCTGATTACTGGCACATATCCGTTAATCAATCTTGGATTTTGGTAATTAACGTTTATCTTCAATATATTATCAGGTGGTAAAGAATGGAAAGATTTTGAACGGGATAAAGAGTATGATGGAGTTTTGTGTATATAACTATTAAAGGAGGCAGTTCGTTTTAGCATGATGAGATCTCTTTGATTGTAAATGAATTGGCTTTTGGTGAAAATAAGTAGTTTGTTTTTCTTATGTTTTTGCGTTGGAGGAGGGGGATTGTCGTAGAGATAACTATTTTATATAGGATAAACAAAATATTTTCTTTGTCTATTTAAAATGTATATATTTTGTTTTTTTATTGATTATTTTTTAATAAATCATAGCACTATGCTTTTAGTTTTGTTTTTTCTGGATTTTCATCTTTTCTGATTATCTGGTTTTCCTACCTCATGGATTTCTCTGATTATAGTTATAAATAAAATAATAATGACATATTGAGCAGGGTTGGGAAATGAAACCTCATACATGAATCTGTATGAGGTTTTATATCCCAGATAACATGATCATCTGGGATATAAGATTTAAGCAGCAAAATCAGATATCAATATTCGCTGCTTTCAGCGCATTTTCTTCAATAAAGGCACGGCGAGGTTCAACTGCATCCCCCATCAACGTTGTGAACAGTTGGTCAGTTGCAATCGCATCCTTCACTGTTACACGCATCATACGACGTGTTTCTGGGTTCATAGTGGTTTCCCACAATTGATCAGGGTTCATTTCGCCCAGACCTTTATAACGTTGGACGGAAAGACCGCGGCGCGATTCTTTGGTCAACCACTCCAGAGCCTGTTCAAAGCTGCTTACTGCCTGACGACGTTCACCACGTTCGATATATGCATCTTCTTCAATCAAGTTCGCGAACAATTCACCCAGTTTGGTGATACGGCGATATTCGCCACCATGGATGAAGTCGAAATCCAGATTGTAGTTGGTATCAACGCCATGTGTACGAATGCACAGAACTGGTTCGAAAATTTGGCGCTCACGGTTCTCATGGATTTGATAGCTGTAAGTGCTGGCATGCTGCTCTTTGTCATTCAGACGAATAACCAAAGAACTTACCCATTCTTCCACTTTTGCCTGATTGTTCAGAGCATCTTCAGTTAGTTTTGGATGGTAAATCAGGTTGTTCAGCAGAGCCAGCGGATACATACGCTCCATACGACGGATGATTTTCTGGGTAGTATTGAATTCAGTTACCAAGTTTTCCAGTGCTTCGCCTTTCAGGGCTGGTGCATGTGGGTTGGTATACAATGCAGCACCATCCAATGCGATGGACATCTGGTAGGCTTCCATTGCATCGTCATCTTTGATGTATTGCTCTTGTTTACCTTTCTTCACTTTATACAGTGGTGGCTGGGCAATGTAGACATAGCCACGCTCAATGATTTCCGGCATCTGGCGATAGAAGAATGTCAGCAACAGGGTGCGGATGTGTGAACCATCAACGTCGGCATCGGTCATGATGATTATGCTGTGATAACGCAGCTTGTCCGGGTTATATTCATCACGACCAATCCCGCAGCCCAGAGCGGTGATCAAAGTTGCGACTTCCTGTGAAGAGAGCATTTTATCAAAGCGTGCTTTCTCAACGTTCAGGATCTTACCTTTCAATGGCAGGATAGCCTGATTCTTACGGTTGCGTCCCTGTTTTGCTGAACCACCCGCAGAATCACCTTCCACTAAGTAGAGTTCGGACAGGGCAGGATCGCGTTCCTGACAGTCAGCCAGTTTGCCCGGCAATCCAGCCAGATCCAGCGCACCTTTACGGCGGGTCATTTCACGGGCTTTACGTGCTGCTTCACGGGCACGGGCTGCATCAATGATTTTACCGACGACGGTTTTAGCATCGTTCGGGTTTTCCAGCAGGTATTCCACCAACTTCTCATTCATCAGAGTTTCGACTGCGGTCTTCACTTCGGAAGAAACCAGCTTATCTTTGGTCTGGGAAGAGAATTTAGGATCAGGTACTTTAACGGAAATTACTGCAATCAGGCCTTCACGGGCATCATCACCAGTGGCACTGACTTTAGATTTTTTGTTGTAACCCTCTTTATCCATATAGCTATTGAGGGTACGGGTCATCGCGGTACGGAAACCAACTAAATGGGTTCCTCCATCGCGCTGAGGAATGTTGTTGGTGAAGCAGTAAATGTTTTCCTGAAAACCATCATTCCATTGCATGGAAATTTCAACGCCAATACCGTCTTTTTCTGTAGAGAAATAGAAGACATTTGGGTGAATTGGGTTTTTATTACGGCTCAGGAACTCAACAAATGCTTTGATGCCTCCTTTATAGTGGAAGAGATCTTCTGCATTTGTACGTTTGTCGACTAAACGAATTGAAACACCAGAGTTCAGGAATGATAATTCACGCAGGCGTTTTGCCAGAATATCGTATTCGAATTCAGTGTTAATCTTGAACGTATCCATACTTGGCCAGAAACGGACAGTGGTTCCTGTATGTTCGGTATCGCCAACGATGTTCAGCGGAGACTGTGGAACACCATGGTGGTAGGTCTGTTCATGGACTTTCCCGTCACGACGGATAGTCAGTTCCAGTTTTTCCGATAAGGCGTTAACAACAGAAACCCCTACGCCATGCAGGCCACCAGAAACTTTATAGGAGTTGTCATCGAATTTACCCCCCGCATGCAGCACGGTCATGATAACTTCTGCTGCTGAAACACCTTCTTCTTCGTGTATGCCGGTAGGAATACCGCGGCCATCATCCAGCACAGAAACCGAGTTATCTGCATGGATAGTGACAATTATCTTGTCACAATGGCCTGCGAGGGCTTCGTCGATAGCGTTGTCAACAACCTCGAAGACCATGTGGTGCAGGCCAGTACCATCATCGGTATCACCGATATACATGCCTGGACGTTTACGGACAGCATCCAGCCCTTTTAATACCTTGATACTTGAGGAGTCATATGTATTCGACATCAACGTTTCTCGCTCATCTTAATCCTGTGGTTGAACCTCGATTTTGCCATGTTCTACGCGAAACATCCTGCTATTTACATCAATCATGTCTGTAACTTGCCCAGGTGTAATTGCACTGACAAACACTTGGGCTTGCGTAGATTTTAGACGCCCGGCTAATAGCTGACGACGGCCGGCATCCAGTTCTGAGGCAAAATCATCAAGCAGATACAGGCATTTTTGCCCGCTCTGTCGGGTGAAATATTCACCCTGTGCTAACCTCAACGCGCACATCAGTAGCTTCAACTGACCACGGGACAGCATATCTTCTACTGGTGTACTGTCCGCCCTGATCCGCAGATCAGCTTTATGCGGGCCGGAAGCCGTGTAGGTTAGCGATCTGTCGCGCTCAAATTGCCGCGCGAGCAGTTCCGCATATTCACTCTCTTTGTCCCAGCCTTGTTGGAAGCTGATGCTGAGTGTGAATTCAGGTAAAAATTGTTTACAGGTTTTTTCTATATCCTCGGAAATTCCTGCAATATATTCAGCCCGCCATTGACTGATTTCGGTTGCGAGCGGAGCAAGCTCCCGATCCCAATGCTGGATTTGGCTGTAGCGGGTGACTTGTCGCAATGCCGCATTCCGCTGCTTGAGCAGCCTTTTCAGGTTGGCCCAGGCAGTAAAAAAGCGTGGTTCATTGTGAAAGCATCCCCAATCAATAAAAGCCCGACGATATTTCGGGCCACCATTTAGTAAAGTAAAACCTTCTGGCGTAATAAGTTGCATGGGCAGCATTTTCGCCAATTCAGCAATTTTATGCCCATCACTGCCATCTATCCTGACCTTGCTATCGCCTTGACGGTTTTTGCTTAAGCCCACCGACAACATACGTTCATGGGATTGCTGATTAATTCGCCCATGAAGAATGAACTCTTCGCAGTCATGGCGAATTACTCTTCCTGCCTGAATACTGCGAAAAGCACGACCATGGCCTAATGTATAAATGGCTTCCAGTATACTTGTTTTGCCGCTACCGTTTGGCCCAACCAGAAAATTAAAACCGGTTGCCAATGACAGATCAGCATCCGCGATATTACGGAAATCGCGGATCAGCAAACGCGAGAGAATCATATTTATGAGTTAATTCTGTTATAGGCGCATTCTTTACAGACGCATCGGCATCACGACATAAGTCGCAGCTTGACTGGCTGAATTCTCAATTTTTACACTGGATGTGGCATCCGTTAGCAGGAGGCTCACTTGCTCGCATTTCAATGCGTTTAGAACATCCAATACGTAGCTGACATTGAAGCCAATTTCCATTTCAGTGCCCTGATAACTGACATCAACGATCTCTTCTGCTTCTTCCTGCTCAGGATTATTGGCGGTAATTCTAAGTTGGTTTTCACTTAAATAGATGCGAACGCCACGGAATTTTTCGTTGGATAAAATCGCTGCCCGTGAAAATGCCTGCTTAAGCGTGTCACAATTAGCTTCCAACGTTTTATCAGGATTTTTTGGCAGTACGAGGCGATAGTCAGGAAAGCGGCCATCAACCAACTTCGATGTGAAGATAAAATCACTAACATGGGCACGGATGTTGTTGCGACCAATCTGTAGTTGCAGTGGGTTGTCACCACCATCCAGCAGACGCATTAATTCAATGACCCCTTTGCGAGGTACGATCACTGAATGGGACGGCAGGTTTTGTCCGATGTTCATTGAACAAACCGCCAAACGATGACCATCGGTGGCTACGGTACGCAGTTCTTCGCCTTCAGTTTCAAACAACATACCATTCAAGTAATAGCGAACATCCTGATGCGCCATGGAAAATTGAGTGGATTCAATCAGACGTTTCAGTGTGGCCTGAGGCAGAGAAAATTCGACTTCGCTCTGCCAGTCATCAAGATTGGGAAAATCTGAAGCGGGTAGAGTCGAGAGCGAAAAACGGCTGCGACCAGAACGGACGAGAATGCGATCGCCGTCCAGTTCTACGCTGATTTCCGCTCCGTCAGGCAACCCGCGCCAGATATCAAAGAATTTACGTGCGGGGACAGTGGTTGCACCTTGTTCATGTGGCTGGGCAAGTGTAACCCGAGCCTTCATTTCCATTTCCAAATCGGTGCCCGTCAGCAGCAGGGAACCTGCTGTGACTTGTAATAATAAGTTGCCTAAAATGGGCAGAGTAGGGCGGCCGCCCAAGGGGCTGCTCACCTGCTGCAAAGGTTTTAATAATTGCTCACGTTCAATGATGAATTTCATAGCGCTAGGAAGATAATGTTCTGATTAAGTTAGAAAAATCTTCTTTGATGTCATGACTCTCTTCACGCAGTTGTTCGATTTTTCGACAGGCATGAAGTACAGTTGTATGGTCACGTCCACCAAAGGCATCCCCGATTTCAGGCAAGCTGTGATTTGTCAGCTCTTTTGCCAGCGCCATTGCCATTTGTCTCGGACGGGCAACGGAGCGTGAGCGGCGCTTGGAAAGCAGATCCGCAACCTTGATTTTGTAATATTCAGCTACAGTTTTCTGAATATTATCAATGGTTACCAGCTTTTCCTGTAGAGCCAATAAGTCACGTAATGCTTCGCGTACAAAATCAATAGTAATCGCACGGCCTGTAAAATTGGCATTGGCGATGACTCGATTCAAGGCGCCTTCGAGTTCACGAACGTTAGATCTCAGGCGCTTGGCAATAAAGAAAGCCACTTCTCCCGGTAACTGGATTTGATTCTCATCAGCTTTCTTCATCAGAATGGCAACGCGAGTCTCCAGCTCCGGTGGTTCGATGGCAACGGTTAATCCCCAGCCAAAACGGGATTTTAACCGATCTTCGACGCCATTGATCTCTTTCGGATAGCGGTCTGATGTCAGAATAATCTGTTGATTACCTTCTAACAAGGCATTGAACGTATGAAAGAATTCTTCTTGGGATCGCTCTTTATTTGCAAAAAACTGAATATCATCGATCAGTAGGGCATCCACTGAGCGATAATAACGTTTGAATTCTTCTATCGCATTATTTTGTAATGCTTTTACCATATCCTGAACGAAACGTTCAGAGTGCATGTAAACCACTTTTGCATTGGACTTGCGTGCCATGATGCTGTTGCCGACAGCATGCAAAAGGTGGGTTTTGCCCAATCCGGTTCCGCCATAGAGGAACAGGGGATTGTATGCGCCCCCTGGATTATCAGCTACTTGTCTGGCAGCAGCTCTGGCGAGTTGGTTGGATTTACCTTCAACAAAGTTATCGAATGTATGCTTGGGATTAACATTGGAACGATAAGATAACTCTGGCTGGGCTTTTGGGTTGTCCCAACTTGGGCGTACTGATGAATTGGACGGCGCAGCAGCCACTGGCATATCGGCAATGATTTTCTGAGCTGCAGACTGGTTTGGTGAAACAGGTTTATTTCCTACTTCAAAACGCAGTAACGGTACTTCAGGACCACAGAAATCATTTAATAACAAATTGATATTATTAATATATTTCTCTCTTACCCAATCCAGCACAAAACGGTTGGGGGCATAGAGAGCCAAAGTGTTATCACTTAGTTCTGCCTGAAGGGGTCGTATCCACATACTGAATTCTGTGGCAGGTAACTCATCCTGCAATCGGGCAAGACATTGCTGCCAAAGCGAAAGTGACACGGCGAACTCCCCTAAAACAAGACCAATAAAAGAAACCGGAATAAAAGATACGTTATGCTGGGCACAAGGCGTAATTCCTCAATGGAGAGGAAGGTAGCATGTACCTTGTGGCGATTTTTAACATCATCGCTCCCCAACGATCCACATATGAGAGAGGTTGGGATCGTGGCCAACGATCATAACGCAAAAGACGACATAGATCCTCATTCTTTTACACAGCTTTGACGCTTTTTATCCACAGGGAGATCACCACGCTTCGGCACTTGCAGAATATAAAGGCCCGCAAAAGATACTGTAGTGGAATCATGGCATATAGCAAACTTCATTTAGCTATCGTTTAAAATTCAACGTGAAAACAATGCGATGATCACTCATTTTAGATGCAATGATCTGTGTATGATCCTTGCGCTTTATTGCACAGTCCGTATAATCTTGCACCCTACGTGTTATACCAACGATTTTTTCCGGCTTATGTCTGGTGAGGATTTGGGGTAAGCACTTCGGGTAGCAAAAAGTCTGACCGAACGTCTGATTGAAATAGAAAATCCGACAGGAAGTCGGTTAGGCTTGTGTCATCTTGGATTGACTAAGGGTAGTACATTTTATTACAATCCTGCCTCTTTCTATATATTGATGTTGCGACTGAGGCATTGGTGTCTACTTATTTCTCACTGGTCGTCAACGCATTTGCTGAATCAGTAACAAATTTTAAGCTAGGTAGAAATCGCTATGAAACGCACTTTTCAACCGTCCGTACTGAAGCGTAACCGTTCTCACGGCTTCCGCACTCGTATGGCCACTAAAAATGGTCGTCAAGTTCTGGCCCGCCGTCGTGCAAAAGGCCGTTCTCGTTTGACCGTTTCTAAGTAATAAAGCTAACCATACCAAGTGGTTAAGCTCGCTTTTCCGAGGGAGTTACGTTTGTTAACTCCCGAGCATTTCACATATGTTTTCCAGCAGCCACAACGGGCAAGCTCTGCAGAAATAACTATTCTCGGACGCTTGAATGAGCTGGGGCATCCCCGCATCGGTCTAACCGTAGCCAAAAAAAATGTTAAACGCGCCCATGAGCGAAATCGTATCAAGCGACTGGCTCGTGAAAGTTTTCGTTTAAACCAGCATAAATTGCCTTCAATGGATTTTGTGATTTTGGTGAGAAAAGGGGTTGCTGAGCTTGATAACCGTGAGCTAACGGAAGCTTTGGGCAAATTATGGCGTCGTCACTGTCGCTTGGCTCGCGCCTCCTGATTGCTTTGATCCGAGGCTACCAGTTAGTGATTAGTCCACTGCTGGGGCCTCATTGTCGTTTCAATCCTACCTGTTCCCACTATGGCATAGAGGCATTGCGCAGGTTTGGAATGATAAAAGGCAGCTGGTTAACAGTGAAGCGCGTATTAAAATGCCATCCTTTACACGAAGGTGGTGATGATCCTGTCCCACCTAAAAAAAACGACGATAACAGAGAACATTAACGATGGATTCGCAACGCAATCTTCTTCTCATCGCCTTGCTGTTTGTTTCGTTCTTGGTCTGGCAGGCGTGGGAAAATGACAAAAACCCACAACCAACGGCCCAGATCACGCAGCAAGCAAATACTACGCTGAGTAGCGAAGCAAGCAGTGGGCAAGGTAAACTGGTCACCGTGAAAACGGATGTGCTTTCATTGCATATCAATACCCGTGGCGGTGATATCGAGGAGGCTGATCTGCTGGCCTATCCAGATACTCTGGGCTCCAAAACACCGTTCAAACTGCTGGAAACAACCCCTGAGTTCACTTATCAGGCTCAAAGTGGATTAACTGGTACCAATGGTCCAGATAAGCAAGCTGAACGTCCGCTTTATCATGCCACCCAAAATAGCTTTGTTTTGGCTGATGGTCAGGATGAATTACGTATTCCGATGACTTATACCGCACCGGATGGCGTGGTTTATGTCAAGACCTTCGTTTTAAAACGCGGTGGCTATGCAGTTTCTGTTGATTACAGCATCAATAACGTCACTGACAAACCATTACAGATGGCGTTTTTCGGTCAGTTGAAGCAGAGCATTGATTTGCCAAAACATCGTGATAATGGCAGCAGCAACTTTGCTCTGCATACTTATCGTGGTGCTGCTTACTCTTCTGATAACACAAAATACGAAAAGTACAAATTTGGTGATATTGAAAGCAAAGAGCTTTCCGTATCCACAAAAGGTGGCTGGGTAGCGATGCTCCAACAATATTTCGCTACTGCTTGGGTTCCGGGAGAAAGCAAAACCAGTACTTTCTATACCATTGACCTGAAAGACCAAAAAATGGCGATCGTCGGGTACAAGGGTGAAAACATCAATATCGCGCCGAAGAGCCAGCAGAATATTTCTTCTACTCTGTGGGTAGGCCCTGAAATTCAGGACAAAATGGCGGCGGTTGCACCACATCTGGATCTGACTGTAGATTACGGTTGGTTGTGGTTCATTTCTCAGCCATTGTTCAAGCTGTTGAAATTCCTGCATGAATTCATCGGTAACTGGGGTTTCTCCATTATTGCGATCACCTTTATCGTACGCGGTATCATGTATCCGCTGACTAAAGCGCAATACACTTCAATGGCGAAAATGCGTCTGTTGCAGCCGAAAATCACGACGATGCGGGAGCGTTTTGGTGATGATCGCCAGCGCATGAGCCAAGAAATGATGGCGTTGTACAAAACTGAGAAAGTAAACCCGCTGGGCGGTTGCTTACCTCTGTTGATTCAAATGCCAATCTTCCTTGCGTTGTACTATATGCTGATGGGTTCTGTTGAGCTGCGCCATGCACCGTTCATTGGTTGGATTAAGGATTTGTCTGCACAAGATCCTTACTACATTCTGCCATTGCTGATGGGTGTGACCATGTTTGTTATCCAGAAACTGTCACCAACTACTGTGACTGACCCAATGCAGCAGAAGATCATGACCTACATGCCTGTCGTGTTCACCGTCTTCTTCTTGTGGTTCCCATCTGGTCTGGTTCTGTACTATATCGTCAGTAACTTGGTTACCATTATCCAGCAGCAGGTTATTTTCCGCAGTCTGGAGAAACGCGGCTTGCATACCCGCGAAAAAAAGTAGCGCTTTTTAAAAGCTAGTTTTTAAGATACTTGTTTTAAAATAAGGTATTAATTTTAAAATATAAGTAGAAGGCGGTCATTGACCGCCTTTATTATTGCAGTTTATATACCCGATAGATTTCAGCTTACAGTCAATAAAGCAGCAATTTGCTTGAAGATGGCGGATATAGGTCAAAAGAGAGAATTTCATGAATACCACCGATACAATAGTCGCTCAGGCCACTCCTCCGGGACGAGGCGGTGTAGGCATTCTGCGTATTTCTGGCCGTAAGGCGGCGGAAGTCGCTCAGGTGGTATTGGGGAAACTCCCAAAACCCCGTTATGCTGATTACCTGCCCTTCCGTGATGTAGATGGTTCTGTACTTGATCAGGGGATTGCACTTTACTTTCCTGGCCCTAACTCATTTACGGGAGAAGATGTACTGGAGCTTCAAGGGCACGGCGGGCCAGTTATTCTGGATTTGCTGTTAAAGCGTATTCTGGCTATTTCCGGCGTGCGCATTGCGAATCCGGGGGAGTTTTCTGAACGTGCTTTCTTGAATGATAAACTCGATTTGGCACAAGCAGAAGCCATTGCAGATTTGATCGACGCCAGTTCCGAACAAGCGGCACGCTCCGCGATGAACTCCCTACAAGGAACGTTCTCCAACCAAGTTCATCAAATGGTAGAAGCGCTGACTAACTTGCGGATCTACGTTGAAGCAGCGATTGATTTTCCTGATGAAGAGATTGATTTCCTTTCTGATGGCAAGATAGAAGCCAAGCTGGATAAAGTGATCACAGAACTGGATCAGGTGCGTTCACAGGCGCGTCAGGGCAGCTTGTTGCGTGAAGGCATGAAAGTCGTGATTGCAGGGCGCCCGAATGCGGGTAAATCCAGCCTGCTTAATGCACTGGCAGGACGTGAAGCCGCGATTGTGACTGATATTGCAGGTACAACACGTGATGTTTTGCGTGAACATATTCATATCGATGGAATGCCGCTGCATGTGATTGATACGGCGGGATTGCGCGAAGCGAGCGATGAAGTGGAACGTATCGGCATTGAGCGGGCATGGCAGGAAATCGAGCAGGCCGATCGGGTGCTGTTTATGGTGGACAGTACAACCACGGATGCCATTGAGCCGGCACAAATCTGGCCTGAATTTATGACTAAGCTGCCTGAATCTCTGCCTATTACGGTCATTCGTAATAAGACAGATATGACCGGGGAAGAAATCGGTGTTTCAGAAATCAGCGGTTATACATTAATTCGCCTCTCTGCCCGTGATGGGAAAGGTGTCGATTCGCTGCGCGACCATCTAAAAGAGACAATCGGTTTCAACAGTAATACTGAAGGTGGTTTCCTTGCCCGTCGTCGTCATTTGCAGGCATTGAATACGGCGGCAGAACATTTACAGGAAGGCCATCAGCAACTGGTCTTTGCCCGTTCAGGAGAATTGCTGGCAGAAGAACTGCGTCTGGCACAGCAAACATTGAGTGAAATCACCGGCGAATTTACTTCCGATGATTTGTTGGGGCGAATTTTCTCGAGTTTTTGTATTGGTAAGTGAAAAACTGGTGTTAGCTCGTTTTATCCAACATAAAATCGAGTTCCAGTGTGACCACTGACGCCATATCTGCTGGCTTGGGGCCAACTGATATGGCACGATTGACGGCATCGAGTGCGGCATTATCTAATGTAGTGTTGCCTGAAGAATTAATCACTTTGGTAGCGGTTAATGTACCGTCATCCAGCAGGGTAAAGTTAACGATGACCGAGCCTTCCTGTTTCATCCTCTTTGCCTTGCGGGGATAGCGTTTATGACGCTCAATTTCCTGCCGCAATCTGGCGTGGTAATTATCCATCTCACTATTTCCCTGTCCCACCAAAGGCTGTGAAGTTGTTGCCCGGCTCATACTGCTTTCCGAATTAATCTGAGCGCTGCCGCTGGTTACCTGCTCTACCTTATTGTTTTCTTGTACCTGCGGTGATGGGGCGGGTTTCTTTTCTGCTATCTCTTGCGGTTTTTCTTTCTGCTGCTTTTTACGTTTCTTTGGTTTGTTGATTTCCAGCGGTTTTGCCACTTTGTTTTCAGTTAGGATCGCTTTATCCAGCACAATTTGAGGTTTTGTCGGTGATTCCGGCGCAGTCAAAAGCGGGGATGGTGGTGAGACGGGTTCTGGCTTATTCTCCCACGATGAGGCGGCAACCATCGTAATGGAGAGCCCCGTAGTAGAAGAATTTTTGTTGATATGATGGGCAGTGTCATCATATGAAGCATGTCGATTGAACAGCCATATCAGAATGATGTGCAATAAAATGGCAATCAGGGTGCCAACCAGTAAGCCCTTTCTAGGCATCAATGGAAAATAGGTGGCTGGATTATCTAATATGGCTGTGTTGGTCATATTATCCTCTAATAAAACAAGCCTCTAAAACTGGCTGGTCAGACTGAGCTTAAAGGTTCTGCCCGGTGCCGGTATCATTGAACGGGTCAAAGGATCGAGATAATAGCGATTGGTTAGGTTTGTGCCAGTCAGCTCTACCGATATGGCTGGGGTGACTTGATAGCTGACATAAGCATCAACCGTAAACACCGGATTCCAGCGCATCGGATTATTAGATTGTCCTTTATAACTATTCGGTAAGGCATTCATCAACCATTTTTCATCTTTGTTTTCCGCTTTGCTGTGGTAGAGCATTCGGCTGCCCAGTTCCAGTTTTTCATCAAGCAGACGACCGCCGATGGTCAGATTGGCTGAATATTTAGGCTGGATAGAGGTGCGTAAATAACCACCGGGAAAACCACCATCAATACATTCAGGAATACCATAGCGATTTTGAGAGTCCATTCTCATGACAGAGTTATGGTCACACACCTTGTTTTTCATATTGTAGACCAAACCCATATCGGTGAAGAAACTGCCGTTGTCATAACGTGCCTGTAACTCCAGACCAGCCAGTTTCTGTTTGCCCAGTTGGGAGAAACTATAGGTATTGTCCCTATCGAATACATTTTCGATCACAGTATTGTAATAAGAGAGTTTGATATCGGCATGACGTTCAGCATCAACCAACTGGCTGAAATCATAGACAAAGCCTACTTCGGCGGTTTTGGCACGCTCTGGTTTAAATTGTTGGCCTATTATTTTGCTTTTTGAACCTGAAAAACCGACCGTATCTTCAAAAATACTGGGCATTCTTACCGCTTCGGCATAGCGGGCATAGATTCGGAAATCGTCAGTGACATAGGCCGTCGCAGAGAAAGTGGGTGCCCAAGCGTGCTCCTTGTGTTTTGCAGGTGTTTCCCAAGGATCGTCAACATCAGAACCTAGTATACCATTTGCATCAACGCGTGTGCCGTATTCATATTTGAAGGTTTCCTCACCATTCATTGGGTCGATAACCTTTTCATTCATATCCAGTTGACCATTGAAATAGGGGTTATCGCTTTTATTGAGCTTGCCATTGTTGGAATCGTAAAGCCAAGTGAATGTTTCGTGAACCACCTTGCGTTTTTGTCCATCACGTGAAGTAATGCTAGTTGTCTTGATAGTAGGGTATTCAGTTCGGAGCTTCTTAAGTAACGCAATCCTCTCTGCTGAACTCATTTGCGAGGTTCTGTGTGATTTTATAAATTGCTCCCTTTTTCGTACCATATCAGCTTCTGTTTCGGTCATGGTTCGGAAATAACTCATATCATGTCCGATTATTTCTCTCCCTTTTTGATAACGCCCATCTCTTGCGGCGCGTCGTTCAGTGAGAAAATCATCTTTAGACCAATAGGAGACGCGTTTGGCTCCAGCGCTCAATGCCAGCCATGAAGTAGGGCGCCAGTCAAAGTTAAAAGCGAGATTGATTTCCTGACGTTGTCCTTTTCTGGCAGGTGACTGGAAAAAATACATATTATTAAGATGGTTGGTATCATCAGAGGAACCTAGCCGCTCACGTTGGAAATTCCCTATCAAGGTCAGATCCAGATTATGGGTGAGTTCAAATTTATTTGAGATATCCACCCCCCAACGATTATTTTGAGAATTGGTGACAGATGTATTTATCAATGTGCCATCAATATTAGGGTCCTTGCTTTTGGTACCTCGTTCCCAATAATAATCTCTATCAACCGGGCTACGGGGATATCCACCTGCGGTGTTGGTGTTGCTCGTAGTACGGGTTGCCCACAAATTCATGTCGAAATCGATATAGGGGTTATTGGTGGGATGCCATTTATAGGTCAGGTTGGCAGCTTTTTGATGGGCATTGGCGAGTGGCCATTGGGGAACAACATTGTCTTCAGCAAGTACCATTGCCAGCCTAGAAGGCATAATATCGCCGAACTCCATACGCGTATTGCGAAAACCCAGTTGTAGGGCTTGGTCATCGGTAAAGTGCCAGGTATTTTTTATTAATATTGAGCGCATTTCACTGGAAGTATTGGGAACTTCATTGCCGGGGCGATAGATACGGGCGGCAAATGGCAGATAAGGATCTAAACTGGTTAACGCTCCTGTCATGAGTTTTTCGTCGGCGGCTGTAATTGATTTATCATAACGATGGGCTCCTCCCTTGCCAGCAAAATAGTTACCCTGACGGCGGTAAGAATAGGCCAGCATCAAATCAAAATATTCCTGTCGTGTACCCATCGCGATACGGAATGCATTATCTTTGAATCCAAACAGCTTATTGTCTTTTGACGAATGTGGCATGATTCTCAATGCAGGATCGGTTTCGACATCATTGTGGATAAAACCGGGGATATCACGGTAGTCCTGCCCCAATGACAGGGAAGGAGTGCGCTCCCTCACTGAGTTACTGCTGGTTTCCAGTTTGGTATTGATGCCGAAAGTTTCCCCTTCTGGCACGACATCATCGATGGTCAATGTCTTGATGGATACTGCACCGCCAATTGATCCTTTAACTCTACGGTTCAGAGAAGGACCCTTTTCGATTTCAATGCTGCTGATTAGGTTTGGATCGATATAATTGCGGTTATTGGCTCCATGATAACCTCGTCCAACGGTAATGGCCTGTTCCGTACCATCAATGGTGACGGGAATACGCCCCTGTCCCTGAACACCACGGATATTGATATCCAGAGCGCCGCTATTGCGGGCATCACCACTGTATACGCCAACGGCACCTTTAATTAAATCGGCGGGAGATGAGCCTTTGTAGCGTTCTATCTGCTCTTTGCCGATATAAATATTGGAGATATCTTTGTCATAGACCGCATCATAACCTGCTTCATCTTTATCACTGTTATCTTTGACACGGATTTTGCCCAGATCCGTCTTGCCGCTTGCCGCTGTGACAGCAGGTTTGGATTCGGCAAACAGGGGCGGTGCAGCCAATGAAAATGCCAGTGACAATGCAATTGTGATGGGGGTGAACTGTGTTTTAACTCGGTATGCCATTGATGTCTCTGCCTCAATTTATCGATTATCATCACGCAAATAAAAAACATAAGGTTTTGATTAAAAATATTTTTCCAGCCTTATCAGCACTTCATTTTTGTTATAGCTATACAGCCAATTTACATTGCTGTGATTGCGTCGGTGGCGGAAAGTAAAAGAAGGTGTCATTCCCCATATTTCAGCGGCAGGGACTTTAATGACTGCGGTGTAAATCTGCTCATTATCCTGACGTCTGGCATTCATCATTGGGCTGTAAGCACCAAAATGGCGCTTTTTCAGCATGGCAAACAGTGAGCCATTAATACCGGGATAGATCTGTCCGGCAATCCCTGCCCGAATTCCCCATTGCTGATAGCGATCGACGGGATACTGTTCGTTATACCGATAAACCCAGTCACCGCCACCAAACAGAACAAAGTCTTTGCTGAGGGCATGGGATAAGGTGAGGTAGGTTGAGGAGAATTCACCATCTTTCCTACGGTAAAGTTGCTGATGACGTAATTTTTTATGTTCAAGTTCAATATTTAGGGCTGTTTGGGGAGTGAATGCCCATCGCCATTCTGTTTTGACACCAGTGGCGTGATAAAAGGTATCACCCGCACGTTGTTTATATTGAAACAGAGGGCCAAAAGAGAAATCGTGACTTTTGCTTTTATAGTTGTAGCCACCAACCAGCAGAAACGTATTTTCGTTTTCATCTTGGTTATCACGGTAGTTTTCGCCATAAATCAGGCCACGACCAAAAATGCCATGATGGCCGGCAAGTTGATAGCGCCGGCTTAATGTTGCGTCATAAGACATGCCCCATGCTTTGATCGCTTTGGGTACTTGCCGCTTCTGATAGCATTGAATGTCTAAGTGTGGCTGACAGGTGGTTTCCTGATCAGGAGACATATTTACATTATCGTTATAGGTGTAACCAGCAGAGAAAGAGCCGCGCCAGCCATTTCTCAGGTCTATCGCTTCCAGATAGCTGTTAATATTTTTCAACACGATTTCTGGTAACTGCTGCTCTTTATTTAACCCAGCAAACAGTTGTTCGGCTTCCCGATTTTTATGATCTTCAAAATAAACGCGGGCCAGTTCCAGTTTGATACGTGTGAAATCAGGCTGTTGATTCAGAATTTGTTGATAATGATAGGCGGCGAGATCTAAATCTCCTTCAAGACGCGCTAAACCACCCTGAGCAAAATTAACCAACATAACATCATGCCCCGGCAATTTTTGGTAAGCCGTGAGAAAGCGTCTGACGTCCGGCCACTGTCGATGGTTAGTGGCAAGGTAGAGTGCCTGACCAATATCGTTCAGATTATTCTCGACTTGAAATGTCAGCCCATTAATCACAATCTGTGAAGCGTTATTTTCCATGAAAACCGGATCTGGCATAATCAGATTGGTTTCATTTTCCTGCTGGTTATGTTGTGCTTCCTGCCAGATTTTTCGTGGAGTATCTTCATCGGCATAAGCAGGCAAGGAGAGGCATAAGGCCATCAGTGCCACTGATAATATTGGCGTTGTTCTATTGTCAGACATCGGGAAACCAGCTTACAAAGCTTACGTTATTAGAAATAAAAACAGAGAACAGCGCTAAAAGTGGGCGCTGTTCTCTGAAAAATTAATGCTTACTGTTTAGAACCACCGAAAGCGGTATCTTTAGATCTGTCATCAGAAAATGTGGTATATCCAGCCAGACTGGAAGCACTGTCACCGAAGAAGTGGCCAGTGGTTGTTCCAATCAAATCATCAGTTGCGGCTATACCCTCAAATTTAGCATCAGAGCCGATATTGGCATCAATATCTATTGTCATCGCGGTATTTGCCATAGAACCAATCAGGGTTTTCTCACCAAAATCTGCGGTAAATGTACCAGACAGAGTATTGTCACCGCTGTACTGGTTAATGCCTGTTATCGTATAAGTTGCTGTACCGTCGGTCGGAATATTGGTGGTAATATCCTTACCTGCATAATAAACGGTGTGGGTACTATCCGATGCTTTACCGGTTTCTGACCATTCACCAAAGTAAATATCTGCATTGGCAACTTTGCTGAAATGGAATACTCCCATCCCGCCATGAGATCCCGGCGCACCTGCTCTTGAAATATTATGAATACCATTACTGTCTGCTTGTGCCATGCGGGTCAATCCAGCAAAACCGATGAGTTTTCCTTCACCGATTGAACTAACCCCAATGCCGGGTTCACCATCCGCCCCTTCGTGTGAATTTGAACCAGCTTTAGTTGCACCAACCGTAATATGTGGTGTAGTTTCTTTCTGGCTTTGACCAAAACCTACTGCTGCCTGAGCCTGTGCCATAAATCCCAATGTGCCTAAAGCGGCGACTAATACCTTAATTGTTTTCATCATTATCCTCGTTTGGAATGGGGGATCCCTCGTTACCCAATCATAAAAACGGCCTGATTTATTGCGCGTGGAAAACGTACACCGATCAAATGATAATGTAAATGATAATTATTTTTATTTGCTTCTATTTTTGTGGGGTTTATTAGATATTGTTTTTGTTTAATTTATTGATTGTTAGTTATTTTTTTGTGTTTTGTGGAGATTTAAACTATCTGCTTTTTTGTTGAAAATGTGAGGTGGGTCGATTTAATTTACAAAGTTCTAATCTTTTAATTATTAGCAAGTTAAATTTACTGGTTTTATATATCTATCTGGCTGAGAAAGGCTGAATGGGAGATATATTATGGAAGCAGAAATCATTATTCAATCTGCTGAAGAAAGAACAGATCTTGATGATGCAATAGGGGAGCTTATTAGTAACAATTGGCCCTTGTTTATGAATTATAATGCTGTAGCTGAAAAACATTGGGACAAATTATATGAGCCTGGTTTCAGCCGTTTTCAAAAATTTGCCATCTTGCAACAAGGTAAAGAAGAACGTCTTATTGGTATGCTGAACTCAATTCCTTTTCCTTGGAAAAATCCTTCATTAGATCAATTGCCTGATGAGGGATGGGATGCTGTATTAGAGGCTGGTGGGGCAGCTAAAGGAAAGGAACAAGCCAATATGGTATCTGCTCTTAGTGTGACGGTTGATCCTGAGTTCAGGGGGCAAAACATTCCTGCCTTATTGATCAATAGCTTGAAACAGACTGCGCGGAATGAGGGGTTACAAGGGCTTGTGGTTCCTGTCAGGCCGAGTCTGAAAAGCAAATATCCTCTGCAAGATTTTATCGAATACTGTCGTTGGAAAAATGACAAAGGCGAGCCGTTTGATCCGTGGCTCCGTACACATTATCGTTTGGGAGCAAAAATCATCAAGCCTGCCCTCCGCTCTATGGATATTTACGGCACACTGGAACAGTGGCAGGAATGGACTGATATGAAGTTTCCACAAAGCGGTGAATATATCATTCCGGGTGGTTTAGTGCCGTTAGTGGTGGATGTTGAAAAACAGATGGCTTATTACATTGAACCTAATTTGTGGATGTATCACAGCCTTGATTAAAAATATTTCTCTAGCTGTATCTGTACTTCGTTTTTATCATAATTGTACAGCCAGTTCACATTGCTGCGATTGTGTCGATGGCGGAAAGTTAAAGATGGTGTCATTCCCAATATCTTAGTGGCAGGGAATTTAATGGAAGCAGTATAGATTTGTTCGTTATCTTTACGTCTGGCACCCAATAATGGGCTGTAGGCTCCGAATTGTTGTTTTTTCAGTGTGAAAAACAGTGAGCCATTAATATGGGAATAGAGTTGCCCGGCTATTCCCGCGTTCACTTTCCATTGCTGATAGCGCATTGCTGGCTGTTGATTGTTTTGATAGCTCCAACTGCCGCTGCCAAACAGAACTAATTTTTCACTGATGGCATGAGACAGGTTGAAATAGGATGAGGAATGTTCACCGTCTTTCTTGCGGTAACGCGGCTGATAACTCAATTTTTTATGTTCAAGTTCAATATTGAGTGTGGTTTTATTGGTGATAAACCACTGCCATTCCATTTTGGCACCAATGGCATGGTATTCGGTATTCCCTGCATGTTGTTGATATTCAAACAGGGGGCCAAAGGCGAAATTTTGAGTTCTGCTTTTATAGTTGTAGCCACCGACCAGCAGAAGCATATTTTTGTTTTCGTCGTGGTAATGACGATAATTTTCACCATAAATCAGGCTGCGGCCAAAAATGCCGTGATGACCGATAAGTTGGTAATGTCGGCTTAAGGTAGCGCTATAAGTGACCCCCCAATCTTTGATAGGTTTCGGTGATTTCCGCTCAATCACGCACTTTCCTTCTTTGGAAAGCAGGCAGATCGGTTTCTGATTTGGGGACATATTGATATTATCGCCATAGGTATAACCGAATGAGAACGAGCCGTGCCAGCCATTTCTTCGGGTTATTGCTTCCAGATAGCTGTCGATATTCTTCAGGACCATTTTTGGTAACTGATGTTGTTTACTGACCTCTTCAAATAACAGCCCGGACTCCCGATTTTTGTGATCTTCAAAATAAGTACGGGCCAGTTCCAGTTTGATGCGTGTAAAATTTGGTTTTTGACGTAGAATTTTTTGATAATAAGAAGCAGCAAGTGCCAAATTTCCTTCAAAATGTGCCAGACCACCCCGAGCAAAATCGATGAGTAACGGATCGTGCGCGGGTAGTTTTTGATAAGCGATCAGAAAGCGTCTTACGTCTTGCCACTGTCGATAGTTAATGGCAAGGTACAGGGCTTGACCGATATCCTTTATATTGTTTTCTACCTTGAATTTTTTCCCATAAATTACGATCGATGAAGTGCCACTCTTTGTAGAAGTGGTATTTGATATTATTAAGTCGGCTTCATTTTTTTGTTGATTGTGCTGTTGATTGTATCGTGCGTCTTGCCAAATCTTGTGGCTACTATTTTCATTTGCCTGAGCTTCATTGGCTTGAGCCACTGGAAAGATGAGTGGGATCAGCAGTGATGTCAGTAATATAGGCGCTTTTCTCTTGCCAGTTACTTTTCTTTTGTCAGACATAGAAAGAACTCGCTT
Organism: Xenorhabdus yunnanensis; assembly: GCF_028598805.1. Taxonomy (GTDB): domain Bacteria; phylum Pseudomonadota; class Gammaproteobacteria; order Enterobacterales; family Enterobacteriaceae; genus Xenorhabdus; species Xenorhabdus yunnanensis. Next base: position 89,091 of record NZ_JAQRFI010000007.1, on the reverse strand, counting down.
ACAGAACCCATCTTATTGGGAACAAACAGTAATAGAAGACCGTCATTAGGCAACGAAGATGAAAGGGAAAAGTGGAGATAACAGTACCAAAAATGGCACTGTTATCCGGAAAATTACTTTTTATTGCCCCCGAAAGCCGTATCTTTGTTCCTGTCACTATCAAATTTGGCAATCCCTGCCAGAGAGGAAGCGGAATCACCATAGAATTTCCCATCGGTGGTTCCATTGATACTGCCATTGGCTGTGGCTTTGCCTGAAAATCCGGCATCATCATTTATATTGGCATCAATACCTATATTTAGTGAATTATTGCTCAGTGAGCCATTCAGTTTTTGGGAATCAAAGTCTGCGACTAATTCACCGGAGAGAAGATTGCTACCGTTATATTGGCTAAGGCCTTTCACCGAGTAGGTCGCAGTGCCGTTTTTTGGCATATTGGTTGTTACATCTTTGCCTAGATAAAAAACAGTATGGGTGACGTCTGATTTATCGGGTTTTTTTTGTGCCCATTCACCGAAGTAAACTTCCGCATTTGGAACCTGGCCGATATCGATATATTGATTCTCGATACCAAACGGCTTTAATCCCTCTTTTTTGACATCATAGATGTTGTTTTTGTCGAAAGTGGTGAATTTTTTCAGTTCAGAGGCGGTGAAGAGCTTATCCCCAATCATAGGTATAGAAGAAATACCTATGGCAGGATCACCATCTTTCTCTCCGAGTAGAATATGTGGTTTGGTTTCTTGTTGGCTTATACCATAGCCAACTTTTGCTTGAGCCTGTGTTATAAATCCCAAAACGCCTAACACAGTGATTAATATATTGACCTTTCTCATCATTAGCCCCACTGAGTATTAAGTATCTTGTTATCCTGTTATAAGAGCGTCCTGAATTTTTTTGTGCAGCAAACATATGAATTAAGAATGTACACAGAGTAAAAATATGATTAATAAATAACCAAGTAAACTATAAATAATATTACGTTTTTAATCTGTTGATTTTAATTACTTATACTGGATTTAATTTATTGAAATTAAAGACATTTTATATATTTAAAAAGGATATGAGCGAATTTGAGGATATTTCACCGCCTCAATTAATCCAAAATTCGCTGCGGATGGGTATACACGGTTGCCCGTCCCGGCTTGCAAAATCCGACCAACGTTAGATTGCATTTTTGTGCGACTTCAATGGCGAGCGAGGTTGCAGCAGAAACGGCAAATAAAATTTCTGCTCCACAATTAGCTGATTTTTGCACCATTTCATAACTGGCGCGGCTGGAAACCAACACAGCACCTTGCTGCCACCCCGTTTTGGCCCGCATTCCGAGTAACTTATCCAACGCAACATGGCGGCCGACATCTTCACAACCACCAAGCAATTTCCCCTCAGGGTCAATCCAACCCGCCGCATGGGTACAGCCAGTGAGTGAACCGATGTCTTGAACACGGGGTAATTGGGCAAGTGCAGTATCAAGGTGAGAGAGGGAAAAGGTTTGGGTGAAAGGCAGGGGCGTAATTGGGCGAAAGATCTCTGTCAGTTGCTCAGTGCCGCAGGTACCGCAGCCAGTTCTCCCCGCCATATTACGTCGGCGTTCTTTTAATCCCGTAAAACGGCGGCTGGAAAGTTCAATGTGCAGTTCAATGCCGCCATGACAGCTAACTACTGAGTCAATACCCCGAATTTCTTGCGGAGATGCGATAATCCCTTCCGACAATGAAAACCCGATGGCGAAATAGTCGAGATCCTTCGGGCTGGCCATCATCACGACATGGGAAATGCCGTTATAAACCAATGCAACAGGAACTTCCTCGGCTACCCAATCCAGCTTTGCTCTGCTTAGCTGATTGCTTTGTTTTGCGTTTTTTTGTTGCACATTGATACGGAAAGCACCATTGATTCCTTCCATGGTTAACTCATTTTCTGGCCTTGCATCATCCATAGTGAATTCCCCACTAGATTGATTCATAATACTGTTTGTGTGGATTTATAGCAGACAGTGCCCAGAATCAAAAATGATTCATCAAATTATTACCGACTGATGTTTTATCACCCAAGAAAATCTTGATAAGAAGCAAGTATTAACAAGTATTAATAAGCAATGTGAGTAAGGAGATCCCCATGCAAGTCAGCAGAAGGAAGTTCTTTAAGATCTGCGCTGGCGGTATGGCGGGTACGACGGCAGCCGCGCTGGGGTTTGCCCCAACCGCCGCGATTGCACAAACACGTAATTACAAATTGCTGCGTGCGCGTGAAACCCGAAATACCTGCACATACTGCTCTGTCGGCTGTGGATTATTGATGTACAGCCTTGGTGATGGCGCCAAAAATGCCAAATCTACTATTTTTCATATCGAAGGAGACCCGGACCATCCTGTAAACCGTGGTGCTCTATGTCCTAAAGGGGCTGGTTTGGTGGATTTTGTTCACAGCAAAAATCGTCTGCACTATCCAGAATATCGTACCCCTGGCTCCAATCAATGGCAGCGAATAAGCTGGAATGAAGCCTTCAATCGTATCGCGAGATTGATAAAACAAGACCGCGATGCCAATTTCGTCAAAACCAATCAAGATGGTGTGACGGTTAACCGTTGGTTGACCACGGGCATGTTGTGTGCCTCTGCGGCCAGTAACGAAACCGGCTTTTTATCGCAGAAATTTAGTCGCGCTCTCGGCATGCTTGCCGTAGACAACCAGGCGCGTGTCTGACACGGACCAACGGTAGCAAGTCTTGCTCCAACATTTGGTCGCGGTGCGATGACCAACCACTGGGTGGATATTAAGAATGCGAACTTGATTGTCGTGATGGGCGGGAATGCTGCTGAGGCACATCCTGTCGGTTTCCGTTGGGCGATGGAAGCCAAAATTCACAACAAGGCCAAATTGATTGTTATCGATCCCCGTTTTACCCGAACGGCATCCGTGGCGGATTTCTACACGCCTATCCGTTCCGGTACGGACATTGTTTTTCTATCAGGTGTGATTTTATACCTGATGACCAATGAAAAGATTAACCGTGAATATGTCGAGGCTTACACCAATGCCAGCCTGATTGTGCGGGAAGATTTCTCGTTCGATGATGGCCTGTTCAGCGGCTATGATGCTGAAAATCGTAAGTACGATAAAACGACATGGAACTATGAACTGGATGAAAATGGTTTTGCCAAACGTGATAAAACTCTGGTCCATCCACGTTGTGTCTGGAATCTGTTGAAGGCCCATGTCAGCCGTTATACTCCGGATGTCGTGACCGATATTTGTGGTACGCCAAAGGAAGATTTCCTCAAGGTGTGTGAATATCTGGCGGAAACCAGTGTGAAAGACAAAACCACTTCTTTCCTGTATGCACTGGGTTGGACGCAACACTCCACCGGCGCGCAGAATATCCGCACGATGGCGATGATCCAATTGCTGCTCGGCAATATGGGTATGGCTGGGGGCGGTATTAACGCGCTGCGCGGCCACTCCAATATTCAGGGACTGACAGATTTGGGGTTACTGTCTCAGAGCCTGCCGGGTTATCTCTCTCTGCCATCGGAAAAACAGACCGATTTGCAAACCTATTTGCAGGCCAATACACCAAAAGCCACCGTTTCAGGGCAGGTTAATTATTGGGGAAATTATCCGAAGTTCTTTGTCAGCCTGATGAAGAGTTTCTATGGTGATAATGCCCGTAAAGAGAATGATTGGGGCTTTGATCTGTTGCCGAAGTGGGATAAACCTTACGATGTCCTGCAATATTTTGAAATGATGTCGAAAGGGGAAGTCAATGGCTATATCTGTCAGGGCTTCAACCCAATAGCGTCATTCCCGAACAAGAACAAAGTTGTTACTGCGTTATCGAAGCTGAAGTTCTTGGTCACGGTTGATCCTCTCAGTACTGAAACGTCGTCATTCTGGCAAAATCATGGTGAATTCAACGATGTTGATCCTGCAACTATCCAGACCGAAGTCTTCCGTCTGCCATGCTGCTGTTTTGCGGAAGAAAATGGCTCGATAGTCAATTCAGCCCGCTGGCTTCAATGGCACTGGAAAGGCGCAGATGCACCAGGGGAAGCGATTGGGGATGGTGAAATTCTGTCGGGTATCTTCAAGCGCTTGCGTGATCTGTATCGCGAGGAAGGTGGTGCGGCTCCAGAACAAGTGTTGAGCATGACATGGGATTACTTTGATCCGTATGCTCCAACACCGGAAGAGGTGGCACAGGAAAATAACGGTCGCGCTTTGGCCGACTTGCTGGATGCCAGCGGCAATGTGTTGGTGAAAAAGGGACAGCAATTATCCTCTTTCGCACAACTGCGCGATGATGGCACAACCGCCAGTGGTTGCTGGGTTTTCGCCGGAAGCTGGACACCGGAAGGTAACCAAATGGCACGCCGCGATAATGCTGATCCATCCGGCATGGGTAATACACTGGGTTGGGCATGGGCGTGGCCTTTGAACCGCCGCATTCTGTATAACCGTGCATCTGCCGATCCACAGGGCAATCCGTGGGACCCTAAACGTCAATTAATTGCATGGGATGGCAATAAATGGAGCGGGGTGGATATTCCTGATTACAGCAATGCGGCTCCCGGGACTGATGTCGGGCCATTTATCATGCAGCCAGAAGGCATGGGACGTCTGTTTGCCATCGACAAAATGGCAGAAGGGCCGTTCCCTGAGCATTACGAACCATTTGAAACGCCGTTGGGAACCAATCCGCTGCATCCGAGTGTAGTTTCCAATCCGGCCGCCCGGGTGTTCAAAAGCGATTTTGAAGCAATGGGCAAGGCCGATAAATTTCCTTATGTGGGAACTACTTACCGCCTGACTGAACATTTCCATTTCTGGACAAAACATGCGTTGCTGAACGCTATTGCCCAACCAGAGCAGTTTGTGGAAATTGGTGAACGGTTGGCGGCAAAGAAAGGCATCAAACAGGGTGATACCGTCAAAGTCAGCTCCAATCGTGGCTATATCAAGGCCAAAGCGGTAGTGACTAAACGTATTCGTACCTTGAATGTTCACGGCCGTGAAGTGGACACCATCGGTATTCCGATTCACTGGGGCTTTGAAGGAGCGGCGAAGAAAGGGTTTCTTGCTAATACCCTGACGCCGTTTGTCGGTGATGCCAATACGCAAACACCGGAATTCAAAGCGTTTCTGGTTAATGTGGAAAAGGTGTAGAGGAGAAAAATCATGTCATTGCAATCTCAGGACATTATTCGTCGATCTGCCACCAATTCACTGACTCCCGCGCCTCGTGTGCGGGATCACCAGCAAGAAGTGGCAAAACTGATCGATGTGACGACCTGTATCGGCTGTAAAGCGTGTCAGGTGGCATGTTCAGAATGGAACGACATCCGTGATGAAATTGGGAACAACATTGGTGTTTATGACAATCCTGCTGATCTGACGGCGAAGTCATGGACGGTGATGCGATTTTCCGAAGTGGAGGAGAATGGCAAGCTGGAATGGCTGATCCGTAAGGATGGCTGTATGCACTGCTCTGATCCGGGTTGCTTGAAAGCCTGCCCGGCGGAAGGGGCGATTATTCAGTATGCCAATGGCATCGTTGATTTTCAGTCCGAGCACTGCATTGGCTGCGGCTATTGCATTGTGGGCTGTCCATTCAATGTTCCGCGTATCAACAAAGAAGATAATCGCGCCTACAAATGTACTCTGTGCGTTGACCGTGTTGGTGTGGGACAGGAACCGGCCTGTGTAAAAACTTGCCCAACCGGCGCGATTCATTTTGGTAGCAAACAGGACATGAAAGCACTGGCGGCAGAGCGGGTTGAGGAACTTAACGGGCGTGGCTATGAAAATGCGGGTTTGTATGATCCCGAAGGCGTAGGCGGAACTCATGTTATGTATGTGCTGCACCATGCCAACAAACCTCAGCTCTATCATGGTTTGCCGGATAATCCTGGCATCAGCCCGACCGTCACCTTCTGGAAAGGCATCTGGAAGCCATTGGCCGCAATTGGCTTTGCCGCTACTTTTGCTGCTTCGATTTTCCATTATGTGGGGATTGGCCCGAACCGCGTTTCCAAAGAAGAGGAAGAGAACGCACTTAAGGATATTGATTCGAACAATGTAAACAATGAGGAGGTGAAGAAATGAAAATGAAAAAGCGTAACGATGTCATTATTCGCCATTCTCCGGTTGAACGAATCAATCATTGGGCGGTTGTGATTTGCTTCCTGTTTACCGCCATCAGCGGATTGGGATTTTTCTTTCCTTCTCTGAACTGGATGATGAATATCTTTGGTACACCACAGCTCTCACGGATATTGCACCCGTTTGCGGGCTCGGTGATGTTCTTCCTGTTTGTCTTTATGTTTTTCAGGTACTTCAAACATAACATGATCGACAGAGATGACATCGAATGGGCGAAGAATATTCACAAAGTACTGCGTAATGAAGAAACGGGGGACATAGGGCAGTATAACCTCGGTCAGAAAGGCATTTACTGGTCAGTGAGCGTCTGCCTGTTTCTGTTGTTGATCAGCGGAATTATTATCTGGCGTCCTTACTTTGCGGAGTATTTCCCCATTCCATTGATTCGAGTTGCTTTACTGGTTCACTCACTGGCAGCGATTGGCCTGATCCTAATTATTATCGTTCATGCTTATGCTGCGTTTTGGGTGAAGGGATCAGTGCGGGCAATGGTAGAAGGTTGGGTAACACGTGGTTGGGCGAAAAAACATCATCCTCGCTGGTATCGTCAAATTGTGAAACAAGAACGGCAAAAAGAGAAAAAATAAATTTGAGGCAGGGTATTTTGTGTGCCCTGCCTTGTTCCTGCCGTTCTTGTTTCCTCGGTTATTGTCACAATTGATAAGCTTTGCTTTATAGCTACAATATGGCTACAATGTTTATTATTTGTACATTTAATGGGAGCGATTGTATGGTTGATACCGTAGTGAGAGCCAGAGTGTCCTCAGCTTCTAAAGAAGCAGCTATGGCGAATGCCAAAGCCTTAGGACTCGATTTGTCTACTGTGATCCGTATGCTTGTTAATAGACTGGCTGTTGAAGGGCAACTTCCTGATGGATTTCTTCAGCCAAATAGCGAAACGCTACAAGCTATTCGTGATTTGGAAAATGGTAAGGGAGTTCACCGAGTCAATACAATTGATGAGTTAAAACATGAGTTAGGTTGGTAGATCATGCTGACAATTGTTTACCAGAGTCGGTTTAAAAAGGATGCTAAAAAGTATGCCAACAACAAAAAAGCGCAAGGGATTATCCTCGAAACTCTTGCGCTTTTACAGACAGGCCAGCCATTACCTCCGAAATATAAAGAGCACCGACTGATTGGTAACTATATTGGTTACTTGGAGTGTCACGGCACCCCAGATTTACTCTTGATTTACCAACGCACTGACACGGAATTGATCGTGTATCGCGTTGGGAGCCATGCTGATTTATTCAATTAGCCGTTAGCGAAGAAAACTGGGGTTATTCTCCTCCTTCGGTTTTATTGACTGAGACTTTTATTGGTTAAATAGTGCCTTTAACCGCTTATTAGCCTGCTGTTTATCAAAAGGCTCTAACGATTCACTTGGCGACAAGCCCACAAACTCTAATTGTTCAGCTTCATCTTCCGTCAGGACTTTCTGTTTTCTCAGTTTGAGTAAATAATTCCAACTCCAAATGCCACCAGAATCTTCTGCCGGACATATACCGTTACCTGCGGTTATTTCAGGCTGGATAATATCTTTTGGCAGCACTTTCTCTACTGTTATCTGATGGAGCCAATCATCACCAAAGTCGTATTGGTAGCTGAGTTCATCTCCAATTTCATCCAGAAATACGCCGATACACGTTTGGTCATAATGTTCTTCCGGGATATCGATCCCTGAAATATTAAACCTGAATAAATGCTCGTTTTCCCAGCCCATGACATTTTGTATCACATCATGAAATTCAATCAGCGTGAGCTGATTGCTGACACGGATTCGGCGCCATACGGCTGGGCTGGCATCAAGTAAACTTACTTTGAGAACCAATCCTTGAGGTAGGATCTCCTCATCTTGTTCCATGTAAAAATATTCAAAACTGATCTCAGCCAAAGTGTCAAATAAAGCAAATCTTTTGCGATTTAACGCGGGATCTCTGAGGGTATAGGCCAAATCTAAATATTGATTCACCAAATGTGGTGCTGGTGATGGCAGCCTATATTGCTCGATTGCAGCGGAGTAAGTTAGCCGCCCAGCAAACAGCTCCCGGTTTGCATAGTAATAGAGCTTTAATAAATCTTTGGGCTTTTTCGCCTTTGACAAGCATTCTTCTGGTGCTAACCAGCTTAGGATTAATGGTGAACCCATGGTGATGCTAAGGCGGTTCCGCTCTTGTCGTTTTGGATCAGCTTGATAACCCAGTTTCTGACTCCAATGCTCGAGTTCAAACTCTTCTGGTTGTGTCCATTCGAAGGGAAGTCGCGACAACCAATAAAGTGAGTAAAGTTCGATAGGCGTTTTTTTGTTTATCTGAACTGAAAGTATCCACGGTAAAATTTGTTGTAGCCAGTCAGAAGAGACGGGGACAAAGTCAATATGAGCGTCATGAGTGCTCAACTCTTTAATCAGATCGAGGGTGGTCAGGTCAGGCTCACTATTCAGTAAGCTCTCGCGGATACCAGATTTAAAATCCAGCATCATATTCATTTGGTATTCTTGACCATCCAGTGTGATTGTCATCATCATGCTGGCGCAATCATTTCCATCAACATGGGTGGCGTATAATTCTTGTATCTCCGCGGGTTCCCGAACAATATGATGCGCCATCGCCCTTTTTTTCCAGCGTTTAAAACAAGAGTGAATGGAAGGATGGCGGTTAAATCGGGCACACAGATTGACCAGTTGCAGATAGGATAAGTTTTTCCATGCAGAGGAGTGACAATTGTCCAACGCTTGCGCACTGGCAAGGGCTATCGGTTCCTCAAAGTACTGGGTCAACAGAAGCAGGGCATCTATGCCCCATGAATACCGGGCCACTTCTGAAAAGAGATGGCTTAAGCCATCATGGGGAATCACGGAAAAACCGTTTTCAAAAAATTCGAGGAATTCAAGGCCGGACTGAATTCTGACTTGCTCAAACAGTTGGCTTAAATTAGGGGGAGTTGAAGGAAAGATGGCAATGTTAGTGTCATCATCATATTTTGGAGCACCCAATAGTTGGGTGATGTCAGTTTTGATATGAAACTGATGTCTTTTCAAGCTCGATATACATAACAGCACACATTCACGATTAAGCTCGAAATTTTCGTTGGCATGAACCAGAATCTGCTCAATGATCTCTTCAAGCAGTTGTTTGTCCTCAACAGGCAATTTGTTTGCGGTTAATGCAAGTTCCGCTACTGCAGCGTTAACCCAATTGTTAATGCTGTCTCCCATCTCGGTCATCATATCTTCAGATAAGGTCAACGTTAGGCTGAGCAATAAGAAGACGTTCTCAGGATCGGAAAACCACAGTATTTGTTTTTGGGTTAGGGATTGTTGTTTCTCAGGGGCATGAGCGTATTTTTCTATTGCAGATAGCAATTTTTCGGGTGTAAGTTTCATCATCAATCTCTTCAATTATCAATATATTAACCAAGAAGAGTGCTCATTATCATGCTGTCAAATCCACCCTTCCCTCTTTATGACTACATTAATAGTCTAACCTGAATTTTTGTAAGGTCAGTAAACTTGTGTTGAAATTTCCAATTTGCTGTTTTGTAGGATGCAATTTGAAACCTATTGGATGTATGGCAATGCCATTCCGCGGCCCGGCAAGGTAAGATGGTTGAATACTTATGTGTCAATATAACGGACGTATCAATATAACGGGCATATCAACATAACAGGAAAGGTTTAGATAATGAGTATTCGCATTGTTCCTAAAGAGCAGCTGATTAAAGAGCGGGTAAATGAAAGATCTGTTAGTTTTATTCCCCCATTGTTATTTGCCAACCTGAAAAAATTGTACCAACAGCGTGCTGAACGTCTGAAAACGTTGGCAACAGACAGCAATCCATTTTCAAGTTACCTGAATTTTGGGGCGGAAATTGCACAAGCACAGCAAAAGGCGTTGTATGACAACCCGCTGGATGTGGAATTGGACGAGCTGCTTCGTCATTCTTCCCAACAAGAGGGGTTTGTTCCTCTGGATTGCAGAACGTTGCGGCGTACTCAGCACTGGCAAAATATCCTGCATTCTTTGATTGCGGAATTACAACCTACTGTACCCGAACATGTGAAACCTGTCCTCGAAAATCTGGCAAAAAATTCAGCACAAGAATTAGAAAAGATGGCGAGCGCGCTGCTCAATAGCGAGTTCAACAAGGTTAGTGCGGATCAGGCGGTGTTTGTCTGGGCTGCCTTATCTGTGTATTGGGTACAAATGGCCAGTTTAATCCCCGGCAAGGCACGCGCGGAATATGGAGAACATCGCCAATTTTGCCCAGTATGCGGCAGTATGCCGGTGGCCAGTGTGGTGCAAATCGGTACTAGCCAAGGGCTGCGTTACTTGCACTGTAATCTGTGTGAAAGCGAATGGCATGTTGTTCGAATCAAATGCAGTAACTGTGAACAGACCCGAGACCTGAATTATTGGTCATTGGAGAGTGAGCAGGCGGCAATTAAGGCGGAAAGTTGTGGTGATTGTGGTAGTTATCTCAAAATTCTGTATCAGGAAAAAGATCCGAATGTAGATGCTGTGGCAGATGATCTGGCGTCATTGATTCTGGATGCCAAAATGGAAGAAGAAGGTTTTGTCCGCAGTAGCCTGAACCCTTTTCTGTTTCCCAACGAATAAAGGGGGATGGGTGACGCGATGACACAAGTAATAAATTCGTTGTACCGTCAGTTACCATCCATTGACAGGTTATTACGGCAGCCGGAAATCACCTCGCTGATTGCGTCTCATGGGCAGACGCAAGTGGTAGATATATTGCGGGAAATGCAGGAACAGGCGCGGTTCAATATTCGTGAGCATCAAGCCTTGCCAGAATGGAGTGACGATTGGGCCGCATCATTGCACCGAAGATTGGACTGGGGTCAGACATCAGCACTTAAGCCAGTATTTAACCTGAGCGGAACAGTGCTCCATACCAATCTGGGGCGTGCACTGTTGGCTGAAACGGCAATTGATGCCGTGACACAGGCCATGCGCTCGTCGGTTACATTGGAATACTCCCTTGATGGTGCCAGCCGGGGGCATCGTGATCGCGCACTGGCCGATTTACTCTGTACATTAACTGGTGCAGAAGATGCTTGCATCGTTAACAATAATGCTGCCGCGGTTTTACTGGTGCTGACAACAGTGGCACAAGGAAAAGAGGTTGTCGTTTCCCGTGGTGAATTGGTTGAGATTGGCGGAGCCTTCCGTATTCCTGACGTTATGGTGCAGGCGGGTTGTCGTTTGGTGGAAGTGGGGACAACAAACCGAACGCATCTGAAAGATTACCAGCGGGCAATCAATTCTGATACTGGCATGCTGATGAAGGTGCATACCAGTAATTACAGTATTGAGGGCTTCACGGCTGAAGTGTCGGGAAAGGAGCTGGCGAAACTGGGAGTGGTATCCCAAATCCCGACAGCTATTGATCTTGGCAGTGGTTCCATGATAGACATGACACAATATGGTTTGCCAGCAGAACCGATGCCTGGGGATTATCTGAATCACGGCATCGATCTGGTGACTTTCTCCGGCGATAAATTATTGGGTGGCCCACAAGCTGGCATCATTGTTGGTAAAAAACAGTGGATAGAGGCTATTCAGCAGCATCCCCTGAAACGTGCATTACGGGCAGACAAAATGACGCTGGCTGCACTGGAAGCAACTTTGCGCCTTTATCAACATCCTGAGCAGCTTCGCCAGAAATTACCGACTTTACGTTTGTTGACCCGTCCGCAAGGCGAAATCCGTGATATGGCGCAACAGCTACTTCTCCAAATGCAGGCATATTACAGCGAAAAACTCATTGTTCGTGATGAACCTTGCTATTCCCAAATCGGCAGTGGTTCCTTGCCTGTGGATCGATTGCCCAGTTGGGCGCTGACTTTTACTGCCATTGATGGACGTGGCAGCACATTGGAAAACTTGGCTCACCAATGGCGCAATTTGGAAAAACCAGTGATTGGACGCCTATATGATGGTCGGTTATGGCTGGATCTCCGTTGCCTCGAAGATAGAAATGAATTATTGCGGGCATTGCTGTTATAGAAATTGCTGTTATAGAAATTGTCGCTATAAAAAATAGGTTCAATAACTATGATTTTTGCCACTGCAGGACATGTTGATCACGGTAAAACGACTCTGATTCAAGCAATCACGGGTGTTGATACGACCCATTTACCGGAAGAGAAAAAACGCGGGATGACTATCGATCTCGGTTATGCCTACTGGCCGCAACCAGATGGATCTTCGGTGGGGTTTGTCGATGTACCGGGACATGAAAAATTTCTGTCCAATATGTTGGCGGGGATTGGTGGCATCGATCATATCCTGTTGGTTGTAGCCTGTGATGATGGTGTGATGGCTCAGACGCGGGAACATTTGGCTATTTTGCGTTTAATCGGGCGACCTGCCATCACGATTGTGCTGACTAAAGCGGATAGTGTCGCACAAGCACGGATTGAGGAAGTCCGGCAACAGTCTGTGCAATTATTGGCATCACAAGGTTGGCAATCAGTGCCTCTGTTTGTAACGGCAGCGACTACGGAGGATGGCATCATTCCATTGCGGGAGCATTTGCTGTCTATTCATCAGATTAATTCTGTCCATCAATTTTGCCACCCTTCTTCTTTGCAAAATTTGCAGCATGAAAAATTGAAGCAACGTTTCCGTTTGGCTATCGATCGTGTTTTTACCGTTAAAGGTGCTGGATTGGTTGTCACTGGGACGGCGTTGGCGGGAAGTATCGATATCGGTGAAACTTTATGGCTGACTGGCAGTGAGCAAGCCGTGAGAATACGTGGCTTGCATGCCCAGAATCAACCCGCCCAGAGCGCTAAAGCGGGACAGCGTATTGCATTGAATATCGTTGGTGATATCAGCAAAGAGCAAATTTCCCGTGGCGACTGGTTGTTATTGCAGAAACCAATATTACAAAAACCAGTATCACAAGGCCTATTGCTTGCTGCTGAAAAAGTGTTAGTAGAAATTGAAGCCGATTCACCACTGCAAAACTGGCAACCTATCCATATTCATCATGCCGCCAGCCATATCACCGGGCGAATTTCTATATTGAACTCGCTGGCTGATGCGCCAATATTGGCTGAATTGACGCTGGATCGCCCGTTGTGGCTGGTAGAAAATGATCGCTTGATATTGCGTGATATCAGTGCCAAGAGAACGCTGGCAGGAGCGAGGGTCGTTAGCTTAAATTCCCCACGCAGGGGTAAGCGTCGGCCTGAATTTCTTGATTGGTTATCTCAACTGGCCCGAACGTACAGCCATGCGGAAAGTCTCGCCTTATATTTAACCCGTGGTGCGTTGTCACTCAGCCATTTTGCCTGGGCGCGTCAGTTGACAGAAAGTCAGCTCAACAGCTTGCTGGCCGAGATGAAGGTGATTATTGCAGGTGATTGGGCACTATCGCAGCATCATGCCGCTTTGGCAGAACAAAAACTATTGCAGGCTATGGTGGGATACCATGAAAAACACCCCGATCAACTGGGAGTAGGCAAAGCACGTTTGAAACGAATGGCTCTGCCAACACTGGATGACATGCTGGCTTATAAACTGATCAACTGGCTACTAGAGATAAAATTACTAAAACAAACAAATGGTTGGCTGCATTCGCCTGAGCATGGATTGATGTTTACTGCAGAGCAGGAGTGCTTGTGGTTAAACGTAGAACCATATTTTAAAACGGAAGTGTGGTGGGTACGCGATTTGGCAATGGAAATGGGGGAAGATGAAGAAACCATGCGTTGTCTTTTGCGAAAAGCTGCGCAATTAGGGCTGATCATCGCTATTGTGTCTGATCGTTATTACCATCGTCAGTGCATTCAGCAGTTTGCTGATTTAATCCGTAGCTATTCCCAGGATAAGGGAGGCATAACGGCAATAGAGTTTCGGGATGAGTTGGGAATTGGCCGGAAATTAGCGATCCAAATACTGGAATACTTTGATCGCACGGGGTTTACCCGCAGGAAAGCGGATTTGCATGTTTTGCGGGATGAGGGCATTTTTTAGCACTTGGTTATGAACCTGTTCAATATCTGTTTTAAATAAAGACTAACTACTTGTTTTCAATAGCCGCAGTTGAACTCCTTTGAATTCATGCTGTCTTCACTGAGCGCATCCGCTGTATTTTATTTGCGGTATATTTTACAACCTGTGCTATTTTTCAATGAGTTGTCAAACTAAACTCATGTGTGGAATTCAATAGAGTATGAAAAAAAAGATAATCTCGAAGATTTATCTGGGATTGCTGTTGATTGCTTCCTTGATATTAGTGTTTGAAAAGGGCGGAGATATTTATCCTGCACTGGTGTCTGTCGGCGTATTTGGCGTCATCTTTGGCCTGGCTTTTTTAATTTCAGCGCGCTGGTTATTTTCGGCGGTGTTAACTGGAACTTTGTTTATCATCCTCAAATTTCTCAACCAGATAAAAGTTCATTACTATAAAGAGCAATTACTGTTTTCTGATTTAAATGTCATGTTGGATCCTTCAAATCAGGAGACTTTACACCATTATTGGCTGGCAGGTATCGCTGTAGTAGCGATGCTTATCTGGTTGATATTCAACATGATATTGAGTTGGAAATCGGCACCTTCTGTACGTGGGATCAAATGGCGACTCGCCAGTATCGTTTTGATGGCAGTAAGTATCTGGGGAATTAATCTGACGGTTAATGCTTACCATACTGAATGGCAAAGTGAATTACCGAAAGGACGGGGAACGATGACCAATATGGTGATGTCTGCCTCGGATTCTCGATATCAGCCGCCGCAATTTGGCTCATCTGCTGATTATTTCTTACAACAGGCGAAAAAAGTGACGTTGCCTGAACCCCAGTCAGACGTTAAACCCGATGTCGTTGTATTGTTACAGGAATCCACCGTTAATCCCCATATTTACCAGTTACCCGCCAACGTGCAATTACCAGATCTTTATATGTTCCAGCGTGATGCGGGTGTCAGTACCCAAAGTCCACTCAGGGTACAGACCTTTGGGGGCGGAACATGGTTATCTGAATTCTCCGTTTTAACCGGATTGAATACAGAGGATTTTGAACCCAATAAAAATTCGGTGTTTTACATTGTCGTTGATCACCTTAAAAATAGCCTGTTCCGCGTAATGAAAGACAATGGTTATTACACGGTTGTTCTGACACCATTTAATAAGTCTGCTTATCATGCGGGACATGCTTACAAAACTCTGGGCGTTGATCGGATTATCCAACCGCAGGAGCTGGGCTATCCGGCAGACATGGAAGAAAATTTATGGAAAATCTCGACACAAGATATGTTGTCGTATGTGAAAACCATCTTGACGAAGGAAACAGATAAGCCGATTTTTATTTTTTCTCTGACAATGTATGAACATGGCCCTTATGAAGAGAGCCATGATGATGATTATGGTTTGGCTGGCAAAGTTGAGCCTTCAACGGTGGTAGGTAAATTTAGTCATTATATGGAAAAAATCGTGGCTTCTGATCCGGCTATCAAGGATTTCAGTGAATTCGTTGCTCATCGCGGTAAACCCACCGTTTTCCTCTATTTTGGAGATCATCAACCGAACATCCACTTTGAGCACTATAATTCTTCGCTATTTGATCCCGCACATGTGACTCAATTTACCCTGCGGGATAACCTGAAACAGGGAGCGTCAATAACAACGGGCAAATTGACTGATATCTCCTTTCTTGGCGGAATGATTCTGGAGCGTGCTCGTTTGCAAGCTCCTGAGTTTTACCAAGCCAATATGCTCATGCGTCATTTATGTGATGGTGCGCTGGATGATTGTCAGGACAATGCGCTGGTGGAGAGTTATAAGCATTATATTTACCAGCAGTTGGAGGCGGCATCAGTTGGAATCAGTAAGTAAGCAATAACTTTTGCTGTTTCCCTTGCTTTCATTGTTACTTTCCCTCACTGCCCCTTCTGTCGATGATGTTGTTTGACAGAAGGGATGTTGAAGAGGTGTCTTGAAAAGATGCATTACTCTGTGAATATCTAGCTGGCCCGGCCATGAATTCTAAAACGGCATCATAGAATTTAAATATAATTCACTAATATCTTTCACAAATAATCCCCCTAGTAAAAGATGATATATCACTTATCGTTCAGTTGACTGTTTTTATTTTGTTCCGATGAATTGAAATCTCCGAAATATTGACACCTAATTAATATAACTGATTGTTTTATTGAATATTTAATGAATGTGCAAATGATGTTTTTGCTAAGGATGTATTTTATAAAAACTAAAGTAATATTTTTATTTAAAAACAATATATTGGTCTTTTATTGATCTGTAAATGTTGTTTTTTGTGCAAAAATGTCATTTTTTAATGACAGGGTGTAGGTGATTAACTAGAAATTATAAGCGGATTTTAAGGCTGAATTGCTCCCTTCAAGAGAAGGGAGGGATGATTTGCAAATAGTCATATGTATTAATTATTTTTATGTATGTAACTGATATCGATATTTTGAGGAGAATTGAAATCTAGCCCATAAATATCACCACGACACAAAATTTCACTGAACTCAATGATATCATTTTGGTTATTCAGGCTTATTTGGTGAATTTGTAGCAATGGCGAGCTTTCAGCGATATTGAGTAATATCGCCAGATTTGCAGGGCAGGAAATGGCTTTGATTTTGTGATTCACGTTGGTGAGGTGGATGTCTTGCTCCTCCCAATGTACATACAGGGAACCTTCCAATAGCTCAGGATGAGGCAGATAGTGCTGGGGAATATAGGTATTCTCAAGGGAAACCGGCGTACCGTTGGCAAGGCGGATACGACGTAGCTCAGCGATCGGCTCACCCGTGTTAATCGACAGTTTTTTCGCAATCTCTTCCGGTGCGGGAATGATATTTCTCGATAGCCAGTAATTAGATACCGTTCCTCCTTCTTTAATAATCTGAGAGGTGAAACCAACAGCTTGATTAAGTGAAGAACATCCCGGTTTGGCAACCTGAGTACCAATACCTTGCTGGCGTATGATGACCCTTTTTTCTTCCAGAATCTGCATTGCCTTACTGACTGTTACTCGAGATATATTGAGAAGTTCAGCTAATCGGCGTTCTGGTGGTAAAAAATCACCCACATGCAATAACCGCTTTTCAATTGCCATTTCAATGGCTTTCTGTAGTTGTATATAACGAGGACTATTGCTTTTCTTTTCAAGTTGTTCGTATACCCAGTCAACAAAGTGATTCAGCATTTTTTTAACCCCAGTTATTTGATGGCCTAAGTGTACATTAGCCTGTACAGCAAGGTATAGAGTGTATTGGAATTAGATTGGCATCACATAATGACGAAATTGGACTTTCATTGGCCTTAATTGATCGATAAAGTATAAATCCTGCTTATATAAGAAGTCAGGAGTTTGGGAACTTTTTTCTAGAGCGTTTTTCTAAAACTGTTTTCTGAAACTACCTGATCTATTTGCTAAGGCTGTATATCCAATATGTTTCGCATTACATCCAACAGCGCTGTAGCTCGAAAGATGAAGGATATACAGAAACGTTATGTGTTCTTCAATCTTAGGGCGGATGTCTGACATCCGCCCTAGCGTGGCGTGGTAAGTCAGGCGTCCTGTTGCCAGTTGTGCTTGAAGAAACACCGGCTTAATTGACTTCTTTGCTGGGTCAATCAAGCCGGAACGTAGTGCTCCGGTCATGGCGCTATTTTTTGGTACTCCGGTAAAGTGTGTGATTGCGCCAACCTAGGGAAAGAGAACCATTGTAGCCATGACCAGAGCCATTTTTCAGGACGTCATCCGATATTTTCATATTCCCTGCTGAGGTAAATGGTATAAGTTAGTGAAGTTCAACTCAGATAGGGTTTTTCGCCTTGTGTCTTAAGCCTGGCCTTAAGACAGTGATGGAAAACATAATGGGTACACAACAAAAGCGTCATCGGTTCTGGAAGGTAGAACGCACTGGTATAAATATTGTCCCTCCTTCAGAACGCACAGGTTCACCGCTGGATCTATTCTGGGTCTGGTCAGCCGCCAATATTGGCATCCTCGGCATTGTTTACGGTGCCATTATCGTTTCTTTTAAACTCTCTTTTCTACAATCTGTACTCGCAGCACTGATTGGCCTTTCCAGCTTTGCGTTAGTTGGCTATATCAGTTTCAGTGGCAAATTGGGAAGAACCACGACTCTCACCCTCTCCCGGACTATTTTTGGTATTAAGGGAAATATTGCGCCGACGGTGATTTTCTGGTTCATATCCATGGGATGGGAATCCATCAATATTGTTACCGGTACCTTGACGCTTTCTGCGCTATTTCAGGCTTGCGGGCTCAGTGAAAGTACACTTTTGACTGTGATTAGCATGGTATTGTTTGCTGGGCTGTCAATTGGTGTCACTTTATTGGGAAAAGAGATGGTCATCACCATGCAGCGGTGGGTTACCAAAATTTTCGGCGTAATGACGCTTGTTGTCGTGTTCTATATTCTGTTCACAACAGAATGGGAAGCTGTATTAACCATGCCATCAGGCAGTTGGCTAACGGGTTTCCTGCCCGCTGTTTCGGTGGTTGCTGCCGGTAGTGGTATTGCATGGGCAGCTACGAGCGCTGATTATAGTCGCTATCAAAATGACAATTCCTCCAAAGTAAAAATTTTTACGGCGGTAACCGCAGGCGGAATGATCCCCCTGGTATTGCTATTGTTTACGGGGATCCTGCTCTCCGTTCAATTGCCTGACCTTCCTAAATCAGAGAATCCGATTGCTCATATTGGCTCTATCTTGCCGGATTGGATGGTGATCCCTTACTTAATGACGGCAATTGCGGGGATAGTCACAATGGCAGTCATGAGTCTCTATTCTGCCAGTTTGAATTTGTTGACATTGGGAATAAAAATTAAACGAGTTCATGCTGTTACCATTGATTCCGTTATTGTGTTGACCGTTGCGATTTATACTCTTTTTGTTACCGGTGATTTCATGGGGCCGTTTGTCGCATTCTTGATATTCTGCGGCGTGTTTTTGGCATCGTGGGAAGCGGTATTCTTGCTTGATTACATCGTGATCCGCCGCAAACAGGGGTATTGTTCGGATAAGTTATTTAACTATATTGGCCCGAATGGTGGCATCCAATGGATCCCCATTTTGTGCTGGCTGCTGGGAGCATTGGCTGGTGTTCTGGTGACGCAAAATGACTTTATAAGTGGCCCGTGGGCAGTGGGAATTTTTGCCAATTCCAGCCTTGGGCTATTCCTGTCATTTTTCGTCAGTTTTATCTGTTATGGTCTGTATTTGATGCTGAATAGGTACAAAAAATGAAGGAGCCTCTACTACCCATTGTTGTATTGGGGTCGGCGACAGGAGATATTGTTCTCAGGTTACCCGAATTATTTCATGATGGTGAATATTGGGAAGCTGAGGAAGTTGATCGGCAAGTCGGTGGCTGTGCATTTAATGTGGCGCGTGCTCTGTGCCGTCTTCAAACGCCAGTTATCAATGGAATATTTGTAGGTAATGGCGTTTGGGGTAAATGTGTAGCAACAGAAATGGAAAACCTTGGGTTGAAGGTAACTCTACGTCATCCCACAAAAGACAATAGTTGGTGTTTTGCCATGATGCAGCCTGATGGCAAGCGCGTTTATGTCTCCGTTCCTGGTTGTGACGACGCTTGGCATAAAGATATATTAGCGACGATCCCTCTTCCTGAGCAGGGATATCTCTATTCCAGCGGCTATGAACTGGCCAATCTAAAAGCAGGGGATTTGCGTGAATGGCTGCTGGCCTCTCCGGCAGGGCTGACTTTGGTATTGGATTTTGGCCCTCGCTTGCTTGATATAGACCCTGAATTTATTCAAGCGTTACCTGTGGAAAGAACAATACTCAGCTTAAACAAAGATGAGATTGCCTTACTGTGTGGTGCAGGGGATTCAATGACACAGGCCAGCCGTTATGCCAATGAACATGGTTTCACGATTATTGCTCGGATAGGCATTGAAGGGGCATGGATATGCCAGCCCAAGCGCGAACCAGAATATGTTCCTGCTTATAAGGTCAAGGCTGAGGATCGAATTGGCGCAGGTGATGCACATTGTGGTGGAATGTTGGCGGGATTATCGCAGGGCATGTCTTTACACGATGCTGTAGATCTCGGAAACCGCGTTGCCGCTGTTGTTGTCAGCCGCTCTGGTGCCAATGGTGCGCCGACCAAGGATGAACTGGTAGATTTTAGCTTTGGTTAAATGGCCTGAAAACTGATCAATAAAAAGATCTATATCGACAAAAACCTACACAACTGAAATGTTGCGTAGGTTTTTGTCAAGGTTTATACCAAGCAGCAGGCTCTTTATTGAGAACGTGCGGCGGTGATGCGATAAGTGCAGCGTCGGTGTCCACTGAGGATATATTCGGTTCTTTCCACATTGGCTTGCAGAACCTCCCTAAATAGTTTCAGCTCTGTCCGACAAAATCCCTGACACATCTTGGCGGCGGCACAAATTGGGCAATGGTTTTCAAAAAACATAATAGCGCCATTTTCCTCAACGGAATAATGAGCCATATAACCTTCTCGGCAGCGAATTGAAACCAGACGCTCAACCTTCTCCTGTAGCTCTGTAGCCCCCTCCATCGCCTTTTTATAATTGGAAAAAGCCTCTTGTTCACGGGCGCTGATAATCAAATCCATGGCAGTTTCACCCAATTGACTACGAATAATTGAGATCAGTTGTGTTGTTAGCTCTGCATGGGTATCAGGAAATTTGGCATGGCCTTTCTCTGTGATATGCCAAAGCTGTATTGGACGCCCGACTCCCCTTGTTTCCGATTTTGCTTCAACTAATCCCTCTTTAGCCAGTTTCACAAATTGCTGGCGGGCTGCTTCTCCCGTTGTTCCCAATAATTTGCCGGCATCAGAGGCTTGTAAGGCACCTTGAGTTTTCAGCAGCATTAATAGCTTCTCACTCACTGTTTGCCCTACGATTACATCATTTTCCAAGTAAGTGCTTGACATATTATTGATTCCGACATTAATTTATTCCAAGTTTTATCTTGTTTAATTTAACGTAAGACTTTCCGCAACTCAACCTATGTTCAGGATAACAACCATGATGATGAATGGAGAAAGCCGCTGGAGGGATCTGTTTTCCAGCAAAAATGCGCCAAGTGCGATAGCACTTTCACTGGGCGTAGGATTGATGGCAGCTAATACCTTAATTGCGATTACTATTCTGCCTTCTGTCGTAAATGATATTGGAGGATTGAACCTCTACGCCTGGAATACGACATTATTTGTCGTGGCATCAATTGTTGGCTCTGTTCTCTCTGCAAGATTGTTGAGTTCATCGGGTGCAAGGAATGCTTATCTGGTTGCATCGCTAATCTTTTTCACCGGTAGTTTAATTTGTACCCTTGCACCGACGATGACCGTTATGTTGATTGGCAGAACCGTTCAAGGACTTGGCGGCGGGTTTTTGTTTGCGCTTTCCTATGCGATGGTTAATCTCGTCTTTTCCCAATCACTTTGGCCTCGGGCCATCGCGCTGATCTCGGGAATGTGGGGGGTAGCGACTTTGATCGGGCCAGCTATTGGCGGAATTTTTGCTGAAATGAACGCATGGCGTTACGCTTTTGGCATTATGCTCCCAATTACCCTGTGTTATGCCGTATTCACCTACCTGATTTTACCTAAAACAACAGCGCAGAATAAAACCAAAACATCATTGCCCATTGTGCAATTGATCCTGTTATCAACCGCAGTACTGGCGGTTTCCTCAGGCAGTTTGTCACAGGATGTTCGGTTTAACATTATCGGCATTGTCGCAGCTGTTCTATTGATCGCTTTGTTGGTCATTCATGAACGCCGGGCTTCAGCAAGATTATTGCCTGAAAATGCCCTGAGTTTGCGTTCTCCTCATCTGATTCTATTCACTACTATTTCTCTATTAGTGATTGGTTTGGCGGGGGATGTTTTTATTCCCTATTTTCTGCAAATTCTGCATGGGCAATCCCCCTTAGCTTCTGGCTATATGGTTGCCTCCGCAGCAGTGGGTTGGACAATAGGAGAAATGCTCAGTGCTAGTTGGCAAGGGGCAAAGATGCGGTTTGCGATTGTCAGCGGCCCGATTTTTATGTCAGCCGGGATGTTGCTGCTACTTGTATTATTGCCATCTCAATCGGCAGGTGAGTGGCAGATAATGTTACCGATAATTTTGGGGTTAGGATTGTTTGGCTTCGGGGTTGGATTCGGTTGGCCTCATCTCTTGACCCGCATTTTGCAGGTTTCCAGTGATGCGGATAAAAATATCTCTGGTTCATCCATTACTACCGTGCAGTTATTTGCCTCTGCATTTGGTTCTGCATTGGGTGGTATGGTCGTTAATTTATTTGGATTTTATCAGCCCGGTGGAGTAGCGGGAGCCGCGTCTTCTTCTTATTGGTTATTTTTACTCTTCTCCATTGCACCAATATTGGCATTATTAACAGCATACAAATCAGCTCAAATTAAAGTGGATAACTAATCTCTCGCAAAGACTAATGTGTGGTTGCGATTTTAATACAATTATATTTATCTGATTCGACTATCAACGGCATTATTGTAAAAATAATGCCGTTTTCTTGATTACGCATAATGAGATATATCCATATAATAGTAATGATTGATCTCATAAATAAGTGCTAAGGATATTTGATGTTAGTAATTTCCCATATACCAAAGGATGGTTGTAGTACCCGAATGACACCATCGAGAATAAGCCATGCCTTTATAATAAAACACCTTGTTATCCTGTTTTTATTGTTTATTGGAATGAGCAATGTATCGGCTGGAGAGCTAAAAAAAGAAACCACAGTTGTTGATGTTCCTGCATTAAGTAAACGTGTGACAGATATCGCTAAAGTTCTTACGAAAGCAGAAAACCAGCGCCTGACCCGTCAACTGAAAAAGCTGCAATCTGAAAGAAAGGTACAGATGGCAGTTCTGATTATCCCGACTACTGGCAGCGATACTGTTGAGGCTTTTTCTTCCCGTGTATTTGATAAATGGAAATTGGGCAATAAAGAGCACAATGATGGAATTTTGTTTTTGATCGCTTCTGATGACCATAAAATGCGTATTGCAGTCGGTTCCGGTTTAGATCGGAAATTAACTGATGGTCAGGTTGAATTCATTTTATTTAAAGATGTGAAACCGGCTTTCAAAGAAGAAGCTTATTATAAGGGAATTAGTGATGCAATTGATTCAATTGGCACATTGCTGAAAAAGACCGAACAAACGGAAACAAAGAAAGACGCGGAAAAGATTGCTAAGGTTTTTGAAGAGGACAGTGGTGTATTCAATCAGATCTCCGGTAAGGACATCTTTATGCTATTAGGATTTTGGTTGGTGAGTATATTCCTCTTGCCACTGAAAGTTTTCCGTACAGGGCACTGGTTTAAGCGTTTCCTCAAATCTGCCCTGACGATAGCTGTAGGAACTTATGTGCTGAACCTTGTTGGATTATTCTCTTCCATTCCGGCAGAATTTTACCTGCTCATCATAATGTTGCCTGTGATTCTGGTGTTTTTTGTGATCTCTTCGGTATTGTCATTATTGAAAAACCTATTTGGCAGCCTTTTTGGTGGTTTATTTGGTGGCTCTGGCTCTGATCGTACAAAAAGTGATAACGATGATGATAGCTTTTCCGGTGGCGGTGGTAGCAGTGCCGGTGGTGGCGCGTCAGGCGATTGGTAATTGGTTTTTGGTATATAGATGGGGGATTTTATTCCCCACCTATAGTTTAGCTATTTAATTTTTAAAAATAGAAATAATTTCAGTAATTAACTAGTTTAACGCTATGAAAAATAATAAAAAATCACTCAAAACATGAGAGCTAAACAGGTGGAAACGTGAGGACGGATTATTTACAAATCTTTTCATTTATACAGTGGTCGTTTTTCGTATAAATTGATTATGGTCATTTAGGCAGTTATTGAAATGAAATCTCCCGACGCTAGCAGCGAAGGGCAAACTTAAGTCCACTCCAGAGAGCCATCTTCAAGTGTTCTGCTCAAGAAAAATCGGACACTTTTACGAAGGCCATTTCATATTCCACGGGCGTTAAATCATTATTGGCCGTGTGCAATCGTGTTAAATTGTAATAATGCAGATAATCCAATACATCTTTTTTCATCTCTGCCTGGTTTTCATGATGGGTTTTGAATAGCCAATCATGTTTCAAACTGCCAAAGAAACGTTCGACAACAGCGTTATCCCAACACGCCCCGACATCCCCCTGGCCTGCTCTCATGTCATAACTGCTGAGTAAGTCCCGGTATTGCTGGCTTGTATATTGGCTCCCTCTGATCACTATGAAAAACACAGCCTTGTGACGGCTGACGTAAGTGATACGCTTTCATTAAGGCCTGGCTGCTCAAGGTCGTATCTATTTCCGTTGCGATCTGCCATCCCACTATCCGACGTGAGTACAAATCCATCACAATAGCCAGATATAACCAACCTTCGGGCGTCTTCAAATAGGTGATATCTCCTGCCCAAACTTCATTCGGCGCCAACGGATTAAAGTTCCGGTTAAGTAGATTACAGGCTGTTGATATCGCTTTACCTTTGCGCGGAGCCCGGTAGCGCTGCCGCTGTCGGACGGATAATCCGAGCTGATTCATGAGCTTTCGGGTCCGATAGTCACTGATGGTAAAGCCTTCTTTGCGTAATTTTTTCGCCAACATCCGATAGCCTAAACTTTCCCGGCTTTCTTTAAAGAGCGCCGTCGCTTTTCGGTGTAATGCTTGTTGCTCATCAGAAAGTAACCGAACGGGTTTTGCCTGCCAGGCATAAAACGTGGAACGACTGACTTTCATCACGCGACATCATTGGCAAATGGGAAATTGCTCTGCATGTTCTTTTATGAACCAACATCTTACAGCAGTTCTCTCGCAAAGAAGGCGCTCGCCTTCTTTAAGATCTCCTTCTCCATTTTCAGCTGTTTGTTTTCTTTACGAAGCTGCAACAATTCCTGTCGCTCATCGGGGGTTAAAGTACCGAGTTTAGATTGCTCAACATAATGTTTCCGCCACGTATACAGGAGTTTTGTTGGAATACCTAAGGTTTCAGCTGCCTGTGGGACGGTATAGCCCTGTTCAACAATCAGGTTGACCGCTTCTCTTTTAAAATTATCGGTAAATTTTTGGGGTGATTTTCGTTTCATAAAGACACCTTAATTAAAGTCATTCTATTCCTTTACCAAAGTGTCCGAATTTATTAAAGCACAACAGGTAACTGACCCGAAATTATCGGGGCAGCCAAAGTGAGGACTTCGAAAGCAGGACTCCTTAACCTCAAGGAATCCCAATAGTTAATAATTCCCATCACAGTACCTCTTCCAAAAGGTCAGGCTGGTATGTTCTCCACAGTTCCCGTCTTTCTTTATTTAAGCTGGCTAGTTCTCCTTTGCATGATTGAAGATCGCGCCCACGTTGAGACGCAATTGCTTTGTATTCGTTCTGTCGCCGGGTGAAATCGTTCAGCGCAGCAAATGGCACACCGTAAGAACCCGTTTTACGGATAGACGGGATAACCTCACGGAATACCCAATTAGCGAATCGATGGGCAAACGTTCCTTGCTTGGTAGCCTTGCGACTGCGGGTAATTAGTTTGTAAAAGCCAGATTCTGAAATGGCATTAAAAATAGGGTTCCCAGCATCAGTAATACCCTTTATTGAACATAGGGTATTTTCATCATCATCTAATGCTTTCATAGAATTGGTGACGTTAGATATTTCTAACGCCTTGCACACATCAGCAGCAATAAACCACGGATCGTTGTTATTTTTGAAAATTCGAACCTGTACGCCCTCAAATTTAATAAACGAGATATCCGCTGAGTCGATATTCAAAATAGGTTCTTGACTGTTTTCAGCGTGAGCGAGTCCCTGACCGGATAAGGCCATATTTTTGGATGTCATATTTTTACCCTGTCTTAATTAATTTGATTTTCGGCTATACGGGTTATTCACATTGTCTACTGTTGGCGGGTTGCGTACCCACCATAAAATATCACTTAAAAGCCAAGCGCAGGAATTGCGGCCAAAATGACAACGGGGAGGAAATAAGCCCAATTCTTCCAATTTATGGCAATGGCTGCGAGAAATACCGGACATTCTTTCTCGTTCCCGTTCTCTTATTCGCCTTTCATTTTCACCATAAGCAGAAAGAATATATTTACGCTGTTCGTCGGTCGGTAATATAAATTTTTTCATTGAGCTACCTTGCGTCCTAGCAGCTTTTTGCTTTCTACCCACGCACGGATCTCGGCTGCGTCAAAGACAGAAAAACCCTCTTCAAGCTCAAATGGTAATGGCAGTTTTCTGGCTTTAATCCATCGGTTAAGGGTTGCGTCAGATATGCCTAAAAAATCAGCTGTATGGCGTTTTCTAGCATTACCATTGGTAGGGTATGGGGTATTGCTTTTAGTACGTGGATTGCGTTGCTGCTTCATGTTATGCCTAGCTCCGTTCTGTTGGTTACTAGGCATATTTAAGAATGATTCTATAAAATTGTCATCGCAACGAAAAATGAGTTTTCGGTGCGAAATTAATTTATTGATTTTAAACGTTTATTTGCTTCTGCAAAATATTTATCCAGAGTTCTAGCGCCAATAGGACAAGTTTTTTCTAACTCTCCCTTTAGTGCGTCTTGAGTCCAGCGTTTTGATTCTGGTTTAGCTTTCTTTAAGGCTGATAACATTGATCCAATAACCAGTAAGCCATCATCTAATGTAAGCTCTGCTTCTCCATCATTCAGGGCTGATTGCTCAAATTTTTCTATATTCTCCCTACGGAATACAAATTCAACATCACCTAACCCATCATCAGGGTAAAAAAAACTGAAATAGTCGTTATAATCTACAAATTCATTTTTAACAGCATCAAATACACCCATTTCTTTACCGTTATATTTAATTGTAAGCTGGTTAAAACTTGCCAATATATTAACCATGCCAAATTTTGTATTTAGAAATGCTCCCTCTATGTTTGCATATTCACGTGGTTTCCGATTTTGCGCCAAATCAAATTGATGCATAACATCAAGTTCTTCTGCTCCAATCATGGGTAAGTCGTATATCCCACTATCTAGACGAAATGCGCCTCCAATCCTTTCTATCTTTTCATACTCACAATCAAGCTGTTCATTTGTATAAAATCGCTCCCCAGTCAGCATTTTTAGAAAAGCACCGTTACTAGTAGTAGATTTAATACAATAGCTAAACTGATCACGCATTGTTGTTGTTTTTACTTTACTTTTTACTGCGTATGATGATTTATCCAATAGAGCAGATATAGTTAGTCGCTTATCCAG
The DNA here is from genome assembly GCF_028598805.1 of Xenorhabdus yunnanensis. Taxonomy (GTDB): domain Bacteria; phylum Pseudomonadota; class Gammaproteobacteria; order Enterobacterales; family Enterobacteriaceae; genus Xenorhabdus; species Xenorhabdus yunnanensis. The sequence continues at coordinate 61,616 of NZ_JAQRFI010000007.1, read as the reverse complement.
TGCTAAAGAAAGGCAATCAGCCACAGATATTTCTTCCTCAAAGGAACTGGTTAATCTTCGGGCTGTTTCTTCTAAAGTAAACCATTCCTTTAGTTTAAATAATTTCTTCATCACGTCACCTTTTACGCGCCTTAAGGATTGCCGTATCAGGTGAGTAAGGCTTCCTCACTTTTCGCCCCGTCGGGCTAGATACGGCTAATTCGGTTATTTTGCTTTTCGTGTACCTAGCGGGATTACGTTGTAATTTTCGCCTTTCTCCAGCGCCACCAGCAAATCGCACCATTGAGTTAATGCGGCTTTGCGTTCATCAAAGTAATCATGCCTGTTATAAATGCCCTCAACGCCTTTTATACGATGATTTAAACAACGTTCAGCCACAAAGGGATCAACACCTAACGCGGCTAAGTGGGTTCTGGCAGTGCGTCTAAAATCATGAATTGTGAAGTTAGGGATGCTAGCAGGTAATGTACGTCTTACTTTGGCAAGTGCAACGGGTAGGGTGGTTTCCTGAATATGTGGGATCATGCGGTGTTGCATTTTTCTTGCTGGTAGAACGTACTGGCTACCACAAGCCATTGGTTTTAATTCCATAAACCAATCGATAACTTGTGGACACAGCGGAATATCTACCGCATCACCGTTTTTGCTTCGGTCTGCCGGAAAGTGCCATACAGCCTTTTTAAAGTTGAATTCTTCCCATCGTGCGCCGCATAGTTCCATTTTCCGCAAGCATAGAGCTAACAGTATTTTAAAGCTGATTTCATTCTGACGGCTGATCGTAGACGTTCTAAACGTCCTCAGCACAATGATTAATTCTTCTCTGGTTAGCCATCTATCGCGTGATACTTCTTTCCCGCCAGCGTCCGCAACCTCGAAAGCTGAACACGGGTTAATCTCTATCATCTGCCGCTTAATGGCATAGTCGAACATGCGCCTTAGCCATCGTAAAACATCGGTCGCCATAGTTGGTGCGCCTCTGTCTACTATGCTCTTGAGCATTTCATCAATATGGCGGGGTTTCACGTCCTCCAGCTTCATATGACCAATGCGAGGATTAATGTCTTTGTCTATTCTTCTGCGGAGTATGTCAGGGTGTTTCCAGCGTGGGAGTATCTGGCGTTCAAAATATTCAGCCGCTAGGTCTGATACCTTTATGGCTGCTTTTTCTGCCTCAATCTTTGCCAGTGCTTCGGCTTTGCGTTCCTGCTTTTCGCCAGCAACGTCATAGCCCAAAGCAACACGGGCTGATAGTTCTCTGGTGAGTTCTCGTGCTTTGGCTAGCGATAAGTCAGCATATGTTCCCAAATTCATAGTCCTAGACTTTCCAGCCAATTTATATCTGAAACGCCATGATGGAATTCGGTCAATTTCTCTAAAACGTAAATATAGTCCGTTACCGTCCGCTTTCCCTTCGAACCTTTCACCTGACTTAATCCACGCCCTGATCTCTTTATCTGTGAGTTTAGGCATTGTGCAATCTCCAATGAAAAAGTAGGGGGTGTACCCAAAATGGTTTTCTTAATGCGCTATGGGTACACCTTTGGGTACACGCCAATCATGCGCTACTGTGATTCACTCCGCAATGCTATGATAGTAAAAAAGCCAGCTATAACAATGTACATACTGGCTTTGTGATTTTCTCTGAATTGCTAAGAAACGTTACTCAATATTTTGAATCTGCTCGCGCATTTGTTCAATCAGCACTTTCAACTCAATTGCAGAGTTCGTCACGTCGGCATTAATTGATTTTGAAGCCAATGTATTCGATTCGCGGTTAAATTCCTGCATCATAAAATCCAGTCGGCGGCCGACGGCTTCTTTTTTCTTCAGGATATTACGTGTCTCTTTAATGTGGGCATCCAGACGATCTAATTCTTCTGCTACATCAATACGCTGAGCCAATAAAAGAAGTTCCTGCTCCAGACGATTATTCTCCAACTGAATTTGTGCTTCTTCCAGCTTGGTCTGTAAGCGCTCTCGCTGCCATTGCAGGATTGCTGGCATTTGTTGACGAACTTTAACCACTTCCACGGTTACTGCATCCAAACGCTGTTCAATCAGTGCCTTGAGCGCTTGTCCTTCAGTTTCACGGCTCTGGATAAAGGCATCTAGTGCCAGATCCAATTCCGCCAGCAATTGTGTGCTGATGGCATCCAAATCCTGATCTTCGGCAGACATCACGCCCGGCCAGCGTAGGATATCCACCGGATTAATTTCACCTTCACTGCTTTGTTGTTTAACCCAATTTGCTGACTCAACCAGTTGTTTTGCCAACTTTTCATTCAGAATCAAGGAGCTTTGGGCACGGGCATCCAGCTCAAAACGCAGGTTGCATTCCACTTTGCCGCGCGTCAGGCGGGAACGAATGCGCTCACGGATGACAGGCTCAAGGCTTCTGAATTGCTCTGGCAGGCGAATATAGGTTTCCAAGTAACGCTGATTGACGGAACGCAGCTCCCATGCTGCACTTCCCCAATCTCCCTTGATATCTCGCCGTGCAAAAGCGGTCATACTACGGATCATAATTCGTTCCCAATTTACAAAATGATGGACGGATTATAACGCCCCATGTAGATGCAGGATAGGCATTCGCCGCTTTAGGCCGTATAATGCGCGCCCAATAATGTATTAACAACGGAGATCACAATGAGCTTAGTAGGAAAGCGTCCGGCAGGAAGAACAGCGGCGCAGATGCGTCCTATTAAAATGACCCGTCATTACACCAAACACGCAGAAGGATCTGTTTTGGTGGAATTTGGGGATACCAAAGTGTTATGTAATGCCTCCGTTGACGAAGGAATTCCACGTTTTCTGAAAGGTCAGGGGCAGGGTTGGATCACGGCTGAATATGGCATGTTGCCACGGGCAACCAATAGCCGTAATGCCCGTGAAGCTGCCAGAGGCAAGCAAACGGGCCGTACGATGGAAATCCAGCGCCTGATTGCACGTTCATTGCGTGCCGCCGTCGATTTGAAAAAGCTGGGTGAATTTACCATTACGCTGGATTGTGATGTGATTCAAGCGGATGGTGGTACCCGTACCGCAGCCATTTCAGGTGCTTGTGTGGCATTGGTTGATGCCCTGAATAAGTTGGTTGCAGATGGCAAACTGAAAGTAAGTCCACTGAAAGCGATGGTTGCGGCAGTGTCTGTTGGAATCGTTGAGGGTGAAGGACGTTGCGATCTGGAGTACGTTGAAGACTCTGTGGCTGAAACTGACATGAATATCGTCATGATGGATGACGGCAGAATGATTGAAGTGCAGGGCACGGCAGAAGGTGAACCCTTCAGTCATGATGAATTGCTTTCACTGCTCTCATTGGCGAAAGAGGGATTGGATACTATTTTCGAAGCGCAGCGAGATGCGTTAGAACAAGATCCATTAACATAATAAATGAAGCAGGCGACTTAATAAGTCGCCTTTTTTATGTCTGCAATATATCTGCAATCAATATACCTGCAATATCGTAATGAATGACAAGAATCAAAGAGGAGAAACTCCAATGAAAGCCTATCAGCGCGAATTTATTGAGCTGGCACTGAAAAAACAGGTGCTGAAATTTGGCGAATTTACGCTGAAATCTGGTCGCAAAAGCCCGTACTTTTTCAATGCAGGTCTGTTTAATACTGGACGTGATTTGGCGTTGATTGGTCGTTTCTATGCGGCAGCATTGCTGGATAGCGGAATTAAGTGTGATTTGCTGTTTGGGCCGGCTTACAAGGGTATTCCGATTGCGACGACTACTGCTGTGGCACTGGCTGACCGTCATGATATAGATATGCCTTATTGCTTTAATCGCAAGGAAGCTAAAGATCATGGTGAAGGTGGATTGCTGGTTGGTAGCCATTTGCAAGGTAATGTCGTGGTTGTGGATGATGTTATTACAGCAGGTACGGCGATTCGTGAATCGATGGAAATCATTAAGCAGCACGGAGCAACTCTATCTGGGGTGATTTTGTGTCTGGATCGTCAGGAACGTGGACGTGAAACACTTTCTGCCATTCAAGAAGTCGAACGTGACTACGATTGCCAGGTTTTCTCCATTATTACTTTGAATGATTTGGTGAGCTATTTGCGTGAAAATCCAGAGATGCAATCCCATCTGGAAGCTGTGGAAGGTTATCGCAAAGAATACGGTATTTGATGGTCAGTAAACGTTGCTAGTTGGTAACGAACGATAGGTTGATAAAAAAATCCCTCGCCCAAGAGTGGGCGGGGTGAGTAGTAGAAATGGCATCCACATACTGGTAAGGATTGCGATAAGGATGCCATTATTGAGCCACTTAATAGTGAACTCAATGAGTTGGAACATGCTAACACAATTTAATAGAAAATAATTTAATAAAAAATCCGCACGTTATCATTTACCGTATGCGAGGCATGCTATATGCAATGCGCGAGTTTACGATGCTGCGATGATCTATTGCCGTGGTAGCTTATTGCAGCTGGGTCAATATCAATGGCCAGCGTATTTCAAATTCAGTTGTCGGGCGATAGCGAAACTCAGAGCGAACAAAACGGGAGAGCATCCCTTCACAAAACGCCAGTAACTGTGATGCCAACACGGTCTCGTCATAATTGAATCCCTGTCCATCACGGATTTTTTTCTCTTTTAAAATTTGACGAAGTTGCATTTCAATTCGCTCAAATAGTTGGTTGATGCGATTTTGCAATCTGTCTTGTTCGAACATGAGAGCATGACCGGTCATTATACGGGTTAGCCCCGGATTTTTTTCCGCAAAACCTAAAAGAAGGACGAGGATTAACCGAATGCGCGTGATAGTGTCCTTTTCATCTTGCAGGATCAGATTGATACGTGAAATTAAGGAATCTTCAATAAACTCAATCAAGCTGTCAAACATCCGGGTTTTGCTCGGAAAATGACGGTAAAGAGCTGCTTCAGAAACGCCAACGTTTGCGGCGAGTTTTGCAGTAGTAATGCGCTGACTGCCATCACTGGATTCCAGCATATGCGCCAGTACCTGCAAGATTTCCTCGCGTCTATTTTTCTTTTTTGTACGTTCTTTTTCTGCCATGTCTGATAAGACCCCTGCTAAAACAGCAAAACAAATCGAGCTACTTTTTGCCACAACGTTATTGCTGACAAAAACAATGTTTTTGTCAGTCACTATGTTAGGCGAGAACATGTTAGGCAAAAACATTGTGGGCAAAAAATATGAAAATCGGTTGACGGTATCAGGCTTTATGGAAAATTATTGACGACCGGAATGACCGAAACCACCACTGCCGCGCTGGCTCGTCGAAAAATCGTCAACCAAATTAAATTCAGCCTGTACTACGGGCACAAAAACCATTTGGGCGATACGCTCACCAGGTTCGATGATGAAAGTTTTATCACCACGGTTCCAAACAGAAACCATTAATTGTCCCTGGTAATCTGAGTCGATAAGCCCCACCAAATTACCTAAAACAACGCCATGTTTGTGGCCCAGGCCAGAACGAGGTAGAATGACGGCAGCCAATTGTTCATCGGCAATATGGATAGCAATCCCGGTTGGCAGAAGTTCAGTTTGGCCGGGAGCCAATTCCACTGCATTACCCAGACAAGCGCGTAAATCTAAACCCGCAGAGCCAGGTGTAGCATAAGTCGGTAAGGGAAATTCTTGCCCGATGCGGGAGTCAAGGATTTTAACGTCGATTTTTTTCATCATAGCGTTTGAGTATCTCGTCTAATAAGCGGTGGCTAAGTTGTAATTTACCACTATGGGGTAAATGGACACTGCCATCATGCCAGAATAGATGTAATGCATTAGTATCGCTGTTGAAACCGTGTCCGGCCAGGGATACATCATTCGCGCAAATCAAGTCCAGATTCTTTTGCTTGAGTTTTCCGCGGGCGTATTCTTCCACATTCTGGGTTTCGGCTGCAAATCCAACGACAAATGGACGAGCTTTTTCCATTGCGGCAACGCTCGCTACAATGTCAGGATTTTTCACGAGTGTAAATGTGATTTCATCACCCTGTTTTTTGATTTTCTCTGTCGAAATTTGCTTGAAACGGTAGTCAGACACGGCAGCACAACTAATAAAGATATTCTGTAAGGCCGCTGTAGCTTGAACTTGTTCATGCATTTCCAGCGCACTACTGACATCAATGCGTTTAACGCCTTGTGGTGTTGGTAAATTAACCGGACCGGCGATTAATGTCACCTCTGCGCCACGTTCTGCTGCTGCCTGTGCAATGGAAAATCCCATTTTGCCGGAGCTGTGATTACTGATGAAACGGACGGGATCCAAGGCCTCACGGGTTGGTCCTGCGGTAATTGTGATGCGTAGATCAGAAAAATCTGGCTCAGTGCTGAAATGTTGCGTTGCCCGTTCGACAATCGCCATGGGTTCCAACATTCTTCCGGGTCCAACATCACCGCATGCCTGACTGCCTTCATCTGGGCCCCAAATCAATACATTACGCTCTTTAAGTATCTTCAGGTTATGTTGGGTTGCTTGTGCACGGTACATTTGTTGGTTCATTGCAGGTGCAACAGCAATAGGTGCAGCGGAAGCCAGACAGATTGTGGTGACTAAATCATTCGCCATGCCTGCGGTTAAGCGGGCCAGCAGATCAGCGGTGGCGGGCGCAAGAATAATTAAATCAGCCCACTTTGCCAGTTCGATATGTCCCATGGCTGCTTCTGCCGCAGGATCTAGAAGATCATCAGAAACGGGATGACCAGATACCGCTTGTAAGGTCAGTGGAGTGATGAAAGCTTGTGCTGCTGAGGTCATGACAACGCGTATCTGAGCACCGCGTTCACGCAAACGGCGCACGAGTTCGGCAGTTTTATAAGCGGCGATCCCTCCGCTGATTCCGAGGACGATGCGTTTGCCTGAAAGCTGATTATCAGAAAATTGTGTGCCGGAAAATCCTGTCATTTTGATTGTCCAGATGTAAGTTTCAATTCCTTAAGATTCTACCATAAGAAAATATTGAGTTGAGAATCTCCCCTATTTAGACAGTCAAAAATGACAAGTTTGCGAAGCGCTGCGCAAGCCATGCAAATCGGGCTGGCGATGATTTTTTCATCATGGGATAGTAGAAATGTGAATTGGAGTGTGAATATAGTCGGAGCATGAGTGAATAAGGATAGCGGGCGAATAAATCGAGTAAATATTGATTGATGGCTCCCATTGTCATGGGGAACTATAGGACAACAAAGGATATTGAAGGGGGGCGTGTTATGGATTTCACGGTAATGGAAAGAAGTGATGAATTGCATTTAAATCTTCCTCCCCGGGAGAAATTACTGGCTTATGGAGCTGTTTCCCTAACCGATGCAGAGTTATTGGCTATCTTTTTGCGCACGGGAACCAGAGGCGTTCCTGTCGTGCAAATGGCAGAGTATCTGCTGAAATCATTTGGCTCGCTTTATCATCTCTTATCCGCTGATTACGCTGATTTTTGTGCACATAAGGGTATGGGGCAATGTAAGTACGTGCAATTGCAGGCGGTATCTGAATTGGCAAAACGATTTTTCTCCAGTCAGTTTATCCACGAAGATATCATGAGCAGCCCCACGATGACTCAGAATTACTTGCAGGATTTATTGTCTTGGCAAGATCGGGAAGTATTTGTAGTGCTGTTTTTGACAAACCAAAATAAAGTCATCTGCCATGATGAAATGTTTAAAGGAACGATAAACAAGGTTGAAGTTCATCCGCGTGAAATTGTGAAACAGGCGGTTAAAGTGAATGCTGCATCAATTATTCTTGCTCATAATCATCCTTCAGGTAATCCAGAGCCTAGCTTGGCTGATAAATTGGTGACAGAAAAAATTATTGAGGCTTGTGACTTGGTGGGGGTTAAGGTTTTGGATCATATCGTTATTGGCAAGCAATATTGTGTCTCATTTATGGAAAGAGGTTGGATTTAGTACGGTTTTTTCGCGATACGATCAGATCTTAGTTGTTCGGGACTTGAGCATCTGCGAATGAGGGCGTATACTACGCCACCTTTGAGGATCTTGGGTTTGGCGAGAAGAGCCTATCTCAGTATATTTTTTGCTGAGAAAATGTGTGTCTTTTCAGTGACGTTCTTTTCGGTAATGTTCTTTTCAGTAAAGAAAGTTTGCTGAGATGGGCTCCTAAGCCTGACGAGGCGGTCACACCCAATACAAAGCTCGAGCTGATTTGATTTTTGGAGAATAGACATGTCCCGAGTCTGCCAAGTTACTGGCAAGCGCCCGGTGAGTGGTAACAACCGCTCCCACGCATTAAATGCGACTAAGCGTCGTTTTCTGCCTAACCTGCACTCTCATCGTTTCTGGGTTGAGTCTGAGAAACGCTTTGTAACTCTGCGTGTATCTGCTAAAGGTATGCGTGTGATTGACAAAAAGGGTATCGATACAGTTCTGGCTGAACTGCGTGCCCGTGGTGAGAAGTACTAAGGAGCTGAAAAATGGCTAAAGGTATTCGCGATAAAATCAAGCTGGTTTCTTCTGCTGGTACAGGTCACTTCTATACCACTACGAAGAACAAGCGTACTATGCCTGAAAAACTGGAAATGAAAAAATTCGACCCAGTTATTCGTCAGCATGTTATGTACAAAGAAGCTAAAATTAAATAATTTTAGCGGATTATAAAAAGCCCAGCATTATGCTGGGTTTTTTTATGTCTGTAGATCGCATCACGGTAGTTCAAATCGGGTTATGTGTGGACGTCATACACTGCTCAGCTATACTAGCGCTTTTTTAATATAAACCGTCAGGCGTGGCTCCAATGGCTAGAAAGACCTTGAATATCTTACATACAGAATCATCATGTGGCTGGGGAGGGCAGGAGATTCGTATCCTGACGGAATCTCAGGGCATGATACAACGTGGACACCATGTGGTTATCGTATGTTGTCCAACTTCAACTTTGTACCGTGAAGCCCATCATTATGGTGTGCCTGTTGTTGCTCTCCCAATTGAAAAAAAACGTCTTCCCTGTTTTCGGGCAATGCGCCGTTGGCTAAAGACAGAAGGCCGTCAATTTGATGTGATCAATACCCATAGTTCTACTGATTCTTGGCTAGTGGCTGCGGCATGCACTACATTAAAAGATATGCCCCCGATAGTCCGCACTCGTCATGTCTCGACTCATGTTTCAAAATCCATAGCGACTCGTTGGCTGTATTTGCATGCTGGCCAGCATATTGTGACAACAGGGGAAAAACTGCGCCAGTATCTGCATGTACATAATGATTACCCACTTTCCCACATGACTTCTGTACCGACAGGGATCGATTTGTCGCGTTTTCACCCTGAAAACAAGACCTTAAATCGTCAGCGTATTGGCATCAAAGACAAGCCAACGCTGGGTATTGTTGCCACAATGAGAACGTGGAAAGGACATCGTTATCTGCTTGATAGCTGGAAGATTCTTCATCAACGTTACCCTGATTGGCAATTGCTGTTTGTGGGGGATGGACCCCAGAGAAAGAATTTAGAACCACAGGTTCAGCGGGAAGGGCTGACAGAAAGTGTCATTTTTCTTGGCAATCGTCAGGATGTCCCTGATTGCTTAAACGCAATGGATATCTTTGCCCTACCCTCGTTTGGTAATGAAGGTGTACCTCAAGGCATTATGCAGGCAATGGCATGTGGATTGCCTGTTGTATCTACGTCAGTGGGGGCAATTACAGAAGCTGTGATTGATGGAGATACGGGATATATTATCGAACCTAAAAATGTCGAACAATTAACAGAAAAATTAGCTTTATTAATGCATGATACAGGGCTGAGTTTACAAATGGGAGAAGCTTCACTGAAACGGGCGACTCACTTATTTGGTATGGATAATATGTTAGACAAAATGGAGTCTATTTTTTATCGCAGTATAGAAAGCAAGCAATGATGTTTTGTTTATTTTTTGTTTATATTGTTTTTATCAATATTGATAGAATAATCGCTATTTTTTTGTTTAACCATTTGAAATGAAATTTATTTCATTTTATTTTTTGTGCCTATAGTGTTTTTTAACAGCAAATAGAACATTGAATAACTTTGCTGTATAGTGCCCTAAGTACCAATCCTTGGATTGATAAATTAATATTCATTATTATGCAACCCCAAAAGATTTTAATCATCAATATTGCCCGTTTTGGCGATACACTGCTGGTAACTCCGGTCATCCGTGCTTTGAAAGAAAAGTGGCCGGAAGCAAATATTGATATATTTGTGCATAAAAAAACAAAAGAAATCCTTGAAAATATCGATTCAATTAATAAGTTGAAAGATTTCTCCAAAGGTAAAGCTAGATGGTGTGGCTGGCTTTCTCGTCAGCAGTATGATTTGGCATTGATATATGGTCACGATAAATCCCTATTGCAGTACGCCAAACGCATAGCAAATTTAACCGTTTATTTTGCGGATGTTTCTGATGCAAAATCAAATGAGTATGCTGTTGCAAGGCCTGACGAACTTATGCCTGCACAACAGGAAAGAGCATTGCTAATTAATGCCCTCGGGGTTGAAGTCAGTAATTGGCGTTTACAATATTGTGTAAGCCCGTGTGAAGAGGCATATGCCAGAACTTTTCTTCATCAGCAAGGGATTGAACAGCAATTAAGAATTGGTTTTCAGTTACAGAGTTTTCCAGCAAAAGCCTATCGTGATTGGCCTGTAGAACACTTTTACGAATTAGCTCAACGTATTTATCGTGATTATCCGCATGCGCATATTTTGCTGTTAGGTAGTAAAGATGGTGAAGACAGCGCACGGATGCTAGTTGAAAAATTGGGTACAAACAGATGTTCATCGTTGGCTGGTAAGACTACGATGCGGCAGAATGCGGCAATCATGAGTCAACTTAATCTGTATGTGGGGGTTGATACAGGAACGACCCATCTGGCTGGAGCATTGGGAATACCAATGGTTGCTTTGTATCACAGTTTTCACCCTGGACGTTTTCTCGCACCTCAACAACATCCGAAATTAGTAGTCATTGAATATCCTATAGATTATAGACAGGCCTCTCGTCAAGATACAATGTCAGCGATATCCGTAAATCAAGTCTGGCATTCTGTTCAAAATTTGCTGGAAAATGAATGAAAGGATAATGAACAAAATGAAGATAGGATTTATCGATGTTACCGTTACCATGTCCTATGGTGGTATTCAAACCGCAGTCTGGGAGTTAGCCAAAGCGTTGACAGATACGGGGCATGAGGTCCATATTTTCGGTGGTAGTGGTGATGTTCGGCCTGCATTGGGCGGAAGAAATATCCATATTCATACCTTCCCTTTTATTCCTAGAGAGCGTGTGTTTAACATCGGGCGTCGCTTTCAACGCATTATAGAACGTTACTCTTTTGCTCATCATGCCCGTAAAACCGTTATTGCTGAAAATTTTGATTGGGTGATTTTGACGAAACCTTTTGATTTTTTCTGGCCCAGAATGATGCCTAAAACATCCCATACCCGGTTTTGCTATATGAGTGGTGGAACCAGTTTTTTTAAAGGGGATCGGTTATTAGGTAAGAAAATATCTGCATGGGTTGCGTGCAGCCATTTCAATGCTTGGCAGATTCAACACCACTTCAAGCAATTTCCGAGCGTTATTTATAATGGAGTGGATATCGATAAATTCAAGCCTGCTGACTCTGATGTCCGAACTCGATTAGGTATCGATGAAAAAACGTTCTTGTTAACGTTTGCGGGTAGACTGGTTGGCTGGAAAGGCATGAAAGTGGCTATTGATGCAATGGCTTTGCTGCGGGACAAAGATGTAAAATTATTGATTATTGGTGCAGGTGAAGAGTTGAAATCGCTTGAAAAGCGAGTTTCTGCTTTACAGTTGCAAAGATCTGTCATTTTTCATTCTCCAGTGGGTCATGATCAATTACCTGAATTTTATGCAGCGGGAGATGCTGGTATTTTTCCTAGTATTGGTGATGAGGCGTTCGGTATTACTATTGCAGAATCGATGGCATGTGGACGTCCTGTAATTGCCAGTTATATTGGTGGAATACCGGAGGTGGTTGGCAACGAAGGGAGTGCTGGTATTCTGGTCACTCCGGGAGATGTTGTGGCTATTGCTGATGCGGTAAATCATCTTTTGTCTTTGCCGGATAGAGGAGAAGGTATGGGTAAATCTGCGCGTCAGAGGATTGAATCAATGTACACTTGGGAACATTCTGCTAGCCGTTTATTGAACGCGACAAAAAATAATGAAAATTGCGTATATTGATCCTTACCCTGTGCCTGATTATCGGGTTGCGTCCCTACAAATTTTGCAGAATGTAGATGCTTTTGCCCGACAGGGACATAGTGTCTATCTGATTACCCCAAAAGGCCAAAGCCAAGTTGAAGATATTCTTGGTAGGTCATTACCGCCTTCTGTGGACTTAATTGCTCTGCACAATATACGTAGAAAATGGTATTTCCCATTAAATACTCAGAAACTGTTTTATTTGCAGGTTTCTCGATGGCTTAAAGAGCATCAGGTTGATGCTCTTTTTACCCGCAATCTCAAAATGGCTAATTACCTGTTGCACAATCATCCAGATATTCCCCATTTCTTTGAAAGTCATGAAGTATTTTCTCAGTCATTTAAAGAATCCCATGATTTACTCAACCGTAAAAACCAACGTAAATATCATAAATTAAGAGAAATGGAACAGCAGGTTTATGATAGTTCTAAGGTTATCTTTGCCCTGACTTCGTTATTACGAGAAGATATTTATAAACAATATAGTATTACAACACCGATTGTTGTGGCGTCCGATGGCGTTGATATGCTGGCGGTTGAATTAGCTAAGCAAACTCTTTCCAATAGTGATCTCAAAAGTACATTTCCTAAAAAAGTTCTTTATTTGGGGAGCTTGCATCGCTGGAAAGGCGTTCCAACAGTAATGAAAGCCATGTCTTACTTGGATAACATTGAGTTGAATATTGCGGGTGGTACAACTGAGCAGATTGAACGATTGCAGCAAATAGCTGAACAAATTGGTGTGAGAGACAAAGTCAATTTCCTTGGTTTTATTCAACCCAGAAAACGCTTTCAGGTTATTGCTGATAGTGATATTTGTGTTCTGCCACTGACGAAAACTAGCATTGGCAGTCGTTATACTTCTCCTCTTAAACTGTTTGAATATATGGCCATGGGCAAGCCTGTGGTTATTTCTGATTTCCCTTCTATTCGCGATGCTGTTGATGAAAATGCGGTAAATTTTGCTGATAGTGAAAACGCAGAGAGTTTTGCTGAACAGATACAATGGCTGATTAATCATCCCGATGAAATGATGGCGAAAGTTGACCATTCGCAACGACTGGTAACGGAACGTTTTAACTGGGATCAGCGTGCAAAGCTAATTATGACAGTGATATCGGACAAGTTGTTTCAGTGAGTATTTCTCCGGTTACCCAATCGAATCTGGCTGCAAATGATACATGAAAACGGTATTGTAATCTGCTCAGATGCAATGTCCTCAGACAATGTCGTAGATAACTTATTTAAGGAGTCGGTATGCCGGAGCTACCAGAGGTGGAAACCAGTCGCAGGGGGATTGAACCTCATCTGGTTGGGAATGTGATCCAATATGCAGAAGTCAGAAATTCACGTTTGCGCTGGCCTGTTTCTGATCAAATCATGGCGCTTTCAGACAGGCCAGTTCTTAGTGTCCAGCGACGGGCAAAATACTTATTGCTTGAGTTGCCAGAGGGCTGGATTATTATCCATCTGGGAATGTCCGGCAGTTTACGTGTCTTGTTAGATGGACAGCCTCCAGCGAAGCATGATCATGTTGATTTGATTATGGCTGATGGCAAAATTCTCCGGTATACCGATCCCCGACGTTTTGGTGCGTGGTTGTGGAGTGATAATCTTAATGAGTGCTCTGTACTGGCTCATTTAGGCCCTGAGCCTCTTTCTGATCAATTTGATGGCGAATACCTTTACACGCTTTCCCGCAACAAAAAAACGGCGATTAAACCTTGGTTGATGGATAATAAAGTTGTCGTTGGTGTTGGGAATATCTATGCCAACGAAGCGCTGTTTGTTGCATGTATCTTGCCTGAACGTCCTGTACATTCGTTGACACAGCAAGAGGCTTATCTATTAGTCGATATAATCAAACAGATCTTACGTCGCTCTATTGAACAAGGTGGAACGACGCTGAAGGATTTTCTGCAATCTGATGGTAAACCGGGGTATTTCGCTCAAGAGTTGTTTGTCTATGGCAAGAAAGGTGGGCTTTGCCCACAATGTGGTGAGAAAAGTGGTGCGAGAATCGAGGGTATAAAATTAGGGCAACGCAGTACATTTTTCTGTCGTCAATGTCAGCATTAGGCATATTTGGGGGCAGAAGATAGTTGCCCCCGCATGATGGTGTTATTTACCTAACTTTTTTAGCATTGCTTTTGCAACTGGCTCTGATAGGAAGGATGAAATGTCACCATCATGGCGTGCAACATCCTTGATTAAGGATGATGAGACGAAGGACAGAGTTTGAGAAGGCAATAAAAAGACACTTTCCAGCTCTGGCATAAAATGCCGGTTCATATTGGCAAGTTGCCATTCATATTCAAAATCGGAAACAGAACGTACTCCGCGGATTAAGATGTTAGCCTGCTGTTTTTTGGCAAAATTAACCATCAGTTCGCTAAACCCAACAACATCGACATTTTCCAGATGGGCCGTGACTTCTTTTGCCAGCGCGACACGTTCTTCCAAATTGAACATGGGATTTTTTCTATCACTATTGGCGATAGCCAATAAAACATGGTCAAACATATTTGCGGCACGAGTAACGATATCAAGATGACCGTAAGTGATGGGATCAAAAGTGCCGGGATAAATCGCTTTTCTTTTCATCGTTGTTTTTACTCTTTGTTTGAATCATTTCCCAAAGTGCAGCGTATTTATTGAATGTATATTGAGCATTCACAATTGCTAACACTAGCCCTTGCTTGCCATCCAAAAAACCTGCTCTTAATAGCCAAGTTTTGAAAAATGCTCCCAGCGTATGGCTAATTATAGAAAAATAACGGGTTTTCTTGCCTTGCTCGTAGTGATGTTTTGCCCAATCTCTCGCGTAATTCAATTGTTTTTGCTGAAACTCCATCAGGTTACGGCAGGTCAAGTGACGTAAATCACCTTTTAACGTCACGATAGATGCGCCTTGAGTATCAAGGGACTCATGAACCTGATTGTCATTGTATTGATAACGTTCACGGCAATAAAGACGAATAACTTTATCGGGATACCAGCCACTGTGTTTCATAAATCGCCCCATAAACAGATTGAGGCGCGCGCAGCTATAGACTTTATTATCGTCAGGATTGGCCAGAATATGTTCAATGGATGCTTTGAGCTCTGGAGTCACCCGTTCATCGCTATCAATCATAAAAATATAATCACCGCTGGCGTAGGATTGTGCGAGCTGTCGTTGACGACCGAAGCCTGGCCACTCAGTATTCGAGTAGACTTTTGCTCCCATTTCACTGGCTATTTGGCAAGTTGTGTCGGTACTGCCGGAATCCAAGACGATGATTTCATCTGCCCAATTCACAGAAATCAGGCAATCTGCAATCAAATCAGCGGCATTTTTGGTGATCATGACAACGGACAGACGTTTTTTCGCAATCATTAATGGCTCCTTGGAGGGAGATAAGGTTCCAGTAATTTTAGCAAGCGTTGAAGCGCGCCTTGGTTTTCATGCAGGACTTCTGCAGCGTGGTGACCGTAATAGCGCCGGTAATCTTCGTCTGTCAGCAAGCTGTTGATCGCTGAGCTTAATGATTGGCTATCAGTAACAGTAATTAGTCCATCCGCTTTATCCAGCTTGGCACAGATATCTTTAAAATTGAATGTATGTGGCCCCATGATAACCGGAATGGCATGGGCTGCCGCTTCCAGTGGGTTATGTCCCCCACGTTCTATCAGGCTACCCCCGACAAAAGCCAGATCAGCGATACCGTACAGAAGCATCAATTCGCCCATCGTATCTCCAATAACAACTTGTATATTGGCGTCAGGAATAGTATCGGTACTACGCAAGACTGCGTTCAGCCCGGCTTTTTGGGTCAACTCAGCGGCTTTACCAAAACGCTCAGGATGGCGGGGAACCAGAATTAACAGTAAATCAGGGAATTGCTTAAGCAGTTTGCAATGTGCATCCAGAATAATCGTTTCTTCCCCATCATGGGTACTGGTTGCTATCCATACAGGGCGATGAGGTGCCCATTGGCGGCGCAATGTGACGGCTTTGGCTGCGAGTTCTGGTGTAACAGAGATATCGAATTTAAGGCTACCAGTAACAGAAAGTTGGGAACGTCTTAATCCCAATTCGATAAAGCGTTCACCATCTTCTTGATTTTGTGCGGCTATCAATGTGATCTTATTTAGAATGGTTTTGATGAAGCTGCCAATTTTCTGATATCCCGCCGCAGAACGGGTTGATAGCCTTGCGTTGGCAATAACCAGCGGAATTTCCTGTTGGTGTAGCTGAGTGATCAGATTCGGCCATAGTTCGGTTTCCATAATGATCACTAACTTTGGATTTACGTGATCAAGAAAACGGCTCATTGAACCTGGCAGGTCATAGGGAAGGTATACGTGGTTAACATCATTGCCCAGAGCAGAAAGAACCCTTTCCGATCCTGTCGGTGTCATGGTAGTTATAGTAATGGGCAAAAAAGGATAATGGTGCCGTAAGATCCGTACTAGTGGAATGGCGGCCAATGTCTCTCCAACAGAAACGGAATGCAGTAATATCCCACCTGGGGTGACCTTTTTGGCACAGAAGCCGTAGCGTTCTCCCCAGCGTTTGCGGTACGCAGGTGATTTTCGGCTGCGTAACAGCAGACGTAACCAAATAATTGGTTGGATAAGGTAGAGAAGTACCTGATATAAGCGAAGCAACATTCTATCAAATTCACTGACATAGACTGCGGTTATAGTACCACATTGGCTTGAAAAAAGTGTGTAAAATACAGGCCCCCTTGAACCATAGTTTGGTATTCTATATATTATTTTTCTATTAATTCAATATATTGCTTCTGTATATTGCTTGCCTCAAACTTTTTATACAGCTCATCTGTAATTTGTGGAGGTATATTGTAAGCAAGTCGAATTTTTTCTGCCAAAGAATCAGCATCGAGACTAGACAGATAGTTTTTTAATTGGCCTGTCATTATTTCTCTAACGCCACCAGGGCAATCAGTACTGACGATAGGTGTGTGGCAAATTAATGCTTCGATTAAGACTGTCGGTAATCCCTCACTGTCTGAACTTATAACAACCGCTTTTGCTTCATTGATAATGGGATGTGGATTAGGCTGAAAGCCAGCCAAAATGACTTTATCATCTAACTCGTACTCATGGATTTTTACTTTAAGATGATCTTCTATTTCTTCGGAGCCTTGCCCCACAATGATGAGTTTGCATGGGAGATTTGCCTTTGCAAAAGCATCTATTAATCGGTCTTGGCGTTTTACTTGATGTAAGCGTCCGACATGCAGAATGTAATTCAATCCATGATAAGGGTTAGTTTTTGAGGCTTGTGCTTTTATTTTTTCAAAATCAAAGGGATTGTAGATGGTTTTGATCTGTCTGGGTTTTATCCCAATATTGCTTAACAGATCATTACTAACAGCGTCGGAGACGCAGATAATCTTTTTATTTTCATAAACTTTTTTTATCTTTTCTTTTTTTATCCAATAAGAAAAACCACTTTTATTGCTTAAGTATGATTGGGAAAAAATTCCGTGAATACAATGCCATACATTGCAATTGTTCAGGATCTTGGATTTAACTACGATACGGTCAGTTTTATGTAGATTAGATATAACAAGTGCAGGTTTGCCTTTTTGTTGGAAAAGCTTAAATAATACTTTATCCATCACTTTAGCTCTGCGGCTTATTTCATTGAGTTTTCTTAGTGGCCCCCGATAGTCATCTAAACTGACTATGTAATGAATATCTTCTGGGATGATGTAATCCAATTGAGTATTGAGTGAAAGTAATGAAACTTGGTAGTTTGATTTACTCAAACTAGCCGCAAGACGAAGAGTAACATTTTCAGCTCCTCCTCCGGGCAATCCATCGATAATAAAAAGAATATGTTCTTTCACTATGCTAAAACTCGTTGATAAAGATCGATTAATTGTTTAGATAAATTCTCTGGAGTTGCAGCAATTATTTGGTTTCTGGCAGCAATAGACATATCTGTTCCGAATATATTATCAGGAATGCTATGAACAGCATCCTTTAATTTTTCAATATCTAATGCATCACAGATAAAACCATTTTTCCCTTCGGTAATGAATTCTGCGCCCCCACATGTCGTGCTGGTAATAACGGGCAAACCGCATGCCATGGCTTCAAGGATCACATTGGGAAATGGATCATATAGCGTCGGTAGTAGCAAAGCATCAGACAGTTGATAAAAAGGCAATGTATTTTTTTGTAACCCCATGAAACGGATGTGATGAGTACACCCTAAAGTATTTGCAAGCGCCTGATATTTTTTTTGTTCTTTGTCTTTACCAATAACTAATAGATAGCTATCTGTCTTCGCGACAGCTTTAATTGCTGCAGATAATCCCTTTCGTTCAAAACCGGAACCAACATAAATCAAGCATCTTGTAGTGGCGGGGATTTGATATTGTTGCCTAAGCTGTAGACGGGATTGCTCATCAGCAGGAAAAAACTTTGTGTTATCAATTGAGTTGTATATAACGGCGATTTTATCTTCGGCTACACCAAATTCTTCGATAATTTCCTTTTTTACCATCTCAGCGTTGCAGATCACTTTTTTTAAAGCGGGATCTGCATACATTTCTGCCTCAGAATTCATGACATAGCGGTGATACCGATCATTTAACAGCCATCGTGCTTTCCATGTTGGCAAGATGCGGGCTCGCTGATGTAACCAGCGTTTATGGACGCCATCTCCGGCACGATAAATGTCACAGCCAGCAATACGCTCATGGCTTTGAACTAAATCAAATTGTTCTGTTTGCCATAATTGCCGTGCTGATTGGGCAAAACCTCTTTCACGGCTAATTCTTCCATATTTAATAGGATCGCATAGGTGAATTCGCCAATTTGGGTTGCTTACACCTTGCCAAGAACGTGTAATAACATTAAGTTCAAGTTGTTGGTGCTCTAATGCTCCCAGAGCCCTTGAAATAAAACGTTCAGCACCTCCATCCGGGCGATACTTTTGGCGGACAATAGCTAAACGTAATGGTTTCATGAAATATATTTCCTTGCTGCTGAAATGACGACATCTGTAGGTATCAGATCTAAGTAGCGTTCGTTTGTATGAGTTTTAATGTCATCCGGATGTGGAATATTGCCATAATCGCCAGCCCAAATCACCTCACCAACAGACTGCCAGGGTTTCCAAAATGTCAGTTTGGAGGGGCCGAATAATGCAATGCAAGGTGTTCCCAAAGCGGCGGCCATATGCATTGGTACTGAATCTACGCCAATAAATAATTTAGCATGATCAATCAAAGCGGCAAGCGTGGGTAATGTCAATTTTCCCGCTAGAGAAAGGATGTTCTTTCCGTTATCAGGGCAGTGTGACAAGATGGTGGTTACCATCTCTAATTCCTTTTGGTCTGGCCCAGAAGTAATGATAATGCTATGTCCATCTTTTTGTAGCGCCGTAATTACTGCCGCCATTTTTTTCTCATCCCAACACTTAAAGAACCATCGGGATGTAGGTTGAATAACGATGTACCTTTCTGAAAATTGATGCTCAGAAAGTTTTTTCTTGATCCACTGTAAATCATTATCGCTATAACTCATGGTCACTTTTGTGATAAGTGAATTAAATTGCAATGGTTTTAGGATGGAAAGATTTTGTTCTACAGTATGTAATGAATCATGATCATCTGTTGGTATAACTTCAGTATGACAAAAACGCCATTTCCAATTTTGTCGTTTAGGGAAACTAAGAGCCAAGCGAATAGATGCATCAGTAAAAAGGGAAATAAAGGCACTTCTCCATTGGTCGGCAAGGTTGACCACTAAATCATAGTGTTGCTGTCTTAATGTCTTGAGCAGAGCCCACTCATGCAATAATTTCTTTCTTGTACCTAGTTGTTTCCACTTGCGGTCTATGGAAAAAATATGGGAAATTTCTGCTGAATTTTCCAACATAGGTACAGTTTCTTGATAAAGGAGTACATCAATTTCCGCATCTGGATAGTGGTGAGTTAGTGTGCTTATAACCGGTGTTGTCAACAACATATCTCCATGATGTTGTAATTTAATCACCAGAATGCGCTTGATTTTATTGTTTATTGGAATCATTTGTTGAGTTCTTTAGTATATCAAGGTCATACGGTGATCTTAATGTAAAAATCATAGCGTGGCATCTTTAAGTATACTAACCAAGAGCAGTATGGGATGACGTTTATGCTCAATCAGATAGCCTGGATTCTATAATTGCGTTATGTGTTTGCTATGCGTACCATTGGAATAACTATTATTATCACATTTTGGTGCATATCAATGTCATTACCCGCTTTTATTATCACGATCGACACTGAAGGTGATGATCTATGGCAAAATAATGGTCAGATCTCAACAAAAAACACGCATTATCTACCAAGATTTCAGAATCTTTGTGAACGCTTTGGATTTAAACCCGTTTGGCTCACCAACTACGAAATGGTGATGGATGATAGCTACATCGAATTTGCTAAGGATGTGATTGCCAGAAACACCGGTGAGATTGGTATGCATTTGCATGCCTGGAATAGTCCCCCCATTGTTCCTCTCACTGACGATGATATGAATTATAAGCCATATTTGATTGAGTATTCTGAAGATCAAATAAAAGCAAAAATTTCTTTCATTACTAATCTGTTGGAAGAAAAACTCCAGACAAAAATGCTGAGTCATAGGGCTGGGCGTTGGGCATTTAACGAATATTATGCTCAGTTATTGGTAGAATATGGCTATCAGGTAGATTGTTCGGTTACTCCAAAAGTTAATTGGAACTTTACTAAGGGCAATCCTAATGGGAATGGCGGAACAGATTATAGCGATTTTCCTGATTATGCTTATTTTATGGATATGCAGGATATTTCTATAGAAGGCGATTCTCCATTATTGCAAGTGCCGATGAGTATTCAGTATAAACATTCACCGTTTATGAATTTTATTAAGCAAAAATATGATTACTTGCGGGGAAAACAGCGTTCTCCATCGGTTAATTGGTTGCGACCAAAAGGCGGGAATTTGGAGCAGATGAAGACTGTTATCCAGCAAACTTTAGCAAATGGCAGTGACTATGTTGAGTTTATGCTGCATTCATCTGAGTTTATGCCGGGTGGAAGTCCGACTTTCCATAATGAAGAACAGATCGAATTGCTTTATCGAGATTTGGAAGGATTGTTTGAGTTTTTGAAGCCATTGGTGCAGGGGATGACGTTGGCTGAATATTATTTAATTAAATCATAGTCATTAATGATTGAGAGCTTTTGAGATAGCTTATAATTAATTATGTATACTATAAAAATAAAATAACCAAGTTTTTCTATGGTGGATTGTATAATGGTTTTAATAAATAAAATATTATGTAAATTTATAAATAATTTTAAATATAAAATAACTAAAACTATATAGAAACATATGTGATAGTAAAATGAAACATAACATGAGTTTCTGGCCGTATATAAGTATATCAAGAGATATAAATGGCAAGATAGATGATGTCCTTTTTAATAAAAGGAGCGTTGATATTTCTAGCTTTGATTTTTCATCAAGAAAACCATTAATAATTATAGCGTCAGGACCATCTGTTCTAGATATCGATATTGATTTTTTTGATAGTGAAAAATTCGATATATTAGGAGTTAATGGAGCGTATAAATTATCAAAAAGTGTGAATTTCAAATATCATGTTATTATAGATAGAACATTTGTTATGAATAGATTTGACCTTGTGTTAAATATTTTAAATAATTATTCATTGACACTATTAACAACAATGGATTGTTTAAATGAAATATTTCTTAAAGATCATTTTATTGTGATTAAATGTAAGGTTGTAATTATCGAACATATTGATCAGCCAGTTTATGAAAAGGAAAGAGATTTGTTTAATATAATAAGCGATGAATTGGTTGTAAATAAAAATGTTGCTTTTTCACTTAATTTAAACAAAGGGTTTTATGATGGTAGAACAGTAGCCTACGCTGCTTTGCAAATAGCCTTTTTCTTAAATTATAAAGAAGTATATTTTGCTGGATTAGACATGAACAACTTTGATAAGCCTAGATTTTATGAGAACCCAGATGATATTCTTAATACTGAACTAGATGAAAATTTAAAAAATATAATAATCCCTTGCTTTGATTTATCAGAAGAACTGGCTAAGAAACATGGAATTATGATTTATAATTTATCAATGTTTAGTACAATAAATTCATTTAAGAAAATTGAATTTAACTCGATCTTATAATATATTCCTATAATGATTTTTTATTATTTTTATTAATATCGAGTGATGTTTAATATCATTATTTAGGCGGATTAGATTAATAAGTGAAACTTTTCAGAAAGGTGGTCAGCTGCTATAGTAAGCACCTTTCTCGCCAAAGGAAAATGTGCTATGACTTATACACAACTGACTTAAACAGAAAGATACCCGATTTTCAATTAAAAAGGCTAGTTTTTTACTACGTACTCGCCTACCCCGAGAGTAATGGTATTGCATTTATTATGCGAAACTGCGTTAAATATAGTATTAATTATCTTAATGTTAAGAAGAGTTAACTTTATGGGATGGAGTATGATGAAAATAAAAGCACTTTTTTCAGGATGGAAAAATTGCGATTTCGAACAGTATAAAGAAGTTTACGCCCTTCTCGGTGGGGGTGTATCAACACATCCCAATATTGTATCTTTTTTGGATAAACATCTTGATGGGCAATTTTATTTTTATATAAAAAAAACAGAATCTGGAATTAAAGGTGCTTGTTTTTCTTACCAAAACAAAAAGTTAATTGAAGAGATACAAACTAAATATCCACTATCCTATGATGAAATTATTTTCCCTATTGCAACCGATGCTAAGCTGTTTTTACCAGTAAAATCAAAGAGATTATCACCTATTTATGAAATAAATTTTATCAATGCTAGCTATAGGTCTCTTTTTAGTAAGCGCCAAATCTGCCTAATCAAAGACAGTTTTTCTTACAAAACCCGTCGTAATCGCAGCAATGAGATCAATAAATTCAAGCGTGCAGGAGGAGAAATCCGTCCTTCAAGTGAGTTTCGTGCAGAAGAGTTGGTGGATATTTATATCGATCTATATCAAAAGCGTTGGAAACACAGTCATTCTGAAGAGCAAAAAAAGTATCTCCTTGAAATATATACTGAACTACGTGAGCATATATTTGGCAATGTGTTACTGATTAACGGCAAACCTTGTGCTTACGATTTTGTTCTGTGGGCTGATAGCCCCAAATGGATTTCCTTTGATGCCATTAATGGTGGTTATGATCCTGAATATGCTCATCTCAGCGTTGGTAGTGTCTTGATGTGGGTGAATATCCAAGAAGGAAAAGCATTGTGTCAGCAGGGAGATAAAACTATGCGTTACTCCTTGGGTAATCCTACGTTTGAATACAAAAATCGTTGGTGTGAAACATTACCGCTAGGCAAAGTGCTTTTTTAATATGTTTCTCAAGAGCAACATAACCTCTGAAGATGTAATACCTTGCATTGTATTATCCACCGATTTCAGAGGATGCTGTTCTTTCCCATATCCACCGATCAATCCCGGATCAGTCGGCCCAAATAACGTGATATTGGGTCGATCAAGTGCCGCCGTAAGATGGCTCAATCCCGTATCAACTGAAACCACCGCTTTTGCCTCTGCGAGAACGTGTGCGACTTTAGCGAGCGTCAGTTTCGGTAGAACATCAACATGAGAAAACCCTGCTGCTAGCCTTAATGCTCGCTGATGTTCATGCTCTACGCCCCAAGGTAATTTAATGCGCATGCCAGTTGCTTGGATATCTGCAATAAGCTGCCGCCAATGATATTCAGGCCAATGTTTTTCATCACGCGTTGTTGCGTGGAGAAAAACAAGATAGTTACTTTGGCTATCAGTTTGCTGATTCAAAAAATGACGGGCGATGGCGTAATCACCTTGCTCTGAAGGTTTTTTATAGCCCAAACTATCAGCAAATAAATCCCGAATACGTTCAACCGCATGCTGTTGCTTACTGACAGCATGACAATAATCGTAGAAAAGACTGGCGATAGGTTCGCGGATGCTTTTTCTGTCGTAACCATGTTTTGGGCCTTGTGCCAACCGAGTTACCAAAAAAGCACTTTTTAACAGGCCTTGCGCATCAATGATTGCGTCATATTGGCATTGTTGTAGTTGTTGCCTGAATCGCGCTCTTTCTTCACGAATATCTTTCCTAAACCAATTTTTTCGCCAGCGTCGAATAGCCACGGGAATCACATTTTCGACAGCACTGTGCCAAGTTGGAATCTGGGCAAATCCTTCTTCTACCACCCAATCAAATTGAATGTCAGGAAATTGCTTTCTTGCATCAGTTAATGCCGGCAGAGTATGTAACACATCTCCCATTGAAGATGTTTTTACCAGTAAAACACGCATTAATTCTGGTTCTCCGCCTGTAGCAGTTTCTCTAATGCAGATAAAACCATTGCAGGTTGAATATCGATAAGACTTTGGTGATAGCCTTCATCGCTGTCGCCTTTTCTGATTTTATGGTAGCCCGTAATCAGACGAATCACTTCAGCTTTATTTGATAAAGGTGGAGTGAAATCCGGGCTACTTGGCCCATATAAGGCCACCAGAGGACGATTTAAAGCGGCTGTTACATGCATCAAAC
The DNA here is from genome assembly GCF_028598805.1 of Xenorhabdus yunnanensis. Classification (GTDB taxonomy): domain Bacteria; phylum Pseudomonadota; class Gammaproteobacteria; order Enterobacterales; family Enterobacteriaceae; genus Xenorhabdus; species Xenorhabdus yunnanensis. The sequence goes on along the minus strand of NZ_JAQRFI010000007.1, from coordinate 36,777 downwards.
CTGAATCGTTTGTGACGATGGCATCACAGGCTGCAATGATATTTACCGCCTGCTCCAGTGAGGTTTTTCCTGCCAAATTGAGACAATCTTCGCAGGCATCCTCGCTTAAAAGTGCGCGAATATCTTCACCTGCTTGATGATCTTTGTCGGAACCAAACAGTAATATCTGATAGCCTTTTTCGGTGATTAATTGTTCAGCAAGGGCTGCATAGTGATAATGTGGCCAGCGTTTGGCCGGGCCGAACTCGGCACCTGGGCAGAAGCCAATAATCGGACGATGATCGGCAATATTGAAGGCTGAGGTTGATTCTGCAATGTCTTCATCATTGACACTTAATCGCGGCCACAACAGCGGTTGTGGAAGGTCATCAGCACTGTTCATGTTTTTCCCTTCATATGCGAGAGCCACATAGCGCTGAACCATGAGCGGAAAAGCACTCTTATTTAGGGTTCGGATATCATTCAGCAGTCCATAACGCATTTCACCGCGCCAGCCTGTACGCAGCGGGATATTGGCGAAGAAAGCTACCAGTGCAGATTTGAATGAATTGGGCAATACATAGGCACGATCGTATTTATTTTCACGCAATGCGAGTCCGAGGCGTCGGCGCTCTCCCAAGGCAAGGGCAGCATGACCAAGCGGCATAGCCAATGCCTGATTCACTTCTGGCATTTTTGCCAGTAATGGACGGCACCATGCCGGTGCCATCACATCAATTTCTGCATTGGGGTACAAAGCTTTCAAAATACGGTAGAGGCTTTGTGACATCATCATGTCACCTACCCATGATGGGCCGATCACCAATATCTTCATAGAAGTCGATTAATTATCCTGATTTAGCCATTGCATATATTCAGCGACACCTTCGGCAACCGTCTTGAACGGTTTTTCATAGCCAGCAGCGCGAAGTTTTGTCAGATCTGCTTGAGTAAAGCTCTGATAACGACCTTTTAATTTTTCTGGAAAATCGATGTATTCCACAACCGGGTATTTTTCTTTATGGAATTCAGTTACAGCGTCTGCAACCGCCTGAAAAGATTCAGCGCGGCCTGTTCCACAGTTAAAGATGCCGGAAACACTATTTTTCCAGAACCACAGATTGACCGCAGCAACATCACCGACATAGATGAAATCGCGGCGGAAGTGCTCACTACCGGCAAATAACTTCGGATTCTGTCCTTGATGGATCTGATTATTTAAATGATAGGCGACACTTGCCATGCTGCCTTTATGCCCTTCGCGCGGCCCGTACACATTGAAATAGCGGAAACCACAAATTTGAGAATCTGTGTGGGGCAAAATATCACGAACATATTGGTCAAACAGGAATTTGGAGTAACCATAAACATTGAGAGGTTTTTCATACTGACGCTCTTCAATGAAATTGTCACTACGACCACCATAAGTCGCAGCAGAGGAGGCATACAGGAAGGGGATTTGACGATCGAGGCAATAATGCAGCACATCTTTGGAATATTGATAATTATTATCCATCATATACTTACCATCCCACTCTGTTGTGGATGAGCAAGCACCTTCATGGAAAATGGCATCAATGTCACCTAAATCATCACCCGCAACGATGCTGGCAATGAAGTCTTCCTTATCTATATAATCGGTGATATCCAAATCAACTAAATTGACGAACTTTGTGCCGTCTTTCAGGTTATCAACAACCAGAATATCCTTATAGCCTTCGTCATTCAGTGCCTTGACAATATTGCTGCCGATAAACCCTGCGCCACCAGTGACAATAATCATTTGGCTCACCTCTAAATAGTCTGTTTATTTTGCACCCAGATTCTTCCAAATTGCAGCCTTCTTACTGTAACTTGATATCTATTGGGTAGATCTTTGCTGCGTATAATAGCACTTAACCCTACTGACGACAGCAGCTTAAGCAGGCGAATACCCTGAAATTTTGCCGCATGCCAGACTCTGAGCCGTGATCAGCTTTACAAAGTTGATATTGTTTTTCTCGTTGTGTCGTCACTGGCAGGATCTATCAGTAAAATACATCACGTCTTTCACTTAATTAGGTACTCAGGAGAGAAAAATGTCAGCGTCTTTTTACCAGAAAATTAATGATCAGTTGGAGCAAACCCGTTCGGAAGGGCTATTCAAAAGTGAGCGTATTATCACTTCTGCCCAGAATGCCAATATTGCTGTTGCCGAGGGTAACCAAGTCATTAATTTTTGTGCCAATAACTACTTAGGTTTGGCCAATCACCCTGACCTGATCGCAGCCGCAAAGGCAGGAATGGATAGCCACGGTTTCGGTATGGCATCCGTTCGCTTTATTTGTGGTACACAAGACTCCCATAAAGAATTAGAAAATAAGATTGCTGAATTTTTGGGTATGGAAGATGCCATTCTGTACTCCTCTTGCTTTGATGCAAACGGCGGTCTGTTTGAAACACTGTTTGGGCCAGAAGATGCCATTATCTCTGATGCCTTGAACCATGCTTCCATCATTGATGGCGTCCGTTTATGCAAAGCAAAACGTTACCGCTATGCCAATAATGACATGCAAGAATTAAGAGCACAGCTGGAAAAGGCAAAAGCCGAAGGTGCACAAAATATCTTGATCGCAACTGACGGGGTATTTTCAATGGATGGTGTCATTGCTGACCTGAAATCCATCTGTGATTTGGCGGATGAATTTGGTGCGCTGGTCATGGTTGATGATTCACATGCGGTTGGCTTTGTTGGCAAACAGGGACGTGGTACGCATGAACATTGTGATGTCATGGGACGTGTTGACATTATCACCGGCACGCTCGGGAAAGCTTTGGGCGGCGCATCCGGTGGTTATACCGCCGCGCGTAAAGAAGTTGTTGAATGGCTGCGCCAGCGTTCACGCCCATATCTGTTCTCCAACTCACTGGCTCCAGCCATTGTCGCTGCATCGATCAAGGTGTTGGACATGCTGGAAAATGGAGACGATCTGCGTGAGCGTCTCTGGAAAAATGCGAACTTGTTCCGTGAAAAAATGACTGCAGCAGGTTTCACGCTGGCAGGCGCTGATCATGCCATCATCCCTGTTATGTTGGGGGATGCGAAACTGGCACAGGAATTCGCCGCAGAACTACTGAAAGAAGGCATTTATGTAATTGGGTTCTTCTATCCGGTTGTTCCTAAAGGTCAGGCACGTATCCGAACCCAGATTTCAGCCGCTCATACTGAAGAACAAATTGAACATGTGGTAGCTGCATTTACACGCATTGGCAAGCAATTGAACGTCATTGCCTAGGGTATCATTATGAAAGCATTATCTAAATTAAAGCCAGAAGAAGGTATCTGGATGACGGATGTGCCCACGCCAGAACTTGGGCACAATGATGTGATGATTAAAATCCGTAAAACTGCCATTTGTGGGACGGATGTTCACATCTATAACTGGGATGATTGGTCTCAAAAAACTATCCCTGTTCCAATGGTGGTAGGGCACGAATATGTTGGTGAAATCGTTGCGATCGGTCAGGAAGTAAAAGGATTCAAGATTGGCGATCGCGTGTCCGGTGAAGGCCATATCACCTGTGGTCACTGCCGTAACTGCCGTGGCGGGCGTACTCATTTATGTCGCAATACCACGGGTGTTGGTGTGAACCGTGAAGGCGCTTTTGCTGAATATCTGGTTATTCCTGCATTTAATGCCTTTAAAATTCCGGACAATATACCAGATGAGCTGGCCGCTATTTTTGACCCATTCGGCAATGCAGTACACACTGCACTGTCTTTTGATCTGGTGGGGGAAGATGTTTTGGTATCAGGCGCTGGCCCTATCGGGATTATGGCGGCAGCGGTGTGTAAGCATGTTGGTGCTCGTCATGTTGTGATTACAGATGTGAACGAATATCGTCTTGAGCTGGCTCGCAAAATAGGTGTTACCCGCGCGGTTAATGTCAGCAAAGAAAACCTGACTGACGTCATGGCAGAATTGGGAATGACAGAAGGCTTTGATGTCGGTTTAGAGATGTCAGGAGCACCACCCGCATTTCGCACTTTGCTTAATACTATGAATCACGGTGGACGTATTGCTCTGTTGGGAATTCCTCCATCAGATATGGCGATAGATTGGAATCAAGTTATCTTTAAGGGATTATTCATCAAGGGTATCTACGGGCGTGAGATGTTCGAAACTTGGTACAAGATGGCGGCTTTGATCCAATCCGGCCTGGATTTGTCCCCGATTATCACTCACCAATTCTCGATTGATGATTACCAGAAAGGCTTTGATATCATGCGATCAGGGCAATCTGGCAAAGTAATCTTAAATTGGGATTAAAAATTAGCACAGGCGTCTTTGGTTTTTTTGGCGCCTGTTTGCCCGTCTTTTTGTTGCGACTTTGTTTTACCTGCCGTTTTGTTTTCCGTTGTTTGCTTTACTTCTGGCTTGCCTGAATCATTTTGTGTTTCTTGTGTCCGGTGATGACCCAACAGTTTTTGCAAATGTCGATTTAAAGTATTAACGATGACATTGTTAGGTAATGCCTTTCCTAACATCTTGAGATAATCCAATGGAGTTGCTGGTACTGGCTTTGATTCACGGGGCTTTATGCAATTATGCACAATTTGATTATCGTTTTTGGTTGTCGGAGCAGAGCTTAACAATATACTGGGTGTTACCAACTCAATATCACCGGGTAATGTAGCAAGTGCTTGCTGTAAGGCACGCATGGTTGTTGGGTGCGGGTGTCCAATGGCAACAGCAGAACCTTGTTTGCGGGCGAGGGTGATTGCGCGGTTAAGTTGATGCCGTGTTTCTGCTTCGGTTTGAATATTATCCAAAAAAATATTGCGGCGGAGCACAGGAACAGAAGTTCCCATCGCCGCTTTGGTAACTTGTGTATTACCGATTGTCACACTGTCCAGAAAATAGAGGTGACGATGGGATAACTCTTGTATTACCTTTTCCATGCTATTGAGATTAGATGTCATTGCACTGCCCATATGATTATTCATACCAACAGCATGGGGAACTTTCTGTATTGCATCTTGAATAATACGGGCAATTTCTTCCCGGCTCATGGCTGGATGGAGTGTGTATTTTTCCAGAGGTTGTTTGCTTAATGGTGCCATTGGCAGATGGATTAAAATCTCCCGTCCCTGCTGATAGGCCTTTTCTGCCATTTTCCTGCCGTATGGGGAATTGGGCAGGATTGCGATAGAAACCGCCACAGGCATTTGGAATATCTTATTTTCTTCTCTAACACGATAGCCAACATCATCAATGACGATGGCTAAACGTGCTGCTTGAACGTTTAAGGTAAACAGCAATGATGTGAAGAATAACAGTACCCAAGATAAAAGAGTGAATGAATTAACCCGTTTTATTAATAGATACCGCATCTTCAGCATTATTATGTTCATCCTATGTTGCTTTGTTCTATTTTCCTAGCCACGGCAAAGGGTTAACAGCCCGACCCTGACGGCGAATTTCAAAATACAGTGAGGGCTGTTGTTGTCCACCACTGCTCCCAACCAGAGCTATTGGTTGGCCTGCTCGAACCTGTTGTCCAACACTGACTAATGTACTCTGGTTGTAACCGTAAATGCTCATATCACCTTTACCATGTTCAACCACGACAACCAGACCATAGCCCTGCAACCAGTCTGCCAGCAATACACGTCCATCTGAGATTGCTCTTACTTCAGTACCTTCTGCCGCAGAGATCACAACCCCTTTCCAGCGCAGTTCACCTTGTATTGCTTCTCCGAAGCTATGGATGACACGACCGCGTACCGGCCAGATTGCTTGCCCGGTAGGGCGTCCAAGACCGCCAGTCCGTGCCATGAGAGCACGTTCTTCTTCTGTTGGTTTATAGCTGGAGGCTTTTTGTTGGGCTTGTTTCTGTTTAGCGGCAACTTGAGCACGAACGCGGGCTGCGTCACGAGCTTCACGTTCAGCACGCGCTTTGGCTTCCCGTTCAGCTTTGGCAATCTTGTCCCTCAATCTGGTTTCATTCTGCCGAAGCTCTGTTAGTCCCTGTTGCTCTTTTTTCAATGAAGATTCCAGTGTCGTTAATGTTTTCTGTCGTGCGGTGCGGACAACTTCCATCTTTTGTTTTTGCTGTTTTTGGCTGGTCAGTATCGCTTTCTGTTCACTTTGTTTTTCTAGTTGCTGTTTTTTTTGTTGATTAAGTTCTTCGGTTGTTTTTTGCAGTTTGGCTATAGTTTCCTGACGTGTCTGATTCAAGTAACTGTAATACGCAAGAATACGCTCTTTGCGCTGATTTTCCTGCCCATTGAGCAATAACTCTAATCCTTGGTGATTTCCTTGCCGAAAGACAGCATCTAATTGGTTGGCAAGTAATTGACGCTGTTCCTTTTGTTGCGTTTGCAGGCGTTTGATATTTGTATTCAGCGATGAAACTTCATTTTCTAGTTTATTCAGACGAGTTTGTGTCGTATGCAGCGAACGTCCCACCTCTGAGATAGTACTTTCTTGTTCTTTTAATTGATTAAGCAGGTCAGTACGTTGTTTTTGCTGCTGTTTTACATTTTTCTCTTTCTCGGCAATATCTTGTTGAATATCTTTGAGCTGATTTTTATTCTCTGAAATCTGATTTGCGAAAGTACTCGTAATAAAGCTGAAAAAGGTGAACAACAAGGCACAGAGTAGCTGTAACGCTCTGATTTTATTTTGCCGTTTATATTGTTTCTGCCGATTCTTACGACTCTTTAGAACCTTATTTTCAGCCATCTTAATTGAGTACCTTGCTGCTATATAGCGCCTGATTATTTCATGAGGAATTGCCTCTGACCAGAGAACAGCCTGTTTTTTATCATTAATATAAGTTTTAGTTAATTTAGTTCATTTATTGTCGAAAATCTTGCCTTGGCCCAGTGTTACATGAAATATTTTAATCATGCATTACAATCAAGTTGTTCTCGGTGTATTTTTTAATTTTTCTCGAAACTCTCCGCAAAATCTGCATAGGATTGGTGCTAATTGGCTGTAATTGACGCAACACACAGGTATACTCTGCTACCTTAGATATTTGTTATTAACTAACGGGAGTTGTTGCCCCCCATGCTGCAAGAAATCATGCAATTTATTAGCCGGAACACGATCCTGAGCCTTGTCTGGGTTGCATTGCTGGTGGCTGTCATTGTCATGACGGTAAAAGGTGTGTTCTCCAAGAGTAAAGAGATCACCCGTGCTCAGGCTATCCATTTAATCAACAAGGAAGAAGCTATCGTTGTGGATTTACGTTCCCGTGACGATTTCCGCAGAGGGCATATCATAGGTTCCGTTAACCTGACGCCATCTGAGATTAAAGACAATAATCTAGGTGAGTTGGAGAAACATAAAAAACAGCCCGTCCTCGTAGTTTCAGTCAATGGGCTGGAATCCAGAACACCGGCGGAGAATTTGGTTCGTTTTGGCTTCGAGCAGGTTTATTCTCTGAAAGAAGGGATTGCTGGTTGGGCGGGTGAAAATCTGCCATTAGCTCGTGGCAAGAAATAACGAACTTAGATGCAAGTAATATGCTTGTACAATTGAAAGGTTTAATAAGGACATCTGAAAAAGGTAAACATTATTATGTCAGAACAAAATAACACAGAAATGGCTTTCCAGATCCAGCGTATTTACATGAAAGATGTTTCTTTCGAAGCACCAAAAGCACCGCAGATTTTCCAGCAGGAATGGCAACCGGAAGTCAAATTGGATCTGGACACTGCTTCCAGTGAATTGGTTCAGGGAGTTTATGAAGTTGTTCTGCGCGTTACTGTTACGGCGGCACTGGGAGAAGAAACTGCGTTCCTGTGCGAAGTTCAGCAAGCAGGTATTTTCTCCATTGATGGCATTGAAGGAACACAACTGGCACACTGCTTAGGCGCCTATTGCCCGAACATTCTGTTCCCATATGCCCGTGAATGCATCACCAGCTTGGTAGGCCGTGGTACTTTCCCACAACTGAATTTGGCTCCAGTTAACTTTGATGCACTGTTCATGAACTATCTGCAACAGCAGGCTGACACACAGCCTAATGAGGCTGAACAGGAAGCCTAATGAATACTGCTTCTATGACAGTGATCGGTGCCGGCTCATACGGCACCGCTTTAGCCATTACTTTGGCCCGTAATGGACATGAAGTTGTGCTTTGGGGGCATAACCCTGAGCACATTAATGCCTTGCAACAAGCGCGTAGTAATCAGACATTTTTATCGGATGTTTCTTTTCCTGATAGTTTACTGCTTGAGGCTGATCTGAAAAGTGCCGTTTCAGCCAGTCGCAATATCCTGATAGTGGTTCCCAGCCATGTTTTCGGAGATGTCTTGCAACAGATAAAGCCACATTTACAACATGAGAGCCGTATTGTTTGGGCCACCAAGGGGCTTGAGGCTGAAACTGGACGCTTATTACAAGATGTAGCCCGTGAGATATTAGGTAATGAAATCCCCTTGGCGGTAGTTTCTGGCCCGACATTCGCAAAAGAGCTGGCAGCTGGTTTACCAACAGCAATAGCGGTCTCCGCCACAACACCTGAATTTGGTGAAGAGCTTCAACAGCTTTTCCATTGTGGCAAAAGTTTCCGGGTATACAAGAACCCAGATTTCATCGGAGTGCAGCTCGGCGGAGCAATAAAAAATGTTATTGCAATTGGTGCAGGGATCTCTGATGGTATGGGATTCGGGGCGAATGCCCGCACGGCGTTGATTACCCGGGGATTGGCAGAGATGAGCCGTCTCGGCGTGGCATTAGGGGCTGATCCTTCCACATTTATGGGAATGGCAGGGTTAGGGGATTTAGTTCTGACCTGTACAGATAACCAATCCCGTAACCGTCGTTTTGGCATGATGCTGGGAAAAGGTATTGATGTTGATGAAGCGCAGCGCGAAATCGGGCAAGTTGTTGAAGGATATCGTAATACCAAAGAAGTTCGAGCTTTGGCGGAACGAGTGGGTGTCGAAATGCCTATTACAGAGCAGATCTACCAGATACTGTACTGCAATAAAAATGTGATTGAAGCCGCTCAAGCATTATTGGGAAGAGCTACCAGAGATGAGGGAGAGGGCTCTCACTCTTAAGTAAAATTGGAACACTGATATGTCGCGAGCAGAACTGAACGAAGTCTGGAAAAATATAAAAAACGAGGCGAGGGTTCTGGCTGACTGTGAACCCATGCTAGCCAGTTTTTTTCACGCGACACTACTCAAGCATGAAAATCTTGGTAGTGCCCTGAGTTATATGCTGGCAAATAAGCTGGCAACACCGATTATGCCTCCTATTGAAGTCAGAGAAGTCGTTGAAAGTGCGTATCGCAGTGATCCCAAGATGATTGAATCGGCAGCACGTGATATCAAGGCTGTTCGATTGCGCGATCCGGCTGTAGATAAATATTCGACACCATTACTCTACCTTAAGGGTTTCCATGCCCTACAGGCCTACCGTATTGCACATTGGTTATGGAAACAAGATCGTAAAGCACTGGCAATTTATACGCAAAACCAGATCTCGGTTGCGTTTGGTGTTGATATCCATCCTGCCGCGAAAATTGGCTGTGGCATTATGCTCGACCACGCAACTGGTATTGTGATTGGTGAAACCGCGATTGTTGAAAATGATGTTTCCATTCTGCAATCCGTAACGCTTGGTGGTACGGGCAAAACGGGAGGCGATCGTCATCCGAAAGTACGTGAAGGGGTGATGATTGGCGCGGGTTCCAAAATCCTCGGTAATATAGAGATTGGTCGTGGCGCAAAAATTGGTGCGGGCTCGGTTGTATTAAGATCAGTTCCACCTCATACCACAGTGGCAGGCGTACCAGCCAGGATTGTCGGAAAACCAGAAAGTGACAAGCCATCGCTGGATATGAACCAGCATTTTAATGGCATCAATAATGGCTTTGAGAATGGGGATGGGATTTGAAATTCAGTTCCTTTTCTTGTAGTCAATAAAATAAATAGAACATTCAGCGCGGGTTAGGCGCTGAATGTTACATATTAATCCCGCAATAACGCACCCGGATAACCCAGTTGCCGCCATGCTTCAAACACGACCACCGAAACAGAATTGGACAAATTCATGCTACGGCTATCTGGCAGCATGGGAATTTTGATTTTTTGTTCAGGTGGCATGTTATCTAACACATAAGATGGCAAACCACGGGTTTCCGGACCAAACATCAGATAATCACCATCACGATAACTCACATTACTGTGCGCCGGAGTGCCTTTTGTGGTTAAGGCAAACAGACGTGCTCCAGAAGGGGATTGTGAATTGACAGAACTCAGTCCTTCACTTTCTAGGAACGCGTTGTAATCGTGATGTTGTTTGATATTGGCAAACTCGTGGTAATCTAACCCTGCACGACGCAGGCGTTTGTCATCCCAGGTGAAACCTAATGGTTGAATGAGATGAAGCTGACAGCCTGTGTTGGCGCAGAGGCGGATAATATTGCCTGTATTAGGCGGGATTTCTGGTTCGAATAGGACGATGTTTAGCATAGTATTCTAGCAATTATTCGGAATAGTAGCTCATAGATAATATTGTTTATACCATTGAATAAATTGTTTTACACCGTCTGATACATTAGTGGAAGGTTTATAACCAGTTGCCTTAAATAGATCTTCAGTATCAGCCCATGTTGAATAAACATCGCCAAGCTGCATTGGAAGCATATTTTTAATTGCTTTAATACCTAAACTATTTTCTAGAGCAGTAATGTAATCCATTAAATTTACCGGAGAACCATTACCAATATTATATATTTTATAAGGTGCTGAGCTATTTGCTGGATTACCTATCTTAGGTGTCCAAGAATTATCAGAAATAGGTACAACATCAGAAATTCGGACAATACCTTCTACAATATCATCTATATATGTGAAATCACGGCTTAGTTGACCATTGTTATACACATCTATAGGCGCATGGTTTAGTATTGCTTTTGTAAATTTGAACAGAGCCATATCTGGTCTTCCCCATGGACCATAGACTGTAAAAAATCTAAGACCTGTAGTAGGAATTCCATATAAGTGGGAATAGCTGTGAGCCATTAGCTCGTTAGCTTTCTTTGTAGCGGCATATAGTGAAATTGGATGATCTACGGAGTCAGAGGTTGAGAATGGAAGTTGATCATTTAAGCCGTAAACAGAACTTGATGATGCGTATACTAAATGATTAATATTATTATGACGACAACCTTCAAGGATAGTTAAAAATCCAGATAGATTGCTATCAGAATAAGAGTAAGGATTAATTAGAGAGTATCGTACACCAGCTTGAGCTGCCAAATGAATTACACGATCAAATTTGTTATTTTTAAATAACTCTTCAATTGAATTCCTATCATAAACATCCATGAATATGAATCTGAAATTCTTAAGATTAGACAAAGCCTCTAATCTTGATTTTTTTAAAGAGACGTCATAATAATCATTGATATTGTCAATTCCAATAACATGGTTACCATTTTTTATTAATTTTTTTATTAAATGAAAACCAATGAATCCTGCTGCACCTGTGACTAAATATTTCATAATAATTCAACTGTTATAGTTTATATAAATCAATCATTTCCAAAAAGATCACGTGAATATACTTTTGATTTTACGTCTTTTAAGTCTACAGACATACGATTTGAAATAATAACGTCAGATATAGTTTTAAATTCATTTAAATCACGAATTAGTCTGGAATTGAAGAAGTTTTCTTCTTTCATCTCAGGTTCAAAAATTACCACCTCAATACCTTTGGCTTTGATTCGTTTCATTATTCCTTGAATTGAGGAAGCTCTGAAATTATCCGAGCCTGATTTCATAATAAGACGATAAACACCAACTATTTTGGGATTTTTACTGATGATCAAGTCGGCAATAAAGTCTTTACGCGTTCGATTAGCTTCTACAATTGCACCAATAATATTATTTGGTACTTCCTGATAATTAGCCAATAACTGTTTTGTATCTTTTGGAAGGCAATAACCACCATAACCAAAAGATGGATTATTGTAATGGTTACCAATACGTGGATCTAAGCATACACCTTCAATAATTTGGCGTGAATCTAGTCCTTTAGCTTCAGCATAGCTATCTAGTTCATTAAAATAAGCTACACGCATAGCAAGATAGGTATTAGCGAAGAGTTTAATAGCTTCGGCTTCAGTGGAGTCGGTAAAAAGAACAGGAATATCCTGTTTGATTGCACCTTCTATAAGAAGGTTAGCAAATACTTTTGCTCTTTCTGAGCGTTCACCGACGACAATTCTGGATGGATATAGATTATCGTAAAGAGCACGGCCTTCACGTAAGAATTCGGGAGAAAAAATAATATTGTCAGTTTGATATTTTTCTCGCATTTGTTTGGTAAAACCAACTGGAATGGTTGATTTTATTACCATTGTTGCTGAAGGGTTGTATTCTAGGACATCTTCAATAACAGATTCTACTGATTTTGTGTTGAAATAATTGGTGTTTGGATCATAATCTGTTGGGGTGGAAATGATTACAAAATTAGATTTCTCATATGCTTCTTTCTTATCTAGAGTTGCTTCGAAATTAAGATACTTTTCTTTAATAAAAAAATCCATTTCTAGATCTTTTATAAAAATTTTTTTTTCTTTAATGAAATTTATTTTTTCTTTATCAACATCTAAGGCAACCACTAGATTATTTTGAGATAAAAGTATCCCATTGGACAAACCAACATATCCTATACCAACTATAGTAATTTTATACATTTTTGATTTTCTCAGTATTAAAATAGCCTATTTCTGTTAATTTTCTTTTTATTTTATTCATATTATATGAATATCCTGCACCATGCAGACTATAGCTATAATATAAATAGTCTAGATATTCTTTTCTTGCTTTCTTAGTATGTGGAGTTTCTTTATTTATTAATATAGAATATATGGTTTTTTCTAAGTTAACTAGGTTGGATTTTATAGCTATATCCTCCTTGTCATAGATGGAATTACCAAGTAAAATCAATGGGCAATCAGTTTTAATAATATCTATGGCCGCACTAGAGTTTATTGTTATTGATAATTTTGATTTTTCAGCTAATTCGTGTACTCCACCTAAAACCATCTGACTATTACAACCTAAAATATAATTTTTATTATCATTAGGATGTTTTTTAAATAGAATGCTTATATTAGGATTAACGTTACGAACACATTTCTCTATTTCTTTTATGAGGAGTTGATTTGATTTGATATTACTATGTATTAATATTTGTGTGTCTTCCTCTAGTTGGAGAGGAACAAATATATAGTTAACAGGTAACTCTATTATAGATGTTCTGTCATGATAGGAGCCATTTTTAAATTGATTAATATGTCTCTTTATGTATTTCCTTATACTGAAACTATTATGTTGATATTTTAATAGAGTTGATGAACTAAATGTTTTTTCTATTTTTAGAAGTAGTAAAAAAATAAAAAAATGATATTTTGATTTTATTGAATTATGGTGATGTGCTATCGAAGTATTATGTGAATTATTAGATGAAGATATATAAGGTGAAAAAGAGAACTTCTTAATTTTAATTAAAGATGAAAATGCATTTACTCCTTTAGGATCTAAAATAGTTGTATTAGGTCTAAATAATCCCTGTTCAGTTACAATATAAGTTATATTTAATATCTTACATATTTTTATAGTAAGAGCGTGATGCCATCTTAGATCATTATGAAGTAATACTAATTTAATATTGTGTTTTATTATAAAATTTCTAATAAAAGAAACAAATTGACTCATATATTCAATTTCATTTAAATTTAATTCTCTTTTTTCTTGATATTCTATTTTTGCTTTATAAATAGAGGGGGTGTTTAGGACAATAATTTTATCTTCATTCGACGGTATAATATTTTTTATTTCTTTATTTATATAATGGCAATCAAATTCGTCTAAATAATGGCTTATTGCAAATGAGGATAGTAATGCTATTTTTTTTCCGCAGTATAAAGAAGCTATTTTACTATGTAAGTTTGAATACATAGGATCTAAAGTTAGTATATTATGTGTTTTTTTCATTGAATACCTTTATGTACTTCTTTTGCATTTCTTTTTGGGAAAAATCTTGATCTGCTAAATCAACTCTTGTTACTTTGATTCTCTGTTTCTGAGATAATTTTGATGAAAAAACCAGTTTTGAATTTAAACTTTCTACAGAACACACTGAAAATAAAGTCACATTATACTTTTCAAATTCTCTATTTGCATCTATATCTGAAGCTATACAATAACAATTTGATAGTATAGCTTCCATTAGAGCTATTGATTTACCTTCTACGAGTGATGGTAATACAAATATATCACCTGGATGGATAATGGAAAAAGGATTTTCTATCTCTCCCCAAAATTTACAGTTAATATTTCTTTCAATAGATAGATGATTTAATTTTTCTTTTTCATCACCATTACCAACTATATTTAGTCTACAATGACTAGGTAAATTGTAGAATGCTTTTATTAACAAACCTACCTGCTTAGCTTTTACTAGTCTTCCTACATACCAGAAGTTAAGTATTTTATTGTCTGCATTTTTATTTTTTCCATATATGGGAGTAATACAGCCATTATCTATATGGAATGATTTTATATTCCTTTTTTTTAATCCTTCAGAGGCTGATAGAGAGGTTGTAATTACTTTTTCATTTCTTAATAGAAAATCATATATAAAATTGAATAGCCATTTAGGGAGTATCTTCCAATTACTTCTGTTATTTATTGAATAATCATTATGTACTAAGAAAAATACCTTAATTGTAGGGGCATATTTTCTTATTATTTTCCCATAAATATAAGGAAATATCCCATCTGCAAGGATCACATCTGTATTTCTTATTTCATTTAATATTTTACTCAAGAATAAAATATTAAATAGCATCCTATAACGAGATAGCTTTAGATTTTTTATAGATAGATCGTATAATTGATTTTTTTTTCCTCGTAAAGATAATATATTCCATTTGTTATTTCCTTTTGATAATAAGTAGTGGACATAATTAGAGCCACAATGTATGTTATTAGCTATTAGTGAGGTTATTTTCATATTGTCTTTTTTGTGAAATTAATATTATCAATGTTATAGAAATCCAAAAAATAGAGTGCTCGAAATTTAGTTTTGTTATTAGTAAAGCTAAAATAGGAAGGAAGTAATAAATCTTTCTTTTTAAGTTTAGAAAAATAAATATAAATAAAATTAGAGAGAGTATTAATGAAACTGAAAAGCTATATAATATAAAACCTATATCTGCTATTGTAGCATATTCTCTATTCATCTCATTAAGATTATAATTGTATATTTTATCTTCAATCAGGAAATATCCTTTTCCAATAATTAGATCCCACAAATCTCGGTCCAAAATTAATCTAATAGTCTCTATTCTTAGCTTTAAGGTGTATTGGGCTCTAGATATAAATATATCAATTAGAGAAGGATAAACAATAGCTACTATGCCTATAATACATAGCAATGTTAGTAGGATAAAATTATATATTTTTACTTTTCTAATATATACGTTTTGAATAAGAATAATAGATATTAATACGAATAATATTTTTCCCACAGAAGAGCTGCATATTAATAAGCTTATCATAGATAAAATGAATAAGATGCTTATTTTTTTGCGTATAAGATATAAGGGTATTAATAATGATGAAAGAACTACAGCATATGTAGATGGCTCAACTAATAATCCTGTAGGCCTATATAGCATAATTGAATTGGTAGTATTATGCCACACATTGATGTATCTGCTTTCTTCACCTGTAATAAACTTAACAATATCAATATAATAACCGGTTAAATAAATAACAATAGTTTGTATATAAAAGAATATTAAATGAACATTTAACACTTTGCTGATCACTTTTGCTATGCAATCATGATCTTCCTTTATACGGAAAAGTGATATTGAAATCATAAAATAATTTATTACACTTATAAATTTATTTATGGAATTATTTATTATTGTGTTATCCTTGAAGGAAGTAAATATATTACTATTCTCAATGGAATAAAGGATAAAACTTAGAGAAAGAAAAGATAATAATATTAACGATATTCCGAATATTACTTTAATAAATTTATAGTTGATACTATAGTTAGTTGTTTTGCAATATATAAAGGATAAAAATGAGAAAAAGAGGGTTATAATATTAATATATGGATTGAAGCTGATTAAAGATGCAGATAATATTGATAGCGTTAATAATAGTGTATTCATTTTTTTTTGTATTTTATAATTAATGCATGGATTATTCTTATCACTTTTATAAGTATATTTTTTGAAATTGAACCAATTTTAAAATTTTGTTTGTTTATATCTTTAGCAAATTTATTTTGTGAATCTTTCTTTCTTGAAGAAATCCTGTTTTCTGAAGTGGAGTATTCATATAAAGGTTCTTTAATATATGCAATTTTATATTTGTTTTTCATTCGTAATAAAAAATCATAGTCCTGACTGTATCTTATTTCATCATTATACTTAACTTCATCAAATAATTTTTTTTCCCCAAAAAAAGTTCCATGGCAGATAAAATTACCCCATCGCAATAATGTAGGATGAAAGTTTTCTACGAGAACATTCATAGGTTTTATATTACCATTTATAAAGTATTGGCTAACACAAAAGTCATACCTTATAGTTTTTAATAGGAAATTGAATTGAATTTCTAATCTATTAGGTAAACTTATATCATCAGAATCTTGGCGTGCAATGTAAGTTCCTGTTGCTAGTGTTAACATTCGGTTTAATGATTTTGTTAGTCCTATGTTTTTTTGTTTAACTAATATTATCCTATTATCTTGTCTGGCTAGCATCTGGCAAATATTAAATGTATTATCACTTGAACCATCATCACAGATTATTAGTTCGAAATTTTTATATGTTTGTGATAATATGGAATTTATTGATTTTTCTATGCTTATTTCTGCGTTAAAAGCAGACATAATAATGGAGATCATAGGGGAGGAGTTATTTCTTTTAGAAACATAAAAAGAACCATACTGATCATTGATTTTTTCCAATTTTATTACTCCGCTTTTCTATTTTATCATATGTTATTTTATAATCTATATAGAATAAGGTTCTAGCAATAGTTAAGGATATTGCCCCACCAATTAACCCTAGAAAATAAATTAATATAATTGTTAATAAAGATGAAATTATAGATATTCTTAATGAAATATTTCGATATTCTTTATCTAGTTTTTTAGGTATGAAATATCCTTGGCTATAGGAGTTAGCCATGCCTACGAATAATATACTTATAGATATTAAATAAATATAAATATTATCATTGTATTGTGAGCCTAAAAATAAATTAATAATTCCTTTTCCGAGGAAAATTATGATTAATATAATAGGGGCTGCAATGATAATATTTATCCAAAGTATTTTATATAAGTGGTTTTTTTCTTCTCTTGCTAATATTGGATAAATTGCTTTGGATAATACATCTTGAAATGATGTTATAATACCGCACAATTTTATCGCGACAATATACTTTGCAAATTCTAACGGAGAGGATATACTGCTTAGGTATATTGTTGGTATAGCATTATAAAAATTAGGAGCTAATATACCTATGAATATATTATAACCATCTTTTAATTGATTTGCTAGCCCTTTTATTTTTAATATACTATATTTTTTTTTCAAATATAAAGTAAAGAACACAACTAATCCACATAATAGCATTGGATAACAAGTGCTTAACATTACTAATTTTATATAATTTTGGTTATTTGTAAACAATAGTATTGCTAGTAAATTTACTATTTTTCCAAAAAGTGAGATATATAGAATATATTGAGTTTTAGATAATCCCTGAAAAAACCAGAAACAGACTAAAACATATCCCAAAAAATAAGGTATAGCATAATATATTAACCATTTTGTCAATATTGTTTCAAGAAAACAATGTGAATATATTACAGCTAATAGAGAATATATTATAGATAATAACAATCTTACACTTTGGTTTTTGGTATAAATAATCTTTATTCTATTTTTATTGTTTTTGTTTTTAGATATATCTCTGACGCCGGTATATTGTGCGCCATAATCTATTATAGTATGGCCAAAAACTATAATTGTTAAGAATAATAAATACTTCCCATATATATCAGCCCCCATAGCTCTTGATAATATAGGCATTGTTATTATAGGTATTATTAATCCTAAAACATGAACCATTGATAGAGTTAATAAATTCCTTAATATTTCCTTTTTTTTATTCATTATTATTATTCTTTTAAATTAATCATTTTTCCTATTTCCAAATCGACGTTTTTATTTTCTTCATTATTTAAGTCGTTATCCAATCCGGCAGCAGGAAAAAAAGTTAATTCCCCAAATATTATATTACCGCTATTTAAATAAAAATCTACTCTAACAAATGGAAAATTTGATGACAGCTTCTTGCTATATTCAATTAATTTCTCATGGCCTATTGGTTTGTTTATAGGTTTATTCAAGCTAAAATAATTCGAACCATATGGTAGTAATCTCCATTCCAAATCGACAAAATAAAATTTAGGGCTTCCTGTGTCTCTCTCGGTACAAATCATAATAAATTTAGGCTTGCCATGGAAACAAAAAACTTTATAATCTTCTGGTAGTTGTCCATTTTCTGTTTCTATATATTTCTCACATATTATTTTTTTTTTGATATTTTTATAGTGTAGCTCCGCATAATTTTTCCAAAAATCCTGTTTCATCCAATTGTTTAATTTTCTTTTATAGCTATTTTTGTCTATATATTTTTTATTTTCACATATTATATTATAGCCAGCTCCATGATTGCATTTCATAACAAATTTGTTAGGTAATAAATCCCAATCTATTTCTTCAACAGAATTCCAAACTCCATAGATTTCGTTCAAGATTTCTGGATGGCCTATTTCTTTTATATATTCTCTTACAGAAAATTTATCTGCACATAATGTTATTAATGGATTATTATTATAAGTATTAAATTTTAGCCATTGTAATTTTTCATTAAAAGTTTCAGGCTGTTCTAGGTTCAAGAATTTTTTGAATCGATCATAGAAATGTATTTTAGTTGTTAATAATGGAGAGATTGAGCATACATGATAGACAAGTTTTTTAGCTATACTTCTGATGGTTATTTTCATAATAATTTTTATCAATATTATTTGGATATTTTCATATTATAGATAAAGCTACCGCACTGGGTTATGGCTCCCAGAGTGCTCATTATGCTTTACAAGTTTAATTATCTAATTGATATTTTTCTTAACAAAAATTAACATATCAACGATTTGTGTTAAGCAGCGACGAGATTAGTCTCTCGTCGCTTTGAGGTCAAGTATAACAGTGTTTTTCTTTCAATTGTTACACCTTGTAACTAACTAAATTTCAAAACGAAAACTATCTATCTCCCATGTAACGGCAACCAAATCACCAGCCGTAATCCACCTAAAGGGCTATCTTCTGCTTTGGCCCAACCTCGATGCTGGTTTACTGCTGCTTCAACAATTGCTAATCCCAATCCCGTTCCCCCTGATTCTCTGTCTCTCGCTTCATCCGTTCGATAAAATGGCCGGAATATATGCTCTCGGTCTTCTGGGCTGACTCCAGGCCCATCGTCATCAACGGTAATGGTTACACCTTGGTTATCTGCCTTGAATGCCACGGCGATATGGCTGCTGGAGTAGCGTAGTGCATTGCGGACGATGTTTTCCAGTGCGCTGCCAAGTGTTGCAGGATTACAGTAAATAACCCAATTTCCGGGAGGAGAAACGATATCCAATGTTTTGTGCATTTGTTCGACTTCAAATTTGGCATTCTCCAAAATGTCATGCCATAAATCGTAAGCTTTGATATTTTCGCGTAGTAATTCGTTTTTATGTTGATGACGGGAAAGTATTAACAGATCGTTAATCATTCCATCTAAACGTTGAGTCTCTGTTTCAATGCGTGCTAATTCTTTGCTTTCGCCGTGATGGCGACGAAGTAGGGCTGTCGCCAATTGTAAGCGAGTAAGCGGTGTGCGCAGTTCATGGGAGATATCGGAAATCA
Source organism: Xenorhabdus yunnanensis (assembly GCF_028598805.1). GTDB lineage: Bacteria > Pseudomonadota > Gammaproteobacteria > Enterobacterales > Enterobacteriaceae > Xenorhabdus > Xenorhabdus yunnanensis. The sequence continues at coordinate 16,761 of NZ_JAQRFI010000007.1, read as the reverse complement.
GCCGTTGTTGGGCGGTAACCATCCTCTCCAGCGCACTAATCATATGGTTGAAACTGCTACCAGTAGCTAAAAACTCTTGTGGACCGGATTCCAGTTCAGGATGTTGCCGTAAGTTTCCTTTCGCGACATCATCTGCTGCATTTTTTAGTTTCCGGGCGGGTTTTGCCAAACTCCATGCCAGCCAGAGTAGTAATGGAGCGCTTATTAACATGGTGGCAGCGGGCAGTAAAAATGGTCGGTCAAACATCAAATTAATAAAATCTGATTGTGGGCTGCTCGCTGGCCTAATAAGGTAGAGGAGGTAATGCTCTTCGTCATCAAGGACAGAAAAAGGGCCGAGTATTTCCGAACGACCATATTTTTTCTTTTTAGGGTGATCTGCATTATCAGATTGCCCGATAAAGTTGCGGATAGCTTGTCGTTGGTAGTGCGAACTTGTAGGGTCAGGGTTAATGATATTCCCATTATAGGTGACAAGGAGCAGGTATTCGTTCGGTGAAGCCAACAGATTAATAGCGTCCAGCATATTTATCCACCAGAAACTTTTTCGTGGGTTCTGTATTAATTCTTCTTCTATTTGTTTTGCCAGTTTTTTTCCAAGCTGATATTCATTGTCCAAAAGAGGAGCTAATTGCCGTGAGTCCAGTTTAGGGGCCATTAAGGCTATCATCAGGACAAGTGCGAGTGTAAACCAAAAAATGGCGAATATACGGGCTGTCAAGCTATTGATCATTTTGCGGAAACCATTAAGTATCCACGGCCGCGTAATGTCTTAAACCATGGTAGTTCATCTGTTCTATTGGGTAATTTACGGCGTAGATTCGAAATGTGCATATCAATAGCGCGATCAAAAGGCGTTAAGCGTTTTCCCAATACTTCTTGACTTAAATGTTCACGGGAAACGACTTGCCCTAAATGTTGTGCTAATAAATAAAGTAGAGAGAATTCTGTGCCAGTTAGATCCAAAATCGTACCATCAAAACTGGCTTCCTGACGCCCAGAGTTGAGCCGTAGTTTATCGACCTCCAAAACAGGTATTCCTATTTCAGATTGTTTTTCACTCCAGTTGGAACGGCGCAAAATGGCACGTATGCGGGCGACAAGTTCTCGATCGTTAAAAGGTTTGGGGAGATAGTCATCCGCTCCTAGCTCTAATCCCAAAACACGGTCTAAATCGCTACCTCGAGCGGTTAACATGATAACGGGGATTTTATGACGCTGGCTTCGCAGCTCTTTCAGTGTCTCAATACCGTTCTTGCGCGGCATCATGATATCCAGCAATAGCAGGTCAATTGAAGAATCGATACATTGCAAAGCCTGTTCGCCATTGTGGGCGATCACAATATTGAATCCTTCCATCTCGAGCAGTTCTTTTAATAACGATGTCAGTTCACGGTCATCATCAACTAATAAGATTTTATGCATTGATTCTTCCTCCAAGAGCAAAATACGATAACAAACTTCGCTATTCCATGACTTTACGTTCTTTTACATGCTCTGACGCTAGTTTGCAGCCGCAGGGTTATAGTTATCCGCACTAGATCGAATGCTGTTGTTCGAGAAAGCGGGGAAATTTAATGCGTAACATAGCAATATTGGCTCTAGCGTCAATGCTTGTTCTCGGAACAACAGAGACCTTAGCTGAAACTGCTGATGCGGATCATATTCCTGAAGCTAGTTCCTCCCTTTGTATGCAAGGTGATTATAAGAGGAATTTTAGTCATTACCGAGGTCATCAGTATAACTATAGCTATATCTTCAGTGGAATAGTGTTAACTGAACAGCAGCGTGAACAGATATTACAGATATTGAGGTTAGCCAGAGAGCAACATGGGTATGAGCAGCAACTGGCTGATATGCGAGATGCAAGCCTAAAACTGGATATTCTTTCGATTGCAGAGAATTTTGATGAAGCTGAGATTCGCTTGCAGCTTGAAAAAATAGCCGAAAAGAATGTTCTTTTTGGTATAGAAGTTGCCCGATTTAATAATCAGGTTTATCGACTATTAACACCAGAACAGAAAGAATTATTGAAAAAACCTTATAAAACAAACAAATGTGTAGCTCGATAAGTAAACTGATTTTTTGCTAGTACTCTTGATTTCTAGTACTTTTACAACAAAAGTACTGTTGCTATCAAATAGCATCAATAACGATTTTCCTTGCCATAGACACCATCCCTGTCTTTCAGCCCCCGTGAGGGGCTTTTTTTTATCTGCCCTTTAACATTAATTCCCTTTAAAATCAAAGTGATAATTTTTCATTAAGCAACTGTAGATGATCTGAAATTTTCCAAGTGTGGACACTCGCGTGGACACTTTAGTTATCTACAGTTGCTTCTGGCTACTAGATTTCTATGCCTTCACTTAATGGATTCAATGTGATTGCTAACTGCAAATAATCGGGTGCCAAATGCGCATACGCCATCGTCTGTTGTATGTTGGCGTGCCCTAAGATTTGTTGCAGTGCGACAATGTTTCCACCTTTCATCACAAAGTGACTCGCAAATGTATGGCGCAGAACGTGAGTTGCCTGTCCTTCCGGTAAATCAGGTTTTATTGACCTCAATTTCACACGAAAACTTGCGTAATCAACGTCAAATAGCTCCCCTGATTTTTGTTTGATTTCCTTTTCTAATGTCTTGGAGATCGGGATTGTTCTTTGCTTACCATTCTTGGTTTTCAAAAATGTAACCCGACCGTTTTTTACTTGGGCACTTTTCAGGGTTTCGACTTCCCCCCATCTGGCACCCGTGCTGAGACATAACAGTGCAATTTTCCTTTCATCCCCGGAAAGAACGGATAACAGCATGTTGATCTCTTCTTTTGTTAAAAAGGTCATTTCAGGCTGTTGCTCTTTTAGCGGAGGTAATCCATTCAGAGGGTTGTCACCGCTAAAAACTTCGAGCTTTTGCAATGTTGTGATCATCCCTGATAGACGGTACATATCCCGGTTTATCGTTGATGCTTTAATACCGTCAGAGAGGCGATTACTTCGGTGTTCCAGTAAAGCATGTTTATTGAGACGGTTTATAGATGGATCATTGAGCAACTTGATTGTTTTTTCTAGTTGCCGTTTTTCTATCGTGCCGTTCTCCGCTGTCTGTCCGTGATACAGCCACCATAATTTAAGTAAATCGCTCAGACTTTGTCTGTTAGATGATTTTCCCGGCTTTGGAGCATGAGCCAGTGTGTAACGCTCAAAAGCAACAGCTTCTGCTTTTTTATCAAATTTCCGTCTGATCCGACTTCCAGTTCGGCCAACAGGACGGATGTCCACCATATACCGACCATCATCGAGCTTCTTAATTGGCATGACGAAGCCCTCCGATGTAACAAAGTGATTGTGTTTCTAACCAGTCAAGAAAGTCCTCATGTAGTGTTAGCCAGTTTTCCGGCCTAAGTGGTGTGACATTTTGTGTTCTACACCATCAGGGGAGAGAGTCGGGCTAATTTGACCAGACTCAGGAGCAGTCTTATCGGTCATTAACCACAGTGTGTATTTTTCAAATTTAGGATGATTAGTGATTTGAAGAATTGTACTTAACCCCGGAGAAGAGTGATCACCCTCATAATTCTTAAGAGTGCTTAAGGGGATGTCTGTTAGTTCGCAAAATTTAATTTGTGTTAATCCTTCGGCTTTACGTATAGCTCGAATTTTTTGTGACATGTTCATTATTGACAGGTTCCAAAAGTGAGACTAGAATCCCTCAAGGTTTTAGAAGTGAGACCTTAAGGAGCGCAGAAACACTTAGAGCGAGCCATGTAAGTAACTCTAAGCGTTTGAGTTAAGCAGGGTAACAAATGAACCTGAAAAATTCGAGGTTCCTAGATTTAACTGCTCTTTAAAGTATAGAAAAGAAGGTGAAACATGGTGGAGCAAAATCAAAGTGGGCTAATTTGACCAGACTCAGGAGCAGTCTTATCGGTCATTAGCCACAATGCGTATTTTTCAAATTTAGGATGCATAGTGATCTTTGTGATTGTTTCCCAGCTAGGTTCCCTGTATCCAGCCTCTATCTTCTTTAGTGTACTGATTGATATACACATAACCTCACACAATTGTATTTGTGTGAGGTTTTCTGCTGATCGAATGGCTTTGATTTTTTCTGAAATCTCCATTGACAAGGTTCCTGTTCGTGTTCTAGTATCTAGCTCAACGTTCCTACTTGTGTTCCATTGAGTGCGTGAAACACTCAGAGTTAGCCCCTTAAGCAACTCTAAGCGTTTGAGTAAAGCAGGGTAACAAATGAGCCTAAAAAATACGAGGTTCCTAGATTTGGCCGCTGTTTAAAGTATAGAAAAGAAGGTGAAAAATGTTAGAAAAAAATCCTGATGGTTACATGCAAGTTTACTACCCAGTAGATGCAGTTCCTTATCAGAAGTTTGCTGACTTAATCGGCAAAACTCATGGAGCTGTTAAGGGGATGGTTGATAAAGGTAAGTTACCAACTGTTTTTTGGCAGAACCCTGATGTAAAAGAAATTGATGGTATTCCTGCGAAAGTACGCGGTGAGAACTGGGTTTATATTCCTGAGTTTAACAGAGGAATGCGTGACGCATTTCTAAATCGTCCAAAAGAACAGCGCGACGCTTGGCTATTGTGGATTGGTCTGTAAATTATCCAATAGAGGTAATAAACATGCGAAATATTATGCCAACACTAGAGGAATTAAATAAAGGTAGAGTCAAATTTGGGGCATTCTTAGTGCGTCCATTACCAAAGAACGCTGTTCGTTCGAATATGCGTTATCAGGTTGAAGACGGCGAACATTGTCACGGCCAATTTGATTCACGTAATGAAGCATTACGGTATTGTTATCAAAGATACAGGATAAAAATCCATGAACGAATTAAAGCGGGTGCAGCACAAATATAAAGTCAGCGGTAAAGACTTTTCTAATATTAAAGTCACAAACGTGAGTTATAAAAAAGAAAACCCATTGATGATGACATTTGTTTCAATCGGGTTAGCGACAACAATATTAACCCCATTATTATCCATATTGTAAAGGTGATGCTATGGCTAATACTGAACCGTTCCGCGCGGTATCACAGACCGTTGATGAAAGAATTGACGGCATGAATCATACCGCGAAAGCCCATGCCATTATTTTTAAGAAGTCTAAAAAAAGTGGTGAGTTAAACAGCCAACTGGCTGATTTTATCGACATGATGCGTGACCGTAGTAATAACAGAATCCGGAATAATGAACGGGTATTGCATTTAATATTCCATTTGGCGGGTTTTGATAAATCGCAATTTAATAACAAACTTAAAGACTTCACGGTTGAAGAGCAGCGTTCATTAATTTCTGCCATTCATCAATTTAAGGCGGTTGCTGCTGAATTGCCGGATAAATTGATAATGCCTGAATTAATATCGCATTAATTTATCGATTTAATTTAATTGTTTTTATGTGCCAACGCGCAGGGTTTCTTATTATCTAAAAAAAGGAAATCGAAAAATGAATATACCCGAGCCTATCTTTACCCCTGCTGAAATAAACACCGATGACCATGCGGTCATTATTGAACGCTGCATCAAACAAAATCGTGAAGATGAAAGACGTGTCAGGGCAGATGGTCACGCTTCGCGTCTGCGTCATTTCGCCATGATTGCGAAACGCGATCGCTTAGATTGCGATGCCATTGTTAGTCTGCTGGAAAGCGAAGCCAGTGAAATAGAGCGTCAAGTACAGGAATGGAATTATGTTTGATGTTCGCCAACCAACACAACGAATAAACACAATGGAGATTAATAAAATGACCAAAGGCACAGTACGTACAATACATAATTTAAAAATAAAAAGCATTTATTTTGAAGCTGTAAAAGGTGGTGATAAAAAAGCGGAATTCAGAATCAATGACCATGAATATAAAAAAGGCGATTTTCTTGGGTTACATGAAATTGATGATAACGACAATTTCACTAGTGATCCTATTTTCGTAAAAGTTACTGACGTCACAGTCATTGATAGCGATTTGTATCCGCAGATTGGCGGGGAATTTGTTTTGCTTTCATTTGAATTATCTTCTATGAATTGTGTGTTTGCATGAGCCTTGTAGAAAAAGCAAAACAATATAGCAGCAAATTTCAGCCAGAGATGCCACACAGTGCAACTCTGGCTGAACGCGTTTCATTGCAGTGGGATAAACCCATCCAGCCGATCACAAGACCGCTTCCGACTTATGCGGAGCAATACCAGAAAGAAGAAGAACACCGCGCACAGGTAAAGGAACATAAAGCGCGTGCTCATATGCAGGACTTATATCGGGAACTTAAAAAGCAGCCGATGATGGTTCGTCTTGATGTTCAGTATCGGGCTAATGTTTTAGAAAAGGAGCAAGGGCTTTATCGTGCCGAGGCTTTTTTATCTAAGACATTCGTTGATCGCATTTTACCCAGAGTTAATTTGGTGACAGGACGCTACCAGATTCAGGAGGTTGAGGCGGATAATGCGCTTTATATGGCACGGTTCAACCGCATTCCTGATATGTCACGGGAAGATGTCGAGCTACTGGCGACTGATATTGCTGAATTTGTGACGGCGAAATTGCAGACGGTCGCAGATGATATGCCATCAGAAGACAGCGATCTGAAACGGGCACATGCTTTATATATGCGGGCAGCGGCTATCACGAAAGCTTACCGTCAGGATGTACCTTACTGGGATAAGTTGGCCGGGCGTTTTTTTGATGAAATGCAGGCTATCGCGGCCATTTCTCGCATGACCTCAGATAAATGGTGGTTAGGTCGCCTGCGCCGTCTGGCGGCAGAGTGGCGCGAACACTTGCAGATCTCCATTAACCGTGTCAGCAAAAAATCCAGCACCTACGCCAGCAGGATGGCGATTTCCGAATGGAAAGAGCAAAAACACCGTACGAAAGAATTTATCAAGTCGATGGAACTGGAAGACGAAGAAGGCAACCGCATCAGCCTGATTGATAAATATTATGGCAGTGTGGCGAATCCGGCGATCCGCCGTACTGAAATGATGGTGCGCATCCGGGGCTTCGAAAATATCTGTCATGAACTGGGCTATGTTGCTGAGTTCTACACACTGACCGCCCCCTCTAAATATCATGCGACGACCCGCCACGGACACCGTAACCGCAAGTGGAACGGATGCAGCCCCGCCGATACACAACAATATCTCAGCAGCCTCTGGGCAAAAATCAGAGCCAAACTCCACCGTAACAATCTACGTATCTTCGGTATTCGCGTGGCTGAACCGCATCACGATGCGACTCCGCACTGGCACATGCTGTTTTTTATGCAGCCGGAGCAAGCCGATCAGGTGCGTGACATCATCCGCGAATACGCTTTGCAGGAAGACCGCCACGAACTGAAGACCGCAAAAGCCCTGAAAGCCCGCTTTCATGCTGAGAAGATTGACCCGGAAAAAGGGTCTGCAACCGGTTATGTGGCGAAGTACATTTCCAAAAATATTGATGGTTACGCGATGGATGGCGAGCGCGATGATGAAAGCAATTTACTGATGAAAGACGCTGCGATCGCTGCCACTGCCTGGGCAGGGCGTTGGCGTATCCGCCAGTTTCAGTTTGTCGGTGGTGCGCCGGTGACGGTTTACCGTGAACTGCGCCGCATGGCAGACCATGATACAGCGATGGGCTTAAGTATCGAATTTGCCACTGTGCATGATGCGGCTGATAACGGCGATTGGGCAAATTATATCAATGCACAGGGTGGCCCGTTTGTACGTCGTGACGATTTGGTTGCGCGTCTGTGGTATGAAACGGAGCAGGAAACTAACGCCCACGGTGAAGATGTGATCCGGATTAAAGGGGTTTTCTCGCCGTTAGTGGGTATGGATACCCCAATTTTAACCCGTCTGAAAACGTGGCAGATTGTGCCGAAGTTAGCCGAAGCGTCAGCGGAGGCTGGGTTTAGCGGTGCGTCCGCACCGCCTAGGAGTTCTGTCAATAACTGTACGGGGTTGTCTGATACAGCCAAAAAACCTAGTGAGGGGCTGATTGAAAAAATTATCGATTATGCCGATTCCATCGGGATGAGTTTTAGCCGATTTATGGCACAGTCATTAATTATCGGTGGAAAAATCAGCGTCAATGAACAGTCATTTAAGTTATGGACGAATGGCAGTTTTATTCCGCTGGAATCGGAACGGCAACAAACTATGCGCCGCGACAAGTTGTGGCAGCGAATTAACCATCTTAGGGAGATGAGGAAACAATGACCGTTTATAACTATGATTTGGTTTTAGAAACTGAGGAATTGGTTCAGCCATGCGACGAACTGGATTTATTGAAATATCTGCATCGTGCACGCAGGCCATTACCTTATGAAAAGCATATTGGCACACATGCCATGACTGATGTTATCTCAGAAATGAATCGACAAGATGGGAAATGGGGCGCAAATCGCAATTTATCCCCGTTTGTTTGGCAGACGATATTGAGTGAGGAGGTTGGTGAGTTCGCTCAGGCTATTTTGCATGATGAGTATGGTGGCAGTCATGCCGGAACGGCGCGGGCTGAAATGGTACAGGTGGCAGCGGTAGCGCTGCAAATTATTGAGATGTACGACCGTTTAGAGCAGGTGAAACAAAAAGAACCAAAATGTGATTGTATTGGTAAAAGAGTGCGCAATTTTTTTAAAGCATGAACGGCTTGATTTTACTTGGCTGCCTCACTCACGCTGGTAGCCATGAAGAACTTTATCAGGCTCTTATGTGGTGTTCCGAGTTGACCACTAATTTGCTTAGGCAATTGGATGAAAATGAAGAAAAGCCACTCAATAGTGGCTCAACACTGAACTTATGCGGCACTGGTCTGCAACAAATCTAAGGCCATCTGGCGCTGTTGCGGATTGAGGTTATTAATCACAGTCTGCAACAGGATATCCCCCGTTTTGGCGCTGGGGCTGAGGGTGTGTGAAAACGTCAGATTCATCACAAAAGTGTGCCCGCATTCCACATCTGAACACGAACAATAGATATCAGCGATCTGGTGGTGCTTCCGGTTGGTTTTGCGGATGACCGACTTAACGCCGCACTCAGGGCAGATTATTTTTAATACACGCATGTTCCTTATCCCTAATGTGTCGATTTTCCTCGATTTTACCATTTTCTTGCTCATTCTGCACCCGAACTGGCGTTATCTTGTTTGAAACGGATATGTAATATTTCGGGGAGTTCACGGTGGTTGATGGCATTCATGAACATATTCTGTACGGGGATAACCTCATCCTTGCGGTAAGCATCACGGGCTTTTTCCGGGTCGCCCAGACCGCCGGCATTGGTCGGAATAATGCCCGCCAGTCCCGCCGGGAACCGGTGGGCGGTCAGCACGTCTTGTGAACTGATGCTTTTCACATTGGCAAACTCATCATTGGCGGAGATGTCCCCGACCGGAATAAATTTAATGCCATCGGGATCGCCATTGGGGATGCTCACAAACATCGTTTCAAAGTTGCCGATGCCCTTGCTTTGTTGCAGTTTCCCAATGATTTCGTCTTCGGTTTCGTCCGAGATATTCGGGTCATTGGTGTAAATGATGCCGCCTGTGTGAGCGCCGTTATGGTAGTAGCGGCGGCGGAAAATGGTTGCTTCCGAGTTAAGCAGAGCGGCATGAATGCCGCCGATATAATCCGGCAGGCCATAAACCTGTTGCTGTGGGTCATACTGCTTGATAAAAATCACTTCTTCCGGGGGGTAAACCAATGGCTCACCCTCCTGCAATACGACAAAATCCCCGTCTTTACGGCGGCGCAGGTAGAGTGAGGGCAAGACTTCCAGTCTCACCACATCGCCCCAGAAGTTGCGCACTTTCAGGAGGGCCACATCGCCGAAAATCAGGAAGTTCATCATGGCTGACCGGAATTGCTCATGGGTCAGCCCGCCACCGAGATAATCCGAGGCAATCATATTGTGCCGGGCGTAGAGAACGCCACCATGCTGCCCGTTCATGTTGGTCAGTTGCGCCAGTGCCAGACGGTCAATCGGCAGGGTGTAGTGATCATAATCATTGTCATACCAGATTTTCTGGTAATCCGTCATGGACGTGAGTATCGGCTCCGGTTTACCCAGCGTAATCAGGTTCATTTTCCGTTGACGGTTGTTATTTGTCTGTGGCGCTTTGGCGGTCTTCCTTAACGTTTTCTTACTCATCATGCGGCCTTTGCAAAGGTATATTTAGAGGTGCGTTTCTTCTCGTAATTTAACGGTTCATTCATCAGGGCATGGGCAATGGCCCAGAACACGTCAGCGTGTCCGGTTTCCTGCGAACGGTCAGCGACAAAGGTCATGGCCCCGCCTTTGGCCGTGGTGGTGTGCCGGATAGCCAGAAACGAGGCCAGAATTTCTTTTTGTTCCCCGTCCCATTCGAGACGTTCTTCACTGACCACATCGATCATCTTCATGACCAACTGGTTTTTGCTCTGCTGGCTGTAGTGAATGGCCTGCGTTTGCCGTGGGGCGAAGTCCTGCACCATTTCATAGACCCCGTGACCAATGCCTGTAGTATCAATGCCGATATGGGTGAAGCGATAACGTTTGAACAGTTCTTCAATCAGCTTTGCCTGATGCTTCCAGTTCATGCCCTGCCAGTAGAATGTGGCTAGTACCCGAAAGGCTTCCCCCGCCATCAGCGGTGGAGCCACAATCACAAAAGTGGACGTATCCCCGGAGCGGGCCGGGTCGAAACCGCCCCAGACTTCCCGCTCACCAAACGGGCGCGAGGCGTCAGGGTTGTGATCTTCCCACAGATTGATATCGACACCGCATTTATCAACCTGACTGTAGGTAAAGACAGAGGCACCGCTGTCAACAAACACGCACATAAACAGCATGTTAAATGAGTCCGGGTTATACTTGTTGCGCAGTCGATCGATACTGGCGAGGTTAAAGCCGCCCTTGATGGCGTCTTCCAAGGTAATAACGTAACGCCACTGACCATCAGGGCAATCGCGCCCGCCGTCCCGCAGTTCATCAAAGGCGGGGAAAGCCACGTTCTTACGCTTGGGATCATTGCCGCGCCATTCGTCACCTGTCCAAAGAGAGTAGGCGGGATGGGTTTTCGCGCTGGGCGTTGAAAAATAAGTCGTGCGCCAATGGTCATGGGTGGCCATGGCAGAAGCCACTTCATTGAACCGCTTAAAATCCGGTATCCAGAAGTATTCATCGCAATATAAGTGACCGCTGTAAGACTGGGCGGTGTTCTTGTTGGTCGAAAGAAAGCGCAGTTCTGCGCCATTGCTCAGGCGAATGTGTTCACCGGATAAGGTGATCCCGAAAAGCTGTTCAGCAAAGTTAACAATATAGGAGCGGAAAACTTGCGCCTGTGGTTTGGAAGCCGACAAGAACACTTGGGGTTTCCCTGTTAAGACTGCATCTTCAAAGGCTTCAAACGCAAAATACCATGTTGCCCCGATTTGGCGGGATTTTAAAATATTGCGCACACTCTTGTGCTTGTTAGCGCGTAAATGCTTTTGATAACCAAATAAATTATCATCAACAAAGGTCTGGAAATCTTCCTCTGTCAGTGCCGAAATATCATTTTTACGCTGGCGTTTCTTTTTCTTCGGTTCGCCGTCACCGGATGGCACATTATCACCTTCGTTGCCTGCTTGCGCCCGCGCTTTAATGTCGGCCAGCTTTTCTTTGTGCTTATTTTCCTGTGCCATCAGTTTCACATGATGGGCAATCAGGCGGTCGAGTTCGTCCAGTTCCAGTGCAGTTTTATGATTGCGTTCACTGAGCAGAGCCGCACGGCGATTAATCGCTTCATGCACACTTTCATGACTGAGCATATCCGCCCAATGCCATTTTTCCGCCCAGTAGTACACGATCCGTCGATTGGGCAGATTTAACTCTTCGGCAATTTCAGCCGGAGTACAGCGGCGCAGATACAGCGACTTCGCTACGTTAATTAATTCATCAGAATATTTCGCCATGCGTCCTTTTCCTTACTATCCTTTATTCCTCATGCCCTCATTATGCAGGGCTAATTTTCTCCTTACGCCCAACCAATTTCGGTTGAATTCGGTTATGCGTCATATCCGAATTCAACCGCATTGCGCCTGTCGCAGCATTTTTTTGAATCCGCAATACTGTGGGGGAAGCAACGATAAGGAATGCGATATGTCTCAGTTAATGACGAACTGGATATGTATTGCCATGGAGGGCGACACGGTTGATGGCCGGGTGATGGAACCGCAGTGGATTCTGGATGCCGCCGAACTCTACGACCCTCAACTGTATACCGCCCGAATCTGGCCGGAACACGACCGCTGGTTTGGGGCGATGGGGGAAGTGCTCGCGGTCAAGGCTGAACACGGGGAAGACGGGGCTTTGCGTCTCTATGCACAACTACGACCTAATCACCGCTTGTTGGATGCCAACCGGGACGGCCAACTGTTATTCACCTCAGTGGAGTTTACGCCGAACGGTAATTTTCGCGGCACAGGCAAAACCTATCTGGAAGGACTGGCAGTTACTGATTCGCCAGCGAGTGTAGGTACAACACGCTTACAGTTTAGTAAAAACAAAAATCCTCATCGGTCAGGCGCGTATAAGCCACTGGTGATTGACGAAGTTAAAGATATTAAGGAAAGCAAGATGGCAAAGGCCAAAAAAGGATGGAGAAGCTTTTTTAACGTGGAAGAGCCGGAAGAAACCCCAGCCGAAACCACGGGTGACGATGCGTTGCAGGCTATCGCTGAGGCGTTGGCTGAGATGGATAAGCGAATGACCGCCGTCGAAAGCAAGCTGGAATCCACTGAGCAGGTTGTGGAAGAAGTACAGGAAGATGTGGAAACCGTGAAAGAAGTGGTGGATACCGAAGATTTTGCCCGCCTGCGCGATAACTTGTCAAAGATTGTGAAAAACTTCGGCAAGCTGGATACGCTGGCAACCCGTGTGCCGTCCCGCAATCCGAAAGGCAATAAAAACGCCCGTTTTAATTTTCTGTAACAGCAAAGGAAAACGCTATGCAATTAAATCAACGGGCACGGGCATTTTTGCAAAAATATACAGCGGGGTTAGCTGAATCCTATGGGGTTGAAATTGAAGACACCTCACGTTACTTCTCGCTGACTGACCCAAAAGAAACCGCTCTGCGCACCGCGCTGCTGGAGTCGGTCGATTTCCTTAACATGATTACCTGTGCGGATGTGGATCAGCTTTCCGGTCAGGTGGTGTCGGTTGGTAATCCGGGACTGTTTACCGGACGTAAGAAATCTGGCCGTTTTATCCGTGACACAGGCGTGGATGGTAACGAGTACAAACTGAGAGAAACCGACTCCGGTGCGGCGTTGAAATGGGACTTGTTGTCCATTTGGGCGAACTCCGGCAATGAAAACGAATTTTTCCAGCGTATGCAAGCGTTTATCAATGAATCGTTTGCACTGGATATGCTGCGTATCGGCTTTAACGGTAAGAGTGCCGCGGATACAACAGACCCTGACGCGAACCCGAACGGCGAGGATGTCAACATAGGCTGGCATGAAATTGCCAAAGCGTGGGATGGCGGCAAGCAGGTGCTTACCACGCCGGTGACACTGGATGAACACGGCGACCATAAATCACTGGATTCGATGGCCTCCGACCTGATTAACACCTGCATTCCACAGCAATTTATCCATGACCCACGTCTGGTCGTGTTGGTGGGTGCAGATTTGGTCGCCGCCGAACAATACCGGCTTTATCAGTCAGCGGATAGACCGACTGAAAAAATTGCCGCGCAGATGTTGGGCAGCTCGATTGCAGGCCGTCCGGCAATGGTGCCGCCCTTTATGCCGGGTAAGCGTATGGTGGTGACGATGTTGCCGAACCTGCAAATTCTGACTCAGCGCAATACCCGTCAGCGTAAAGCGGAATTTGCGGACGATCGTAAGCAGTTCGAAAACAAATACCTGCGCAACGAAGGTTATGCACTGGAAACGCCAGAGTTGTATGCGGCTTATGATGAAAACGCCGTGAAGATTGGTACGGTGGCGGAACCTGCTGAAAAACTGGGTACAGACTAATGTTGTCACCTGCTCAACGCCACAGGGCTGAAGTGGAACTTCGCCAGAAACTGGCCCGGCAGCAAGCGGTTGCCATTGCCGATGGCGCCAGTATGCACCTGCAAGCCCGTGCCATTGAGCAGGATGTGAAGCGGCTACGCCAGCTCACACTGACGGCAGAAAAAGTCGAAATGAAGCGGCAGGAACTGCTGCCCAATTATTTACCCACGGCACAACGCTATCTGGATGAAGGCGAGGTGTACTGTAACCCGATTTTCGCCTACTGCGTGATTTGGTTATTTGATATCGGGGAGTTCTCACAGGGACTGGACTGGGCGGATATCGCCATTGAGCAGGGACAGCTCACCCCCGATAATTTTCGCAGTGGTTTTCCGGCGTTCGTGGCCGACACCGTGTTGCTCTGGGCACAGGCGGAAGCCGAAGCAGGCAACCCGGTGGAACCCTATTTTTCAAGGACATTTCGGAATGTCACGGAAAAATGGAAGATACACGAGAAAATCAAGGCGAAGTACTACAAATTTGCTGCCCTGAGCCTGCTGAAAGGGGATAGCAACGAGATTAAGGCGAGTTCGGTTGACAGACTGGACGTGCTGGCGCAGGCCGATAGTTGGTTGGCGAAGGCTCATCAGTGCAACCCGAAATCCGGGGTAAAAACTTATCGGCAACGGATTGCCGCCCGCCTGCGGGCACTGGCAACCGAAACGCAACGACTACCGCAAGCCGGAGCGGGCGCGGTGGAGGCATAACAGCAATGTTAATGGCCGTGGAAACCGGACAGCTCGCTTTTTTTCAGGAAGGAAGAGGCACGATGTTTAATGGTAATACCGTGGATTATCGGGACGCGCCGCTGACCAATGACGGCTTTTGGCCGGATTTGAATTTGAAAGAGTTTCAGGTCAATCGCAAGCTGCCCGCCGATTTGGACAATGACATGCTCGCTAATGCGTTGCTGGCAACGGTGGCGGAAATTAACCTTGATTTAATGTTGTTGAAATTGCGCTTAACGCTCGAAGGCTACCTGACTGCTGCTGATGTGCCGGGGGTATCGATTAACGGCCAGACAGCGCTAGTCAGCCAGTATAAAAAAGCGGTGTATGCCCGGGCCAAGGCCGATTTACTGGGGGAATACACGACATTAGTGAGCCGTGCCCCCCATCCGGGACAGGAAAGCCCCGAAGTGCGCAACCGGCTGCTGGCTGAGGCCGCCGTGGTACTGCGCAATATGAAAGGGCAGGGACGCACAACGGTACGTTTGATATGAGCAAATTACAGCAATTAACCGCCTTCTTGCGGGAAAATTTGCCGGAACGGATTTGCGAAACGGAATTTACCAGTGAAATGGATGAAATCCGCTTTATTCCGGCGCAACGAGATTTGGGGCTGGGACAATACCAGATGTTTGTCCAGCAATATGAGGCGGTGATTGCGTGGGGGCGTTTCCCCTACCGGGACTGTGATCCGCGCAATATCCCGCTGCTGATAGATAGCTGGCTAACTGAGCAAGGTGACAGTGTCAATGACGCGAATGTGGAGCAGGAACGGCCCTCACTGACGGTAGAAGTGGATGGCGATACGGCGGTGGTGGTGGTGTCGTTGTCATTGGCAGAGCCTGTCGTGATACGCGAAGACCCCAAGGGCATGATCCCGTTTGATGGCAGGCGCTGGTCATTGGCGGAGTCCGAAATCTGGTTCGCTGAACAAGGCGCGGTGCACAGCGTGGATGAGACAGGCGCCCAGATTGGGAAATGCCCGGCATGATCCACGGCCAGTTAAATAGCAACCAGCTTAAGGAACTGCAAGACGCATTAAGCAACCTTGAGTTACCGGAAAAGAAGCGGCAGCGCCTGTTATGGCGTATCGCAAAATACGGGCTGATTGATGCAGCAAAGCGCCATGTGCGCAATCAGCGTTCGCCAGACGGGGAAAGCTGGCCTGTCCGAAAAAGCCCGTGGCGCAAGAAGATGCTCAGGAACATGCCGAAGCTGTTGCACATCCGGGAAATGCCGGAAGATAACGCGGTACGCGTTTACCTGCAAGGCGGGCATTACCGCAACGGCAGTCAGCCAGTCCCTGCGGGGGTCGTCGGGTATGCCCAGCAGCACGGGATGCGTTTTCAGGTCAGTCGGCGGCAGGTGCAAAAGAACCTTGACCCTGAACGGATGGCAACCATCAAACAGGCAAAAAAACTGCGGGATTTGGGCTATCAGGTTAAAAAGGGCAAGCGCTGGCGCAAGCCCCCGATAAAAGAAATGACCGCCAATATGAAGTTTATTCAGGCAGGGGCATTGATCCGCGAACTGAGCGAAGAAACAGCCAAAAGCGCATGGACAGTGGAT
The DNA here is from genome assembly GCF_028598805.1 of Xenorhabdus yunnanensis. Classification (GTDB taxonomy): domain Bacteria; phylum Pseudomonadota; class Gammaproteobacteria; order Enterobacterales; family Enterobacteriaceae; genus Xenorhabdus; species Xenorhabdus yunnanensis. Next base: position 419 of record NZ_JAQRFI010000007.1, on the reverse strand, counting down.
GTGCCTGCCCGTGCATTCTTAGGCATGAATGAGGAAGAGTTCAGCAAAGCGCTGGCTCGCCAGCTACAAGGGATTGGATATGGCGCAGGGTAAGCGTCTTAATAAGGGATGACATTATGTGGCCACATGTTCAGGTTAATCAGATTAACCAACTGCAGGGCGAAACCAAGGAGATTGAACGGGTATTGCTGTTCGTGGGAGCAGGCAAAACCAACGTGGGCAAGACCATTGCTGTGAATACCCAGACCGATTTTGATGCGGTATTGGGGACGACTGATACGGCCCTCAAGCGTCAGGTACGGGCAGCAATGGCAAACGCCGGGCAGAACTGGTCAGGGTACGTGCATATTCTGCCGGAACTGGCCGATGAACGGGCGTTCGTGGACGCGATTATTGCGGCACAGACTATCGCCAGTGTT
>NZ_JAQRFI010000006.1 GCF_028598805.1 Xenorhabdus yunnanensis | reverse complement strand
CGTACAAACCAGGCTACCAATTGTTTAACATTTTCTTAACAGCCCTAAATTTTAACTTATTTGTTAATTACTTGATAGTATTCAACAAATTAGCTTTAAAATCTTGGTGCCGGAGGCGGAATCGAAAAACATTATAACTTGTTGAATAATCAAAGTATATAACCTTGCCTTCCTTTTATGCCCCTTTTAATGCCCCTAAGTTTTTTTGCTTGCTTTTTATTATATATATGACTGATTTTTCTTATTTATATTACTAATTGTGTACTTTTAAATCATCTTAAAGCAAAAAAGCCGTGAGGGTTAAAAATGGTCAAATTGGGCTGCCATTTTGATCTCAGGGCTTGATATAAAAAATATTCATTTTTACGACATCGATCACAAATTACAGCGGGTTATTCCTGTGGCTTAGAGCGGGCTTTCCTTTCTAATAATTCACCAGTATAAGAATCGAAATAACGGCTGGGCCAGATCTCTGAGGGATGGATGCCAAGGTAATCTGCAATGATCCATTCACCTTTCGGCCACGGTCTGCTGAATGCATTTGCCAATGTCGATGAACTGAGTCCTGCCTCACGAGAAACCGCTGCCAAGGTTGTCCCGCGTTTGCGCAATGCTGCGATGATATCGGCCTGATGCCAGTCATTTTGAACATTATTGTTATTCATTGCTACCCCTTCCATTAATTAATATTGATGGTGGCGATTCAGACAGGGTTTGCAGACCGGCACTTATTCCGGCGAGGCATAGCCTCCCCAGCCTGAACCACCATTGAAAAGGTAATAGCAAGAACACTGGTAAAGTATCTTACCAGTGTATAAGTGCACAAGGCTGCAAAACCTTGACCATTAGATTTTGCTAATGGCGGGAATACTTTAACTGATTGTTTTACCTAACACAATAATCGAACGACTAAGTTTAACGGTTATTCCTCCTCTCAGAGCGCATAAACTCAGGGGAGAATACGGGCGGCTAAATCAATCTTTGTTATTTATTCTCGTTCGTGATCGCTTCGCTATCCGTATTTTCCCTGTGATTTTCAGACTAATTTTACTCATTTCGAAACATTTTCCCTGCGTGTCGGTTAGGTTCACCATTCCGTGGTGCGTCAGATAATGTGTAGCAGGGCGAGGGTTATGTTGAGTTTTTGCAGGAGTTCGCTGCGTGCTCAGCACGGCGATGGTTTACTCCCCGTTCAGTGCCTGATTCAATCAGGATGAACGCCTCATTATTCGTGACGTGTGATATCTCCTTTCTTTACTGCATCGGCCTATTACAAGGCGGTGAGTGAAAAACAAACGAAATAAGTGAATTAAGGCAGAAAAATGCCAATAAAAAGTGGTTTCACTGAGTAATACGGGGTTCAAATCGGTCGTAAAGCCAGACCGGACGTGCTCTGGACGTTGGCCATCCGGCGGCGTCACTTGGTAATCGCTCCGCTTAAACACAAGTGACGCCGCGAAGTTTTCGGGACGTTTATCGTGATGAATTGAAAATGTGAATGAATGTTGTACAGATAAAAATTGTATCGTTTGACGTAAGACAGAGCCTGTTTTGCTCTGTTGTGTGAGTAGCCGGTGATGAGTAACACCGGGAAACTTTCATCGTCGATACATGGTTATTTATCCGACGATATCTGCTTCCAAAAGTGCGCAGATGTACCGCAATGCTTGCTCTCCCTTTCAGGCTACAGGAGTTTTTATAACCGTTTTTAGCGGCTATGTACCATCTATGATGGTGAATAAACAGGCTTAGGTTAGCGCTTTTTTCAATCTATAGCAATTGAATACTAATAATTTGAAAATTTTATTGGTGAATTTTTCACATAAGAAATATAGTTCACATTCGGAACATCAAGTTAAATATGCTTTTACTCAATTCAAGTATAAGAGGTCTGTATTATGTTAGAAGAATCATCAAAAGAGTCCCCTGAGATTTCTAAAGAGATCCCCTATGAGCAAAGTAATTTATTAAAGTCTAGATGTATTATTATTTCTGGCGAAATTAATCAAAAACTAGCTGAAAGGGTAACAACACAGCTACTAATTTTACAAGAAATAAGTAACGAGCCAATCAAGATTTTTATTAATAGTCAGGGTGGACATGTTGAAGCTGGTGATACTATTCATGACTTGATTAAATTTATAAAACCAGAAGTATTTATAATAGGAACCGGTTGGGTTGCAAGTGCAGGTATTACTATTTTTCTTGCTGCCAAAAAAGAAAATCGCTACTCACTTCCAAATACTCGTTTTATGATACACCAACCTTTAGGAGGATACGAAGGAAGAGCATCTGATATTGAAATTGAAGCTAGAGAATTCTTGTTGATACGTAGTCGGATAAATCAGCTTATCAGTGATGCCACAGGACAACCGATAGAGAAGGTAGAAAAAGATACTGATAGAAATTATTGGATGCGTCCTAAACAGGCTACTGAATATGGAATTGTAGGGAAAATAATAACCAAATGGGAAGATATCAATTATAAATGAATAATAACAAGGGTGGGCAAAAGCTCACCCATTATATCCTGTTTTTTTTAAAAACATAGGCGCTTTCCACTCATCTATCAGAATTGCATATATATACATATCACTCCATATTCCATTAACACACTCGTTTTGTAATAAGTGTGCTTCTTGACGCATTCCTAGCTTTTCAACTAATTTTTTAGAGCCTACATTTAAAACATCTAATCTTGCATAGATTCTATGATATTTAAAATATTCAAAACTAATATCTATCAACGCACCTAAAGATTCTGTTCCTATAGATTTTTTTTGATATAATGGGTGGAATATACAACCTATTTCTCCTTGTTGCGATTTTTTATTAGTTAATCTTAGCATTATTTCTCCAGCTAACTCATTAGTCTCTCGTGAAATTACAGCAAGTCTTATTTCATCACCATTATCATTAAATGCAGGATTAAGGATTTTATTAAATTGATCCCTGATTTCTCTATCTGTGGGAGTTGGGATATATAAAAATTTATAAACTTCTGGTAATGAATGATAGTTCTTATATTTGATGAAATCTTTTTTTTCAAATTTACGTAGAATTAAATTTGATGTGAAATACAAAAGAGGGAAATTATTTATTAGCATAAAGAACTCCTAGGTTATTTATTTGTTGTATTATTAATACGATCACTTTCTTTTAGAAAGATAAGGCAAAACAATCCAGCCAGCAAACTTAAGATAAATATAATTATGAAAAAGACTTGAAATGTTTCTATGTAGGAATAAGCAATTATCTGATCATTACCGATAATTGAATTGGAATTGATATATTTCGAAGTAAGTATGTTTATCAATGATCCTACAAGTGTGATAGCAATAGCTTCACCTGCTACCCGCATAGTATTAAACAACCCAGATGCTAATCCTGCTTTTTCTTGAGGAACAACACTGACGGATAAAGCATCCATTAACCCCCAAGGTAAGGCATTACCAATTCCTATCAATGCCATAGCAAAAGATATTAACCAAATTTTTTCATATGTGGAATTTATTAGCATATATACTCCAACGGAAGCTATAAAAAAACCAATACCAGAAATATTATTAATTGGGTAATTCTTCGCAAGATAACCAGAGAGAAGCGGAATAACAAGCATCGGCAGGGTTAAAGGCAAAATAATTACTCCTGTTTGAGATGCACTAAAACCACCCCCAATCATAAGCCATATTGGTAAATACACAAAAAGAGATATATAACTAAAAGCAGTTAATAAAGGTAGTAATTGCACCCCAAAAAACAAAGGAATCTTAAACAAAGATATATCGAGTAATGGATTATTTACACGTTTTTCTACAATATAAAACACAATTATAAGAAGAATTACAAAAGATATTATTGTATATACTCTTATATCACTGAACCCAACTTTCCCACTTAAAATAAGTGCGTATGTGAAAAGTATTAAAGCTAAAGTGAAAATAATAATACCAATCCAATCTAGACGTTCGGCATTATTATTTTTTGATTCTTTAATTCTCCACTTTCCTAATGAAAAAATGAGGATGGAAAAAATAGATATGCCCCAATAGAGTGATCGCCAACCCAGATAATCAATCATAAAACCAGCAATAATAGGGCCAAATGCAAGTCCAGCTCCAAAAGATGTACCTAATAATGAAAATGCAATAGTTTTATTTTTCCCATAAAATTCTTGAGCTAATAACGATGTAGCTGAGGTAGATACTAATGCACCACCTATACCTTCAAGCATTCTCATTGTAATAATTATGGATAAATTATGGCTGAAAGCAATACATGTAGATGAAAGGGTAAATAGCATCAAACCAGTTATAAAACATAGTTTTCTTCCGATATAATCTCCTGCAACACCAGCAGCCATAACAAATCCACCGAATGCAATGACATAAGAATTTATTATCCATTCTAGTGAAAATCTATCTCCTCCTATATCATTTTTCACTGCATGAAGGGAAATTGCAGGGCCAGTAAAAACCAAAGGTATCACAAATGCAGCGCAGCAGATAATTATAAGGATATCATGTCTTTTTTTTACAAATTTTGTCATAATATTATATCAACACTCTAATCTTATATCTTATTGAAAATTAACTTAAAATAATCAGTTGAGTCAATTTCGAATTCGTCTTCAAGGTTTTCATTTAGCCATTTCAAAAATCCATCAGAATATTTTGTGTTATTTCTTTTATCTATTATTGATATAGCTTTGTATGCAAAATCATACAGTTCATAGGATTCAGCAAGAATTATAGCAAGAACACAAAGTTTTTCACTAGACATGCTATCCCAATCATTTATACTCCTAATAAACAAGGCATCACTCCATATCCATTGATTTCCATAAATAAAAGGATTATTATTTATCGTTATTGGTTCCAACGTTCTTGTGCCATACCCCATAAATTTAACAAAATTAAAATGTTGTGAACGTAGCAAAATTTCTATTTCAGAAAATCTAGGTTGCCCTATATATTGTTCTACAAATTCAACTTCACATTCAATTACAAGAGTGCTTTTAAGTTTCTCCAGAGAGTTATATAGGGCAAGATATTCACAGCCTTGAATATCAATTTTATATAAATCTATATATTTTATATCATCTATATCGTCAAGGCGTTTTGTTTGAACCATTCTTTCATCCACAACCAACATCCATTCAGAAAAGGATTTGTATTTTTTCATTTCTTCTAAGTTAGGTATTAGAAGGGATGAGCATCCAGGAACCTGGCAAATAGACAGTTTATGTGTACCTCCATCTCCAATAGCATATGGAAAATATTTAACCCTTGCATCCCTATTTGTTTTTAATTTTTCGAATTCATCAGGGTTAGGCTCAAAACCATAAATATTGAATGGATATGATTCAGTTATTCCATTGTAATTATTCTTTGTTGTATCAAAATTGGCTGCACCTATATCTACTATGTTTATATTTCTATTTTTCTTTATGATTTTTTTATATAAATCCATGAGGGGTTTTATAGCCATATTTTATACACCTAATTAAAATTTATTCAAAAGCCATTTCTCTTGTACTATTCATCAATTTTTTTCCTAGTTCAGTTAATTTTGCATTTTCTAAAATTATACTCCAACAATCATTAAATTTCTCTTCAAATGAAGCTGGATTATTAGCATTATTATATGCAGTATCAACTCTCTCTAGAATTGGATCATAATCACGATGAGTAGTTAATTTCTTTAAAATTCGCATTGTTCTAGCAAGAACAAACATTGCGTGATATATCCCACTCAATGGTCTCGCCTCTCGACGTAATGGAGACTTATATGTTCCACTGTCTTCATTTATAATTATTGGATCAATAAAAAAAAGCATGTTTAAATGATTATGTCCAGCCTCATGAGCTAAGTTTTCTAAATACCGAGTCCAAATTTGATTTTCTCTTAATTGGCTCATTCTTATAATTCCAAATGTATTTAATGATGACCCAGCGTTCATAGTAGGAGAGTTAACAATGATAATGTCTGTAATTAAAGAGTTAAGCTCATCAAATAGATCAGAATCAACTTCTTCCATCCTACTCAATGCTTTTTTCATAGAGTGTGTTGAATGCTCTAATTCTTTTTTTGACGGGGTATTTCCATCAAAGTGATAACCATAAGTATTTATCATTCCATAGTCACATGTATCATAATAAAGTTGATGTAATGATTGTGTATACCCACTAGTAAATAGCCCTATAGTGCGTGGTGACTGTTCAATATAATCTAACTCATTAAAACAATTTAATATGTGTTTAATTAAAAAATCATTGTCATCTTCAATAGCTTTCAATAGTCTATTATGTAATACATGTATCATTCCACTAATTTTGCTTTTCTTATTTAAATTGTTTGTTTTTTCTTCTGCTGACTTACAATTAAAATTGGATGCATTACATTGTTCGAAAATATATGAAAGACTATTAATAATACGTTCATTTATCTGTTCCCGAATTTCAATGTCTCTTTTTGCATCTGGGCGAGCATCATATATATCAAGCATAAATATCCCTATCAATAAAAAGTGTTTTTATATCAACATTGGTATGATGACAATTTGCAATTGACTCTTTCAAAAGAAATACTGCCGCAAAATTTTCGTTTGCGGCAATAACTATAGATTAGTTTACTTGATCCATAATAGGAACCACTCGATTTGCTGAGGCGGAAAAAATCTTCTTGCTATCGAGTTTTACTTTGCTATTTTTCTTATCTTTTTTTTCAGTGCTCATAGTGTATCTCCTAGATTTAATATAGTTGATTTACTAATGAAACTCACCAGATTATACTGATTAATGACACGATCAGATAGATTAGTGTATCTGGTAAAAGAGATGCTACCAGATAAAAATTGAAACTCAATATTTAGGCAATAATATTATGCGTGTTTTTTTGATTATATAATAAAAATGCGTAACATGTTAATTTTTAATTTAACTTTATATCTATTTTGTTATTGGTAATAGTGAATTTCGAATATTACATATTTATTTTATTTTGCTTTTATTGAATTGTTAGTTATATTTTAATTAATTAAATTTAAGATAAAACAACCGTTTAACGTTTTATTTTACACCTATTTTTTGATTTGTTTTTCGTGATAAGCTTCACAAGTTTATTTTATACTTCATCAGTAAGTGAACTCATATACATCTAAAAAACAGAAACTATTGCTTTAGGGTAAAGAGATCTTCCTTATCAGAATAGACAAAGTAATCCTAAAAGATATAACCTCATGGAAATGATGTCAACTGATACGTTCATATAGAGGCCTACCCAAAATAACGTCTAAAATTGGTGTGGAATAACGGTCTAAAATCGCACTGACGCGCTGCGCTTGTCTTCTCAGGGTTACCGGGCTAATACATTACCCCGGTAACCCTGAGAGCTGAAAAAACACCTGCCAGAAAAAACTTTTTACTTACCCCCACCGCCTAAAGAATTAGGGATAAAACTGTTCACCCTGTTCACCTTTAAATATTTATATTTAAATTCAATTTGTTAAGTGGTGATAACTTAATATCAAACTCACCACCACTCTTCACCTGACCGTTCACCTCAAATCTGAAAAGGTGAATAGAGTTGAATAGTTGTGAACAGTTTAAAAATAACTATTCACCCCATAATATATTGATATATATGGTTTAAATTATAGAGCGAACAGTAGTGAACACTTTTTTATATTTCTTTGAAAATTATCATCAATAAAGAAAAAAATTATTCTTCTGGCAGGTTATCCCTTGTCAGTTTTGGCAGCCACTCGATGGCGGTATCAATATCGAGGCTCAGATTGCTGCGAATGCCCTGTTTGCCTTTCTTGCGCAGGTAATGCTGCCCGTACTCCGCCAGTGCGCCCGGCATATCCATGCCAAATCGCGTTACGGAAACGGGTTTATTCAGATTATTACCTTTCATATAAGCAAGATAAGCATGATAAAGATACTTACGAGGATTGAACGGCACAATCTCCGCATTGCCGATTAACAGGCCATCAGCCTCATGGGAAGCAATAAGATGACCGCAAAAATCGACCAGTGGATCTGTACCACGTTTGATATCCAGTGCTTCTGCGGACTTTTGTTGCTCTGCCAGTAAACGCCTTGCAGCTTGTGGGTCAGCAAACCTATGCAGCAGATGCCGGATAATCACAGGCAATTCTGTTGCAATCTTCTCCCGCAGAAGTGGATCACGCTCATTTTCGGGCACAACTTCGGAAAAGTTGAAAATCACTCGACGCCGCGATATACCACCACTGCGATCACTGAAACTCATGGCATTATTGTTTACCGCCAACACCACCGCAGGAATACGGGTTGAGTAGGGCTGTTTATGCTTCGGGTCAATGGCTACTTCATCCCCGCCTGTAATGGCTTTGATGCCAGAACCATCGCCCACATAGCGGGTCTGGTCTGGCAGGATAATCAACGAGTAGCCAACAATCAGCGCCCGTTCCCGTGGGTTTTCCAGTGCGGCCATACTGGCGGAAACGGTATTGCCCTTACCTGCCAGCATTGAACAAATTTCAGCAAAGATACTTTTGCCGCTGCCTCCAGCACCGGTAACTTCCAGAAAAAGCTGCCAGTCGTAACGGTTCGCCAATACCATAAACAGCGCCGCTAGTACCCGATTAAACTTGTTTTCACAACTAGCGGTTGCCCGATTGAGCCAGTACCAGAATTGCGGAGCATGGTCTTTTAGCGTTTCCCCCGAAATGGGGGAATTGAATTCAACGTCATTGGCAAGCAATAACCAATCATATTTGTGGTGAGGTCTGAATCGGCAGGCTTTCAGATCAAATACGCCGTTACTGAATCCAATTAAGTGGCGTTCTGGTGGCTGCATCATGGGAAGCTGTAATTTCAGGGCATCCACCGCAGAGCTGATGCCATGTGGTGAGTAAGGCAATTTTTCTTCCATAAAGGCTGCCACCATTTCCCGCTTTAAATCGCGGTCACTGACCGGACGCCAGACAATACCATCATAGTGATGAACGGTTTCCGAAGCGCCATCCAATGCTAAATCACCGTAATAACGCGCCAGTAACACCTCTCCGCGCTGGCTGGCTCCCATCTGGCATAATGTCAGTTTTGAAGGCTCGGTATCATTAGTTTGAGTTGTTGGTTTTTTCTTGGCTGATGTTGGTTGATGAGACCCCTTGGCAAAGGCCCGCTTTACCATGTCCAAACCATATTGTTGGCGATAATCGTCCCAGTCGGCTTTGTACTCTGTCGGTGGTAACGAGATCCAACCATTCACCGCCAGCGCTGCTTTCTCTGCCGAGAGCTTGCCGGTATTCACTTTGGGTTTGCCGTTTTTATCCAGTTCGTCGGGGCTATGCCAGTCATTGTCTGCGGCAATAATGATTTTTACGTCCGGCCAGCGTTCCCGAACAGCTTTGGCGACAGAAAATAAATTGCCTGCATCCAGTGCCGCCAGAGCGCTGCCTTGATGTAACTGGTTAACGGTCAGGGCTGTGGCGTAACCTTCGGTGATGATCACCGTGTTGGGATACGTTTCCAGCACTGATGCGGCAATAAACGCGCCTTTTTTCTGGCTACCGGACAATAATTTTTTCTCGCCATTGGGTTTGATAATCTGTGCACCGGTGATTTTTTTATCCAGTGTTGTCAACGGCAGCACAACCGAATTGTCGGGCAATAGCCGCTGATTAGGGCAGGGCAGCCCTTTTGCGGTCAAATAGGGCGATTGCCCGGCGACAGTCTGTGCCATCAGTGCCGCCACTCTGTCGGCAATGGGTTGTGTTGGATAGGTAATTTCTTTGGCGGGCTTGAGTTCTGGTAAAGGCAATGCTTGCACGTTAGCAATAACTTTTGCTGCTTCAAGAATCGAGATCCCATTGGTTTTTGCCACTAAATCCAGTCCATCGCCATAGTTCGGGGCATCACACTGGCGGCAGTGCCAGTTGCCGTGATGATGGTCGTCGATAAAGTGAAAGCGGTCAGTGCCGCCACAAACCGGACAGGCACCATGTTTACCTTTTGCCGGAACAGTGATACCACAAGCTGGTAGCAGGTTTTGCCATGAGTACATAGCCGAAGTTTTGACGGTTTGGATAAGATCAAGCGGTTTGTGGTTGCTTGTTGTTTTTTGATCTGTAAATTTAGAGCGAGTTTGGGTATGCTGTGTATCAGCCATCATTTTTACCTTTCTTAATGATTGTTGGTGAAACGCCTCGCAGTGTTGGTAGCACTTCGGGGCGTTGTGTTTTATGTTCGGTTTATTATGTCATCGTCTTTTCTGTGTTATGCCACCCGCGATTGTGCAATCCAGTCATCAATTTCTGCTTCAATAAAAGCTACGGAACGTGGGCCGATTTTGACCTGCTTCGGGAATTCGCCATCGCTAATCAGTTTGTAGATCCACGCTTTGCTGTAACCTGTCCTGCGTTGCACTTCCGGCAAACGAATCAAACTTGTTTTTAATGCTGCCATTGTCATATTCATTTTCCTGTTACCGCGTCCCTGAGCGCTCACCGTGGACGTTGTTTGATGACAGGCGGATTATTTAAAATGCAAGATTAAATGAACAGCGTTAATTGTTTTTCTCCCGATGAAAATTAACGGGTTGCAAATTGTACTAACGGTTCTTTCTGTCGCGCAGCGGTTTGGCGAAGTCATACGGCGTGATGGGTTTTTCCCGGTTCGCATCCAGATAATCCGCCCACCACTGCACCATCAGCCGCCGTTCGTCCAGATGTTTGGAGGTGTGAATATACGCCGCTCTGACGTTGTTTCGTTCGATATGGCTGAGCTGGCGTTCGATGGCATCATCGCTCCACAGACCGGATTCCCCCATGGCACCGCGTGCCATTGTGCGGAAGCCGTGCCCGCAGACTTCGGTTTGGGTATCGTAGCCCATCGCCCGTAATGCCTTGTTAACCGTGTTTTCGCTCATGACTTTTTTGGAGTCGTGATCGCTTGGGAACATGACTTCGCAGTTACCACTCAGTACCTGCAATGCTTTGATAAGCAAAACAGCCTGACGGCTTAACGGCACAAGGTGATCTGTTTTCATTTTCATGCCGCGCTCAGAAAAGCGAACGCCTTTGATGGGTTGCCTTGTGGCGGGAATTTTCCATACAGCATTTTCAAGGTCGATTTCCTGCCAACGGGCAAATCTCAGCTCACTGGAACGGACAAACGTCAGCAGTGCCAGTTCTACCGCGATTTTGGTCAGCAGACGCCCGCGATAAACAGACAATCGGTTCAGGAAATCCGGTAAATCTTCATGAGGCAGGGCAGGGTGATGGCGTGATTTTACGGTGGAAAGTGCGCCGGCCATATCACTGGCAGGGCTGGATTCGAGGATATCATTCTGGACGGCATAGCGCATGATAGCCGTAACACGTTGTTGCAATCGCTGGGCAATGTTGTGTTTACCCGCATCATCAATGGCTTTGATGGGGGCTAAAAGCTGGCTGGTTCTTAATGTGGTGATATCGAGCCTGCCAATCTGTGGGAAAATAGACTGCTCAAGGCTGCGCAGCACTGTTTGGCTATGTCTGTCACTCCAGCGTTTGTTACTGGCGTGCCATGCACGGGCGACTTCTTCAAACGAGTTCACTTTGGCGGGTGAGGGGTGCCTTTCTTTTCGGCTTTGGGATCGATGCCCTGTGCCATCAGCTTTTTGGCTTCATCCCGTCTGGCGCGGGCATCGGCTAACGATACTGCCGGATAAACACCAAATGCCAGACGATCTTCTTTCTTATCGGTCGGGCGGTAATACTTCATGCGCCAGTATTTTGAACCGCGTGACGAGACTTCTAAATAAAGGCCCCCGCCATCGGCGAGTTTGTAGGTTTTTTCTTTGGGTTTTGCAGTTTCGATTTGTCGTGCGTTTAGTTTCATTATTAAGGGCATTCCTTTAATCGGACGGTAAGTGCCCCGAATTATGCCCTTCGCTGCATCTTGATTGCAACAGACGAAACTAGACGTAGAAATAGGAAATAGTATTGATTTTGCAGGACTTGCTAAGAATTGTTTGACTGGGCTGGACTTCACTGGAATTTGAAGTGGTGCCCGGAGGCGGAATCGAACCACCGACACGGGGATTTTCAATCCCCTGCTCTACCGACTGAGCTATCCGGGCTAACGGGGCGCATTAAACCGTATTCAGCCCAATCCGTCAAACACTTTCTGCATAAATTTATTCGTGTGCTCTTAAATCACACAACAAGCTATAAATTCAAACAAAATGGAGAGATAATCACCTCTCCGTTTATTATTTCTTTACTATAAAATAATTTGTTATCAATTATCTGCGATAGCTTTTCTGCGCATTATTCACTTTGATTAAATAGTGACGTGATTCGGCAGAAGGATGCTTATTGGTCAGAGTTTCATAAATATCGCCCGGCTTCATTGAGTTGATGATCTGAGCTGCTTTTTTCTTGTCACTGGAGAATATGCGCAAGACACTGCCTGCACCACCATTATAAGCAGTGATAACGGCATACCGACGTGAGGTAGCGTTTTTGATTTCACCTAAATATGTATTTTGCAATATTGATAGATAGGCTGTGCCAGCATCAATATTGTTCTCAGGATCAAAGAGATAACTGCGGCTAGGTTGACCCGACTTTCCTTGCATCTTGAAAACATCTTGTCCGGCTGTGTGTTGCATTACTTGCATCAACCCCAAAGCATCAGAGCGACTGACGGCATAAGGGTTAAAACTGGATTCAGTCTGCATGATGGCAAGGATTAGGGATTCATCAACGCCATATTTGATAGATGCTTTACGAACGATAGGGAGATATTTATGGGCGCGTTTATCTAAATGGTTAGGGACCAACTGCATGGTGACTGACCAAATAACGTGTAACCCCGACTGGCGTTTTTGCAATTTATTCTGAATCAGATAATTGGCAAAGTGACGTGCGCGCCACTCCCAGCGAATAGGTTCACCACTATTATCTAAAACCTGCCCATATAGAAACGGTTCTTTGCTGATCTGAATATCATTGGCATCCGAATAAAGATCGATAGTTCCCGGATCATCTCCCATCAGTAAAGTAGTAACGATCGCTTTACGTAAATGCTCATCAGGTTCAATTGGAGATATGGTTTCAATCGTAATATTTCCCGTCTCAAAATTAATATGGCTGCGGGTTTTATATTGATCGGTGTATTTAACGTAATCTTTTGGGCCTGCGATTAAAACTTCCTGCAAACCCCAAATATTTTCAATATTGTGAGCAAATTGTCCCATTAAGATATCGAAACCATTGGTGTCTTTTACATATTCTTCGTTGTATTCAATATCTTTTTTGCTAGAACAGGAAATTAAAAGTGGGGCGAGGAGAATCAGAGCCAGCAGTCTTTTCATTTTACAATGCCGTTGGATATTAATGCTGTTGGATATTGAGGTTTTATTAATGCTCATGTTTAGAGCCATAAAAAATGGCTCTTATTATGTCAATCGAGTCGTAATATTATTGTTCCGGTGGTGTATAACCGTCGATTTGAATGTCATGTCCTTCAAACAGGAATTTTACCATCTCTTGTTCAAGCAGCTTGCGATCTTCTGGATTCATGGTATTTAGCTTTTTTTCATTAATCAGCATGGTTTGTTTACCCATCCATTGTTGCCATGCTTCTTTAGAAATCTCATTGAAAATACGTTTGCCCAATTCTCCGGGATAGAGCTGAAAATCTTGGCCTTCGGCTTCTCGTTGCAAAAAAGTACAAAAAATAGTTCTGCTCATAATTAATCCTCAAAATAGTGGGTAAATTAACCCAATTGTTGCAAAAGGTATTCAACGGGAGCTGCCAATCCAATCATTGCTGGCTGGCGTAAGTTATACCAAAGTCCTTTGTTTTCATCCATGCAGGAATCAAAAGATAAAATATCAATTCTAATGGGGACGATATCTAAATGAAAATGACTGAATGTATGACGGAATGCCGTCAGTTGTTCAAGTTTGCTGTGAGAGATGCCTGAATTTTCCAGCCATTGCTCCAGTGATACCTGATCAGCAAATTGTGGGAAAGCAAACAAACCACCCCAAATACCAGAAAGTGGGCGTTGTTCTAGCCAAACTGTATTACCATGTTGCATTAATAAAAAGTAGGCGGTTTTTTCAGGGATGCTTTGCTTCGGTTTTTTCCCCGGATAATTTGTCCAGCTATGATTGGCGTAAGCAATGCAATCTGCATTAAGTGGACAAATTTCACATTTTGGTTTGCTGCGGGTACAGACCATGGCACCCAAGTCCATCATAGCCTGATTAAAATATTCGACGCCTTGTTTAGGGGTAACGCGAGTACTGATATCCCATAACTGATTCTCAACCTCTTTTTTCCCCGGCCAGCCGTCAACAGCATAGCAGCGAGCCAAAACACGCTTCACGTTACCATCAAGAATAGGGAAGTGCTTGCCCTGAGACAGTGAAAGAATGGCTCCGGCAGTCGAACGCCCTACGCCGGGCAGGGCAACAACATCATTAAATGTCGTCGGAAAATTGCCGTCGTATAACGTCACAATCTGTTGTGCCGCTTTATGCAAATTACGAGCGCGTGCGTAATATCCCAAACCTGTCCACAAATGGAGAACTTCGTCCAGTGGTGCAGTAGCCAAAGAAGCAACGTCGGGAAAACGTGAAATAAATTTTTGGAAATAGGGAATGACTGTCGCGACTTGCGTTTGTTGCAGCATCACTTCTGAAAGCCAGACGTGATAGGATGTTTTTTCCAATTGCCACGGTAAAGTCTTGCGACCATAGCGGTGATACCACTTAAGTACCACCTGTGAAAATTGCTCGGCTTCCATCATTAGAATAATTGTCTTTATATCTGTTTATTGTTTCGTGAACAGGATTGCAACATAGTGTAACCTCAGTGTAAACCCGAACTTTGTTTCGAAGCGTTATGCAAACTAGCATTAAAGTTGTGCTTATGGACACTGAACTTGATAAACTCAGCCATCGTTGCATAATTGCGCTCTCTTTGGGCAATCCAGCGGTATATAAAGTCCCGGGCGCTTGAACAAAAGCCTTTAAAACTGACAGAAAGTACCATGATAAATAACGTAATTTCACCGGAATATGATGAAAATGGCAGGGCGTTGCGCCGTGTCCGCAGTTTTGTGCGTCGGCAGGGACGGTTAACGAGTCGCCAGCAGCAAGCACTTGATAATGTGTGGCCGAAGATGGGTGTGGACTATCAGGCAGAAATGCTCAATATGAAAGAGCTTTTTGGTCGTGAAGCTCCGGTAGTACTGGAGATTGGTTTTGGTATGGGCACATCATTGGTGACGATGGCAAGCCAAAATCCAGAGAAAAACTTTTTTGGGATCGAAGTTCATGCACCGGGAGTTGGGGCGTGTTTGGCATCTGCGGAAGAAGAAAAGCTCAATAACCTGCGTGTCATGTGTCATGATGCTATCGAAGTGTTGAACAATATGATCCCAGATCAGAGTCTGGAGATGGTTCAGCTTTTCTTCCCTGATCCATGGCATAAAGCTCGTCACAACAAGCGTAGAATTGTGCAGCCTGAATTTGCGCAATTGATTAAAAATAAGCTGAAAATCGGTGGCACCTTTCACATGGCAACCGACTGGCAGCCATATGCAGAGCATATGCTGGAAGTGATGAGCACAGCAGAAGAGTATCGCAACTTATCGGAAAACGGTGATTATGTGCCACGTCCTGATTCGCGTCCAGTCACGAAATTTGAGATGCGTGGTCAGCGGTTAGGTCATGGCGTATGGGATTTAATGTTTGAGAGGATAAAATAATGGCTAAAAACCGTAGTCGTCGTCTGCGTAAAAAATTGCGTATTAATGAGTTTCAGGAATTGGGTTTTTCTGTAAAGTGGAATTTTCCGGCTGATACATCCGTTGAGGTTGTTGATAGCACGGTGGATGCCTTGATTGAAGAGCTGATTGAGCCAAATGGCCTTGCTCTGGATGCCAGTGGTTATTTGCAATGGGAAGGTATCGTCTGCCTGCAAAAAATCGGCAAATGTACTGAAGAACATCGCCAATTGGTAGGGAAGTGGCTGAAAGATCACGGTATGGAAGAGGTTGTCACATCAGAATTGTTTGATGTGTGGTGGGATTGATTCGCTGTTGCATAAAAATAGCGCATTACGCAAGAATGGCTATTACGCAAAAATAATGTTGTATGCAGGGGCTCCTTGGGGAGCCCTGTTTGTCTGGAGAGAAAGTGGTGAAGGTAAGGTTCTCTAATTCGTTATTGGCAGATATCTTAGAAGAAGTACGCCCTTTGATTGGCCAGGGAAAAGTGGCAGATTACATTCCTGCTCTGGCGGAAGTTCCGATAAATAGTTTGGCAATTGCCATTTGCACGGTAGATGGACAGATTTTTAAAGCGGGAGATGCAGAAAAACGCTTCTCTGTCCAATCGATTTCTAAAGTGTTGAGCTTAACATTAGCAATGACACGTTATAAGGAAGAGGATATCTGGCGACGAGTGGGTACGGAGCCTTCGGGGCAGCCATTTAACTCATTAGTGCAGTTGGAATTGGAAAAAGGAATTCCCCGCAATCCTTTTATTAATGCTGGTGCATTAATTATTTGCGATATGCTGCAATCACGTTTGAGTGCACCTAAGCATAGAATGCTGGAGTTTGTCCGCAATCTTACCGGACAAAAAGATATTTGCTACGATGATATCGTTTCCCGTTCAGAGATGGAGCATTCCAGTCGTAACGCTGCGATAGCTTACCTGATGAAATCATTCGATAATTTTGAGAATGATGTTATTACGGTTCTGCAAACGTATTTCCAATACTGTGCCTTGAAAATGAATTGTGTTGAATTGGCTCAGTGTTTTATTTATTTGGCCAACCAAGGGCGCATGATTGGTTCCGGCCAACAAATTTTGAGCCTTCGACAAACTCGCCAGATTAATGCGCTTATGTTGACGTGCGGTATGTACGATGGTTCTGGAGAATTCGCTTTCAGAATCGGTATGCCGGGAAAATCGGGTGTTGGTGGTGGAATTATTTGTGTTGTCCCCGGAGAATTCACCGTAGCGGTGTGGTCTCCTGAGTTGGATAAATCCGGTAACTCATTGGCAGGTTGTGCGGCACTGGAAAAGTTGGCCGGACGTATTGGGCGTTCTATTTTTTAATTTGTCCGTGCTGATGAGAAGCTATTACACAAAATAAATGCGCAAAAGAAATACGTAAAAGAAATCAGGAGAATGTATGTTCCGCAGAATCACGATTGCTGCATCATTGTTATTTGCGTCTCAGGTAGTTGTTACTCAGGCACAGGCGAGTTCTGAATGTCATGTGACGCTTAATGATGACATTATTGTCACGCCAAATTCTGTCCAAATTGCAGGGGCTAGTGGAAGCCTGAAAATACTGCCCGATGGTTCCATAACGCGTGATGGTAAGACATTACCATTGAGTACAAAACAACGTAGCAAAGCTCTGCAATACCAACAAACGATTCGTCAGGATTTGCCGTGGGTTAAGAAAGAAGCGCAGAGTCATTTGGCGGGTGCCCGTCAGTCACTAGATAAAGTAGTTGTCGAAACGATGGGCAAGGAAAGTAATGTTCGCAACCGTTTATCTCAATTGGAATCTGAGCTCAATAAACAAATTGATAAAGTAATTGAAACTCGTGTTAATGGTTTTATGTTCAACGCTCAGGCAGCCAAACAAGTAGAATCCGAAGGTAAAAAACTTATCGAGCAAAGCCTTGGTGGTATTTTGCAGGATAGCATTAACGAAATGAGCCGTAAAAATAGCAATCAAAATGGTGATGGCAAACAGGTGTTAATGTCTCTCCTCGGTGGATTGGGTGGAATGCAAAATGGCTTTGATGCTGAATGGAAAAGGCAGGAAAAGGAATTGAAGCGCTTAAAAGAGGAAGCGTGTAGCAAAGCCAGTAACTTAGAACAACAGCGTATTAGCCTTATGAATTCTATTAAGTAAATCACAGTATGCCAATCCAAGAGGAATCATTAATAAATTAATTCTTCTTGGTTTATTTTTGTTTAGTTTGAGAGAGATTCTGTTACAAGGCAAGGTATTCAGAAACATGCCGGGCTGGATGCCCGGCGACAGTTAAGTTAAATATACTTCAGAGGCTAAGGCAGCTAATTCACCTGACAAAAATAGGGAATTGTCACGGGCGATAACCGACAAAAACTGCACGCGACATCCTTCGTTCAGTCGAAATTAATTGAGTAGTGGACAAGAAATTCTGCATATTTTCGAACGCCTTGTCACCTTCCATCGCGGTAAGCTGTTCCTTACGCTTTTCACGCGCGATACGCCAGCGTTCACTCAGCTCAACAACGCTTTGTGTGAGATCCTCCTGCATTTCAAGGCAAAGACCGGCTTCTCTAATCAAGCGCTCGTTCAATCCGACCGGACTATAGAGGAAATAACCCGGCGTACCCCGTAACATAATCTCTTCTTTACTGAGCATACCCGTAACCAATGTGGGGTCGGTATACAAAAATCGTCCACCTGGTTTCAGTAACCGATACCATTCGCGTAACAGGGCCAATCGATCCCAAATATGAATCACAGAGTCAATACACCATATTGCGTCAAAAGTACCATCAGGAAATGGCAAAGGCTGACGAACATCACTGTCAATAAAGTTGCAGCGGGATTGTAGTTCGAAATCAACCGCAAGTTGTCTGGCAGTAAGAAGGCCATCAGGGTGAATGTCGACACCTGTCACCCTGCAACCGCTGGTTTTTGCCAGAAACAGTGCCGGGCCGCCAGAACCACTACATACATCCAGCACATGCGAGCGATCGGACAGTTTAAGCCATTGCGAAAACTTTCTAAATTCATCAACAGAGGACCAGTTGTTTTGTCCCAAATCTTCCCCATAGGTTTCTCTGCGCACTTCGGAAATGGCTGTGGAAGAAAAACTTCTGAAAGCTCGCTCATAAAAACCAGAACTTGGGGAAGAGGTTTGCATGGTCATGGATAATACTCCTAACGAATTGAATTTAATCGGAAGACGAGATGTTCAATTGCGGTATCTAATACATCATTGTCAAGATCCGGACTTAGGCAAAAACGAACTGATGAACCGGCTTGAGCAGCGCTTAAGCCGACAGTTGTGAGAACGTATGAGGGTTGTAGTTCTGTGGAGTTGCAAGCAGAGCCTGACGATATAGCTACTTGATGCAAACCAGATATGAGTGCTTCCGAAGCAATACCTTCAAATCGAATGTTCACGATATAGGGTGAACTGCAAGAAAGATCTGTGTTTAACACAGCATTTGGTACTTTTTGCAGAAGACGAGTCACAAAATGGTTTCTCAGTGCCGTGACTTTTGTTTTATGTTGAATAAGGCTCAAGTGGGCCATCTGGCACGCAAGACCGAATCCTACAATTAACGGTGTTGGCAAAGTGCCGCTACGCAAATGATTTTGGCCGCCACCATAGATAAAAGGCCTCAAATGTTTCGTGATGCGTGAATCGACAAAAAGTGCCCCGATTCCTTTCGGCCCCCTCAGCTTATGGGCGGAAAGTGACAATAAGTCAATCCCGGTGTCCTTAACATTCAAAGGAAGTTTTCCGACAGACTGGACTGCATCTACATGTAGCCAAGCTCCTGATCGGCGGGTGATCGCAGCTATCTCATCTATCGGCTGAATCGTACCCAGTTCAGAATTCACATGAGCAACACTGATAATACGAGTGTCAGCTGTCAACTTGGTCATAACATCTTCTGGGTGTACTTGACCATTAGCTGCAACAGGAAGGTAGCCGATAGCAAGCTCCCGACGAGCCAATTCTTTGCCAACATGTAGCACAGATTTATGGTCAATGGGGCAAAGCAGTGCTCCCGCAGGAGCACGTTCGTTATGGGCAAAACTTGAAAAAAGCGCGATATTATTGGCTTCTGTAGCACCCGATGTAAAAACAATCTCTTCTGGGCGTGCACCGATGAGCGATGCAATTTGCTGAGTTGCACACTCGACAGCATATCGGGCCCGACGCCCCATCATATGAGAAGAAGACGGGTTACCAAATTCATTGTCCATGTAAGACCGCATGATATCAGCAACTTCTGGAGAACACGGCGTTGTGGCACAGTGATCCAGATAGATAATGCCATTAGCTTTTTCATTGACATTCATAACAACTCTCCGTCAAGAAGTGAAAACCTCAACGTTAACGAGCTTCGAAAAGATCTCTTCTGGTTGCATTTCTCCGCTTCCACCTGGATCTGCGACGATAACCTTCATGCCAGACAGCCCATACAGGGAGAGAGCTGTACTTACTCCTGTTTTGACGGGTTGGAAACACTCTCCGGGGGCAAAGATAACCAGAAGACGATGCTGTGCCTTATAGACCTCAGCTATCATTTCGGTAATTTCTCCTGCACATCCGGTAACGCCACAGGTAATGAGGGGCCTATAGTCGCCGTTTTCATCCACAAGGGAGACTTCGGTTCCGGCATTCGGGCCACTATCAAGAACACGACGTTCTAAACGTCCGGCTTTAACTAACTTATCGGCACTTTTTTGGAACCGATATTTCAGCCAGGTTTCAGGGTAAGCAATAGGATGTTTTCGGCTTGCAAGTATGTTCTGCTCAGAAAATTGTCCACTACGCTCTAAGACAGATTTGTACGAGGCCGGAAGCGTGTTGAATTTCTCGTAGAAGGCTTGTCTTAATTCGGATGCAGATCCGCTGTCGTGCGAAACATATTGCCAATCATTGATGAGCAGCAGAAATTTGATTGTGTCGAATTTCTGTTCAAGCTGCTCTGCAACCCGAACACCAAGTTCCCAACTATATCCCGGAAAAATACCTACACGTCGTGCAATTCTTTCGCGCATGGGTGAGGTATTTTCTTCGATGATTCCCGGAACAAGACACTTTTGCACTTCATCAAGGAAAAGCATGAAATGCCCTCCCATAATGACGAGATCAGGATGTGATGTATTAGTGATTTCGGTAAGAATCAGGTCGAGTAGCTCAGCCTCGGATTGAACCAGCCGATGACTATTTGTGATATTAAGTTGTTGCATATGCGCCTATATTTTATTTATTAGTAGCTTAAAGGCTGTGCTATAGCTTCGAAAACCGAATGAACAGTTTCAACTTTTGTTCATGGATCACCGAATTTCACTCGCTATGCACACTATTTTCCTACAATGTCAGCAATTATCTATCAGGAAGATAATTATTCATATATTTGCATATAACTAATTAGCTAACAATTAAATAAATTTATTATTAGTATTATTTCTATAATATTTTATATTGCATGATTTCATATAATAACTGCCAGGTTATTGATCTATAAGTAAAAGCGATTGCATTTCTTTAATTAATTCATTTGGTGTTTTTAATTTATAGATTATTAACTGAGTTTTATAACCTTTATTATACGAATCAGATATATATTGATGATTTTAAAATTCTTAATATATAATTTAAAAGTGGAATTATTTAGTACAACCAATTAATAAAATTGAAAATGTATTAATGAATGAAATTATTTCATTTCAACAATATTCTATCTATAATTTCTATATATAGTAATGCGGATTTTTTATCTGATACGGCATTTATGGATTTTGGTACTAAGACAAAGTTGCCCACACTTGGTTGACAAGTTATTTACAGTTAAATGTAATCCTGATGGTACAGTTGGCTATTTGTCAGGCTCTGTATTAGTTATTGAAGTAGGTGATCAATCATTTTTTGTTGCTGATGGAAATGTATATACAGTAGCGGTTTCTCTGTTAGTGGAAGCAAGAGCACCAAGCAAAATAGTAGCACTTATTAATCAATTGGAATAAAAGTCAGTTTTATGCTTGAGACAGTAACAGTATCTCAACTATCACCGGTATAAAATAAATTGGTTAATTTTAAAGCAAATAAGAATCAATATGAAATTGATTCTTATTTTGTTGACATATTAATGTCGCTACCTAGAATGCAAGTCATCTCTTACTAATAGGTTCAATTTAGGTGTAGCAATGAAAAAAATCCTGCCAATTGTTATTGCATCATTACTTTCTGTTACCAGTTACTCTGCATTCAGTCAATCACCAGAATTATTTACGCCAAATTCAGTAACAGCTAAGTCTGGTGATTATGTCACAGTAAAGCATCTTTCCGGTGAAACTCAGGTTAAAAAGAATCCAAAACGAGTTGTTCTGTTCGATTTCGGAACTTATGATTCGATGACAAAATTGGGGTTATCTGATCGGGTGATTGCACTACCTATCGAGAACCTGCCTGAATATGTGCGCAGTGATATGCCTGCAAGTATGCACAATGCTGGGGGAATGAAAGAACCGAATTTGGAAAAGTTAGCTGAAATAAAACCTGATCTGATTGTTATTACAGGGCGTCAGGGATCTTCCTATGATCGTTTGTCGCAAATTGCACCCACTGTGAATTTAAGCACCGACAATAAAAATTATCTGTCATCTGTTGATAGTAATCTAAAATTATTAGGCGAATTATTTAATAAGCAGGATATAGTTAAAACCCAATCTGCTGAGTTAGAAAAAACTATTGCATCCGCACAGGAAAAAGTGAAAGCAGCGAACAGCAATGTATTGGTATTACTACACAATGCTGGTGAATTATATCCTAATAATCAAGCCATTGTTTACAACGTAATTAAAGCTCCTCGTGCTGTATTGCCTGCTAAATCAGACACAGACAAAAGTCGTTCAGTGACAGCGGATATGATTGCGCAAGCAAACCCTGATGTGATTTTTATTATCGATCGTAGTGAAGCAATTGGGGCAGGTAAGCTGGAAAAAGATCGGTTTGAAAATGATCAAGTCAAATCAACTAATGCCTACAAAAACGGTAAGATCGTGTATTTACAGTCTGATCTCTGGTACTTGTCTGGTGGCGGTTTGGACAGTATGACGCGACAAGTCAATGCAATTGCTGATGCATTATAATTCCGCAAATTAATAATTCATTTTCCCTGAAATCACCCCGAAATCTAATTATCTAGATTTCGGGGTGATTTATTAAAAACAGAAAAATAAAAACTAATTAAAATCATTCTTGCAGAACATAAAGAAGGGTGAATGTTTTGTGAGAAAATAAAGAAAACAGAGATACCATCAAAATATTTCTGCGACTCACTTATTGTTCCTAAACTGAAACAATCCGGCAAAATCATGCTCTAGTCTTGCAGCAGAGAAAAACTGCGCTAGGATGTTTTAAAAGGCATTGAATGGGGACACAAGCATGATTATCAATTCAGTTGAATTTAAGAATAATGACTTCTTGAAAAAAGAACATGAATTTAATGAATTTGGTGGCAATGGCGATAGCCGTTCCCCCGAACTCGCTTGGGCAGAAGCACCAGCCGAAACCAAAAGTTTTGCAATTACTGTCTATGATCCTGATGCACCAACAGGCAGTGGTTTCTGGCACTGGGTCGCTTTTGATATCCCCATTGAAACACAAGTCTTACCTGCAAATGCAGGGCAAAGTGATGGCAGAAAATTGCCAGTCGGTACAATTCAGAGCAGAAATGATTATGGCCTGATTGGTTTCGATGGCCCTTGCCCACCTGTCGGTGATAAAGCGCATCGCTATATTTTCACTGTACATGCCTTATCGGTAGAAAAACTGGGAGTCGATGCTGAAACAACAAACGCTGTTGCGCGTTTTATGATCCAAGCCAATACCTTGGCAACAGCTTCTATTACCGGTTACTACCAACGTTAACTGATTAATAATTCTTCTGTTTCCAGTAGAGGGTATCAATATGAGCAGCAAAAAAATTCAATGGAATAATGGGTTACAGCAGGAAGCAGTAGAGATCCTCTCTAATGACGGAGGAATGATCGTCTGCCCAACCAAAGTTGGCTACATTATCATGACATCTGATGCGCAAGGTCTGGAGCGCAAATTTGACGCTAAGCTGCGTAATCGTAACAAACCGGGTGTTGTTTTATGTGGATCTTTGGAACAGTTGAAAGAATTGGCTCAGCTTAACGCAGAAATTGAAGAACTTTATCAAAGACATTGGGATGAAGATGTATTGTTAGGCTGTATTTTGCCGTGGAAGGAAGAAGCAGTAGCCCGTATCCCAGATGATGGTTCTAAAGAACTGATGATGGATCAGCGTGGTACGAGCTGTTTCGTGATTAAGTTTGGTAAACCGGGCGAAATATTGGCAAAAGAACTTTGGGAAAAATATGGCAAGTTTTCTTTTGCCAGCTCAGCAAATCCATCAGGTAAAGGTAATCGTGGGTTGGTTGAATGTATCGGTGAGAGGATAGAAGAACGGGCTGATTTGATTATCTCCGCCAATGACTATGTTAAATCTATTCAGCCAAATGAAACCGAGCAAACTCGTTATGAGCAAGGCGTTATGGTTGCGATGGTAGATGAAAGTGGCAAATTAGTTCCTCTGCAAAATGGTCAGCGCGATATTACCCCGTGTCCGGTATTAATCCGCAAGGGGTTGGATGTAAACAAAATCATGGCGATGATGTCCGACATTTTCACGACTTGGGATTACCGTCACGGCAATTATTATTAATTACTATTGATGGCTACCAGTGCTTTTTGCAGATGATATTTTTAGCGGGTGCGATTGTACCCGCATTAATGATTCTTCCCGCTCTCCAAATCTTGCTTCAACTTGCGCTGCAAAGAATTTGCAAACTGTTGGACACGCGAAGATAGCGTGCTTTCTGATTTAAACAATATCCATGCTTGGTAAATATCCATGCTCCATTCAGGAAGAAGCCGTACTAACTTTCCTTCTGCGACTGCTTCATGAGTAACATAGTCGGGTAGATAGGCAATACCAGCCCCAGTCAGGGCGGAATTCATTAATGCCACACTGTTATTGATGCGAAATCGGCTGCGGACTTCAATATCCAGCTTATTTCTTTCTTTACGGAACGGCAGAGAGATAGTATGCGCAGGGCCACGGAATAGCAGGTAATCGTAGCGAGGGAGATCTTCGGGTTTATCTATTGGCGAAAATTGGCTTATATAGTCTGGTGTTGCGTAAAGCCCCCAAGTAATATCAATCAAAGGCCTGACAAGTGGATATTGTGGTGTTTCACGTCCTATAATGATCGCAATGTCACATTGATCTTCTTCCATATTAATCGTTCTGTCAGTCAGTTCCAGATCTACGCTGATGTGAATATTTCCGGCGATAAAGCTATTCAGGGCAGGGACAATACATTGACTGCCAAAGGATACCGGAGCAATCAAACGCAAACTTCCCATCGGTTCTTCATGGAAATTACGTATAAAATGTTCGGCATTTTGGGCTTCGGTAAGAATTCGGTGGCAGTATTGGTAATAACTCATCCCGACTTCTGTTACTTGAATTTTGCGCGTTGTACGATTGAGCAATTGGGTACCTAATCTCACTTCCAATTGTGCAATCTCACGGCTGACGGACGACTTGGAAAGCCTTAATGATCTCGCGGATTCGGTAAAGCTCAGCGTCTCTACGACACGGGCAAAGACCACCATTGAGGTAAGATTCTCAATATTATTCATGCAATAACCTGATGATTTACTTGTGGGAACTACGCTATAACATATCATATCTATATGAACTCATCCCGTTTGCAAGACAAAAGTCCAGAGCAAACGGGTCCAAATTGAACAAGGAAGTCAGCAGGGTGCCTTCAGCACAGAAAGGCAGGGCGTTGATGGCAGTTTGTGATTTACAATCAGTTTTCTGTTAATGATAACTGTAGAAACCGCCATGAAAGTAACCACTATAAGTAATACCTTTGGACATCTCACCGATCCCCGACTTAATCGCACTAAACAACACTCACTTATCGACATTCTCACCATCTCTATTTGTGCCGTTATCTGTGGTTGTGAGAGTTTTAATGAGATTGGGGAATACGGGAAATCCAAAGAGGATTGGTTCAGACAATTTCTGGACCTCCCCAATGGCATACTAGCCATGATACCTTT
The DNA here is from genome assembly GCF_028598805.1 of Xenorhabdus yunnanensis. Lineage (GTDB taxonomy): Bacteria > Pseudomonadota > Gammaproteobacteria > Enterobacterales > Enterobacteriaceae > Xenorhabdus > Xenorhabdus yunnanensis. The sequence continues at coordinate 93,901 of NZ_JAQRFI010000006.1, read as the reverse complement.
GAAGATGTGATAAACTGGCTTAACCCCAAGAATTCGGACATGCTTTTATCGAATGGGTGAATGACTTAACCAAAATCTCCGCCGACATTATTGCGCTGGATGGCAAAACAATGAGAGGAACACTCGATAAAGCCAGTGGCTCCTCGCTATTCATTTGGTCAGCGCCTAGGCGGTGGCGAATCAACTCTGTTTAGGTCAGGTGAAGGTCTCCGGTAAATCGAACGAGATCACCGCGATCCCCACACTCCTCGCTTTGCTGGATATTGAAGGTTCCACCATCACGATTGACGCCATGGGTTGTCAACACCCAATAGCTAACCAGATTGTCATGGGAAAGGCCGATTATGTGTTGGCCTTGAAAGGAAATCAAGGTGAGTTTTACGACGATATTAACCTGTTTTTGGATACCCAGTTGACGACAGGTTTTACGGGCGTTTCCCCTGCTCACTACCGAAGTACGAACGGCGATCATGGTCGTAGAGCAGCGTCAGTTATGGTTGATTAACGAAGTGAATTGGTTGCAGGGGCGTCATCCTCAGAGGTACACGTTGGGAGTCATGGCGGGAAGAGCAAGGAAAAACAGCGAGTTATGAAAGGCGCTACTACATTATCAGTCATCGTGATAAATTCGCCGAGTTTATTGCCTATGCAATCCGCAGCCATTGGTATATTGAAAATAAACTGCACTGGCAATTGGATGTCAGTTTTGGTGAGGATAGCCAGCGCCTGAGAAGCGGTCATGCGGCTAAAAAATAGCGTTAATGAATAAAATAGCACTGAACCTGCTGAAAAATGAGAAGTCGGTTAAAGTGGGGGTGAAGACTAAGCGCCAGAAGACAGGCTGGGATAATGATTATCCGATGAAAGTCCTGACGGTGGGACCTTGTTTAATATTTTGTGTAATCGCCACTTCCGATTAAACGTGACCGTCTAGACGGTCACCAAATTCAATCATAAAACGACTCATCGCAAGGCGCTAATCTTGGATCGGCATGGTCCATTTTTTAGACGCCGCTTGAATCGCTAGCCAAATCACTTTTTTCACTGAATCATCAGATGGGGATATTTTACGTTTCTTAATGGCATGCCGAATGACACTGTTTAGCGATTCGATGGCATTCGTCGTGTAAATCACTTTTCGGATTTCAGCTGGATAGGCAAAGAAAAAGAACGTGGACAGATTGTTCCAGTTCTCTCGCCAGCGTCGGCTGATTTGGGGATAACGCTCGTCCCACTGTTCAGCAAAAGCCACTAAGGCCTGTTGAGCCATTTCTTCTGTCGGGGTCTGATAAATCTGTTTCGGATCTTTGACAACCGGTTTGGCGTCTTTTCAGGATACATAACGCAGGTTATTGCGTATCATGTGGATAATACACAACTGCCCCCGGGTCTGCGGATAAGCCGCATTAATCGCCTAAGGAAAGCCTTTTAACCCATCTACACACGCGATAAAATATCCTTAAGCCCCCGATTATGGAGGTTCGTCAACACGCCGAGCCAGAATTTGGCCCCTTCATTTTCAGCTAGCCACAAGCCCAGCAGTTCTTTGTGACCTTCGGTATTAATGCCTAACGCAATGAAGACTGATTTATTTTCCATATGAAAGGTTAAAACCACCGACTTTAGTCGGTCAGCTTTAGCTGCGATACTGTGTTGCTCGAGAGGTGCAATATGGATTACAGATATGGCAGCCACACGGTATTTCAGATTGAATATCATTTTGTATGGGTAACGAAATACAGATACAAAGTGCTGACAGATGAAGTCGCTTTGCGAGTGAGAGAGTTAGTTCGTCAGACCTGTGAAGAATTTGCAGAGCCAACTCACTTTCTTCAGTCAGCAACGTTTTAGAGGAGTAGCTATTACGGGTATTAGAGCCAGACTTTGGCTGGTGTTTTTCATGACCCAAATGTGCGGCCAACTCAGCTTTGAGCGCGGTTTCAACGGTCAGTTTTTTGAGGAAACGGGAGAGCTGGCTGAGATATTCCGGGGTTTTGAGATTTTTAGCCAGCTCAGTAGCCAAAGCGTGTGACTGTTTCTCGTCCATCTTTTCATCTGTTTTAGTTGATAAATTAAACATATCAAAAACAGGCAATTACACAAATTTAGAAACAGAGTCGACGGTTTTGGGATTTTCATCTGTATAAATTAGACCCGTTTGCCCTACCGTCGTCTATAGGTCATAGTGTATTTTTCTATGGTAGAAAGATGCTGACTATAGCAACTGACCACCTTTCTGACAAATTGCACTTATTAGTCGAATCCGCCTATGATTAAAATTTGGAATTCTTCCATTCATTAGTTAAATAGTCAATAAAAGCTCTTACCCTTCGGGGAATAGGCTCCCTACGAGCTCTGATTATATTTACCGTTGTTTCTTTTTCTTTCCAATCTGGTAGAATCCTAACCAGTTTACCTGTGCCTATCTCGTCGCTTACATCCCATTTTTCTCTCAATGCTATACCTAATCCAGCAATACACCATACCTTGATAGCTTGACTATTGTCGCTACGCAAATTACCTGACACTATGATTTCAATTTGTTGTTCAGATGTACATAAAAACCATGTTTGTTGAAGAAGTCCTGGATAAGAGAATAGAAGGCAATTATGATTCTTAAGTTCATTAGGGTGTGATATGAGGTGTTTTTTCACATATTCCGGTGAGGCAACAAGTATACGTTCGCTAGTAGCTAGAGGTGTGGCAATTAATCGAGAATCTGTCAATTGACCAAAACGTAGAGCAAGGTCTAAGTTATTACTGTATATATCAAGTATTCGATCAGTAAGTTGTAAATTAAAATTAATATCAGGGTGTTTTTTTACAAAGGAAATAATTTCTTTTGTAATGTATTTTTCTCCAAATGCCACTGGTGCTGTTATTTTAATGTTTCCTTCTAGATTGGTATTTCCTTTATTATCTATATTGGAAATATTTTCCAGTATTGTTAACACTGTACGCACATGCTTAGCTACAGTTTTTCCTTCGTCGGTGATTTTTATTTTTCGAGTGTTTCGTTCGAATAAGCTTATACTAAGGGCTGCTTCCAGCCGTGCTATCTGTTTGCTGACACTAGAAGGTGTTTGATTCATTATCCGTGCAGCTGATGAAAAACTTTTAGAATCCACAACTGTTAAGAAAGTCACAAGATCATCAAGGTTATTCAGAGCCATAAAATTATTCCATTTTGGAAAAAGAGATAGTCTGTTTTATCTTTTTGGAATTACATATCAATTCATTTAAACTGTAAATCATTTGATCATCTGATGGAAGCGATTTTCCTGACAATTATTTTTCCAATAAGGTAATAATCATGCCACTTGCATTATATGCGTTAACTGTTGGAGCTTTTGGGATTGGTGTAACTGAATTTGTTATTATGGGGTTATTAATTGAGGTCGGTGCTGATTTGGGAGTTTCCATATCTGCTGCAGGATTGCTAATATCGGGATATGCATTAGGTGTTGTTATTGGAGCACCATTGCTAACGAGCCTAATGAGTCATTGGCCTCGCAAGCGTGTATTGTTGGTGCTTATGGTAATATTTATATGTGGCAATGCGGCATGTGCTTTGGCTCCGACTTATGGGTTGTTAATGGCAGCACGTATATTGACCGCTTTTACTCACGGTACTTTTTTTGGAATTGGCTCTGTAGTTGCAGCCAATTTAGTTCCTATTGAAAAGCGTTCATCTGCTATTGCTATTATGTTTACAGGACTTACTATTGCGAATATAGCTGGAGTTCCTTTTGGGACTTGGTTTGGGCAACATTTAGGGTGGAGAGCAACTTTTTGGGCTATAACAATTGTGGGGATTGTTTGTTTAGCTATCATTGCTGCGTTTGTTCCTTCTGAAGGTAAACCATCTGATATAAATAATTGGCGTACTGATTTAAAATCAATGGTAAGAAGACCTGTTATTTTAGGATTATTAGTCACCACTTTAGACTATGCTGGCTTCTTTGCCGTATTCACGTTTATTGCTCCAATACTAACTCAAATAAGTGGTTTTGATGTGTCAGTAGTATCGCCTATTTTATTACTGTTTGGGGTTGGCTTAGTAATAGGTAATATTGCTGGCGGACGACTAGCTGATAAGAAACTTTTACCTACCTTAATTTTGACAATTACTTTATTAGGCATTACATTAGCAATAATGACTTGGGCTATAAACTATAAATTATCAGCTTTAATTTTTACTGCATTACTTGGAGCAACAGCATTTTCTACTGTTTCTCCATTACAGACATGGATATTAAAAAATACTGAAGGATCTGGGCAAAGCCTTGCTTCCAGTCTTAATATAGCAGCTTTTAATTTAGGAAATGCCATAGGAGCTTGGATAGCCGGAGTTATTATAGATCATGGGCCTGGTTTATCTTACATTCCTATATTTGCTGCTTTAATAACGTTATCTGCAGTAGGAGTGATTTATATAAATAATTCACTTGATAGAAAAATATCATAACATAGGCGCATTCGACTAATAAGTGCAATTTTTCAGAAAGGTGGTCAGTTGCTATAGTCAGCATCTTTCTCGCCAAAGGAAAATGTACTATGATCTGTACACAATTGATCGAAACATAAAGATATCAAATTGTTAGCTTAAATAAAGCCGTGAAAATTACCGCTGAGGTAAAAAATGGATAAAGAAATTAATTTGGCAGGATTTAAGCCCTGAACAGGCAGGGCGTGAGCACACTATTTTAGCTATATTTTAAAGATGATTATTTTTTAAAAGTGCGATTTTACGGTGTTTAAATCGAGCAAAATACAATCAAATAAACAATTCTTTAAACTTTTATAGGAGACCATAGAGTTAAAGAATAATATTTACATTTTAAGGCTAAATATTAATTAAAGTATGCTCCCGCCCTGCTGAACAGGTGGTTGGATACCTCAAGAGAGAAACGGGAATTTCTTTACATCATGAGACCATTTATCGATTGATTTATAAAGATAAATTAGATGGTAGTGATTTGTGGCAACATTTTAGAATTGCTAAGAAGCCGTATCGTAGACGTTATGGCCACTATGAACGATGCGGCAAAATTAAAAATCGAGTCAGTATTGATTAACGTTCAGAAATTGTTGATAAAAAATGTGTATCGGTGACTAGGAAGGTGATTCGATCATTGGAAAAGATAAAAAAGAGTATTATTGACATTTATTGAACGTAAGAAGTTATTTATAATCATTATAAAATAAAACTTCATCAGAAGTTGAGAAGGAGGTGGAGAAAGCTTTATACCCATTAGAAAAAAGCGTTAAGACAATAACGTTTGATAATAGTTTAGAGTTTGCAGATCATGAAATTATTAGTCAAAGATTAGGCATCAACGTTTATTTTCCCATGCTTATTCACCTTGGGGAAGAGGAATAAATGAAAATACGAATGGGTTTATCAAACAATATTTTCAAAAAGGAATGGATTTTAATAAAGTGTCTGATCAAGAGATAATGTTTGTGGTAAATCGATTGAATAATCGCTCCCGAAAAATGCGAGATGGTAAAACACCTAATGAGTCATTCAAGGGAGTACGTACTCATTTACTTTGAATATAATGGCATTGTACTTATTATATGAATCTGCTATACACTTTATACTTTAAAAACAAACCAAAAAAACGATATTATATCCCTAACAAATTGTATCAAAAAGGAACAGTTATATGTCACCCATTTCAAATTAATGATGATTGACATTAGGTTAATTTAATTACCATTCCTTACTAGTGTTGATTTATATATGGCAGCCTTGGATTTCTACTTGGTTAACATATCTATAAATAATTTATAATCTAAATGTAAATGCAGGAAAAAAACGTGTCATTAATATATAGAAAAGTAAAAAAAGCAGTTATTCCAGTTGCAGGTTTAGGTACAAGGATGTTACCTGCTACAAAAGCTATTCCTAAAGAAATGTTGCCCTTAGTTGATAAACCGCTTATTCAATATGTAGTCAATGAATGTATTCAGTCTGGTATTAATGAAATTATACTTGTCACTCATTCATCTAAAAATTCTATAGAGAACCATTTCGATACTAGTTTTGAGTTAGAGGCAATTCTTGAAAAAAGGGTAAAAAGGCAGTTGTTAGATGAGATTCAGTCCATTTGTCCAAGTCATGTGACAATAATGCAAACTAGACAAGGAATAGCGAAAGGGTTGGGGCATGCTATATTATGTGCTAAGCCATTGGTAGGAGATGAACCTTTCGCAGTTCTTTTACCGGATGTTATTTTGGATGAATACAGTTCAAATATGTCATATAACCTGAGTGAGATGATATCGCGTTACAATAATAAAGGAATCAGTCAAATTCTTGTAGAACCTGTACCAATAGAGTGTGTATCCAATTATGGAATTGTTGATTGTCTTGGCCAAAAATTACAACCAGGTGATAGTAAACCCATCACTCGTGTCATCGAAAAACCCAAACCTGAAAAAGCTCCATCTAACCTTTCCATTGTTGGCCGTTATGTGTTGTCTGAAAAAATTTGGCCTATATTAGAAAAAACGTTGCCTAGTATAGGAGACGAAATTCAGCTAACAGACGCAATTGATATTCTGATGAAAAAAGAGAGGGTAGAAGCCTATCTTCTATATGGAAAAAGTTATGATTGTGGTAATAAATTAGGGTATATGAAAGCATTTGTTGAATATGGCATGAAACATAGAAGCTTAGGCGTGGCTTTTACAAATTGGATGATTTCCATTCAAAAAAATATTGAAAAAACCATCAAAAATAATTAAATTAATATTTCACCTCTCACTTTTATCAGGGCGGGATTTCACTTTTTATAAAAATCAATCAATGCGTGAATATTGATAATTTTGCACATTCAATACGATTTTATTGATAGGTTTTTATATCTGATTTGAGCATTTATTAAACATAAAAATAGTTATCACCCATAATAATCATGCTAAAAATGTGAGATCTCGCCCTGCCACTTTTATAGAGCAATAATTACCTAATCGAGTATCGAGCTGCTGTTGTGAGATTATTTGAATATTGACTCTGTTATTTAATTGAGTCGATAGTTAATAGTAAGTCACAACAGCATTGTAGCGAAGTAATAATCTTGAACACCTTCCCAGAGAAAAGACCCCTTTTTTGTGGTTATAATTTACCAATATAAATTTTATAAGAATAGTGTGTACGCGCCTAATGGAAACTATGGTAAGAAGACCGTGGGCAGCTCCTCATAACTTCTTGCAAAGCAGTATGGTAATAATTATACTGTTTTTATTAACTTTTAAAGATAATTGTATCAATGGATGTTTATTTTAAGAAATTTAATTCTTTTAAATTTCAAGTAATAAAATGATTTTTTAAAATTAATAGTTAACCTCAGCTTCGTTTAAAAATAGCGATATCATTATCCCGTAGATTCAAGCTCGGCTTTTTAGGTTGGAATGTATAAGCAATAAGGCCGGCAGCAACTTCCAATAAAAAGCCGAGCTGACTGCGATGCCTTGAATGCTCTATCTGAGAAATATTCTTGAGCTGATCGACGACTGTTTCTATCAAAAACCGCCGCCTTAACATCAATCTATCCCAGAGAGATAATGCCTTGGCTTTCATGTTACTCCGGACATTCGTGATTAACGTGACACCTTCTGCTTCCAATTCATCACACAAAGCCTAGGATAAATACCCCTTATCACCATACAAACATCCTGTTAATCCTTTTGTCAGCGCTTTGACTGGCTGACGATCATCCTTGTTTCCTGCGGTTAGTTTCACGGCTAACAATTCGCCGCAATCATTGATAACCAGATGAAGTTTAAAACCATAAAACCAGCCTGTACTTGTTTTTCCTCGTTGTGCCATTCCCTCAAATACCCGATGACGGGGAATACGAAGGTTATGACAAACGGCAATTTTGGTGGAATCAATAAAAGCGATCCCTTGGGTTGCCACCTTACGTGACGAAAGAAAAGCGCATAAAGGAATCAGCGCCCTTTTCTTCAGGGTAAGCATGCGGGTATAGCTGACTAATCCGGGAAAGTCGGCGATAATATATTGTTTTACATGTTTATTATAAAAAGTTTTAAAATCACGGTAATGGCTCATATGGAATAAAATGAGGATCATCATGACTTCGCTGAGAGAAAGGGACGCTTCTCGGTGTCGTTTACGTAATCCGTTTTCAATGAGTTGTTGATGCCAGAGAGGGATAAATTTTTGGCAAAAATCATCGACGCAGCAGTAAAGTTCTTCTAAATTAACCATGCCTGAGGATCTCCACGATTTTGTTTTCTTTAGCAAAAACTTTGATCGTGCCTCAGGCACTTTAGTTCCCTTCTTAAGCGAAGCTCAGGTTAGTTATCTTTATATTTTAAAGCCAAACATTAACCAAATTATGATGCTCCGGTCCAGTGCAAAACGGTATGTGAATTTTTCAATTCATACTACTTTCCATCAAGAAAATACACCTACTATTCCTGCCAGCCAGTAGAGGGGAAAATCCTCGAGTGTTTCTTTGTTCTTCCTTCAATAAATAGCGAAGTATCAACTAATTTGACATTCAACGAGGATAATTGAGAGAGACCTAATATTGTTATCATGGTTATTTTTGTTAAATAAACACACTTAAGTTCAAAAAATACATACTAATGTTATTGATAAGAAAGCGTTGAATGGACAAAATTATCAATATAGGACTATCTAATTGTTTTTATGAAAAACATAATTTATACCTGCGAAAATAATGCATTAATAATAAAACCCATGCTAATTATTAGTAGGTTATAATATTTTAATCACGTTTTTAAAATATATGAGTAGTTTATGGTTTATGCATGGTTAAATGCACTTTGTTATTATTTAATTTCAATATTTAACCGCAAGCGCCAAAGATAAAATATCAACTAAAACAACAGGATGTCTATGTGAAATCACGTACTTAAATCCCATGTAGTTAATTAAAATTGAAATAATATTAATTTAAAGAGAAAGTAAAACTCCAATATTGAATATATTTATTTTATTGACATCCCAACAAATTTTATTTTAGAATAAAGATTGTCGCCACCATTATTTTTAATAACACAGAGGTTAATATGAAAAAATTAGCTATCATTTTTGGCACCAGACCTGAAGCCATAAAGTATGGGCCAATAATTAATGTGCTAAAGAATGATCATAGATTTGAGATTAATATCATATCAACTGGACAGCATAGAGAAATGTTGACAGATGCCTTAGAAGCATTTGATATTAAAGTAGATATTGAATTAAATGTAATGAAATCTGGTCAAGGGTTGCCGGAGATAACCTCTAAGATTTTATATGAATTAAATATCATACTGCCGAAACTATCACCTGATGCAATATTGGTTCATGGAGATACAGCTACTACATTATCAGGTGCTTTAGCTGGGTTTCAATTACAAATACCAGTCATTCATGTAGAAGCTGGATTAAGAAGTGGAGATATACAATCCCCTTTCCCTGAAGAAGGCAATAGGAAATTAGTTGCACAAATAGCTTCTTTGCATCTATCACCTACTCCGGGTAATGCTGCAAATTTAATAAGAGAGGGAATAAAAGAAAGTAGTATAGTAATCACTGGTAATACTATAGTTGACTCTTTGTATTGGGCAAGAAATAGAAAGGATATACCTGTAAATTCTATTTTAAAAAATATAAAAAATGATGATAGAAAAATAATATTGGCCTCTGCTCATAGAAGAGAGTCTTGGGGGAGACTATCTGAAATAGTTAATGCAATAAAAAAAATTTCAGAGAGAAAAGATATAAAATTTGTTATTCCAATGCATAAAAATCCAACAGTTAGAAGTGTATTTATTGATAAACTTTCAGGAATTAAAAATATAGCTCTTATTGAACCTCTTAATTATCTAGATTTCTGTAATTTGATGTATTTATCAGATATTATCCTTTCGGATAGTAGTGGCGCAGAGGAAGAAGGACCCACTATAGGCAAACCAACGTTGGTATTAAGAAATTTAACTGAAAGACCAGAAGCCACTATTTCAGGCTCAGCCATACTAGTTGGAACCTCAGAAGAACTTATTGTAAAAAATGTGAATTATATATTGGATAATTTATCTCAATATATAAAAGAAAATGTAAGTACAAATCATTATGGAGATGGCAATGCAACAATAAGAATTGTTGGTGCAATTGCTGATTTTTTTGGAATGGGACCAGCGGTATCTCCATTTTATAGTAGCTGCTATAAGCATCAATATAAAAGAAACATTCCCGCATTATTATAGTTTTTATATTTTACTTTAATTGCAAAGTTAATTGTCTTCTCCGTAAGGTTGTTTATTTAAAAACACAACTAAAAATAATATTGAAAAGTTATCAAAGCATATTAATAGAGTTATATTTAAACTAATCAATATTTACTTTGTTTTTATAAAAATGGAATGATATTTTTATGAGTTTGACAATGAAAATTACAAATAAAAACTTGCATTACCTTGACTTTAGCTCTGTTCTTTTACCTTGTTTTATCTTAAAGAAAGAGTGTTTATTTAAAGAGAAAAGAAAGATTCTCGTCATAAATTTTAAGGATAAAACGATATGCTTAGAAGAAAATGGAATATTATTGTCTCCATTTTGTTCTATTATTACTTATAACACTAAATTATCATCTAGTGATGATGTTTTATGTTTTTTTTTACCTGATAATATATTTAAAGTAAATAATGTTAATTGGAAAAACAGTAAAATTTATGATGGATTAATTAAAGATTATTCTGATAATGATAAATTTATAGAAAAAAAATTTTTACGTTCAAATAGTGATAGTTTGGGGATAGCTAAGTTCAACCCTAATAATCTATGGAATAATTATGTTGACGATATTGTATCACAACAATTTGAAGTTAAAGTCAATTTATGGTTTGCTGAACAGGGAACACATTGTGGAATACATAATGAACATTCATTTATAGAAATTCATACTCAAATATTAGGTTTTGGACGAATGCAATGTTTTAAAAATGAAAAATATAATTCACTGTATAAAGAAATAGCTATAGCTCCTGGGACGACAACTTCACGAGCATTCTGTAATGGTGGTCATGGGTATAAATATCCGTACCATCAATATTACGCTGATACAAATTCTATTTGGTTGGCGCTGGAATATCACCCTTTAACATCATATTAATAAGGAGATTATAATGTCCTTGCATGATAAATATAACTTTATCTCTGAGCCTAAATTTAATAAAGAAATAGTAGCTGAGCACCTTAGAGATGGATATTGGCTAGAAGCAGCTGATATTGATAATGATGGTAATATGGATTTATTTGGCTATGGTCTTACATTAGGTGAATTATATTGGTATCAATATCCAAATTGGGACAAAAAACTTATTGTTGATAAAATTAAAATGCCTGTTGGAGCCGATTATGCTGATATCTCAGGAAATGGTTTTCCAGATATTATAGTATGTTATGAATTATATGGTCCAATAGGGACTATTTATGATCCTGATACATCAGGCGGAAAGATTGATTGGATAGAAAATCCAGGAAAAGATGTAGCTAATAGCGGAAGATGGAAAAGGCATTATATAGGGCGTACTACAGGTATGCATAGACTTAGAGCTGGATATTTTACTCAAAAAGAAAAATTAGAAGTACTTGGTTTTCCTATTGTTGCTAGTGAAGATGTTCACGCTGTATTGCCTGTAGTGCTATTTACACAACCAGATAATATAATAGAGTCTCAAGAGTGGCCAATGACAGTTATTGATGATAGTAATTTTAGAATGATTCATGGCGCGGAAAAAAAATCAGGATTAATTCCTAGTAGTGATCGTGATTCTGTTGTATTGGCTTCTGATGAAGGAATAACTTGGCTTTATTATGACGATAAAGAAGAAAAATGGAAAAAAGTATTAATTGGTATAGGAGAAATTACTCAGTTTGAAAAGACCGGATTTAAGGGAAGTGGTGATATGGATGTAGGTAAAACAGCTAATGATAATTTTTCTTATGTAGCAGCTATTGAACCTTTCCATGGTAATACAGTAGCAGTATATTATAAAGATTCTAATTGCTCTCCTCAATTAGCGAATTGGAAACGCATATTGCTAGATGTTTACGGTGATCCAAATGAAAATGGGGAAGGTCCCGGACATCAGGTTATTTGTGCTGATTTTGATGGAGATGGTGAGGATGAATTTATTGTTGGGCTCCGTGGACCATGGCCATGGCAAGGAGTATTTTATTATAAGGCAGTGGACTTAAAGCGAGGGATATTTACTAAGTGGCGAGTATCTGATGAATCGGTAGCCAGAATTGCTTTAGCTGATTTTAAAAAAAGAGGTAAGTTAGACTTTGCTACTATAGCTTACTCTGTTCCTAATTATTATGTTGCCAAAGAGGCTAAAATTGTTACTCATTATAATGAAATCGAAAGTAGGAAAAACTTATAGAATATTTCTTTGCTTAAAATCGTATTTCTCATTACGAAAAATCTTCATAGTAAGTAAAAATATCGAGGTTAGTTTATGAATATACATCATTCATTCTCGACCAATTCCTCTAGATTGAGTCCTTTAATATCACTTAATAGTATTATATTCTGATTAAGAAAAGCCAGACACTAATGAAATGGTCACCCTCACCCTGTTAATATACCGCTGGCAGGGTCAGGGTCAGGGTGCGAGCATACTTTTTTAAAGTCGATTGAATGAATACGAGAGACATGATCTAATTGGCTTTATTTTCCGTTTCCTTGCTCGCTTATGACCCTGATTGAACATTTATCCGTTGTGAAAGAAACCCGCTCTTATATCAATCGCCAGTATGATCTGGTTGATGTTATTTTCCTTGTGGTCAGTGCCATTATGGCGGGAGCCGAGGGCTGGCAAGATATTGAGACTTATGGCCGGGCCAAAATTAAGTGGCTGAGAGAATACCGCAACTTTCTCCATGGAATACCCCGTCGGCATACGATGGCGCGAATACTGCGTGCTATCGAACTGGATTCTTTACTGAAAGCGTGACTGAACTGGGTCAATGAACAGCGCGAGCGGGACGGTAAACCGGTTATCGCCTTTGACGGAAAAGTCCTGCGACGGGCTTACCGGAATGAAAAGAAAAACGCGGTCCAGTTGGTTACCGCGTATGATACAGAACGGGGATTAGTGTTGAGCCAGAAAGCCACCGCCACGAAAAACGGAGAAATCAGTGTCGTTCGTCAAATGCTGGATATCCTCAATCTGAAAGGCAGCATTGTCAGCGTGAAACCCTACAAAAAATCAGTGAAAAGAAAGCCCACGTTGTTGTTCAGGTGAAGAAAAATCAACCTCATCTCTGGGACGTCGTTCAGTCTCAGTTTCAGCGTGTGTTTGAGGCAGGAAAAGAAAAAATCATCACGGAAACGAAACAAGAAGCGCATGGTCGCCGGGAAGAATATTATGTGTTTCAACTCAAGCCACAATTTACCCCTGATATGGCGGAAAGATGGCCGACCATTCGCAGTATTATTGTGGTCGAACGACACCGGTCAGAAAACGGCAAAGGCACGGTAGATACGTCCTATTATGTCAGTTCGCTTTCTCCCCGGCATAAATCATTAGGGCACTACATTCGCTAGCATTGGCGCATTGAGAATAGCCAACATGACATCCTTGATGTGGTTTTTAAAGAGGATGATTCACGTATTGTTTTGGCTGGAGCCATTGAAAATTTAGCGTTATTCTGGCGTATCGTATTGAATATAGTCAAACAATGTGATTGTGGGGCACCAAGCTAACGAAATAAACTGAAAAAAGCAGGCTGGAGTGATGATTATCGTGCGCGAGTTTTCTTTGGGTGAGTATTAATCAAAGTATGCTCGCGCCCTGGGGTGAGGGTGACCATTTCATTAGTGCCCGAATTTATTAAAGCATAATAGGGTGAGTATTTCCCATTTTATGAACAACTGTTCCATACTGGAAACAGTGAACAGCACGATGGTATTTCCCTACGTTAAGGAGTAGTAATCTTGTTAGGATGACAATCTATTGAGTCTATTTTAATCTTTCGGAGAGCCATGTGAGATGAACCAAACTATTACACAAAAAATTCTTGCACGAGCAAGTGGGCGTGAACAAGTCACTCCGGGTGAAGTGGTTTGGGCGAAAGTGGATATTCTAATGTCTCACGATCCCTGCACACCGGGTGTAGCCAGCGTATTTAAAAAGGAGTTCGGGCAAGATGCAAAGATATGGGATCCCGAACGTTTTATTTTAATCCCAGACCATTTTGTCTATTCGGCTGACTCACAAGCTAATCAGAACATTCGGGTGATGCGTGAATTTGCCGCCGAACAGAACATAAAATATTTTTACGATGTAGGGACACCCAATTATAAAGGTGTATGCCACATAGGACTCGCAGAGGGAGGACATACCCGCCCCGGCGAAGTATTATTGGGTACTGACTCGCATACGGTTACTGCTGGTGCGTTTGGTGCATTCGCCATTGGGTTAGGTATTACTGATGCAGCTTATGCGTTAGGTACAGGAGAAATTCCTCTCAAGGTGCCAACGACCATTCGGGTAAATTTTACCGGCACTAAACCCGCTCATGTTTTGGCTAAGGACATGATTTTGTCCGTGTTGTCAGAATTAACCGTCGATGGTGCGACATATCAGGCCATAGAGTTTGGTGGGAATGTCATTGATGAGTTATCGGTAGAAGAGCGCATGACAATTTGCAACATGGTTGTTGAGTGTGGAGCTAAGAACGGCATTATGGTTCCCAATCAGGCGACTCTGGATTATTTGGCAGAACGAAATAATCTCCCTTTCGAGATTGTTTACCCTGACGAAGATGCACAGTATAGCCGCGTGTTAAATATTGATGTTTCCACAATGCAACCGAAGATTGCCAAACCCCACTCTCCAGATAATGTCGTCTCTATTGAACAAGTAGCTAATGTTGCCATTTCTCAGGCATATATTGGTTCCTGTACAGGAGGTAAGCTGGAGGATTTTGTTGCGGCAGCCCGTGTTATCAAAGGGCATAAAGTTACCATTCCGACTTACGCAGTACCTGCAACAAAAGAAGTTTTTCATAAAACGATTACAACCCAAATTGATGGTGTTTCTGTCTACCAGATTTTAAGTGATGCAGGAGTGAAACTTTCTTCTGAATCAGGCTGTGCTGCCTGTTGTGGTGGCCCGCCGGATACTTTTGGACGTGTTAATGATCCGATATCAGTGATATCCACAACCAATCGTAACTTTGTCGGCCGAATGGGGCATAAACGTGCCAATATTTATCTCGCTTCACCTTATTCTGTTGCAGCCGCCGCTATTACTGGTCAAATAACAAATCCTGAGGAGTTTTTATGAGTGAGTTAAAGGAAAATATCATTCGGGGTGAGGTTTATGTATTGACCGATAATATTGATACTGACCAGATTCTTTCAGCCGAATACCTCAAGGTCAATCCTTCCACTCCTGAAGGATATGCCCAACTGGCTTCACTGGCGATGTGTGGATTACCGGAAGGCTCATTGCCTTTTATTGATGAAAGCAAGGGAAAAGCGAAATATCCGATTATTGTGGCAGGGCAGAATTTTGGCTGCGGATCTTCGCGTGAACACGCAGTTGCAGCATTAGGTGCTTCAGGTGTAAAGGTGGTTCTTGCTCAATCTTATGCCCGTATATTCTTCCGGAATTGTGTATCAACCGGGCAGGTATTGCCTGTTGCAGCACAAGAACGCTTGTGTGACAAATTGGTCACAGGGGACAATATTGAGATTGATATTGAAAACCAGACGGTCATTCTGTTGAAAAGTGGTGAGAAATATCAAATTGATCCAATTGGTGAACTTGCCAATATTGTATCTGCCGGAGGGTTATTTTCTTACGCTCGTGCGACAGGAAGAATTAAATAATGTGAAATAAACTGCACCTGAAAATTAAAAAGTGCAGTTTATTTTATTAATTTCTTTCTTCAAAGAAACAGTTCCAGTAAGGAATTCAGGAACAATTTTCCGTGTTTAGTGATTTGCCAATGTGTTTCGCTTTCAGCGACATAGCCTTTAGCCAGCGCTTCATCAATTTGTGGGCGAATGGCACTTTCCGGTAACCCGGTGAAATCACTGAAATCTTGACGTGGCATTGATTCCAGCAAGCGAAAACGATTCATGAAAAATTCAAATGGACGATCTTCATTATCCACTTGATTTTGCTGATCCAAGTAACGCCCTTGCATATAACCGCGTGGATGCTTGGTTTTTACGGTACGAAGGATACGGCCATCTTTAAACGAAATTTTGCCATGTGCGCCACAACCAATTCCCAAATAATCACCGAATCGCCAGTAATTGAGATTATGCTGACATTGATAACCCGGTTTGGCATATGCCGATGTTTCATATTGTTGATAACCTGCTTCTGTCAGCAATTGATGACCTTGGGAAAAAATATCCCATAATGCATCATCATCCGGTAAAACCGGAGGACGAGAGCCGAAACTGGTATTAGGTTCAATTGTCAGTTGATACCAAGACAAATGTGGCGGAGATAGTTCAATGGCCTGACGCAAATCATTCAGTGCTTCATTGAGTGTCTGGTTGGGCAACCCATGCATCAAATCCAGATTGAAGCTGCGTAATCCAAGGCCGTCAGCTAATTTTGCTGCTCGTTTGGCCTCTTCTGGGCCGTGGATGCGCCCCAAACGGATAAGTTTATCTGAACCGAAACTTTGTACGCCAATGGAAATTCGATTGATACCCGCTTGCTGATAGGCGCTAAAACGATCGGCTTCAATAGTTCCCGGATTGGCTTCCATTGTAATCTCTGCTTGCGGAGAGAGTGGCAGTGAATCTCTGACACCATCAAGCAATCGCTGCATACCTTCGGCACTTAACAGGCTTGGGGTTCCTCCACCGATAAAAATCGTTGATACCTCACGATCACCAATCATTGGCAGATCAGCATGCAAATCCGCCAATAGATGATCAACATACTCTTGGTGCGGCACGTCCCCTTTTAAGGCATGTGAATTGAAATCACAATAAGGGCACTTTTGCACGCACCACGGAATATGAATATAAAGACTCAGAGGTGGCAACTTAAGCATTACGCATGGCTTCCAACAACATTGCTAATGCTTTCCCACGGTGTGAAACGGCATGTTTCTGCTCACGAGTTAATTCGGCTGCTGTGCAGTTAAATTCTGGAGCATAAAAAATGGGATCATAACCAAAACCACCTTCTCCGGCAGATGCACGGGTAATCATGCCTGACCAGCGACCATGAAATACCAAAGGAGTAGGATCTTCTGCATGGCGCAAGAAGACCAGCACACAGTTGAATTGGGCTTGGCGTTGCTCATCAGGAATATCGCGCATGGCTTCTAATAATTTTTCCAGGTTCTCCTGATCAGAGGCATCACTACCTGCATAGCGAGCGGAATAAATGCCAGGTGCGCCACCCAATGCGTCAACAGACAATCCTGAATCGTCTGCAATCGCAGGTAAACCTGTAACTGTTGCGGCATGGCGGGCTTTGATAATTGCGTTTTCGATGAAAGTGGGGCCCGTTTCATCGGCTGAATCAACACCTAAGTCGGTTTGAGCTACGATATCTAAGCCAAAGTCAGCCAATAAATCAGCCAGTTCACGAACCTTGCCTGCATTTCCCGTGGCGAGAACAACTTTTTGCATTGCCATTTATTTAATTAACCTATGTATCTAATTGATCTATTTTATCTAATTAACTTGCAAATATTGAAATCAACCATCCCATCACATCGTAACGTAGGGCATTCAGTGCATAGAGAATAAGCATGACAATCATGGCAGAGAAATCAAGGCCACCCATAGAAGGAATAATACGGCGGATGGGTGCCATTAGTGGTTCGGTCAATTGAATCAGAACATAGTCAACAGGATTGCGTCCTTGACTAATCCAGCTCAATAACGCACGGGCGATTACTAACCAGAATACAAGCTTTCCGGCAGCAGCCAGTAATTCAATCACCCCAAACAAGAATATAACACCAGAAGGTATTAGAAATTGTCCTGCGGTAAGCCATATAGGCAACAAGAGTTTGAGAAGAATAAGCGGGTAGGTGAGAACCACAGACGCTGTATCAATGGGGCCAATGGCAGGAATGACCCTGCGTAATGGACGCACCACAGGTTGGGTGATTTTAACGATAAATTGGGCAAATGGATTATAGAAATCACAACGTGCCCACTGCATCCAGACGCGCAGCAATAAAACGGCAATATATAAATCTAGAACTGTAGAAAAGATGAAGTTTAAAGATTGCATGTAGCAGCCCTGATTGAATTAAACCAATTAAATTAAAATAATTTTTCCATTTCCTGCGCTCGGCGGATAGCGGCTTGCATAGCATTGGACACAATTTCAGGCAGCTTGCCTTCATAAAAAATGCGCAGTGCTTCAGCCGTTGTACCGCCTTTAGATGTTACCTGCTCACGCAGGATAGCAAAAGAAAGATCTTTTTGCGTTTCAGCAAGTCTAGCTGAACCCATGGCTGCTTGCAGGACAAGTTCTCTGGCTGTTTCGCTGTCAAACCCCAGACGTTCCGCTTCTTGCTGCATTGATTCCATGAACAGGAAGAAATAAGCAGGGGCACTGCCTGCGACGGCGATAATATTGTTGATACCGTTTTCCTTATTTACCCAGCAAACTTTCCCGACACTGCTCATTAGTGAAGCAGCAAATTCGCGATCAGATTGCTCAATATGTTCTGGCGCAAACAGTCCGCTGATCCCTTGTCCGATAAGAGAAGGGGTATTTGGCATGATGCGGATAATGTTGAGATTTTCCTGCAAAAGCGCGTAAAAACGGGAAACAGGAATACCAGCAGCAATAGAAAGAACGAGTTTTTGACTGAAATCGACATGTGAGTGCAATGACTCACAAACTTCTGCCATCATCTGTGGTTTAACAGCCAGAACAATGACATCAGCTTCTTGCGCGTAACGAATATTATCGCTTTGACTGTTAATGCCATATTCTTTTGCCAGCACATCACGGCGGGTTGTATTTGGAGAACAGACCGTGATGAGTTCAGCAGGGTAGCCTTTTTTGACTAATCCGGCAATGATGGCATGAGCCATATTTCCGGCGCCAATAAAGGTGATTTTACGATTTTCCATTGAACAATCTCGCATAATTAGTTGGTTTTAGGTGTTAGATCAGTTAATTACGTTAAGAGCTATACTGACGAGCACCGAATATTGCTGTTCCAATCCGAACCAATGTAGAACCACAAGTAATGGCGGCTTGCATATCATCTGTCATACCCATTGACAGTGTGTCGACTTGAGGGTATCGCGTTTTCAGCTCAATAAATGCTTGCTCCATTTGTCGAAAAACGGCTATTTGGTGTTCAGCATTGCTTTCTGGCGCAGGTATTGCCATCAATCCGCGCAACACCAGATTAGGTAATCCATTAATAGTTGCAGCCAGTTCGGTTAATTCTTCTAATAAAATGCCTGATTTGCTCTCTTCCCCACTGATATTAATTTGGATCAGAATATTGAGAGGCGGCATGTTTTCAGGCCGTTGTTCGCTTAAACGCTGTGCGATTTTCAATCTATCGACGGTATGACACCAATCAAAATTTTCTGCAACCAGACGACTCTTATTAGATTGTAATGGACCAATAAAGTGCCACACTAAATTGTCACGGTTATTAAAGAGTTGAATCTTTTCAACTCCTTCCTGAACGTAATTCTCGCCAAATTCCCGCTGACCATTGGCTATAGCTTCTGCGATGGCGTCCACAGGTTTGGTTTTACTAACTGCAAGCAAGGTAATTTCTTCTGGAGAACGCCCGCATTTTTGAGCTGCAAGACTAATGCGGCTCCTGACATCGTGAAGATTTTGTTCGATATTGTTCATAATTGACTCAGGAGATAAAAAAATGAATATGGAAAAATTGGTGGCCCTTAGTGTAAAGCATAATGCTTCCGATCTGCATCTTTGTGTCGGGCAAGTTCCGGTTTTGCGTATCAATGGTATGTTATACCCACAGATACAATTGGAAGAAATTCAATCAGATACCTTTGTGGCATGGGTTAAGGAAATATTATCTGATGCACAGAAACAGCAGTTACAGCAGCACGGTCATATCGACTTTATGGTGGTAATGCCAGATAAGCAGCGGCTCAGGGCAAATTTGTTCTATCAACAATCTCATTTATCGCTGGTATTGCGATTGATTGCAGATAAATGCCCGACATTGGAACAACTATATGCACCTGACATCATCCAACATCTTATTTTGCAGGAGATGAGTGGATTGATATTAGTAACAGGAGCGACAGGAAGCGGCAAATCCACTACGCTGTCAGCCATGATCAATGCTTTAAATAGTCAGGCTTGCAAACATATCATCACGCTGGAAGATCCAATAGAATTTGTTCACCAAAGTCGGAATTGTCTGATACAGCAAAGGCAGATTGGTAAGGATGTCGCGGATTATCAAACGGCCCTGAAAGGGGTATTACGGCAAGATCCAGATGTGATCCTACTGGGAGAATTACGAGATAAAGAGACTATTCGGCTGGCACTGACAGCGGCTGAAACGGGGCACTTGGTTTTATCGACGCTACATACCCGTGGTGCAATTCAGGCGATAGATCGCTTGGTTGATGTTTTTTCCGCAGAAGAAAAAGGCTGGATTTGTAGCCAGTTGGCCGGAAGTTTAAAGGCGGTTATTTCTCAGCAACTACTCCCTGCCAAAGACGGTGGCAGAGTGGCTATTCATGAAGTTCTGGTCATCAATCAAGCTGTTAGCCATTTGATAAGAGAAGGTAAAAATCATCAAATAGCATCATTAATGCAGACTGGTGCTGCTTGCGGTATGCAAACTTACGAACAAAGCCGACAACAGCGCAAGTCGTTGGGATTGCTGGCAGTGTAAGAAAAGTAAAAAGTATAGGATAAAGGTTCTGACAATTGTTTTGAGATAAATTGTTTTGAGATAAATAGATTGCGGTAACAGCCATGCCTAATGATGAGTATGGCTATTACAAAAATTATTGTTAGGGATACTGCTGCTCAAACCAGCTTTCCAGAATAATAACAGCGGAGGCGGAATCAACCTTGCCTTTATCCAGAGCTTTGTAGCCACCATGATCAAACAGATGAGAGCGTGCTTCCACGGTGGTTAATCGTTCATCGTGCAATTCAACTTGTACTCCGAAACGCCCATGTATGCGATTGGCGAATTTACGGGCTTGTGCAGTGACGAGTTGTTCTGTGCCATCCATATTGAGTGGTAGGCCGACAATAACCAGATCGGGTTGCCACTCTTTGAGTAGTTTCTCAATAAGTTCCCAATTGGGAGAACCTTCATTGGCTTTGAAAGAAGATAATGCTCTGGCTGTACCTGTAATTTCTTGCCCGATGGCAGCCCCAATACTGCGAGTTCCAAAATCAAAGGCAATAATTGTGCGATTTTTCATCAAGCGTGCCCTGCTTGCGATGCGAGATTACAAATATTAACTCCCAGTAAAGTAGCTGCCTCACGCCAGCGATCAGCTATAGGGGTATTGAAAATAATGGAAGGTTCAGCACTGACAGTAAGCCAACTGTTTTCCATAATTTCCTTTTCCAACTGCCCTGTTTCCCAATTTGAGTATCCGAGGGTCATTAAAAAATCTTTCGGTTGGCGTGGTGTTCCCAATGCTTCCAGCACATCTTTGGATGTTGTGATCATGGTGTGATCAGAAATTTGGATGCTGGAACTGAAACCTGATTGTGGCGTATGCAAAATAAAGCCGTGCTCTTCAGACAATGGGCCACCGGCTATTACTGGTAGATCGAGATTGATGGTATTGTCTCTATCTTCCGGGGCGATATCTAATTTTTGCAAGATACTTTGGATAGAAACTTGAGCGATTGGCTTATT
This sequence comes from Xenorhabdus yunnanensis, assembly GCF_028598805.1. Classification (GTDB taxonomy): domain Bacteria; phylum Pseudomonadota; class Gammaproteobacteria; order Enterobacterales; family Enterobacteriaceae; genus Xenorhabdus; species Xenorhabdus yunnanensis. Next base: position 72,003 of record NZ_JAQRFI010000006.1, on the reverse strand, counting down.
GATAATTAATCCCATTGCCCCATTTTGATCATGTTCGCAGATATAAACCACAGAACGATTGAAATAAGGATCAGAGAGCGAAGGCATGGCAATAAGGAAATGATGCTGTAAATTCATGTTGTGTTTTCTGATAATTATTTTGGCAATGTAAGAATGATTTGGCCCACAGTATGTGGGCTCTTATTATAAATGGCAACTGTTGCCAGGAAACGGATGAAGTTTGGCCTGTTATGCTATCTATTTTTCCAATCGTTTTTCGATAGCGTCCATCAACATACCAGTAATGGAAATTTCTGGGAATGCTGCTTCTATTTCACGTACACAGGTTGGGCTGGTAACGTTGATTTCAGTTAAACGGTCACCAATGATATCCAGCCCAACAAAGATGAGTCCTTTCTCTTTTAGTACTGGGGCAACGGCGCGGGCGATTGCCCAATCACTTTCTGACAATGGGCGTGCTTCTCCGCGCCCACCTGCGGCAAGGTTACCACGGGTTTCTCCCTGAGCCGGGATACGGGCAAGGCAATATGGCACAGGTTCGCCATCAACAACTAATACGCGTTTATCTCCATCTTTAATGGCTGGCAAAAAATTTTGCGCCATACAATAACGGCTGCCATGCCCAGTCAGGGTTTCAATGATAACTCCCACATTGGCATCGTCTTGTTTCAAGCGGAAGATGGAAGCGCCTCCCATGCCATCCAATGGCTTAAAAATAACATCGCCATGTTTTTGATGGAACTCACGTAAATTTTTAGCATTGCGGGTGACTAGCGTATCGGGTGTCCATTCAGGGAACCAAGCAGTAAACAGCTTTTCGTTACAGTCGCGTAGACTTTGAGGTTTATTAACGATCAGGCTACCTTTGGCTTCTGCTCTTTCCAGAATGTAGGTCGCATAAATGTACTCAGTATCAAAAGGTGGATCTTTGCGCATCAAAATAACTTGCAAAGTATCAAGGGCTATTTCTTGTTCACTACCAAACTGATACCACTGTTGTGGGTTTTCTTCTACTGTGAGCAAACGAGTACGGGCACGAGCCTCTCCTTGATGCAGGTAGAGATCATTCATTTCCATATAGTGGATTTCCCACCCGCGTTTTTGTGCTTCCAGCAGCATGGCAAAACTAGTGTCTTTCTTGATTTTGATGGATGAAATAGGGTCCATCACTATACCGAGCTTGATCATTTTTTCTCCTTAACCCAGATCACCGAAACGTACTTGCAATGCGGTAATTGCGGTGAGTGCCGTAGTTTCTGTCCTCAGGATGCGAGGCCCTAACAGAATATCAGTAAATTGATGTTCTGCTGTCATTTCTATTTCTTCGGCAGACAATCCCCCTTCAGGCCCAATCAGCAGGCGTATTTTTTCCACGGGGAGTGGGAGGGTATTGATGCTGTGGTTGGCACGGGGATGCAGATTCAATTTTAGACTGTCATCGTTTTCTGCGCACCATGTTTCAAGTGGCATAACGGGGCGGATTTCAGGGATTCGGTTACGTCCACACTGTTCACAGGCAGAAATGACAATCTTTTTCCATTGTTGTAATTTTTTTTCTAATCTTTCTGCATCCAGTTTTACACCACAACGTTCAGACAGTAGTGGAGTAATCGTGTTGACGCCCAGTTCAACGGATTTTTGAATAGTAAATTCCATCTTTTCGCCACGGGACATAACTTGTCCCAGATGCAGGTTCAGTGGTGATTCATGATCAGACAATTTGCCATCAAGGATAGACACTTTGACCATTTTTTTACTGGTTTCAGTGAGTTCTGCATCAAAAACCTGATTGCTACCATCAAAGAGTTGCAATGCTTGCCCGTTACTCATTCTAAGTACGCGACCAACGTGATTGGCAGCATCATCACTCAAATAGATTTCAGTTCCTGTTGAGAGCAGTTCAGGGTGATAGATGCGGGGGATTCGCATATTTCTTCTTTCCTTCTTTTTTCCGGATTCTTCCGGCATGGCATAAACAGCCATATGACAAAGTTAATTCATCGTCATGATAAATGAGCGCAGTTTGCGTGATCAAGTTATCTCTTAGCTTAAAGAATACAAAATATCTCCTTGCGAGCTGGTTCGCATATTTATTTTGTAATTGTTTTTTTAGCTAAAATTCTATTGCCAACCACCGGAATAAAAAATTATTATCCATCTTGTCCTGATTGATGTCAGGAAATAGGGAAAGAAGATGGTAACAAGGATGTTATTTATAAAGGGATTTTAATTATTTATAAATAATGAAAAGGATGGGTTTATATTTTAATTTACGTAGATTATATAATAATTATGTTTTTCTGTAGCACTTTATTGTTATTGGCAATCATCGACATAAAAACATATTGTTTGCCAGATATTATCACTTTTCCATTATTATGGCTTGGGCTTTTATTTAATGTTGATGGTAATTTTGTTTCGATAAAGAGTGCAATATATGGCGCCATATCAGGGTATCTTTTTTTGTGGTTTTTGTATTGGTTATGTCGATATAGTTTAAATAAGGAGGGAATAGGTTATGGTGATCTTAAATTAACCGCAGCAATTGGTGCATGGTTGGGTGTGGAAATGCTCCCAATATTGATGTTGATGGCTTCATTGTCTGGGCTATTTGTATTTATAATTATTGGAGTGAAAAGAAAAACTTTTCCTGAATTTATTGCATTTGGTCCTTATTTATGTTTATCCGCGATAGTATTGGTTTGGGGTATTGTCAGATAGTAACTATGTAACAACTTGAAAGATGAATGAAAAAATTGTTGTTATCTATTATTGCAAAGAATATTGCGTTGATATTCAGGATGGATAACTATTTTGAGACGGTATAGTTATCAATAGTTATAGCTGTTCTAAATTACATTTTTCCATCAAATTCATTATCGATATTATTATCAGTCTTATTAACGATAATATTGATGTTAATTGCAAACAGAGGGGGAATAAAAAGTGGCGGAGAGAGCAAGGATTAAACTTGTGATATACATTCTGCATATGCTAGACGTTAAAAGCGTCTAGTTAGCTTAGGCCACTTTCTTGCATATGCTAGATGTTAAAAGCATCTAGTTAGCTTAGGCAGCTCATCCTGTATAGGCTAGACGTTTGAAGCGTCTAGTTGGTTTCAGGCCGTTTATCTTGCTTGCGCTAGATGTTAAAAGCATCTAGTTGGCTTTAAGCTGCTTGCCTCACATGTGCTAGATGTTAAAAGCATCTGGTTAGTTTTGGCTGCTTGCTTATCTCTCCGCTGACATCAAATTTAAGGAAATAGGGATTTTTATTCAAGCTGATTTATTGAGTTATGGACTATTGATCACAACCTCAGTTTATTCATTATTTCAAATGTTCAAAAGGAGATAAATATCACATCAGTTAAGACAGTATTATGTTTATTTGATAGGTTTTTTTATCGAAAAATAATTATTTAACTGATTTTTGAGTGAGGTTAAATATAAATTATTAAAGTGGATTTTTATACAAATATTATCAGTATTTGATGTGGGTGTTTTATTTTTTCTTCAGTGTGTTAAATTATTAAAAATTGAAGGGATACTAATTATTTTTCTATAATTGGTGTAGTTTGTATGGGCGTTACTATCAGCAACGCCCGTGATATTTTTAACTTACTGAGGCCACTTCATTTCGCCTTTTAATACTTTGGCACTTAGGTCAAGGCTGGATTCATCAGCAAGGTCTGGATAGTGTTTCTTCATAGCTGCAATCAACGCATCGGAATCTTTTGCTTTCGGTAATTCTTTTTCCAATGCAGTCAGATAATTTTGTGTAAAAGTCACAGAATCTAACGTCATTGATGAATTCCCTAAATAATGGCCCGGAACAACTGTTTCAGGTTTCAGGCTTTTGATGCGATCCAATGTTTGTCCCCAGTGTTTGCGTGATTCTTTGGTCTGGGTATCCGCAATCCATACATGGATATTGTCAGAAACAGTGACACCACCAACAACGGCTTTCAGTTTGGGGATCCAGACAAAAGTGCGATCTGCGGCTGGGCCATTTAAACCTTCAACAATCAGTTTTTCACCATCAACAGTAAAGGAGTTTCCTTTCAATGGCTCTGGTAAGACGATCTTTTTTGGTGCTTGATCTGCGAGAATACCGCCCCAGTAAGCCAGTTTGCCGTCTTTGGTTTCATTGATCGCTTTGATAGTCTCTGGTGATGCAATGACTTTAGCGTCAGGGAAAGCTTCGGTGATCACATCAAGGCCAAAGTAAAAATCCGGATCGGATTGGCTGATATAGATCGTTGTCAGTTTTTTGCCTGTTTGCTGGATCACTTTTATCAGTTCTTGTGCATCGTTTTTCTTAAATTGAGCATCGATCAAAACAACTTCATGATCACCACTGATAATTTCAGAAGAAACGGGGAAGATACCTTTTTCACCCGGATTATAGATGTCCAACTTGAGATCAGCTGCTTGAGCCAGTGATGCCATTCCCAAAGAAAGGGTCGCCGCTAAAGCGATATTTAATGTTGTTTTGCGAGCCATAATCGAATTCCTATATCAAAATGCTTGTGTGCTTTAATGGTATGTATAATAAGTTGCATATTTCGATTTAAAAACCCCAAAATCAGCAATTATTTGTTGCATAAATCGAGCTAATTAGGGCGAAGAATAGGTTGGCCGAAATGGATAGAATCACAGCAGCACGAGTATTTATTACGATTGTTGAACAGGGCAGCTTAATCGCCGCAGCAGATCGGTTGGATATGTCGAGGGCGATGGTATCGCGATATTTGGTTGAGATGGAAAAGTGGGCGGGAGTTCGCTTATTGCATCGTACAACACGTAAAATTGGCCTAACTTCGGCGGGTGAGAGTGCTTATCAACGCAGTCTTAAGTTAATGGAACTGGCAGAAGGAATGCCTGTACAGCAATCTTTGCAAGCACAAACCTTGAAAGGATTGTTGCATGTGAGTTGTTCTCAATCGTTGGGCATTAGCGCGCTGGCGGTTGCTATTCCTGAATTTATGCGGATGTATCCACAAATTGTTATCAATTTGCAGATGAATAATAAAGTTGTCAATTTGATAGAAGAACGCATTGATTTAGCAATCCGTATTACTAATAATCTGGAACCAAATCTGATCGCTCGTCCATTATCGACTTGCCATTCTATTGTTTGTGCTGCACCGTCTTATTTAGCGGGAAAATCTATTCCCCAAAACCCTGCGGATTTAACATCACATAACTGTCTGACCTATAACTTTTTCGGCAAAAGTTTATGGGTATTTGAAAAACAACATGAGAACTATTCTGTCCCAGTCAGCGGTACGTTAAGTGCCAATGAATCGACTGTATTAATGGAAGCTGCTTTGCAGGGGGCGGGGATCGCAATGCAACCTTATTATTCTGTGTCTTCTTATTTGATGTCAGGACAATTAGTTGAGTTGTTACCTGATTATCAACCTCAGTCTATGGGAATCTATGGAATTTATGCCAGTCGCCAGAATATGCCAGCGACTTTACGGGCTCTGTTAGATTTTCTGGCGAGTTGGTTTGCTAAGTCAACTTATTGGCAGCAGTTAATGTTGAAAGGCTAATGTTGAAACGCTGATGCCAATTTTTCGGGAAATAGGGCGGTCTGCTGTTTCAAATGAGTAATAAAAGCTTCCACGGGTTCTGAGGATGGCCGATGTATAGGCTTGATTAAACTTACTGTGAATGGAATGTCGATGCTGAATGGTCGAATGTAAATTTCTGAATTATTATCCAAATAATCTAATGCAGTCAGCGGGTTTACGATAGATATCCCGATTCCTTCGTTAATCATGGTGCAAATTGAGGCTGCGCTGTGAGTTTCCATCACCATCTTGCGGTTGACCTGATGCTCAGTAAAGATTGTATCAATGAGCTGTCTATAACTGTCTGTGAGCGATAGGCTGATAAATTTTTGATTGTGAAAATCTGCGGGTGTCAGTTGTGCTTTTTGACTGAGTGGGTGATTGGCAGGTAAGACACAAACTTCATTTAAGGTTATTAACGTTTCACGTTCAGTACCGGCAGGGGCCTGTAAATGTTCGGTTAAACCGATATCGTGGCGCTGTGCTGAAAGCCATTCTTCCAATAAGGGAGATTCTTGCGGAATGATAGTCAGTTTGGCTTCTGGATAGTATTCGATAAAACTGCGACAGGCTTTTGGCAGCAGAGATTGGGAGAACATTGGTAAGCAGGCAATGGATAATTGTGCCTGTTCAAATTGTCGGATACTGTCAGCCGCGTTGATTATTCTTTCCAGCCCATAATAAGAGCGCTGCACTTCTTCGAATAGCCGCAACCCTTGCGCAGTAGGAAACAGGCGTCCTTTGATGCGATCAAACAATTTAAATTTCAGTAATTGTTCAAGGCGTGCGAGTTCACGGCTAACGGTTGGTTGGGATGTTTTCAGTAATAATGCTGCATCAGTCAGGTTTTTAGTCGTCATTACAGCATGAAAAATTTCAATGTGTCGCCATGAGCAAGAGTGCATATATTTGTCTCTTTAATTACTGAGTTCTTCTTCAAGAGAATAAAAAATAGACATAACGATATCATAAATGAATAGACTATAGCCAAATAGATATTTTTATTCCTGCTTTGTTATTGTCAATAATGAAGGATCTGCTGATTTTGTGAGACGCTTCAATGACTATATCGACTTTTACTCATGGTTTGGGGGAACATTTTACCTCTGAAAATCTACTCCGTTTACCTATTCAATATGGAACACCATTGTGGCTTTATGATGGTGATAGCATCATCAAACAAATTGAAAAATTGAAGCAATTTGATGTCATTCGGTTCGCACAAAAAGCGTGTTCGAATACCCATATTTTACGCTTGATGAGAGAGCAGGGCGTGAAAGTTGATGCGGTGTCATTGGGCGAAATCGAGCGGGCGCTTTATGCAGGTTTTAAGCCCGGACGCGATAAATCAGAAATTGTGTTCACTGCGGATGTGATTGATGAGGCGACATTGTCGCGTGTTATTGAGCTGGATATTCCGGTCAATGTCGGTTCTATTGATATGCTGGAACAAATTGGTGAACGACAGTCCGGGCATCCGGTTTGGTTACGCATCAATCCCGGATTCGGGCATGGGCATAGCCAAAAGACCAATACTGGCGGTGAAAATAGCAAACATGGGATCTGGTTTCAGGATCTTCCTCTGGCAATTGAAAAAATTCATCAATATGGCCTGAAATTAGTGGGGCTACATATGCACATTGGCTCAGGTGTGGATTATCAGCATCTTTCCAATGTATGTAATGCCATGGTGGAGCAGGTCATGCTGTGCGGAGAGGATATTCAGGCCATTTCAGCAGGTGGTGGCTTATCAATTCCCTATAAAATCGGTGAAGAGTCAGTAGATACTGAACATTATTATAATTTGTGGCATGAGGCTCGCCAGCGTATTGAGCAGCATTTGGGGCATCACGTTGAGCTGGAAATTGAACCCGGTCGTTTTCTGGTTGCTGAATCAGGTATCTTGATGGCGGAAGTACGGGCAGTTAAATCTATGGGTAATCAACATTATGTGCTGGTAGATGCTGGTTTCAATGATTTAATGCGTCCGGCGATGTATGGCAGTTATCACCATATTTCTGTGTTGCCGATAAATGACTGTGAAAGCAATGAACATATTGAAAATAGTGAAAAATCAGAAACTATAGTCGCGGGACCGTTGTGCGAGTCTGGTGATGTTTTCACCCAGTTGGCAGGGGGAGATCTTGTACCACGTCTGCTACCCCGTGTCCGAGTCGGGGATTACCTGATTTTTCATGACACCGGCGCTTATGGCGCATCTATGTCTTCAAATTATAATAGTCGTCCTTTAATTCCTGAAGTTTTGTTTATCGGGGGAGAAAGTCGTCTGATTCGGCGTCGCCAGACAATTGAAGAGTTGTTATCGCTGGAATCCATTTAAAATAAAATACGGGGATATAAAGTACCCCGTATTTTAGTTCCTGTATTTTAGTTCCTATATTTGTACTTAATCAGTTCTTCTGGTCAGCATCAAGCGGCTTTATTTTGACGCTGACTTTCAGGCTTTTTTGCAGAGTTTGGTACAGCAAATGCATCCGGCTCAAATTCATCGACATTGATTGAACGCAGTCGACTGTTTTCAGCACGTTTCAGGATATCTGCTTCTTCCTGAGTAATTTTGTGCTCTGCCAATGCTTTTTCAGCTAATTCGTCCAAACGAGTGAAGCTTAGGTTTTTGCCTGCTTCACGGCTTAAGCGAGCATGGATTGGTTCTGCCGCGATGATATCGTGCAATGCCTCTTCCAGTAACCCGTGAGGGTTGTGTTTGCTTGGTGTCAGATATTGCCCACGTCCAATCCGGCTACGGGTTGTGGAAGGGGTTTGTAAGATCTGAGCCAGTTTGTGATCCAATTTGTCGGATGGTGCGGTATGCACGCGTCCCAATGGGAAAACAATCACACGGATTAAACCTGCGACCAAACGGTTAGGGAAATTGCGCAGCAAATCATTCATGGCCTGTTCAGCTTGATGCAGGCTCTCTTCTACTGCCCATTGTACCAATGGTAGATCTTCTTTCTGGCGTCCTTCATCTTCATAGCGCTTCAAGGTAGCGGAAGCCAGGAAGATTTGGCTCAGAATATCCCCCAGACGAGCTGAAATGCGTTCACGGCGTTTCAGACTGCCACCCAATACTCCCATTGAAACGTCTGAGAGCAGAGCAAGGTTGGAACTTAAGCGATTGATCTGTTGATAGTAACGTCGAGTAGCGTCATTGGCTGGCGAACTGCTGGTTCTGCCTTTGGTAATACCAAGCCACAGACTGCGCAGAGTGTTGCTGGCAACATGGCCCAAGTGACCAAACAAGGCTTTGTCAAAGTCTTTCACATTGTTGCTTTCTGCTGCTGCTATTTCAGCCAGTACATAAGGATGGCAGCGGATTGCACCTTGACCAAAGATGATCATGCTACGGGTCAGGATATTCGCGCCTTCCACGGTGATGGCAATTGGAGCGCCCTGATAGCCGCGGGCAAGGAAATTGGATGGGCCAAGACAGATGCCTTTACCGCCAGCAATATCCATCGCATCGATGATGGAACGCTGTCCTCTATGCGTACAGTGGTATTTCACGATGGCAGACAGAACCGCTGGTTTTTCACCCTGCATGATACCGCTGGTAATCATAGTTGCGGCTGCGTCCATCAGGTAAGAGTTACCAGCGATACGTGCCAATGGCTCTTCAATACCTTCCATCTTACCGATAGGAAGTTTGAACTGACGGCGGATATAGGAATAAGCACCGATTGCCATAGCTGCACTTTTTAATCCCCCTGTTGCGTTGGATGGCAAGGTAATACCACGGCCAACAGACAGACATTCAACCAGCATACGCCACCCCTGACCTGCCATTTTTGTCCCACCAATGATGTAATCAATAGGGACAAAAATATCTTTACCGCGGGTTGGGCCATTCTGGAATGGGACATTCAGAGGGAAATGGCGGCGACCAATCTCAACCCCTGGGGTATTGGTTGGAATCAAAGCACAGGTAATTCCCAGAGATTCAGTATCACCCAGCAGATGATCAGGGTCATACAGTTTAAATGCCAATCCCAAAACGGTAGCGATAGGAGCAAGAGTAATGTAACGCTTATTCCAATTCAGGCGCATACCAAGAACTTGTTCGCCTTGCCATTCACCCATACAGACAACACCTGTATCAGGAATGGCTCCGGCATCTGAACCGGCTTCCGGGCTGGTCAAGGCAAAGCAAGGAATTTCTTCACCGCGGGCAAGGCCGGGCAAGTAACGTTTTTTCTGTTCATCGGTGCCGTAGTGTTGCAGCAATTCACCTGGCCCCAAGGAGTTAGGCACACCAACAGTAATTGCCAGAATACCTGATACGCCAGCCAGTTTTTGTAGTACCTGAGATTGTGCGTAAGCGGAAAATTCCAGGCCACCATATTCTTTCTTGATGATCATGGCAAAGAAACGATTTTCTTTCAGATAAGTCCAAAGTTCTGGAGGTAAGTCAGCCAATTCATGAGTGATTTGGAAATCATTTGCCATGCGGCAGGCTTCTTCTACCGGACCATCAATAAATGCTTGTTCTTCAGCGGATAACTGCGGTTTTGGGTAGTTATGCAGTTTTTGCCAGTCAGGGTTACCACGGAATAAGTCACCTTCCCACCATGTGGTTCCTGCATCAATGGCCTCTTTCTCTGTTGTGGACATGCTTGGCATAACCCTACGGAAGGCTTTTAAACCAGGTGCAGAGAATAAAGAGATACGTATTGGTGTAAAGACAAGGGGGAATAAAACAATGGCTAATGGTAACAGCAACCAGTAGCTCCAAAGGCCCGTCATGCCCATCACTAGTGTATAGGCAACAAGCAGTAAGCTACTGAGAGTCAGGCTGACTTTGCGGTAACAAAGCCCGCCAATCAAGACTAAAAATACAATAATGCTGAAAGCGGTCATAGTAAAACTCCTGTAAATCTCAGGTTGAGTTGTCAGAGGTCTGACCTGTTGTGGTGTTCTTCTTTTTTAGATGAGGAAAATGTATTTATCAATACATTTACATCTTAATTACAATCTAGCTCACAAAGTCATTGTAGTTTTGTGGGCAATAATTCTACTGAGATGTGATGATATCTTCTTTCAGGGGGGGGAATCCGTTACACTGATTGACTAGTATTATTAATTCCGAAGACCTTTCAGGAGTATAAGTTCCATGTATCAAGAACTGATCCGCAGTGAGTTATCCGAGGCCGCAGATACGTTGGCTAATTTCCTTAACGATGATGCAAATATTGATGCGATTCAAAAAGCCGCTGTTTTGTTGGCTGATTCATTCAAGGCTGGAGGAAAAGTGCTTTCCTGTGGTAATGGTGGCTCGCATTGTGACGCCATGCATTTTGCGGAAGAATTGACAGGCCGTTATCGTGAAAACCGTCCGGGATATCCGGCCATTGCGATTTCCGATCCTAGCCATTTATCCTGCGTAAGCAATGATTTTGGTTATGACTATGTATTTTCTCGCTATGTTGAAGCCGTCGGTCAAAAAGGTGATGTATTACTGGGTATTTCGACTTCGGGAAACTCAGGCAACATCATTAAAGCGGTTGAAGCAGCCCGGGCCAAGGGTATGAAAGTTATTACACTAACTGGCAAAGATGGCGGAAAAATGGCAGGTACGGCAGATGTTGAAATTCGGGTACCGCATTTTGGTTATGCAGACCGTATTCAGGAAATTCATATCAAAGTCATTCATATCTTGATTCAATTGATTGAAAAAGAAATGGTAAAAGCCTGATTGCTGTTCGTTAGAAATAAGTATTAGGAATAGGCAGTAGGAGTAGGCGTTAGAGGTAGGCAATGTGTGAATTACTTGGCATGAATGCCAACGTGCCAACAGATATTATTTTCAGTCTGAGTGGCTTAATTCAGCGTGGTGGGCATACCGGCCCTCATAAGGATGGCTGGGGAGTTACCTTCTATGAGGGATTGGGATACAGAACGTTTAAAGATCATCAATCCAGTTGTCATTCACCTGTGGCTCAATTTGTACAGGGCTATCCGATCAAATCAGAAGTGATTGTGGCTCATATTCGTCAGGCAAACAGAGGTAATGTTTCTCTGGTAAATACCCATCCATTTACCCGTGAGTTGTGGGGAAAATACTGGACTTATGCCCATAATGGCCAACTTAAGGGACACAATAAGTTGAAAACGGGTAGTTATCGACCGGTTGGAGAGACAGACAGTGAATGGGCATTTTGCTGGATATTGCATCAGCTATCGTTGAAATATCCCAAGCGACCTTCCAATTGGCCGGCAGTATTTAAGTTTATTGCCTCTCTGGCCCATCAGCTGAGAAAAAAAGGTGTTTTCAATATGTTGTTGTCGGATGGGCAGTTTGTCATGGCTTACTGTTCGACCCAATTGTATTGGATTACTCGTCGTGCTCCTTTTGGCAGGGCCAAATTACTTGATCAGGATGTTGAAATTGACTTTCAGCAGCATACTCAACCAGGGGATGTAGTATCAGTGATTGCGACTCAACCTTTAACTGGAAATGAATCTTGGCATCGTATCGAATCAGGTAACTATGCGCTATTCCATCTTGGAGAGAAGATAGTCTGATTCACTGTTCCATAAGGGGAGCTGATTTTTTGGGTTTACGTTAACAATATATTGCCCGCCTATTACGCTAACAGTAGCAGGAATGCTATTTTGGACAAAATACTCATAGGCGGGCTGTAATTGTTTCCAAAACAGGTAATTGTCATTATTTTGATGTCGCTTCATATTTTGCGGAGTCATTCTGAAAGGATAAATATTGATTTTGATTTCATGCTGCCCATAATGAAATGCACTTTCCGCGTACTGATATATCTCATCCATATAACGATTGGTCATGGCATAACAGCCAATAGATTTACATGCACCATGAATCATTAAATCCCTGCCGGAATATCCTTTGAATTTATCAAATTCATTGGGAAAGCCCAGATTAATGGCTCGATAATAGTGGCTATTTGGCTTTAATTGTTTGAGGCTGGCATGGTAAAACCCTTCAGGGCTTTTAAAATCACCTTTCAGTGTCTTTGGGCCAAGTCCTCCAGAGTAATTACAAATAGGATAGCTTTGAGTCAATTGATAATGGTCTGTGTTGTCTTTCGTATAAAGCTCAAGAAGTTTTTCTTCTTTGAATATTTGAATGAAAATCTTGGCACCCATTCTTTTCAATAGCGGTTTCCTGGTTGGCAGTTTGGGCCATGAAAAAACCTCTGGTGTAGTAACAGGTTGAGTAGTAGGTCGTGTAGTAGCAGATTGTGATAGAGAAGAGTGTGTGATTGAGGATTGCGTTACGGGAAATCGTGTCACGGAAAAGTGGGCCACGACAAAAAAGGGCACATGTAATAGTAATAGACTCAATGAAAGGCAAAATACTATTTTTTTCATAACATAACCGGACAGATAGGTGAAATATCAGGATTGGGATGGCAATTTTTTAGTGAAATAATGAATAAAAGATAGCAGTGATATCCTGTTCTTGTGAAGTTACTTTTCGGTTAAAAATCGCCCTGCTGTAGAGAAAAGTGAGGCAATAATTCGTCTTTCTCGAGTAGTTAACAGTTCAGCAGAGAAATTATTCTTATTTGCTTGAGCCATGTCACTTGATTAATCAGACAGTCAGTGGGGGAGATGTTAGAATTGCCGCTGGCTAAAATTAAGAGAAAATTGTAACGATTATCGGAGTGAATAACTTGAGACATATATCGCTCAAGGTGTTTTTTTATTACTGAAGTCGCTGCATTACCCCAAGGAAATACCCTAGGGTAATCTGTAGTATATGATTTAACTGATAAACTTGTGCAAATCTTATGATAAAAATTAAAAAAGGACTCAACCTCCCGATAGCAGGAGAGCCTGCCCAAGTTATAGAAGACGGTCCAACAATTCGCCATGTCGCTTTATTGGGCGAAGAATATGTTGGAATGCGTCCTTCTATGCTGGTTAAGGAAGGTGAGCATGTTAAAAAAGGGCAAATTCTTTTTGAAGACAAAAAGAACCCAGGGGTTATTTTCACTAGTCCTGCAAGCGGTAAAATTGTAACCATTGGGCGTGGTGAGCGCCGTGTCCTGCAATCTGTCGTTATTGAAGTGAATGGTGATGAGAAAGTTACGTTTGATCGCTACGAACGTGCTGAACTTGCTGGCCTGAGCCGTGAACAGGTAGAGAAAAATCTGCTTGCATCAGGGCTGTGGACAGCATTGCGTACACGTCCTTTCAGTCATTCTCCTGTTCCCGGTTCCACACCAAAGGCAATCTTTGTTACGGCGATGGATACTCAGCCACTGGCTGCTGATCCTTTAGTCGTTATTGCTACTCAGGAAGAGGCTTTTGTTGATGGCCTGAATGTTCTGTCAAAATTGACAGATGAGAAAATCCACGTCTGCCATGGCGCTGGAAATATTCCAACAGCAGGAAATAACGCTCAAATCATATATAACCAGTTTGCTGGCCCACATCCAGCCGGTTTGGTTGGTACTCATATTCATTTCATTGAACCTGTCAGTGCTCAGAAAATGGTATGGCATCTGGGGTATCAGGATGTCATTGCCATCGGTAAACTGTTTACCACAGGTGAACTTTATACTGATCGCATAGTATCTCTGGCTGGGCCGCAGGTTAAATCTCCACGGCTGGTACGTACCAAGCTGGGTGCTGATTTGCTGGAATTGACGCAAAATCAGTTGAAAGAAGGTGACAACCGTATTATTTCTGGTTCCGTACTGTGTGGGACAAAATCAGATGATGCTCGCCATTATCTTGGCCGCTTCCATACATTAGTTTCCGTCCTTGCAGAAGGTCGGGAAAAAGAGCTATTCGGTTGGATCGCTCCGGGTATTAATAAGTTTTCTATTACCCGCACCACAATTGGCCATTTCCTGAAAAAGAAACGTTTTGCTTTCTCAACCACGACAAATGGTGGGGAACGTTCCATGGTGCCAATTGGCAACTATGAGCGTGTAATGCCACTGGATATCATGGCAACGCACCTATTGCGTGACTTGCTTGCAGGCGATACTGATAGTGCTCAGGCGCTGGGTTGTCTGGAGTTGGATGAAGAAGATTTGGCATTGTGTACCTATGTTTGCCCCGGCAAATATGAGTACGGTCCAGTACTGCGTGACGTGCTGACTAAGATTGAGCTGGAAGGGTAACTCATGGGCCTGAAAAATTTATTTGAAAAAGTAGAGCATCACTTTGAGGCCGGCGGCAAACTGGAAAAATATTATCCTCTCTATGAGGCAGTAAGCACCGTTTTCTACACGCCGGGTATAGTGACAAAAGGGCGTGCCCATGTTCGTGATGCCATTGATCTCAAACGCATGATGATCTTGGTGTGGCTATCTGTTTTCCCTGCGATGTTTTGGGGAATGTATAACGTCGGGAATCAGGCAATACCAGCCCTGACTAATTTATATAATGGAGATGCCTTACAGCAGATTTTGTCTTCTGATTGGCATTATGTACTTGCTCAGTATCTTGGTGCGTCATTGACACCAGATGCAGGGTGGTGCAGTAAAATGCTGTTAGGAGCGACTTACTTCCTGCCAATTTATGCGGTTGTTTTTGTCGTTGGTGGTTTCTGGGAAGTTTTGTTTGCCATTATCCGTAAACACGAAATCAACGAAGGCTTCTTTGTCAGCTCCATTTTGTTTGCACTGATTGTTCCACCAACACTGCCATTGTGGCAGGCTGCTTTGGGGATTACTTTCGGCGTAGTGGTTGCGAAAGAAATCTTTGGTGGTACTGGTCGTAACTTCCTTAACCCAGCCTTGGCTGGTCGCGCTTTTCTGTTCTTTGCTTATCCCGCCCAGATTTCTGGCGATTTGGTCTGGACTGCGGCTGACGGTTTCTCTGGTGCAACGCCTTTGTCTCAATGGGCAACTGCGGGTAGCCACGGTTTGATGAATACCATTACTGGGCAGCCAATCACTTGGATGGATGCTTTCATTGGTAACATTCCCGGTTCAATTGGTGAAGTCTCCACTCTGATGATTTTTATCGGTGGTGCCATCATTCTGTTTGCTCGTATCGCTTCATGGCGCATCGTTGCTGGTGTGATGATCGGTATGATTGCAATGTCTTACCTGTTTAATGCGATTGGCTCCAGCACTAACCCAATGTTTGCTATGCCATGGTACTGGCATATGGTTCTGGGAGGCTTCGCTTTCGGTATGATCTTTATGGCTACTGACCCTGTATCCGCAGCGTTTACGGATAAAGGTAAATGGGCATACGGTATTCTGATCGGTGTTATGTGTATTTTGATCAGAGTTGTAAACCCAGCGTATCCAGAAGGAATGATGTTGGCGATTCTGTTCGCTAACCTGTTCGCGCCACTGTTCGATTATCTGGTCGTACAGGCCAATATTAAGCGGAGAAAAGCCCGTGGCTAATGATAAACCAAAAAATAATGACAGTGTCGGCAGGACGTTTCTCGTTGTTTTTGTACTGTGCCTTGTATGTTCAATTGTGGTTGCTGGGTCAGCCGTAGGTTTGAAAGCACAGCAGCAGGAACAGAAACTGCTGGATAAACAGCGTAATATTCTGGATGTGGCTGGTTTGTTAAAATCGGGCATGACGGCCACGGAAATCAAAGAAATCTATAGCAGCCGTATTCAGCCTGAATTGCTTGACTTGAA
Organism: Xenorhabdus yunnanensis; assembly: GCF_028598805.1. Lineage (GTDB taxonomy): Bacteria > Pseudomonadota > Gammaproteobacteria > Enterobacterales > Enterobacteriaceae > Xenorhabdus > Xenorhabdus yunnanensis. The sequence goes on along the minus strand of NZ_JAQRFI010000006.1, from coordinate 55,806 downwards.
AACGGCAACATTGGAAAAAAGCAGCGGCAATTTCGACCTGAATAATGCTCTGCGCAGTGACGAAACCAGTGTCGCTTTATTACCAGAGCAGGATCTGGCGAAAATTCGTCGCCGTGCCAATATGGCAGAAATTTATCTGGTTAAGGATGAGCAAGGCAAAACGACTGAACTGGTTTTGCCAGTGTACGGTTCTGGCCTGTGGTCAATGATGTATGCCTTCGTTGCCATTGATATAGATGGCGTAACCTCTCATGGCATTACTTACTACTCTCAGGGTGAAACACCGGGTTTGGGTGGTGAAGTTGATAACCCACAATGGCGTAAGCAGTGGGTGGGTAAAAAGCTCTATAACCCACAAGGTGAGCCAGCGATTAAAGTTGTTCGTGGTGGTGCTGGTGATAACCCTTATGGTGTAGATGGTCTATCCGGCGCGACCCTGACCTCTAACGGTGTTCAGCATATGTTTGATTTCTGGCTGGGTGATAACGGTTTTGGCCCGTTCCTGAAAAAAGTACGCGAGGGAGCCTTGAAAGATGGCTGATAGTAAAGAGATAAAACGCGTCCTTATTGGGCCGCTGTTTGATAATAACCCAATTGCATTGCAGGTTCTGGGGGTGTGTTCGGCACTGGCTGTAACCACCAAACTGGAAACTGCGTTGGTTATGACTATTGCTGTGACATTAGTGACAGCATTTTCTAACTTTTTCATTTCATTGATTCGTAACTACATTCCTGGCAGTGTGCGAATCATTGTGCAAATGGCGATCATTGCATCACTCGTTATCGTAGTAGACCAGATTTTGCAGGCTTATGCCTACGAAATTTCCAAACAGCTATCGGTGTTTGTTGGTCTTATCATCACGAACTGTATTGTAATGGGACGTGCTGAAGCCTACGCCATGAAAGCACCACCAGTTGAAAGTTTCATGGATGGTATCGGTAATGGTTTGGGCTATGGCGTCATTCTGTTGCTGGTTGGTTTCTTGCGTGAACTGTTTGGTTCAGGGAAATTGTTCGGTATTACAGTGCTGGAATCTGTCAAAAATGGCGGTTGGTATCAACCAAATGGCTTGTTCCTTCTGGCACCGAGTGCATTCTTCATTATTGGTATGCTGATTTGGGGTCTGCGGACTCTGAAACCTGCGCAGGTTGAGAAGGAGTAACAAACAAAATGGAACACTATATTAGTTTGTTCGTCCGCGCAGTTTTTATCGAGAATATGGCGCTATCTTTCTTCCTCGGTATGTGTACGTTTTTGGCGGTATCAAAGAACGTTAAAACGGCTTTTGGCCTGGGTGTAGCTGTAACTGTTGTATTGGGAATTTCCGTTCCTGCCAATAACCTTGTCTACAATCTGGTACTCCGTGATGGAGCCTTGATGGATGGGGTGGATTTGAGCTTCCTGAACTTCATTACCTTTATCGGGGTAATTGCTGCACTGGTACAGATCCTGGAAATGATCTTAGACCGTTATGTTCCGGCACTTTACAACGCGTTGGGTATTTTCCTGCCGTTGATTACAGTGAACTGTGCAATTTTCGGTGGCGTTTCATTCATGGCACAGCGTGACTATAACTTCGGAGAGTCCATCGTATACGGTTTCGGCTCAGGTATGGGTTGGATGTTGGCGATTGTTCTGATGGCTGCGATCCGTGAAAAAATGAAATATGCGGATGTTCCGGCAGGTCTGAAAGGATTGGGAATCACCTTTGTCACCACCGGTTTGATGGCATTGGGTTTTATGTCCTTCTCCGGTGTGCAGCTCTAAAGGCGAGAAGAATTCATGGATATAATCATCTTAGGCGTAGTAATGTTTACCCTGATTGTGTTGGTACTGACGGCAATGATTTTGTTCGCAAAATCTAAGTTAGTAAACACCGGGGATATTAAAGTTGAAGTCAATGGCGATGAGGACAAGAGTTTCTCTGCTCCCGCTGGTGACAAATTGTTAAATATGCTTTCCAACCAAGGGATTTTCGTTTCCTCTGCGTGCGGTGGTGGTGGCTCTTGTGGTCAGTGCCGTGTGAAAATCAGTGAAGGCGGTGGTGATATCCTGCCAACGGAACTTTCCCACATCAATAAGCGTGAAGCAAAAGAAGGCTGCCGATTGGCATGTCAGGTTAATGTTAAACAAGACCTGAAAATCGAGCTGCCAGAGGAGATCTTCGGCGTTAAGAAATGGGAGTGTGAAGTTATCTCCAACGATAACAAAGCAACTTTCATTAAAGAATTGAAGCTGAAAATTCCTGATGGGGAAGTGGTGCCATTCCGTGCAGGTGGTTACATTCAGATTGAATGTCCTCCACACATTGCCCGTTATGCGGATTATGAAGTACCACAGGAATACCGTGAAGATTGGGATAAATTCAATCTGTTCCGTTATGTCTCTGAAGTGAAAGAACCGACGGTTCGTGCATATTCAATGGCGAACTATCCGGAAGAGCATGGCATTATCATGCTGAATGTACGTATTGCAACGCCACCACCAAGAAATCCAGATGTTGTTCCGGGTATCATGTCTTCATATATTTGGTCACTGAAAGCGGGTGATAAGGTAACAATTTCTGGTCCATTTGGTGAATTCTTTGCGAAAGATACTGATGCAGAAATGGTCTTCATCGGTGGTGGTGCAGGTATGGCGCCAATGCGTTCTCATATCTTCGACCAGCTCAAGCGTTTGAGCTCCAAGCGCAAGATCACCTTCTGGTATGGTGCACGTTCTAAACGTGAAATGTTCTATACCGAAGATTTCGATCAGCTGGCGGCAGAAAATGAGAACTTCACATGGCATGTGGCATTGTCAGATGCTCTGCCGGAAGATAATTGGGATGGTTACACAGGCTTTATTCATAATGTCCTGTATGAGAACTACCTGAAAGATCATCCGGCACCAGAAGACTGTGAATTCTATATGTGTGGGCCTCCAGTCATGAACGCCGCGGTTATTAAGATGCTGAAAGACCTCGGCGTAGAAGATGAAAACATCATGCTGGATGACTTCGGCGGCTGATGTTTGTAACAATCTGATTTAATGATAAGCGCCCACTTTTGTGGGCGCTGACGATTCAGAAAGAACCAAAATGGGTCAGAAAGAGTGAATTATGTTGAGTAAAAAAATTATCCACTGGGGGGCATTGTTGTTTTCGGTTGTGCTACTGGCAGCGTGTGGTGGCCCTGAACAGCAAAACTTGAATGGGCAAACAATGGGGACGTATTACTCCGTTAAATATGTTGCTGACTCGTCTGCACCTGCCCCAGAAAACCTACAAAAAGAGATTGATCGGTTACTGGAAGAGGTGAACGATCAGATGTCCACTTATCGGCCAAATTCTGAATTGAGTCGTTTTAATCAAAGCCGTGAAGTGAATAAACCGTTTCCGGTATCTGCCGCGACAGCGAAAGTTGTCAAAGAAGCTATTCGAATCAATAAGCTGACAGAAGGTGCACTGGATGTCACTGTTGGCCCATTGGTGAATTTGTGGGGATTTGGGCCGGAAGGGCGAATTACCAAAGCACCGAAGGATGAAGAGTTAGAGACTCGCCGAGCGTGGACAGGCATTAATCACTTGTCTGTTGAAGGTAATAATCTGATTAAATCCATCCCTGAACTGTATGTTGATCTCTCTTCCATTGCTAAAGGTTATGGTGTTGATGCGGTAGTTGAGTATCTGAAATCTCAGCACATCAAAAACTACATGGTTGATATTGGCGGTGAAGTACGCACATTGGGCAACAATGGCAAAGGCAATCCATGGCGGATAGCGATAGAAAAACCATCGGATAGTGGCATGGCACAGAGTGCTCAGGAGATCATTGAGCCGGGCAATATGTCTGTGGCAACATCGGGTGATTATCGAAACTATTTTGAACAGAATGGCGTGCGTTACTCCCACACCATTAACCCTAAAACCAGCAGGCCGATAACACATAATTTGGTTTCAATTACTGTGATAGCACCGACTTGCATGAGTGCAGATGGTTTTTCCACAGGCTTGGATGTATTGGGGCCAGAGAAAGGAATGGAACTGGCTGAAAAGCTGAATATTCCGGTCTTTATGATTGTCAAAACCAAAGAGGGTTTTGAAGAACATTATAGTACTGCTTTTAAGGCATACTTACAGAAGAAATAAGAGAGGGGAAAAGGTTATGGAAGTCTTTATTGCTGCTTTTATCTTTTTCCTGTTGGCATTTGCGGGAATGGCATTGGGCTATATTTTTAAGCGCAAGAGTATTCAAGGAAGTTGTGGTGGCTTGGGAAGCATCGGCGTAGAAAAAGTTTGCGATTGTCCTGAACCCTGCGATGCGCGCAAAAAACGCATGGCAAGGGAAGCTACTCATCAAGCACAGTTGGAGAAGAATCGTATTCTGTGATGTTGTTTTACAATCCAACTAATTTTAGATTAGAAAAAAGTAACCCGCTGCCAGATAAACAGCGGGTTTTTGTTGTCTATTCAGAGATGCTTGTTCAAGGTATTCTATTCAAGACATTCTGTTCAAGACATTCTGTTCAAGACATTTTGTTCAAGACATGTCGAAAGGATGGCATTTTCTGTGGACTTGATTTAAGTAATGTTTCACTGAACTTATTGAGATGCCTAAATCTTTTGCAACTTCTTTGTAACGTAGGCCTTGTAGCTGAGTGAGTAGAAATGCCTGTCGAACTTTTGTCGGCAATTCATCCAGAGTTTTATCTATCTTTTCTAACCGTTCTAACAGCACGAGTTGATTTTCAGAAGAATGTGATGAAATTGTAGGCATTACCCTAATATATTCCAGATAATTGTCTTCTAGTTTTTTCCTGCGCCAGTAATTGGCAAGGGTTCTACGGGCTATCGTCATTAAAAATGCTCTTGGCTGGCGGATATCCTCAAGATCTGAAGATTGCATCAATTTAATAAAAACCTCATGGGTGAGATCTTCGGCATGATTTGGACAAGCACTGTTTTGTCTGATCCAGTTACATAACCAGTGATGGTAATCGGAATAGAGTTTTTGGGCGATTTGATTGTGCCCAAATGTGCTTTTTTGCACCGCCATGATGATATTGCCTGATGGGATAGGATAAATATGATAATGATTATTATTTGTATTTATTTGGAAGAAGTCAACGCAGCATTCTAGACCTAACCCCCTTAAAAATTAAGAGGGTTAGCGATTGAATAGCTAAATGTCAGTTAGAACTGTTGTGAAATACTGAATTTGTAATTACGGCCGATTCCTGAAACCGCTTCTCCTAAGTACGGATAATAATCGCGGTTGAATAGGTTATCGATGGTGATCCGTGCTTCAAAGCCTTTCATATAAGGAGGACGCCAGCTTGCAAATAAACTGTGCAAGGCGTAACCGCTACTTTTAGGGAGTGACCAGGAAATAGCCATTGGATCATCATCCCTTGGTGAACGGTCTTGTTTACGGATAAAATCGCCTTTCCAGCCCATTGTCATTTGCCATTGTGGAATCTTGAATCCCAACATGGCATGTGCAGACGTTGGTGGTATTTCTGCAATCCAGGTTTTACGACCTAGCCACGGATCGCGCATGGAAGCATCACGCTGGCCGCGCATGGTGGAGAAAGAGAATTTCCCGAATAGCGTTCTGCTATCATAGAAAGTCTCAATTTCCAGCCCTTCAATGGTATAACCGGACAGATTGCGATAATTTGCCAGAGGTTTTTCACATGAGCTGCTCGAACCACTTTCAATCTGAGCTTTACAATAAATTCCACGTCTTTTAAAGATTTCATCTGTACCGCGGTTACGGAATAGGGTGGTGCGGATTTGCAGGCTATCATCTTCAAGCATCAGATTATCGAAATTGAGAATGGTGCCAAGACGAATTCCTGTCATCCTTTCAACATCAAGATTACGACTGGAACCAGGAAGACTACCTATTGACTGTACTTCATATTGCTCATCAACTACTGGAGCACGCCATGTACGGCTGATATCTGCAAATAGTGACAGATTTTTGTTGGCTTGCCATATCATACCCAGATGAGGTGTCCATCCAGTGTACGTTACCCTGTTATAGTCATGATTTATTTCAGGCGATTTGTTGTTATATATCGAGGCATTATTTTCTTTACCTACATTGTTGATATGGTCATAACGGATGCCAGGTGTGATGGTGACACTACCTAATTTTAGTGAATCCTGAATATAGAAACTGTAAGTTTGTTGATCTCCAGCTGGCATATAACCAGGTTGATAATAGCCATAATTAAATGCTGGATCGTCCTTTTTATTCTTATCAAACATCAAAATATGGCGTTGGTTTTTATGCCAACGAGCACCCATTAATAATTCGTGTTCTACTGTGCCAATTAAAAACACACTTTTATTATTTATATCAGCTAGTTGATCAACATATTTAATCCAACTTCTTTGCCCCATAATTCCTGCAGATGCGAAGTTAACACCTTCTATTTCAGGGCGACGATCATTTTGTTTAGTATTCGAATAGGTATAAGTCATCGTCAGATTTAGCCATGGATTATCTTCTGGAGCGATATTCCATTTGGCAGAATAGTTTTGATCGATTTGATCACGAAAAACTAATTTTGTTTTCCATGCCTTGTCCAGACCATATTTTTTTATTTCACTGGCGGAGGGGATATTCATCTTATCCCGTTTAGCCGCCCAAGGTTGCCAGCCATCTGATTCAGAGCGCATGGCAGATAAACTGATAGTATGTGTGTCATTGGGATAGATATTGGTTTTCAATAAATAGGATGTTTGGTTGTTTTGAGAGAACTCAAAACGTGTGCCATCAGGGCGTTTGATATTGTGTCCATCACGTTTACTGACATAGAGTAAGCCATCAACAAAACCGTTGGGATCTCTGCCATATATTGCGCCACTATTGATCCACTGTCTGTCATTGGTATGGTAGCTTTGTTTGACCAAGCCGCCCCAATCCTCATCTGGGCGCAACAAATCGCCAGCATCTTTCGTTACAATTTTGACAGAACCACCAAATCCACCGTTGCCGTTCAGCAAATTGTGTGGCCCTTTATCAACGTCTACACGTTTGATTAATTCAGGTTCAATAAAAATGGAACCCTGACGGTACTTCTCGAATCCTTTTGGTGCATCATCTAGAGTGACTTTGACATCTTCTTGGTCTCCCATTCCCCAGATATTCAAGGTTTGTCCACCGGGACGCGGAGATCCTGACATTGAAACACCGGGAAGTTGGTCGAGTAATTGAGCAATGTTATCTGCCTGAGTCCGATCAATATCCGCTTTTTTGAGCACTGAACTTCCTGCGCTGGTGCTATTGTGTAAACTCTCAACGATAGAAAGTGTAGGTAATTTCATCACCTCATTTTTCTTTTCAGCTTTTTGCTCTGTTGAATTTTCGATAGCGTAAACAGGGCTGGTGAAAGCCGCCCCTAATACGAATGTCCCTGAGAGTGCGCCGCTTAAAATTTTCTGAATCATGGTAGCGATTAGGCGTTTTTCTAATTTTTGACTATTATTTTTCATAAATTCCCTGAAATATGATCAAGTAAATATTATTTAATGTAATAAGTCACTTGAGAAATCAAAGTGGACAAATAAAAATGAGAATTATTTTTATTTTTTGATGGAACCACTATTTATTGCAGATGCTTTAAGAATAACTTATTGAAATATTTTCTAATTTTGTTAAACCTTATCAATTGATAACTATGTTGACGTTGAGATTTTCATTTCCGTAAGTGCAAGCTCTTTAAGTTCAATTTCCATAAGTACAAGGGGTTAGTCAATGAAGAAAAAGATTCTTGGTTCTCTGATCTTGGCAGGTATCGTGGCACTGATTGCTGGCTGTGATGATGCATCTAAAAAAGCAGAAGATACAGTACAGCAAGCTAAAGAAAACGCAGCGCAAATGAAAACTGATGCTGAAAAAACAGTCACGGGTATCACTGATAGTACAAAAGAAAAATCACAGGAGATAAAGGAAAACGTTTTGCGTGAAGGCCATAGTGCGATTGATAAATCCAAGGAAGTGCGAAATCAAATCACCCATTCCGCTAGTGATGTCGCTGAGCAAATGAAATCCAAGGTAGCTGATGTGCGGAATCAGGCGACCGAAGCAGCGAGTGATGTGATGGATACCATGAAATCAAAAGCGGATGATATACAGCATCAGGCTAGTGACAAGATCGATCAGCTTTCAGATGCCATGAAGTCGAAGACGGAAGAAATAAAATCTGAAACTGATAAAAAGACGGATGATTTAATCGATAGTTTTAAAGGTGACAAGGATAAAAAAGAGGAAAAATAATTTATCCTTTTAATCTAACATGTTGCTGATGTGGAATAGATTGATGTGGAATGGATTACATCAGAAGGGTGATCTGAAAATGATCACCCTTATTATTTTACGCATCATTGGCGACATAATATTTTGCCTGACTGCGTGGCAGAGGTGAAATTCCTCTGATTTTATCAGCAATTTTTTCGGCTATCATGATCGTTGTGGCATTCAAATTACCGGTAATGATTGTTGGCATAATGGAAGCATCAATAACACGTAAATTCTCAATACCATGCATACGCCCTTGACCATCTACAACTGCCATTTCGTCTGACCCCATTTTGCAGCTGCAAGATGGGTGAAATGCTGTTTCGGCATGTTCACGAATAAAGGCATCCAGTTGTTCATCGGTCTGGATTTCAATACCCGGGCTGATTTCACGTCCACAATATGGAGTCAGCGCTGGCTGTGCCATAATTTCCCGTGTAATGCGAATAGCAGCGCGGAATTCCTGCCAATCTTGTTCTGTTGACATATAGTTGAATAAGATACTTGGATGTTGACGCGGATCCCGTGACTTAATTTTCACCTGACCACGGCTTGGAGAGCGCATAGAACCTACATGAGCCTGGAAACCATGTTGATTGACGGCGTTGCTGCCGTTGTAATTAATAGCAACAGGCAGGAAGTGAAATTGAATATTTGGCCAGGCAAATTTTTCATGGGTACGAATAAAACCACCAGCTTCAAATTGATTGCTGGCACCAATGCCTGTTCCTTTGAATAACCATTCAGCGCCAATTTGAGGCTGGTTATACCATTTCAATGCTGGGTAGAGGGAAATGGGTTTGAGGCATTCATACTGCAAATACATTTCAAGGTGATCTTGTAAGTTTCGCCCAACGCCTGACAATACATGTACCGCAGGAATACCAAATTCATTCAATACTTCTTCAGGGCCAATGCCTGAACGTTGCAAAATCTGTGGCGAGGCGATTGCTCCAGCACAGAGCAAAACTTCCTTACGCGCTTTTGCTTGTATCAAAGCTGAGCTATTGCCTTGATGAAAATTGACGCCGACGGCTGTCTTTCCTTCAAATTCGAGAGTATCAGTCAAAGCATGGGTAATGATAGTGAGATTGGCGCGTGATCGCGCTTGATCCAGATAGCCACGGGCTGTACTGGCGCGGCGTCCTTTAGGGGTAACGGTGCGATCCATTGGCCCAAAGCCTTCTTGCTGATAGCCATTCAGATCATCAGTGCGTGGATAACCAGCTTGGACGCCTGCTTCTACCATAGCGTGGAAGAGTTCATTATTACCGGCTTTGGGGGTTGTGACACTGACTGGCCCATCACTGCCGTGATAGTCATTGTCGCCAATATCCCGTGATTCAGCTTTGCGAAAATAGGGAAGGCAATCAAGATAAGTCCAGTCTTCCAACCCCGGTTGTGCTGCCCAGTGATCAAAATCCATCGCATTGCCACGGATATAGCACATGCCATTGATCAGTGAAGAACCACCAAGCCCCTTACCGCGTCCGCATTCCATGCGTCTATCATTCATATGGGGTTCAGGATCGGTTTCATATGCCCAGTTATAACGGGTTCCCTGCAAAGGATATGCCAGCGCCGCTGGCATTTGAGTACGGAAGTCGAATCGGTAATCTGGCCCGCCTGCTTCCAATAGCAGAACAGTCACATTCGGATCTTCCGTCAGACGGGTTGCAAGCACGTTACCCGCAGAACCAGCACCGATAATAATGTAATCAAAAACCATTGTTATCTCCTCTGTTTCAGACATGGATTAAAATAGGGATTCAAAATTGCCCAGTTCCACCTGTATTGATTTGGTTTGAGTGTAATGTTGTAGTGTGATCAGTCCATTTTCCCGGCCAACACCAGAATGTTTATACCCGCCGACAGGCATGGCGGCTGGAGATTCTCCCCAAGTATTGATCCAGCAGATCCCAGCTTCTAGTTGGTGGATCACGCGATGTGCGCGGGAGAGATCTTTCGTCACTAAACCTGCCCCCAGGCCATAATGAGTGTTATTGGCTCGGGCAATCACTTCATCTTCCGTTTCATAAGTCAGGATAGACATCACTGGCCCAAAGATTTCTTCCTGTGCAATCAACATATCATCGGTACAGTCACTGAATACTGTTGGTGCAATAAATGCCCCTTTCGCTAATTCACCTCCCAGCAGACGTTCACCACCACAAAGCAGGCGAGCATGGCTGTTTTTGCCGCTTTCGATATAGCGTAATACAGACTCCATGTGCGGGAAGCTCACCAAAGGTCCAAAATTCGTGTTGGGGTCGAGAGGTGAACCAATTCGAATGCGTTTAACACGCTCAAGAATTTTTGCTTCAAATTGTGAGAGTAGTGCCTTGGGTACAAAGACGCGTGTTCCGTTCGTGCAAACCTGACCTGAACTGAAAAAATTTGCCATCATGGCAATATCAGCAGCACGATTCAGATCTGCATCATCAAAAATGATCAGCGGCGATTTGCCACCCAATTCCATTGTGACTTCTTTTAGGGTTGAACCTGATGCATTTGCCATGACCTTTTTGCCTGTCACAATACCGCCGGTAAAAGACATCTTGGCAATTTTAGGGTGAACGGCCAGATAATGTCCCACTTCATGCCCCGTTCCTGTCAAGACATTGAAAACACCATCAGGCAGACCTGCCTCAGTATAGATTTCAGCTAACTTCAAAGCAGTGAGGGAAGTGACTTCACTTGGTTTGAAAATCATTGCATTACCGGCAGCCAGAGCTGGTGCTGACTTCCAGAGGGCTATTTGAATAGGGTAGTTCCATGCGCCAATGCCTGCTACAACACCCAATGGTTCACGGCGTGTATACACGAAAGAAGATTCACGTAGTGGAATTTGTTGGCCTTCAAGGGCTGGAATTAAACCAGCATAATATTCCAGTACATCAGCGCCAGTAACGATATCAACTTGCTGAGTTTCAGAAAGTGGTTTACCGGTATCCAGTGTTTCCAATTCAGCAAGCTCATCATTGCGTTCACGCAAGATATTTACTGCCTTGTGCAAGATCCGGGAACGTTCCACCGCAGTCATGGCTGCCCAGATTTTTTGCCCCTTGTGGGCACTTTCGACAGCCAGATCAACATCTTGTTCTGTTGCGGACTGAAATTGAGCAATAACCTCTCCCGTAGCTGGATTAATTGCATCAAAAATTGTGCTATCAGATCTGGTATTATCGAGCTTGGTGTTATTAAAACTGGTGCTATCAACATATGCACCGTGGATATAAAGTTTTTGTAATCCAAAATGGGTCATAGGTTCTCCTCAAGAGCCTGTCCACAGGTCATAAGCCATAAGCCAGAACTCAAGCTATATCGGATGTCCCGAGTTTCTGTTCGATGTAATCAATGGTAATTCTGAACGTCCCTTCAATGTCAAAGGGCTTGTTATTGAGTGCACTTCTCAGCCAAATGCCGTCGATTAATGCCGCAAGGCCTTGTGCAGCCAGCCGTGCTTCTGCTTTTGGCATGGCACGTTTAAATTCAACACAGATATTGGAATACAAACGGCGTTCATTGACCTGTTGTAACCGATACAAGTTTGGTTGGTGCATACTGCTGGCCCAGAATGCCAGCCAGGTTTTCATTGCCGCGCCGCTGATCTGACTGGGATCAAAATTCCCTTCGACAATGGCTTTCAACCTTTGAATGGGTGTTGCGTTGTCAAGCAGGCGTAATCGGCGTGCTACTGCCATTCCCAGTTGATGCAAGAGATAGCGCATGGTAGCTTCCAATAGTCCATTTTTATCCTTGAAATAGTGGCTGATGATTCCGTTGGAAACTCCCGCTTTTCGCGCTATTTGTGCAATAGTTGCTTCTTGCATCCCAACTTCATTCACAACGATTAACGTTGCATCAATGAGTTGTTGTTTTCTTATCGACTGCATTCCAATTTTTGGCATGATTTTATGCTCAGAAAATCAATCATTCAGTCTGTATTAAACTTTTTTTTAATTGAATGTTCAATCAAAATTAAATATGTTTTATTACAATAATTTTACAACAAGGGGCCAAATTTATTTAACATGTCTTAAATTTTATTTTTAATTCAAATGATTATATGAATTATTCTTTTCATGCATTTTAATTTCATTAATTTCAGGAACTGCCTATGAACACACAAGACAGTCCAAAAAACACTCAGAAGGATACTTTGAACTCTGTCGTTTTTTTCGCCTCGGCTGGACTGATTATCGTATTTTCTCTATTCACTATTTTTTTTACAGATGCAACAAGTAGTTGGATAAAAAACACACTGAATTGGGTCTCTAAAACTTTCGGTTGGTACTATTTACTGGCTGCGACGCTTTACATTGTGTTTGTTATTTTTGTTGCCGCCTCCCGCTTTGGCTCAATCAAATTGGGGCCGGAACAATCCAAGCCGGAATTCAGTCTGCTTAGCTGGGCGGCGATGCTGTTTGCCGCTGGGATAGGCATTGACTTAATGTTTTTCTCGGTGGCGGAGCCTGTGACGCAATATATGCAACCACCAATAGGTCAAGGAGAAACAATTGAAGCAGCCCGTCAGGCGATGGTGTGGACGTTGTTCCACTATGGCCTGACGGGCTGGTCTATGTACGCCTTGATGGGAATTGCTCTGGGATATTTTAGTTACCGTTATAATTTGCCTTTGACTATTCGTTCGGCACTTTATCCTATTTTTGGTAACCGCATTAAAGGCTGGATCGGTCATACGGTGGATATTGCGGCAGTAATAGGGACAATTTTTGGTATTGCAACGACTCTGGGAATTGGCGTTGTACAGTTAAATTATGGCCTGAACATACTTTTCGAATTACCGCAAGGATTAGGGGTTCAGGGGGGCTTGATACTATTGTCTGTGGTGATGGCAATTGTCTCTGTGACTTCCGGCGTAAACAAAGGCATTCGATTTTTGTCCGAATTGAATGTACTGCTGGCCTTTGGTCTGGTTTTGTTTCTTTTGTTTGTGGGTGATACTGAATTCCTGCTCAATGGATTAGTGCAGAACGTCGGGGATTATATCAGCCGTTTCATGGGAATGACGCTTAACAGTTTTGCATTTGAACGCCCGACTGAATGGATGAATAGCTGGACACTATTTTTCTGGGCGTGGTGGGTGGCTTGGTCGCCGTTTGTCGGATTGTTCTTGGCGCGGATTTCCCGTGGTAGAACCATTCGCCAGTTTGTTATGGGAACATTAGTCATTCCATTTGTTTTTACCCTGCTGTGGCTATCAATATTTGGTAACAGTGTGTTGTATGAAATTATTCATGGTAATCGCCAATTGGCTGAAACAGTGTTGCAGCATCCAGAACAAGGCTTTTATAGACTGCTGGCGCTTTATCCTGCATTTACGTTCAGCGCTTCTGTTGCCACAATTACGGGACTGCTGTTTTATGTCACATCGGCTGATTCTGGTTCATTAGTACTAGGAAATTTCACCTCTAACCTCAGTGATATTAATAATGATGCACCGAATTGGTTGCGCGTCTTCTGGTCTGTAGCAATCGGTGTATTAACATTAGGTATACTCATGACTGATGGTATTTCTGCTTTGCAAAATACCACGGTCATAATGGGTTTACCTTTCAGTTTTGTGATCTTCTTTATCATGGCGGGGCTGTATAAATCCTTGCGAGTGGAGGATTTCCGCAAGGCCAGTTCGTTGCACAATACTTCTCCTACGCTTGTACATGACAATGGTTCACTGAACTGGAAGCAGCGTCTAAGCCGCATGATGCATTTTCCAGGTACGAAAAACACTCAACGGATGCTGGATATGGTGTGTCGTCCAGCTATGTTGGAAGTCGCTAAAGAGTTGGTGGTGCGTGGTGCAAAAGTTCAGTTTAATGTGCTGCCCGCAAAAGATGATAGTCGGCTGAATCCACTAGAGCTGATTGTTGATTTAGGTGATGAACAGAATTTTGTCTATCAAATTTGGCCACAGAGTTATTCTGTACCCGGGTTTACCTATCGGGCGAGATCGGGCAAGTCTCATTATTACCGACTGGAAACTTTCCTGATGGAAGGGACGCAAGGTAATGATTTGATGGACTATACGAAAGAGCAAATCATTAGTGATATTCTTGATCACTATGAAAAACATTTGAACTTTATTCACTTGAACCGAGAAGCACCGGGGCAGACTTTGATTTTTCCCAGTTGAGAATAAATAAAAGATAGCAGAGGATAAAAATAAGTAATGAAAAGAAAAATCGCCTGTATTATACGAAGTTACAGGCGATTTTTTTACTAAAATAGAGAATTGATTTTATAATTCAATCTTTATTATTAATGTTTTTATCCATTTTTTGGATGATAAGCCTCAGGATAAATTTTACCATAATAACCCTCCAATTGAGATTCTGTCATTTTTGATATTTCTACATATTTTGGTGAAAATAGGACAAGGAATGACATTAATCCCATTAAGGCAGAAAAAATAAGTAATAAAGCTCTTATATCATAACTTTCTATCATGTAGGTTGCAGATATCATCCCCAATGGTATTGAGACTATACAAATAGCAAGGAATTTAGATTCCATTGTATTACGATGAGACTCAGGTGTTGCCAGGCATCGAATTGAGGTGGTATTTATATTGTAAATAATCAAACCTATTCCACTAATTAGCATATAGCTACATAATCCAATTAATGAGGTTGCTGTGGATATACCAGCTATGCAGACAGCGATCGTTAAGGCTGAAATAAAGGCACCATGGGCTTTACAGAAGAACTTATTCATATATTTAATAATGATGGCACTGCCAATCATCATCCCGATCCCAAACATTGCTTCAGCAATCCCCACCTGTAAAGCACTTAGCTTAAACTCATTTATAATAATAAGTGGCGTAATATAGGTTACTAATGGAACTACAGTGAAATTAAAAAAGGAAGAAACAATAACTAAACTTGCTTCTGTAGGATTTTTAGTGATTATTTTAATACTTCCTATATTGCTTTTATGTTGTTGCGATGATTTTTCTGTTTGCTGATTATTTATAAAGTAAAATCCAATAATTGATGAAATTGCCATTAAAGAGATAAAGATTAAAGCTCCGTCAATGTTTAAATAATGGATGACAATGCCCGAAATGGCAGGGCCAAGGATAATGTTAACTGAATTGACAATTCCTCTGTATTTAAATGCAGATTCTAATTTATTTTTATTGCTGATTTCTGGAAGAATACTTGTACCGATAGGTTGGATGAGTATGGCTGAGATAGAAGCGAAAATATATATGATCCCTAATGGAATATAGAGGTTTTTATCTATGACACTAGCGAGAATAAAAAGTAATGAAGTTGGGACTATGCAACATAATACAATACTTTTCTTATTGAATCTGTCTCCAAGGTTACTCATGAAGACTAGAAATAATACTTGTAAAAACCATGATGAAAAAATAAACCATCCAAGTTGAAAATCCAGATTTAGCACTTCAATCATCCACCATGAAAACAACATGCCAAATGCTCTTGTAGAGGACGTGAACAAAATATCAGATATTTGATATAAAAAAAATGAAATATTATTTTTCATTACTACCCTTATATTTATTAATAACCGTGTTTATTGATAAATTTCGGTAATGGTATATATGAAATGTATTTATGTCACTGCTATATTGAAACTGTTGTGGTACGATAATTTTGGTCACTGTTACAGGGTGAGATGATTTAATGCGGTAATAACTACAATAAATCTCAGTTTTTTCGTCCATTCCGAGATAATCCTACGTGCTACCCTGATGTATACATTCATCACGAGCTCTCGCTATCATGTTCATTCATAAAATCATCACGCCGATGTTTATTAAACGCTTTCAGTGTGTCGGTTCTGATTGTATTTCACATTGCTGCCAGGATTGGTTCATCAGTGTGGATAAAAAAACATATAAAAAATATCACCATGCCGACAGCATCGAAATCAAACAAATCGCACAGGCATATGTACTGAAATCGGAGAAAAAAGGAAACTATGCCTATATCCGTTTAAATGAGCAAAAAGCCTGCCCGTTTCTGACAGAAGAGCGGCTATGCAATATTTATTGCAAGCTCGGTTCTTCGGCGATGAGTGATACATGTCGGGAGTATCCGCGTAGTGAAGTTGAGTACAGTAATGTAACATTCAAATGTCTCTCCTTATCTTGTCCTGAAGTTATCCGGCAACTTCTTTTTTCAGCGGATGCGATGCAACTGATAGAAGAAGACCATTACCTGACGAAAGCACCGAAAAAATCGGATTTGACCGATCCTCAATACCTTGTTTACCTTTGGTGTCTAAATCTCATTCAAGCGTCGTCACCGCAATTTGATGATAATCTTTATGCCGCCATGCAATTGCTGATTTTTCTGAATAAAGTCAATTTTGAGATAGAAGCAAATTTCGATCGAATTCAGGAGATATTCGAATTTTTACTGGCTGCTTTACAGAATGGTGAACTAACAGAAAAGCGGCGTAAGCTACCGCATCCGGTGGCATTTCAGACCGCAGTATTAGGCGTATACGGTAAATTTATTTATGAGCTATCACGTGGCAGTGACTTCTTGTTATCCACGTATGTGAATACGCTTAATCAACTGGGATTGGATGAAAACCAAACGCAGAAACGAACGGAAAACAATATGGCTCGGTTACGGGAGACATGGCATTTGCTGACACAGGACTCCTGTATGAAGGAACCGAGTGTGTTACGTAATCTATTTTCTTATCTGCTTTATCACAGCCAGTTCCCGCATATTTCAAATTTTAATGGGGATGCGAAAGGGCAACGTAATGCCTTGACGCACTTTAGTTTATTGGTGATGGATTATTTCTATCTACGCACCAATTTATCGGCGCTCGCAGTTGTGGAAAAACGGGTGGTGACGGAAAAAGACGTTCAGTTGATGTTCAGTGCTTATTTTTCCATGAAAATGCATATCCTTGGCATCAATGATGATTTATTGACGTTGATGGAACAGTATCAGATGAGCGATGCATTGGCATGTATTTGTTTATTAGATAATTGATAGGCGTTGGATGGCTAAAGTTATATGGCACTGTTGTAAAGCTCCGGTAGTTGATACGCTCAGTTGAGTCATCTTGTCCGAGGAACAACATCATAAACCCATTCAGAGGCCGTCATTCACTGGTATCATCATTTTATGGGTCGTCCGCTGGTACTGCAAATATGGCATTAGCTATCGTAAGCTTCAGGAAATGTTGGCCGAACGCAGCGTTAACGTCGATCACACCATGATTTACCGCTGGGTTCAACATTATGCACCTGAAATAGAGAAGCGTTTGCTCTGGTACTGGCGCAATCCTTCCGACCTTTGTTCATGGTATATTGACGAAACGTACACGAAAGTCGTCAATGGCTGATGGGCTTATCTGTATCGTGCATTGGGTAGCAGGGGCTATGCAATTGATTTTTATCTCTCCCCACGCCGTAACACTAAATCTGCATGCCACTTTCTCGGGAAAATTTTAAACAACGTGAAGCTGTGGCAGATCCCACGATTCATCTTTTTAATGTCACGTTCCGAGAAAAAGTGAAAGAACTTGTTTGCCGATTAAATGATAATTTTCAAATCCTGAAGCCTGCATCTTCAAGTTAAGTGGGTATACAAAACTATATTTGTATTCCAAGAAATTAACTCGTTGAAGTTTTGCTGAAAAATTAGCTAGAGTTTCATAATTCATTTATGTATATATATACAGTTCCTTGTGTTTATATAGTGCTTTGGCATGGGAGATCAGATGCGAAAAATTATTCATATTGATATGGACTGCTTTTTTGCTGCCATTGAAATGCGAAATAATCCATCACTCTGCAATATTCCTATTGCAGTAGGAGGGAGTGCTGATCGAAGGGGGGTAATTAGTACGGCAAATTATCTCGCCCGTCGTTTTGGAGTACATAGTGCGATGTCCACAGCCATGGCATTAAAACTTTGCCCTCAATTGAAAGTGATTCCCGGTAGAATGGCGCTTTATAAAGAAGTCTCTCAACATATCCGGCAAATTTTTTCCCGTTACACTGAGTTGATTGAGCCTCTCTCCTTGGATGAAGCCTATCTGGATGTGACGGATTGCCATTATTGTCACGGTTCTGCCACTTTGATTGCTCAAGAAATTCGTCAGGTAATTTTTGATGAATTGCAGTTAACGGCTTCTGCCGGTGTGGCGCCAGTCAGGTTTTTAGCCAAGATAGCCTCTGATATCAATAAACCCAATGGGCAATATGTTATCTCCCCTGAGCAGGTAGAGACTTTTGTTAAGTTACTGCCATTATGCAAAATTCCCGGCGTTGGAAAAGTTACGGCTAAGCGTTTGTCAGACATGGGGTTGGAAACCTGCTTTGATGTTCAACATTACGATAAGCTGGCATTAATAAAAAATTTAGGTAAGTTTGGTTTATCACTTTGGGAACGCTGCCACGGCATTGATGAGCGGCTGATTACGCCAGAACGTTTGCGCAAATCTGTTGGGGTGGAAAAAACGTTGGCTCAGGATATTCATGAATGGCATGAATGCGTTGAACTGATTGAAAAACTTTATCCTGAGTTGGAAAAACGGTTGGAGAAAGTAAAATCCAATCTCCGTATTGCCCGTCAAGGTATCAAATTAAAGTTTGACGATTTTCAATTGACGACACAGGAACACGTCCATCCTGTGTTGGATAAACTCGATCTGATTCAGGTAGCAAAACAAGCTTGGGAAACACGCAGGGAAGGGCGAGGAGTCAGGTTGGTTGGGCTACATGTGACATTACAAAATCCACAACTGGAACGCCAGCTCTTATTGGAGTGGTAAAGTAAAGTGTAAATGAAATCTCTCCCGCAAGCAGATGGCAGGGGAGAGACAATATAGGCTTATTCTTTAGCCGGGATAGCTTTTAGAATTGCAGTGAGTAACTGCCAATATTGACCAACACTTTTAATGTGAACTTTTTCATCAGGGGAATGAGCACCTCGAATGGTTGGGCCGATAGAAACCATGTCCATATCAGGATACGGTTTTTTGAATAGACCACATTCCAAACCTGCGTGGATCACCATGATATTCGGAGTTTTATCGAATAATTGATGATAAGTCTCGCGAACTAAATGCATGATTGGAGAATTGGCATCAGGCTGCCAGCCCGGATAGCTGCCACTCGCTACTGTTTCTGCTCCGGACAGTGTTGCCAGAGAATTCAGTATTTCAACAACATAAACTTTACCGCTTTCGATCAGTGAACGAATCAGGCAAATAACTTCAACTTTTTCTTCATCCATTATTACAACGCCTACGTTCAGCGAAGTTTCTACAACACCTTTGGCGACATCACTCATGCGAATAACGCCATTAGGCATACTATTTAGCATGGATACGAAAAGAGTCTGACAATCCGCTGTTAGTGCTTGTGATGATGCTTCGGTTTCATCCAACAAGAGAGTGAGATTGTTTTCAACGACAGCATATTCGTTTTTCAATGTTTCCAGATAGTTGTCTTTCAATTGATATAATTTTTCGACTTTATCGGCAGGAACAGCAATCACGGTAGAACCTTCACGAGGAATGGCATTGCGCAGGGTTCCACCTTGCAGGTGAATTAATTTCAGTTCCAATTCATCGACATGCGCGGCTAGGAAACGGGCCAGTAATTTGTTGGCATTACCTAATCCCAGATGAATATCACCACCAGAGTGACCACCTTTTAATCCCTTAATAGTCAGTTGCAGAGTCTTATAATTATCTGGCAGAGTTTCGCGGGACAGTTGCAAGGTTGTGACAAAATCAATACCACCAGCACAACCCATGTAGATTTCGCCTTCTTCTTCTGAATCAGTATTGATCAGAATATCGGCTTGCAACCAGCCAGATTTCAGACCGAATGCACCATCCATACCTGCTTCTTCGGTCATGGTCAGTAAAACTTCCAATGGACCGTGTTTGATGGATTCGTCAGCTAATACTGCCAGCGCTGAAGCCATGCCGATACCATTATCAGCTCCCAGAGTTGTACCATCAGCCGTAACCCACTCACCATCAATATAAGGGCGGATAGGGTCTTGTGTGAAATCGTGTTGGGTATCGTTATTTTTTTGCGGAACCATATCTAGGTGCGCTTGAAGTACGACCGTCTTGCGATTTTCCATACCTTTTGAAGCGGGCTTTCTGATCAAAATATTGCCGACTTCATCCCGTTCTACATGGAAATTTTTGCTTTTTGCCCACTCAATGATATGGGATGCCAGCGCTTCTTCATGGTAGGAAGGATGAGGAATGGAACAGATTTGGGCAAAAATATCCCATAATAGTTGAGGGGATAATGTTGATAATTCGGACACGGCGAATCTCCTGTAACTACATTTTGGTGAGATAAAAATGGTAATGTTTGACACATTAGGGCGCTTATTGTTATCTGCGTTGTCCTAATGTCCATGTTATGCCTGAGAATATCATTTTATTGCTTTCAATGTGCTGTGAGAATGAGGGCTTACCTTGTTTTTACTGGTTTTTGTCTGTTCAAATCACTATAATCTCGCGCAACCTTTTTTCCGCAAAAAAAAACACTTTTCTGAAATATTCTTTAGTTTCCAGGATCAAATTTTATGAGTGAAAAATATGTTGTAACGTGGGATATGTTGCAAATACATGCCCGTCAATTGGCACAGCGTTTACTTCCTGTAGAGCAATGGAAAGGTATTATTGCCGTCAGCCGTGGCGGTCTTGTGCCGGGGGCGTTACTGGCTCGTGAATTAGGAATTCGCCATGTTGATACTGTCTGCATTTCCAGCTATGACCACGATAATCAGCGCGAGTTGAATATATTGAAAAAAGCGGAAGGTGACGGTGAAGGTTTCATCATTGTTGATGATCTGGTTGACACTGGAGGCACTGCTCAGGCAATCCGTGAAATGTATCCGAAAGCCCACTTTGTAACGATTTTTGCAAAGCCCGCCGGTCGTCCTCTTGTAGATGATTATGTCGTTGATATTCCCCAAAATACATGGATTGAACAGCCATGGGATATGGGAGTAATGTTCGTTCCACCTATTTGTGATAAGCAGTAAGATTCTTCTTTTGTTATGACTAAACAAAACCTTTCAGAATCGTTGTTTAAGCCTCGATTTAAACATCGTGAGACCTCTACACTGGTGAAATATACTCGCCTACAGTCTATCACTGGCGGTAATAGTATGCTTGGTGGGGAGCGCCGCGAGTGTTGGTATCGAATGATTAATTGGCTCGCTTGGATCTGGAGGGGAGTAAATCCGCTGGAAATTCAAGACGTCCTTAGTCGGATTGCCGTGACGGATGCCGAGCGCAGTACTGAATATTTGTTGGATACTGTGATCGGCTATCGTAAAGGAAACTGGGCATTTGAGTGGTCTCAGAAGGCAATGTATTGTCAACAGGAAGCATTGCAGACTGAGGATGCAGAAAAAGCCGGTGTATGTTGGTTAAAGGCCGCAACGTTATACAGTATTGCCGCTTATCCTCATTTACGCGGTGATGAATTGGCCGATCAGGCAACTGCGCTGGCGAATAAATCCTATGAAAACGCAGCGCATTTTTCTGGGCATAAATTGCAAAAATTGGAATTCCGGCTGGAAGAGGGCAAAAGTGTTACTGGATTATTGCACCTTCCTTCTCATATACAGGAACCTTGTCCGACGATATTAGTTTGTGCCAGCCTTGATAATGTACAGAGTGATTGTTGGCGGTTATTCCGGGAACACTTTTCGCCTCTTGGATTTGCAATGTTAACGGTAGATATGCCTTCCGTTGGTTACTCCGCTAAATTCACATTGACGCAAGATACTTGCGCACTTCATCAACAAATTCTGCAACAATTGCATAGCGTGCCATGGATTGATCATACCCGTATCGGTGTATTTGGTTTTCGTTTTGGTGCGAATATCGCTGTTCGCCTTGCCTATCTGGAACCGAAACTTATTAAAGCAGTATCGGTGATAGGCCCGATTGTTCATGAATTACTGCATGATGAAAAATTACAGCAGAAAATTCCGTCAATGTATATTGACGTATTGGCCAGTCGCTTGGGTATTTATCACGTTGATGAAGAAAGATTACGTTCAGAACTGAGTTGCTTTTCATTAAAAAACCAAGGGCTGTTGGGGCGTCGTTGTACTGTGCCCATGCTTTCGGTGTATTGGGAAGGTGATATTTTTAGCCCAAGGAAAGACTCGAAGCTAATTGCCATGTCATCAATGGATGGTTCATTGCGGGCTATTCCTGCTACATCAGTTTATAGTGGTTTCAATAAGGCATTACACGAAATAAGTGTATGGTTGAAAGATAAAGTTTTATAAAACTAAATTTATTACTTGATATTTTTTAATCATTTGATACAAAGGTGCTCTGTAATAAGGAGACCTTTGTATGACTTTATCTGCAAGTTATTCTAAAAATAGGTTGTTGAAGAGTTTTTCTGCATTAGGGCCGTATTTACGTGAATTAAAGTGCAAAAATGGTTATTTTTTCTTTGACTGTTTAGCGGTTTGTGTCAGTGCAAAAGCGGTGCCAGAAAAACGTGAATTTTGGGGGTGGTGGTTAGAGTTAGAAGAGCAAGGTCAAGGTTTTGTTTATAACTATCAGATAGGATTATTTGATAAAAATGGTGAATGGCATGCCATGAATATCAAAAAAAAGGCCGATCTTGAGCACCTTGAATCAACTTTGCAGGCATTCCACAAACGTTTGGTCGATTCTTTTGATACTCTCAAGCTTACGTTGATCCCATCAGAGAGTACCGTCACTCTTCAAACACAAGTTATGGCATGATTCTGCTTTTAACCTACTTTTTTTAAATTTTGCGTTATGTCAGTTGGCATAACGCTTCTCTCCTGTTAAAACTGAGCACTGTTTTTTCAAATTTGTTTTCCAAATTTGTTTTTTAAATTAATTATAATGGCAGAAATATGATGAATGGCAGCCAAACATTGGTTGTGAAACTGGGGACGAGTGTATTGACTGGTGGCTCTCGTCGTTTAAATCGTGCCCACATTGTGGAGCTGGTTCGTCAATGTGCTCAACAACATGAAAAAGGTCACCGCATTATTATTGTGACTTCTGGTGCGATTGCCGCTGGACGCGAGCATTTGGGATACCCTGACCTTCCGGCAACTATTGCATCAAAACAATTGCTGGCAGCCGTTGGACAAAGCCGTCTGATTCAATTGTGGGAGCAGCTTTTCTCGATTTATGGTATTCATGTCGGGCAAATGCTTCTGACCCGGGCGGATTTGGAAGACCGTGAGCGCTTCCTGAATGCAAGGGATACCCTTCAGGCGTTGCTTGATAATCACATTGTTCCCATTATTAATGAAAATGATGCCGTTGCGACAGCAGAGATTAAAGTGGGTGACAATGATAATCTTTCTGCGCTGGCAGCGATTTTGGGCAGTGCAGATAAATTATTGCTCCTGACAGATATCGAAGGACTTTATACTGCAGATCCTCGCAGTAACCCTGATGCAAAATTGATCTCTGAAGTACATGACATCAGTGATGAGCTGAAAATGATGGCTGGGGACAGTGTATCCGGTTTAGGCACGGGGGGGATGGCGACAAAACTTCAGGCCGCCGGTGTGGCTGGACGTGCTGGAATTGATGTTATTATCGCTGCGGGTAACAGGTCGGATGTTATTGCTGATGTTATTGAAGGAAAACCGGTTGGAACACGTTTTCATGGACTGACTAGCCCAATGGAAAACCGCAAACGTTGGATCTTTGGTGCGCCTCCGGCGGGGGAAATCATCGTCGATCATGGTGCAGAAGCGGCGATTACCGGAAAAGGCAGCTCGTTGCTGCCAAAAGGGATCAAAAACGTTAAAGGTGATTTTTCCCGAGGTGAAGTTATTTGCATCCGCAGTTTATCGGGCAAAGATTTGGCTCATGGTGTGTGCCGTTACAACAGTGATGCTTTACGTTTGATTGCAGGCCATCATTCACAGCAAATTAGCCAGATATTGGGTTATGAATATGGCGCTGTTGCGGTTCACCGTGACGATTTGATCGTAATTTAATGAATTAATCGTAATTGAGAGATCATAATTGATCGTGAGTTAAGGATTTCACCATGCTAGAGCAGATGGGAAAAGCAGCTAAAGCAGCATCATGGCAGTTGGCACAATTAAGTACCAACCAGAAAAACCAAGCGTTGAATCATATTGCTGATTTGTTGGAAGCAGAAATTGAAGTCATCCTTGCTGCCAATCAGCAAGATATGGGGCAAGCCCGTGAACAGGGAATGAATGAAGCGCTGCTCGATCGGTTATTACTGACGCCTGAACGACTGAATGCGATTGCCAATGATGTACGCCAAGTCTGCCGTCTGGCTGATCCTGTAGGGCAAGTCATTGATGGACAATTATTGGATAGTGGATTGCAATTGAGCCGTCGCCGAGTTCCTTTAGGGGTGATTGGCGTGATTTATGAAGCTCGCCCCAATGTTACTATTGATGTGGCATCTTTGTGCCTGAAAACAGGTAATGCTGTGATACTTCGTGGTGGCAAAGAAACCCATCATACTAATCAGGCGATGGTTAAAGTCATACAACAGGCATTGGAACAAAGTGGCTTACCGACTGCTGCGGTTCAGGCTATTAATAAGCCAGATCGTGAATTAGTGGCTGAATTACTGAAAATGGATCGCTATGTCGATATGTTGATCCCTCGAGGTGGGGCCGGATTACATAAATTGTGCCGGGAACAATCAACTATTCCTGTGATTACTGGTGGCATTGGTGTTTGTCACACGTTTGTGGATGAAACCATCAATGTTGAAAAAGCATTAGAAATAATTACTAATGCGAAAGTTCAGCGTCCAAGTGCCTGTAATTCACTGGAAACGTTATTAGTACATGAAAAGATAGCGACTGATTTCCTGCCCATTTTGAGTATCAAAATGAAAGAGCTGGGAGTGACATTGCATGCAAGTAAATCAGCAATGGCATGGTTGGGAGATGGACCGGCAACCGTCGTCGAAGTGACAGAAGATGATTACTGTGATGAATGGTTATCTTTGGATATGAATGTGGAAGTTGTTAGTAGTATTGAGCAAGCTATTGAGCACATTCGTACTTATGGCACTGCCCACTCTGATGCGATCTTGACAGATTCTTTGCAGCAGGCTGATCACTTTGTGCGCCATGTGGATTCAGCAGCAGTATATGTGAATGCAAGTACTCGTTTTACCGATGGGGGACAATTTGGTTTGGGAGCTGAAGTGGCTGTCAGTACCCAGAAATTACACTCCAGAGGCCCAATGGGGCTTGATGCACTGACAACGTATAAGTGGATTGGTTATGGTAATTATTTACCTCGCAGTTAACCGTATTTTACTTTAATTGGAATTTGTCAAACTATATTGAGTCACACTTAATTGTAAGTGTGACTTTTTGTTCCACCAAATTGTTCCATCAAAAATATCTTTTTACACTAGTGTAAATATTTAGTTACTATACTTTATATTTAGGCTTAATTTTATAAACTCTTCGGGAAAACAATGAAATGAAACAAACTCTATTCATCGTAGGTGCACGCGGTGCAGGGAAGACGACAATAGGTAAGTTGTTGTCTGAAGCATTGTCGTATAAATTTATTGACACCGATGAGAGTGTTCAGACTGTTAGTGAAATGACGATTGCCGAGCTTGTTCAACAATATGGCTGGGAATATTTCAGAAAATTGGAAAGCCAAACGTTGCAAGCGGTTAGCCAGAGCGAAAGTGTCATTTCAACAGGTGGGGGAATTGTATTGTCGATTGAGAATCGCCAATATATGCAACAAAATGGCATTGTGATTTATTTACAGGCACCCGCAGAAGTTTTGGGTAAACGGCTATTACTCAATCCAGAGAATTCACAGCGTCCTAGCCTAACAGGAAAGTCCATCATAGAAGAAATTGAAGAAGTATTGGTTGAAAGAGAATCATTATATCAAGAGTGTGCTGATTTTATTGTCGATGCTAATCTTGCAACAGAAGATATTGTATCTTGTGTTAAATCTTATATTTTAAACCAGCAAAACAAGCTAATTTGATATATTAAGAACTTTTAAGTTTATTTTTTATTTAGCAGGGAAATCTTATATATCAGATTGCTTATACAAATTATAGTATCATTCTATTGACTCACTTTAATTTTATTTAATTATATTTGAGATATGGATATGCTCTTAAATTTTATTCGGCTACTTGTTCGTGTTCTCTTTAGGGTTACAGTTGAAGGGGATGATAAACAGCTAAAACACCCTAAATGTATTATTACTCCCAATCATATTTCATTTCTGGATGGCCTGTTAATTGGGCTATTCTTGCCGATAAAGCCTGTATTCGCGATCTATTCTAATATTGCGAGCTGCAGCTTTCTTAAATTTATTAAGACCTATGCGGATGTCGTACCTCTAGATCCTACCAATCCAATGGCAGTCAGAACATTGGTTAAAGAAGTGGATAAAGGGCGCCCGATTGTGATTTTTCCTGAAGGAAGGATCACTGTGACCGGTTCCCTCATGAAAATTTATGATGGTGCCGCTTTTATTGCCGCGAAATCAGAAGCAAAAGTAGTCCCAATCCGAATTGATGGTGCAGAACAAACGGTTTTTGGTCGGTTAAAAGGAATTATGAAGTTACATTGGTTCCCGAAAATCACCATCAAGATTTTACCTGCCGTTGATCTGCCAATGCCGGATGCACCTGATTCAACAACACGCCGCCGTTTAGCAGGAGAACACCTCCATGCCATTATGATGGACGTGAGAATGCAGACACGTCCAAAGGAGACATTGTTTAGCGCTTACCTTACTGCGCAAAAACGCTTTGGCCGCTTTAAGCCCTGCATTGAGGATGTGAACTTTAAAGAAGATAGCTATCACTCATTATTGAAAAAAATATTGGGTGTCAGCAGAATTTTAGAGAGCTTTACACAAAAAGGTGAACGAATTGGTCTGCTGTTGCCGAATGCAACTGTGATGGCGGCTGCCACCTATGGAGCTTCGTTAAAAGGGCGAGTACCGGCCCTTCTTAACTATACGGCAGGAAGCAACGGCATTAAGAATGCCATGCAGGCGGCAACCATCAAAACTATCGTAACATCCCGCCAATTTCTGGAAAAAGGACAATTAATCCATCTGCCAGAACAGGTGACAGAGGCTAATTGGGTCTATCTCGAAGATTTAAAAGATACGATCACTCGGGAAGATAAACTTTGGATATTGTGGCATTTGATTTTCCCTTCCAAAGCTATTTTGGCCTCGCAAAAACCGGATGATGATGCATTGATCCTGTTTACATCAGGATCAGAAGGTGCACCAAAAGGCGTTGTCCACAGCCATGTCAGCCTACTGGCGAATGTTGAGCAGATAAAAACGATTGCTGATTTTACTCCGCTGGACCGCTTTATGTCTTCTTTGCCACTGTTTCATGCCTTTGGCCTGACAGTTGGTTTATTTACTCCGTTAATGACGGGCAGCCGCGTGTTTCTTTATCCAAGCCCGTTACATTATCGTGTTGTGCCTGAATTGGTCTATGACCGTAACTGTACCGTGTTATTCGGAACTTCGACTTTCTTGGGCAATTATGCTCGTTTTGCTCATCCTTATGATTTTTCCCGTCTGCGCTATGTGGTTGCCGGAGCAGAAAAATTGTCAGAAAACACAAAACGTGTTTGGCAGGATAAATTTGGTATCCGTATTCTAGAAGGTTACGGGGTGACGGAATGTGCTCCTGTAGTAGCAATCAATGTGCCGATGGCGGCAAAAACAGGAACAGTTGGGCGGATCTTACCGGGTATGGAAGCTCGTTTTCTGCCAGTACAGGGTATTGAAGAAGGCGGCCGCTTACAGCTACGTGGACCGAATATCATGAAGGGCTATCTGCGGGTTGAAGCAGCTAATCGTCTGGAGCCGCCATCTGCGGAAGACGCAGAAGGAAACAATCAAATTGGCTGGTACGATACCGGAGATATTGTTTCTATTGATGAAGAGGGCTTCTGTACGATCAAAGGGCGTGTGAAACGATTTGCCAAACTTGCGGGAGAAATGGTTTCTCTCGAAGCGGTGGAACAAATAGCTTTTCGCGTTTCTAATGATGCGCTGCATGCGGCTACAGCCAAGAGTGATCAAAGCAAAGGTGAAGCGCTGGTATTATTCACAACAGATGCAAATCTAAATAGAAATGCAATGCTGGGAGTGGCTCGCGAAATGGGAATGCCTGAGTTGTCGGTTCCACGAAATATTCGTTATGTGAAGCAACTTCCTTTGCTTGGCAGTGGCAAACCGGATTTTGTCGCATTGAGAAAAATGGCTGAACAGGAGTAGGGAAATGAATGGCACTATGGAGACACAACCGCTGTTAAATCGAGGAATGAAAGCAGTATTGGTGTCGCAATTTCTCTCTGCTTTTGCTGACAATGCGCTGTTCTTTACCATTTTAGCTCAATTGAAGGCGGAGTCTTATCCCGAATGGAGCTGGCCAGTCCTGCAAATTGTTTTTGTCCTGACTTATATTGCACTTGCCCCTTTTGTGGGGCAAATCGCTGATCGTTTTTCAAAAGGGCGTGTCATGCTCTTTTCTAATGGTGTCAAATTGCTTGGAGCCATCAGCATTTGTATCGATATGAATCCTTTCCTAGGATATACCTTAGTGGGAATTGGGGCTGCTGCCTATTCTCCCGCTAAATATGGGATCTTGGGAGAATTGACTGATGGTGGGCGGTTGGTAAAAGCCAATGGCATGATGGAAGCTTCGACCATTGCAGCTATCCTGATTGGTTCAGTCGCTGGTGGTTTCCTTTCTGATGTGAGTTTGGTATCGGCATTGGGGCTTTGTGCCTTGTTGTATAGTGCCGCAGTCGTGTCCAATTTCTATATACCTCGTCTGGCGGCAGCTCGTGAAGGTAGGGGTTGGAATCCCAAAAAAATGCTGGTGGATTTCATAGCGGTTTGTGTTTCACTCTGGCGTAATCAGGAAACACGATTTTCACTGGTGGGCACGAGTTTATTTTGGGGAGCCGGTATCACGCTGCGCTTCCTGTTGGTTGCATGGGTTCCTGTTGTTCTGGGGATTGATAGCAATACGACCCCAACATTGATGAATGCTGTAGTTGCTATTGGTATCATTGTGGGAGCAGGTTTGGCTGCGCGGTTTATTACATTGAAAACTGTTCGTCGCTGTATGCCAGCGGGGATCTTAATTGGATTCATGGTCATTCTTTTTGCTACTCAGCAATCAATAGTATTTTCCTACTTAATTCTGATTGTCCTCGGGGTGTTTGGTGGGCTTTTTGTCGTTCCATTAAATGCATTGCTGCAAGAGCATGGAAAGCATGCGATGGGAGCAGGTAAAGCCGTTGCTGTGCAAAATCTTGGCGAAAACAGTGCCATGCTGGTAATGCTGGGGCTGTATTCAATTTCCGTGATGTTGGAAGCGCCGGTTGTTGCTGTCGGCATTAGTTTTGGTATTTTGCTTTCTTTGGCAATTGGGGGGCTATGGATTTGGGATCTGCTTCGGAAAAATTAATTTCTTATAGAATTGAAGGCCTGTTATGGATGAAAAAATCCTGAATCAGCTTAGTATTGAACTCGGAAAGAGATTAAAACAGAGAAAATTATCCGTGACTTGTGCAGAATCATGTACAGGAGGCTGGATAGCTAAAGTGATCACAGATATTGCGGGAAGTTCGGCCTATTTTAATCGTAGTTTCGTGACTTACAGTAATGATGCTAAACATGAAATGCTGGGTGTTTCACCAGAATCATTGGCACGATTCGGTGCGGTAAGTGAACAGGTTGTAAAAGAAATGGCCGCAGGGGCATTAATAGCCGCTAAAGCTGATGTGTCTGTTGCTGTCAGTGGCATTGCTGGGCCGGATGGTGGAAGTGAAGAAAAACCAACTGGTACAGTTTGGTTTGGATTTGCCTTTCATGTTGATGAAGACATACAGACGGTGACATATCGCCAGCATTTTTCAGGTGATCGCGATATCGTGCGTCTACAAGCCGTCATTTTTTCTTTAAAAACCTTGTTGGAAGAAATCATAAAAAATTAGCTTGATGCTGTATGATTATACAGTATAATCATACAGCACTTGGTATCAGAAACAGTTTATCAGCAGTGGGGCAGCCCCTTCATTGCTTGCGAAGGAGTAAACATGGCTAACGATGAAAACAAACAGAAAGCACTAGCAGCAGCGCTGGGCCAAATTGAGAAACAATTTGGTAAAGGTTCCATCATGCGTTTGGGTGAAAACCGCTCAATGGATGTTGAAACGATCTCTACCGGTTCCCTGTCACTGGATATTGCATTGGGTGCAGGTGGTTTGCCAATGGGCCGTATTGTTGAAATATATGGGCCAGAATCTTCCGGTAAGACAACACTGACATTGCAAGTAATTGCTGCTGCTCAGCGCGAAGGCAGAACTTGTGCTTTTATTGATGCCGAACATGCCCTTGATCCGGTTTATGCGAAAAAACTGGGCGTAGATATTGATAATCTGTTGTGTTCTCAGCCTGATACTGGTGAACAAGCACTGGAAATCTGTGATGCTTTATCACGTTCTGGTGCTGTTGATGTGATTATTGTTGACTCTGTTGCAGCATTAACACCAAAAGCAGAAATTGAAGGCGAAATCGGCGACTCTCACATGGGGCTGGCTGCACGTATGATGAGTCAAGCTATGCGTAAGCTGGCGGGGAATTTGAAAAACTCGAACACCCTGCTGATCTTCATCAACCAGATTCGTATGAAAATTGGCGTGATGTTTGGTAACCCTGAAACGACCACTGGTGGTAATGCGCTGAAATTCTACGCATCTGTCCGTTTGGATATTCGTCGTACTGGCTCGGTGAAAAATGGCGATGAAGTTGTTGGTAGTGAAACACGTGTGAAAGTAGTCAAGAATAAGGTTGCTGCACCATTTAAGCAGGCCGAATTCCAAATTCTTTATGGTGAAGGCATTAACACTTTTGGTGAACTGATCGATCTGGGTGTTAAACACAAAATGGTGGAAAAAGCAGGTGCATGGTATAGCTACAATGGCGATAAAATTGGGCAAGGTAAAGCCAATGCCACTACCTACCTGAAAGAGCATCCAGAAATTGCATCTGAGCTGGATAAGAAACTACGTGACTTGTTGTTGAACAAGACAGGCGGCTTTAATAGCGCCGCTGCGGATTACGTGGCAGACTTTGAAGACAACGGCGAAGAAGTGAATAACGAAGAGTTTTAATTACTTTTCATTCAATTTCCATATTTAGTTGCAATACAGAGCCAAATAGGCTTTTAAAGACCACATTCATATCGGGTGTGGTTTTTTGTTTTTATGAGAGAAATAAACATCCTTGAAATAAGCGTATCGAAACAGGTGTAATGAACAGACTTTCAGAAAATCCCCAGACGAATTACAATGCTGAAAAGCGAATGGATTTATATGGGATTTTACTTCTTATGGAAGACACTCTATCTTAACCCTATTTTAATTTATTCGTGAGTTGAAATGGTGATGCAATATACCACCTCAACCATTCATAAATCTGTATTTTCAGCTTGATTTCGGGACAATTATGAGCAAAAGCACCGCTGAGATCCGTCAAGCGTTTCTTGACTTTTTTCATACTAAAGGGCACCAGATAGTACCAAGTAGTTCGTTGGTGCCAACCAATGATCCAACATTGTTGTTCACCAATGCAGGGATGAACCAGTTCAAAGATGTCTTTCTTGGATTGGATAATAGACCTTATTCTAGAGCAACAACGGCTCAGCGCTGTGTTCGTGCTGGCGGTAAGCATAACGATTTAGAAAATGTGGGCTATACGGCCCGTCACCACACTTTCTTTGAAATGCTGGGTAACTTCAGTTTCGGCGATTATTTTAAACAAGATGCAATTAAATACGCATGGGAGTTGCTGACCAGCGAAGAGTGGTTTAATCTGCCAAAAGAAAAACTGTGGGTTACTGTCTATGAGACCGACGATGAAGCTTATGACATTTGGCATAAAGAAGTTGGCGTTCCGGCAGAAAAAATTATTCGTATAGGCGATAACAAAGGTGCTCCATATGCGTCAGATAATTTCTGGCAAATGGGAGATACTGGGCCATGTGGTCCTTGTACGGAAATTTTTTACGACCACGGTGAGCATATTTGGGGAGGTCCTCCAGGCAGCCCAGAAGAAGATGGTGATCGATATATTGAAATTTGGAACACCGTTTTCATGCAATTCAATCGCCATGCTGATGGCACGATGGAACCATTGCCAAAACCCTCTGTTGATACTGGCATGGGTTTGGAACGTATCACCGCAGTTTTGCAACACGTTAACTCAAACTATGAAATTGACTTATTCCAAAATCTGATTGCTTCAGTTGCAGAAGTAACAGGAGCAACGGATCTTAACAATAAATCTTTGCGTGTTATTGCGGATCATATCCGTGCATGTGCATTCTTGATTTGTGATGGTGTTATTCCATCCAATGAAAACCGTGGATACGTACTTCGTCGTATCATTCGCCGTGCTGTTCGCCATGGTAATATGCTGGGAGCGAAAGATGTCTTCTTCTATAAATTGGTTGCTCCACTGATCAAAATCATGGGCGCGGCTGGTGAAGAGCTGAAACAGCAGCAAGCCTTGGTTGAGCAGGTATTGAAAACAGAAGAAGAACAGTTTGCTCGTACTTTGGAACGTGGCTTGCAACTTCTGGATGAAGAATTGGCCAAATTATCGGGTGCTATTCTTGATGGTGAAACCGCTTTCCGTTTGTATGATACTTATGGCTTCCCTATTGACTTAACTGCGGATGTTTGTCGCGAACGTAATATCAAAGTTGATGAAGCAGGTTTTGATGCAGCGATGGAAAACCAGCGTCGCCGCGCTCGTGAATCCAGTGGCTTTGGCACAGATTACAATGAATTGATTAAAGTTGATGGGCGCAGTGATTTCTGTGGCTATGAACATAATTCACAGCAAGCTGCAGTTATCGCTATTTTCCGCAATGGTCAAGCTGTTGAGCAAATTCATGCTGGTGAAGAAGCGATTGTTATCCTTGATAAAACCGCTTTTTATGCTGAATCTGGTGGACAGGTTGGTGATACTGGAAAATTGTTGAATGACAATGGTGTATTTGAAGTCCTCGATACACAAAAATATGCTCAGGCAATTGGACACATTGGCAAATTGACAAGCGGTAACTTGAGCGTTAATTATACAATTAATGCTGAAATTGATGTGGTACGTAGAGATGCGATCCGTTTGAATCACTCGGCGACTCATCTGTTACATTCGGCATTACGTCAAATTTTGGGAGAACACGTTGCCCAGAAAGGTTCTTTGGTAAATGATAAGTACCTGCGCTTTGACTTCTCTCACTTTGAAGCCATGAAGCCAGAACAGATCCGTCAAGTCGAAAACTTGGTGAATGAAGAGATTCGCAAAAATTCACCAATTGTTACAGAATTGATGGAGCTGGAAGCAGCAAAAGCCAATGGTGCCATGGCACTGTTTGGCGAGAAGTATGACGAAAAGGTGCGTGTACTCAGCATGGGAGGCTTTTCTACCGAACTATGCGGTGGTACTCATGCGAGTCGTACAGGTGATATTGGGCTGTTCCGTATATCCAGTGAATCAGGTACAGCAGCAGGAATTCGTCGTATTGAAGCCATTACGGGGCAAACAGCGTTAAACTCTATCTATCAGCAGGCTGATTTACTGCAAGACATTGCTCATCTGGTGAAAGGTGATATCAGTAGCCTGAATGAGAAAGTGAAAACGACATTGGACAGAACGAAGCAATTGGAAAAAGAGTTGCAACAGTTGAAATCTCAGCAAGCAGCTCAGGAAAGCTCCTCTTTGGCGAGTCAAACCAAGGAAATCCAAGGTGTTCGTCTACTGGTAACACAGTTAGGTGATATAGAGCCGAAAGTGCTCAGAACGATGGTTGATGATCTAAAAAATCAATTGGGATCAGCAATTATTGTGCTTTCTACAGTGACTGGTGATAAAGTCAGCCTAATTGTTGGTATAACGAAGGATTTGACTGCTAGAATAAAAGCAGGAGATTTAATCTCTTTTGTTGCCCAACAAGTTGGAGGTAAAGGAGGAGGGCGCCCTGATCTGGCTCAGGCTGGCGGGACTGATGTAGCAGCTCTTCCTTCCGCATTAGCTAGTGTAGAAGAGTGGGTAACATTGCGGTTATAGTTGGTATTGCCGTGAAGCTGCGGCACCATGAAAGCTTTTTTATGGTGCCGAATGTTTTTTGTTGTGAAATTGTTGAAATGTTGGGCACATACTTATATTTTAGCTATCCTATAGATATAGGAATGTGTTCAAAACTACTTATACTTTAAGTAGATATCATTGCTTTACGTTTTCACGGTGTTTGATGGATAATAGCGGGGAAACCTAGAGACCCGACTCTTTTAAATTTTCAAGGAGCAAAGAATGCTTATTCTGACTCGTCGAGTTGGTGAAACACTCATGATAGGCGATGAGGTAACAGTCACAGTACTGGGAGTTAAAGGCAACCAAGTTCGCATTGGTGTAAATGCGCCCAAGGAAGTTTCTGTTCACCGTGAAGAAATTTATCAACGGATTCAGGCAGAGAAATCTCAGCCTACAACTTTTTAATTCAAGAATGGCGTCCATGCTTTTTTAATACTTGGGCGCTACTCTGCTTTTTTCTTTCTGTTTTCTCTTTCTTTTTTACTTCCCTGTTCTGTAAATCTATTGCGTTTATCTCTTTTTGATACCTTGATTCTATTCTCTCACGTCTTTTTATTTTCTATCTGTTGAAAAGGCATCGTTCATGAGGCCATTATGTTGAATAATCATTTTCGTAAACTTTATGGTTTTTAGATGATTTCACTGTTGATAAAACAGCCCTTTAGATGCTAAACCAAACATTTTGCGTGTTAAGTGCGCAAAAGAAAAAAAGTTTCGAAAAATTGTTTGACTTATCAGACAGGGAAAGTAATATGTGCGCCATCGCAGCGACGAAGAGCTTGAAGAAAAGCTTCTGAGTAAGTTTCAGAGGTAAAGGTTCTGAAAGCTAAGAAGTAAAAACTTCTAAGCTGCAAGTTTTAAAGCGTGAATATATAGTTTACGACCTTAAAGAAAAAGGTGAGGTGGCCGAGAGGCTGAAGGCGCTCCCCTGCTAAGGGAGTATGTGGTTAAGAGCTGCATCGAGGGTTCGAATCCCTCCCTCACCGCCATTTAAATAATGCATCCATAGCTCAGCTGGATAGAGTACTCGGCTACGAACCGAGCGGTCGGAGGTTCGAATCCTCCTGGATGCACCATATTCAACACTGTGATTACGTCATAATGTTTGAACTCTGGAAATCGGTCGATAGCCAGAAATAAAAAAATCGACAACGCATCCATAGCTCAGCTGGATAGAGTACTCGGCTACGAACCGAGCGGTCGGAGGTTCGAATCCTCCTGGATGCACCATATTCAACACTGTGATTACGTCATAATGTTTAAATTCTGGAAATCAGACGATAACCAGAAATAGAAAATCGACAACGCATCCATAGCTCAGCTGGATAGAGTACTCGGCTACGAACCGAGCGGTCGGAGGTTCGAATCCTCCTGGATGCACCATCTTAAACCCCTGCCTTATTAAGGCAGGGGTTTTTCTTTTTTATTCCCGCTTAAACATAATATTTGCTTTATTATTTTTGTTTGCAATTTAATCGGTAGTGTGTTGCTACCTCTATGTAATCAGCGACAACTTGGCTTCTTTCATATAAAGTAAACTTTTAGTAATAATCTTTTTAAACTCCACGGGAGGACAAATTGATCCCGGACGTATCAAAAGCATTGTCATGGTTAGAGGCAAACCCTACCGTATTAAATGGTATTTGCCGTGGCATTGAACGTGAAACATTGCGTGTTACTCCAGACGGTCATTTAGCTAAGACAGAGCATCCAAAATCACTTGGTGCTTCTTTAACGCATAAATGGATTACAACTGATTTTGCTGAATCTCTATTGGAGTTTATTACCCCTGTTGATAGCAACATAGATAGAACCATTTCTTTCCTTAAAGATTTGCATACTTATACAGCTCGGCATCTGGATAATGAAAAAATGTGGCCTTTAAGCATGCCTTGTTTTATTGATGAAGAAGAGAATATCACTCTTGCTCAATATGGTACGTCCAACGTGGGCCGCTTTAAGACCCTGTATCGTGAAGGATTAAAGAACCGTTATGGCGCGTTGATGCAAACAATCTCTGGGGTGCATTATAACTTTTCTCTACCAATGAGTTTCTGGCAGGCATGGTTAGGTATTAAAGACACCGAAACGGGAAAAGAACAGATTTCAGATGGCTATTTCCGTTTGATTCGCAATTATTACCGCTTTGGATGGGTAATTCCTTATTTATTTGGTGCATCACCTGCAATTTGTCCTTCGTTCTTATGCGGACGAAATTCAACACTGTCTTTTGAGGAAACAGAAAAAGGGACTTGTTATCTGCCTTACGCGACTTCTTTGAGGATGAGTGATTTAGGATATACCAATAAATCGCAAAGTGATCTGAATATTACTTTTAATCATCTCCATACATATGTAGAAGGACTTAAAAAAGCCATTCACAAACCATCGGAAGATTTTGCCGCAATAAGTATTAAAAAAGAAGATAAATACCTACAGCTCAACACTAATGTCCTTCAAATTGAAAATGAGTTGTATGCACCGATACGTCCAAAACGAGTCACGAAAGAAGGGGAATCGCCTTCAGATGCCTTGTTGAGAGGGGGCATAGAGTATATTGAGGTGCGTTCTTTGGATATTAACCCTTTTTCTCCCATTGGGGTTGATGAAACTCAAATTCGTTTTCTTGACTTATTCTTGATATGGTGTGTTCTGGCTGAAGCCCCTGAAATGGGAAGTGAGGAGCTTGAATGTTGCCGTGGAAACTGGAATAAAGTTATTTTAGAAGGACGCAAGCCTGGATTATCTATTGGTCTTGGTTATGAGATTGAACAACAGCCGCTTAAGACTGTGGGACAGGAATTATTCAGGGATTTAGAGCGAGTAGCAGAAGTCTTGGACACCTGTTCAGGAACTCAATATCAATCAGTCTGTAAAGAATTGGTGAACATGTTTGAAGATCCATCACTAACGTTTTCCGCGCGTGTCTTAGATAAGATGAAATCTCAGGGGATAGCGGGTTTTGGATTAGAACTAGCAAACCAGTATCACAACGAATTGATTGAAGAAAATTATTCAATTTTGAATGATGAAAATTTTTCGGTTGAACGTGAGACTTCTGTAGCACGCCAACATGACCTTGAGCAGCAAGATAAAATGAGTTTTGAAGAGTACTTAAAACTTCATACTGGGCGTTAAAAAAGAAAATGGCCACCAATGGTGGCCGAATAAAATATCTTAGAGAATAGGGATGATAACAATTTTGCGCGTCTTCATATCTTATGACCAGCCGCAAATGAAAAGGTTTCATTTATCTGAAAGAATTTTCGTAAAAAATCTGATGCCTTAGGAGGTAGAGTAATGCCTTTATTGGATAGTTTTACAGTTGACCATACTCGCATGGCCGCACCTGCTGTTAGGGTGGCTAAAACAATGACAACACCAAATGGTGATACCATCACGGTATTTGATCTACGCTTTTGTGTTCCCAACAAAGCAGTGATGCCAGAAAGAGGTATTCACACACTTGAGCATTTGTTTGCGGGTTTTATGCGTAATCATTTGAATGGTGATGGTGTTGAAATTATTGATATCTCGCCAATGGGATGTCGTACTGGTTTTTATATGAGTTTGATCGGTGCTCCGAAAGAATTGAGAGTGGCTGAAGCTTGGAAAGCTGCTATGGCTGATGTGTTAAAAGTTCAAGATCAAAGCCAGATCCCTGAATTAAATATTTATCAGTGTGGTACGTATGAGATGCACTCACTAAAAGAAGCTCAAGATATTGCTCAGAATATTCTTGATGCTGATGTTCGCGTCAATCAGAACGATGAGTTAGCATTGCCAGAAGAAAAACTCGTAGAGCTACAGGTATAGACTGCCTGTAAGCGAGGAGCTGAATTATGTATTAATGATACGCCTGATTCTCGCTATCTATTCTATTTTGGTTGTAAATTTTTTTGTTAGTCGACCAAAATTAGATGATATTTTCGGGGCTGGCTTGTTTTGCTGGCCCTCTATAGATTAATGTTTGTTTAATGTCATTTTTTTATAGTTCCTATAAGGAACTGGTTAGAATTATTCGTTTGTTTTTATGGAATAAATGAAATTTTCTCATGAATACTAATATTCAAGATACTCTGACATTTATTGTTTTTTGCTATTAGTATTATGGAGGGAGTTATAGGTGATTTTTATAAAAACATTATTTTTGTTTTTGGCATGACTTCAGAGAGGTTGGGATGTCTTAAGTATTTGAAACTACCTCGATTTTATGCAAAGGATAGAAATGATCATATATATTATTCTTAATTCTCTAAATAATAAATACTTTAAAATTAGCACCTATTTTTTCTAAAAATAAAAGTCTTCTTAATTTTCTAACTACCCCAGAATATGCAGGTAGTTAAATTTTGAATATTGTTATTGAATAATTATTAATTTATTCAGTGGATTTTATGTTTTGTTTTGTATCTTTATTTATTGGTGTCACACGAACCTGCTTGATAACATTATCGTGTACTGCAATAACCTCAAAATTATATTCATTAATCTGCACTTGAGCGTTCAATTCAGGAATTTCGCCTAGTTCTTCCAGAATCATTCCATTCATTGTTCTTGGGCCATCTTCAGGTAGCGCCCAATTGAAAGCTTTATTCAATTCACGGATGTTAGCTGTACCACCAACTAGAACGGTACCGTCACTTTGCGGAAAAACCTCTTCTGCCAGAGTGGGAGACATGGAGGTGGTAAAATCGCCGACAATTTCTTCCAAAATATCTTCAACAGTGATTAGCCCTTGAATATCTCCATATTCATCAACGATTAAGCCAGCTTTTTGTTTATTACGTTGAAAGTTGACAAGTTGGATGTTCAACGGAGTACTAACAGGAATAAAGTAGATTTTATCTGCGGCTTTGAGCAAATTTCTTTTTGTGAATTCTTTTTTCTCCATCATCAGCCGATATGCTTCACGTACTCGGAGCATACCGATAGCATCATCAAGGGAGTCACGATATAGCACAATGCGTCCATGTGGGGAGTGTGTCAGTTGTCTGATAACGGATTTCCAATCATTGTTAATATCAATACCGACAATTTCGTTACGCGGGATCATAATGTCACCAACAGTGACTTTCTCAAGATCTAATATTGAGATCAGCATGTCCTGATTGCGGCGTGATAGGTTAGTGTTTGATTCATTTACGATCGTACGTAGCTCGTCTTTGCTGACTGCATCATTGCGGATATTAGGGGTTTTGATCCCCAAACAATGCATAAACAGCAAGCTAATCTTATTAAAGGACCAAACAAGGGGCAGCATAATTTTTTCTAGCGGACGCAGCAAGAAGCTACTTGGGAATGCCACCCTTTCAGGATAAAGCGCGGCGATAGTTTTTGGCATTACTTCAGAAAAAATGAGAATAACGAATGTGAGTACACCAGTTGCAATGGCAACACCTGCATCGCCATAGAGCCTCATGCCAACGATAGTAGCAAGAGCAGACGCCAGAATGTTGACGAGATTATTACCAATAAGGATCAGGCTGATGAGTCTATCTGGATGACGCAGCAGAGATTCAACCCTGCGTGCGGGTCCGCTCCCCTGTTTAGCCAAATGTCGCAAGCGATATCGGTTGATTGTCATCATGCTAGTTTCTGAGGCAGAAAAATAGGCTGAAACGATAACCATGACAACAAGAATTATAATCAGTGTGCTTGTTGAGACGTGATCCAAAACAGAATTCCTTCCTAATATTTATACAAATCTATTACGGTGATAATTTGAACTATTGATAAACCATCATTTCCTGTAATAACCTGCTACCGAAAAAAGCAAGTGTCAGAATAAATGCGCCAATCAGATTGAACCAAATAACACGCTTGCCACGCCACCCTTCATGGTAATGTCCCCAAAGCAAAATAACGTAGACGAACCATGCAATGATAGATAAAACAGACTTATGAATATTTTCTTTACTGAAAACATCATCCATGTACATGATGCCAGTGCATAGCGTTAATGTTAGTAAAATTACACCGACCTGCGTAATGTG
Source organism: Xenorhabdus yunnanensis (assembly GCF_028598805.1). GTDB lineage: Bacteria > Pseudomonadota > Gammaproteobacteria > Enterobacterales > Enterobacteriaceae > Xenorhabdus > Xenorhabdus yunnanensis. The sequence continues at coordinate 15,304 of NZ_JAQRFI010000006.1, read as the reverse complement.
AAACATTTTCCGCTCTATTGTCATCAATGGAGGGATACCAGAGGTAAAGGTGAGCTTTTTCTTTTTGAGCTGATAATCCAGCCAACCAAGTTGCAATGCATAAAGAGCTGCAATGAGTAAGGTGGCATAGCTGAGTAATGCCAGCCCAATATGAATGAATAATTCGACACTATCTTCAAGATGAGTAATGAATTCTCCCGGCATCATACTGACCAGTATCAAATTGATCATAGCGAAACTATAAACAACTGGCAGTAAAAACCATGCACGCCCACGGAAAGCGACTACTGTCATGATAAGGCACACAAGCAAGCTGACAATTGAGCCTAGATTTAATAATGTCAAATTTTGCCCGCTGCTGACATGAAAAACTTGATATTTCAACGCAATGGCGTGACTTACTAACGCTATAATTGCGAAAGAAAGTGCCAGTTTTTGATAACTGTTTTGTTGGCGCAGTAAACCTGGCACGATGAGCGTCAGGCTAATGAGATAAGCTAGTAAAGCAATAATTGAAAATATCAGCATAACGTTTATCGTTTTCGCAATAGTGTTGAATGTTAACTCTTTACCTTTCAAGCCACCGTTTTGTTGGCTGTACTTAACCCTTTTGCCCACATATCCTTTAGATTACATATTCTTTGTTTATACAATTAGTTATGTAATTATGGGTGAGTATTCTTACCGTTGTAGTGTAACTTGAAATTCATTGGATATGGATTGAATACAAAATTTAAGTATACCGTTAGCAGGAGTAGCCTCCAACCGTTGTTAATCATACTTGGGAATCTCTTTGCAGAGATCACATAATCATCGTGTTATAATTCGTGAAATTTGCCTTACAAGTAGACCAACTTGTAGATATCTGAGCTGAGACAATGTTTGATAATTTAACTGACAGACTATCGCGCACATTGCGCAATATCAGCGGTCGCGGACGGCTGACGGAAGATAATATTAAAGATACGCTGCGCGAAGTTCGTATGGCTTTGCTCGAAGCGGATGTTGCATTACCTGTCGTGCGTGATTTTATTGCACGAATCAAAGAAAGCGCAGTGGGGCATGAGGTTAACAAAAGCCTTACCCCAGGTCAGGAATTCGTCAAAATCGTTCAGAATGAATTGATTAAGGCGATGGGAGAGGTTAACAGTGAACTGAACCTTTCCACACAGCCTCCCGCTGTGGTTCTTATGGCTGGTTTGCAAGGTGCAGGTAAAACTACTAGCGTTGCCAAATTAGGTAAGCTGCTGAAAGAAAAAAACAAGAAGAAAGTCTTGGTTGTTTCTGCTGACGTATACCGACCGGCAGCGATCAAACAGCTTGAAACCTTATCTGAAACAGTTGGAATTGACTTTTTCCCTTCAGATGCACAGGAAAAGCCTGTTGATATTGTCAATAAAGCGATCCAACATGCTAAGTTGAAATTTTATGATGTGTTGTTAGTCGATACAGCAGGTCGTCTGCATGTTGATGAAGCTATGATGGATGAAATCAAAGCAGTTCATGCAGCTATCAATCCTGTCGAAACCCTGTTTGTTGTTGATGCGATGACAGGTCAAGATGCGGCGAATACAGCAAAAGCATTCAATGAAGCATTGCCACTAACCGGGGTTGTTCTGACTAAAGTAGATGGTGATGCCCGTGGCGGTGCGGCACTCTCCATCCGCCACATCACGGGTAAGCCCATTAAGTTCCTCGGTGTTGGTGAAAAGACGGATGCGTTGGAACCTTTCCATCCAGATCGCATTGCATCCCGCATTCTGGGTATGGGAGACATGCTTTCATTGATCGAAGAAATTGAAAGCAAAGTTGATCGTACCCAAGCGGAAAAACTGGCGTCTAAGCTGAAAAAAGGTGACGGTTTTGATTTAAGCGATTTCCTTGAACAGCTTAAACAGATGCGTAATATGGGCGGAATGACCAGCATGTTGAGCAAAATGCCAGGAATGACGCAGATCCCTGATGCTGTTAAATCCCAAATGGATGACAAAATTCTGGTTAAAATGGAATCCATTATTAATTCCATGACTCGTAAAGAGCGTGAAAAACCAGAAATTATCAAAGGTTCTCGTAAGCGCCGTATTGCGATGGGATCGGGTACACAAGTGCAGGATGTCAATCGTTTGTTGAAACAGTTTGATGAAATGCAGCGCATGATGAAAAAGATGAAGAAAGGTGGTTTGGCAAAAATGATGCGAGGCATGAAAGGCATGCTGCCACCTGGGTTTATGGGGCGATAATCAACAAAGTTGCGAAAGAAAATGTTCTTTGGATTGCTTTTTGCGCCAAAGTGAGTAAAATTTTCGGGCTTTTAAATGGACAGTTGGACTCCATTCCTCGATGGAGTCTGGTTGTTTTGCTAACTAATGAGGATGTTATGGTAACAATTCGTTTAGCTCGTGGCGGCGCAAAAAAGCGTCCGTTCTATCAAGTAGTCGTGACCGATAGCCGCAATGCGCGTGATGGTCGTTTTATTGAGCGTGTTGGTTTCTTCAACCCAATCGCTTCAGGAAATGCAGAAGCTCTGCGTTTAGATCTGGACCGTATCGAACATTGGGTTGGTCTGGGTGCATCTGTGTCTGATCGTGTTGCTGCACTGATCAAAGACGCTAAGAAAACAGCTTAATCTGTCGCGGTGGTAACAATGAGCAGACAATCTGGCCTAAAGCCCCCTGTTGAGCCAATCGTATTGGGGAAATTGGGTTCTTCGTATGGCATTCGTGGTTGGCTCAGAGTTTTTTCTTCCACCGAACACACCGAAGACATTTTTGAATATCAACCGTGGTTTATTCAACGCTCAGGGCAATGGCAACACGTTGAGCTGGAAGCGTGGAAATATCACAATCAGGATATTATCGTCAAAATTAAAGATATTGACGATCGGGATGCTGCGAATTTACTGACTAACTGTGAAGTTGTAGTCGATTCTAGCCGATTACCAGAACTAGGAGAGGGTGATTATTACTGGAGAGACCTTATGGGGTGCCAAGTAATAAACACAGCTGGTTATAACCTTGGAACCATTCATGACATGATGGAAACAGGTTCTAACGATGTAATGGTAATAAAAGCGAACCTGAAAGATGCATTCGGTATCAAGGAGCGGCTGGTTCCGTTTCTTGATGGGCAGGTTATCAAGAAAGTCGATCTCGCTACCAAAACTATTGAGGTAGATTGGGATCCTGGTTTTTAATCTCCGGTAAATACGGTTTAAATGAGTGGGACGCAGTATGTGGATTGGGGTTATTAGCCTGTTTCCTGAAATGTTCCGCGCAATAACCGATTACGGGGTAACTGGTCGGGCAGTAAAGAATGGCTTACTGAGTATAGAATGCTGGAGTCCACGGGATTTTACCTACGACCGGCATCGTACTGTTGATGACCGTCCTTATGGCGGTGGTCCAGGTATGCTGATGATGGTACAACCATTACGGGAAGCCATTCATGCAGCCAAAGTTTCGGCGGGTGATGGTGCAAAGGTGATCTATCTTTCACCTCAGGGACGCAAACTCGATCAACAGGGAGTTTGTGAACTGGCGGCAAATGAGAAATTAATTCTGGTTTGCGGTCGTTACGAAGGTATTGATGAGCGTGTCATCCAAACCGAAATTGACGAAGAATGGTCTATCGGTGATTACGTTCTTAGCGGGGGAGAGCTTCCTGCAATGACGATGATTGATTCTATATCCCGGTTTATTCCGGGAGTATTAGGGCGTCAAGCATCGGCAGAAGAAGACTCATTCGCTGATGGATTGTTGGATTGCCCACATTATACTCGCCCTGAAGTGTTAGACGGTATGGAAGTCCCTCCAGTTTTACTGTCGGGAAATCATGCTGAAATTAATCGCTGGCGAATGAAACAATCGCTTGGCCGAACTTGGTTAAGAAGGCCCGAACTTCTAGAAAGCCTAGCTCTGACTGACGAGCAAAGGATGTTGCTATCTGAATTCCAACGGGAATATCAAGATCAGGCAACTAATTAATCCAGACATGCCCCGTGAAGGAATGTCTTTGATATATCAGTTTACCTAGGGTAAGAGAGTTATTATGAGCAACATTATTAAACAACTTGAACAAGAGCAGATGAAGCAAGACGTACCTTCATTCCGTCCGGGTGACACCGTGGAAGTTAAGGTATGGGTCGTTGAAGGTTCTAAAAAGCGTCTGCAGACATTCGAGGGCGTGGTTATTGCTATTCGTAACCGCGGTCTGCACTCTGCATTTACTGTTCGTAAGATTTCTAACGGCGAAGGCGTTGAGCGCGTATTCCAGACTCACTCCCCAGTCGTAGACAGCATCAACGTTAAACGTCGTGGTGCTGTTCGCAGAGCTAAACTGTACTACCTGCGTGAGCGTTCTGGTAAGGCAGCTCGTATTAAAGAGCGTCTGAACGCAAAATAATACGCTTTCGCTACATCCGAAAGTTATCGCTAAAGGCCAGCAATTTGCTGGCCTTTTTACATTCTAAAATTTGCTTTAGTTGTAAAATAGCGGTTAAAGCTGCGGCTTGACTGTTAACCAGTTTTGAGACCAAAAAAAGTACTAGAGCATAAGTCCATAGTTGTGCTTGAACAACATCTTCTAGAATTAACTTTAATTCACCTAAATGTGGGTGGAAGAAGGTACCGCTCATCCATGCCACACCAAAGACAGAAAAGATCGCAACCATACCCGCTTTGAACATTGCACCATTTAAAAATGGGATCAAGATCTTATTTTTATAGTGAATGATTTTTAAGTGGTTAATAAAATATTTCTATTTTGGTGGAGTTGTGAAATATGATTTACAATGGTTTAACTTTAATATTTATTATATATTTTGATGTGTAATTAAGTCTCGGTGATTTATTGATACATTGATGGTATCTATAGTATTTTAAATCTTTGTGTAAATATTTATTTACAGTTAATCAGTAATATTTACATTTTTGGATTGTATTCTTTACTATGCATGGTATGTTATCCACCAAATACTTAGAAAAACATTAAACAGATAAAACAAAGCAAGGCAGGTAGAGAAATGATCATGCAAAAAGACGCTCTTAATAACGTTCATATTCTTGATGAACAGGTTCTTATCACTCCAGAAGAGTTGAAACAGAAATATCCGTTGAGTAGCAATGATCTACATGCCATTACAAACGCACGTAATACTATTGCTGACATTATTCAGCATCGTGATCCTCGTTTATTAGTGGTATGTGGTCCATGTTCAATTCATGATGTGGATGCTGCTCTGGAGTATGCCCACCGTTTGAAAGCACTTTCTGCCGAATTGAGTGATTGTCTGTATATTGTTATGCGCGTCTATTTTGAAAAGCCCCGTACAACGGTTGGTTGGAAAGGTCTAATTAGTGATCCCTATATGGATGGCTCCTTTGATATGGATTCTGGGTTGCATATTGCTCGCCGACTGTTGTTGAACTTGGTAGAAATGGGATTACCTTTGGCTAATGAAGCTCTTGATCCTAACAATCCCCAATATTTGGGGGATTTATTTAGCTGGTCAGCAATTGGTGCCAGAACGACTGAATCTCAAACCCATCGAGAAATGGCATCAGGATTGTCTGTATCGGTCGGATTTAAAAATGGCACTGATGGTAATTTGAATACCGCAATTAATGCCATGAAAGCAGCAGCAATGCCTCATCGCTTTATGGGGATAAATCAGTCAGGCCAAGTTTGTTTACTACAAACTCAGGGTAATCCGAATGGACATGTGATATTGCGTGGTGGTGCAGTGCCGAATTATAGCGCAGAACATGTCGCTGATTGTGAACGCCAAATGACTAAAGCAGGGTTGATACCATCACTGATGATTGATTGCAGTCACGGTAATTCTAATAAAGATTTTCGTCGTCAGAGCGTCGTTGTGAATTCTGTTGCTGAACAAATAATGTCTGGAAACCAATCCATCATTGGTATTATGTTGGAAAGCCATATTAATGAGGGCAATCAATCTTCTGAACAGCCTCGCGCTGAGATGAAATATGGTGTTTCGGTAACTGACGCTTGTATTAGCTGGCAGATTACAGAGCAGATATTGAGAAAACTGCATCAACAAATTGCTCCACATTTGGCCAATCGAAATATGATGATGGAAAAAGCAGGATAATCAATATGGCAGCAAAATTGTCACAATTGAGAGCTCAAATTGATGAGGTGGATAAAACCTTATTATCTTTGTTGGCGCAAAGAATGAATTTGGTAGCGCAAGTTGGCGAGGTTAAGAGCCAGCTCGGCTTACCGATTTACGTACCTGATAGGGAGGCTGAAATGCTGGCTTCCCGCCGTCAGGAGGCGGAAAATATGGGAATTCCGCCTGATTTGATTGAAGATATCCTACGCCGAATTATGCGAGAGTCTTATGTAAGTGAAAACAACAAAGGTTTTAAAAAACTCGGCACCCATTTAGGGCCAGTGGTTATCGTAGGTGGCTCAGGCAAAATGGGGAGATTATTCAGTCGATTGTTGACACTGTCTGGCTATGAGGTCAGAGTGCTTGAAGCTGACGATTGGGATAACGCCGAACTTATATTGGCCGGAGCAGGAATGGTGATAGTCAGCGTTCCCATACATTTGATTGACAAGATTATTCGCCGATTACCCCCTTTGCCAGAACAATGTATTTTAGTTGATTTGGCTTCTATAAAACAAAGGCCGTTAAATGCGATGCTTGATATACATCAGGGGCCTGTTTTAGGGTTGCATCCTATGTTTGGACCAGATGTAGGCAGCTTTGCTAAGCAAGTGGTTGTGTATTGTGATGGGCGTTATCCAGAAGCATATCAATGGTTTTTGGAACAGATATTGGTGTGGGGAGCGAGATTGCATCAAATCAACGCGAAGAAGCATGATAAAAATATGGGCTTCATTCAGGCGTTGCGTCATTTCACTACCTTTTCTTATGGACGGCATCTTGCAAAAGAAAATATCGATTTACAACAATTGTTGTCACTATCTTCACCGATATATCGATTGGAGCTGGCGATGGTAGGACGATTATTCGCGCAAGATCCTCAGTTGTATGCTGATATTATTATGTCTAGTCCTGAAAACATTGAACTTATTCGTCGGTATTACCAGAGTTTCGGGCAGGCTCTGGAAATATTGGAACATCAAGATAAATCAGCTTTTATTGAAAGCTTTAATCAGGTGAGTGATTGGTTTGGTGATGAAGCGGCTCGATTTATGAAGGAGAGCCGAGTGCTTTTACAGCAGGCTAGTGACAGTCGAATATAGATGTTAGCTAGATATAGTACATTGAAATAACTGAAAAATATTAAAACCGGATGGTTCGATTATCTTAAAGAAACCATCCGGTTTTGTTTTTTTACTTTAGACAGGATCAATAGGAATTACATTTTCTGATGGATAAGATCCCAATACTTTCAGAAAGCGAGTAATTTCTGTCAATTCTTTCAACGCTTGTTGCATTTTCATGGAACGCAGGTTGGTTTGCACATCAATATAAAACATCTCTTCCCACGGTTTACCATTTATTGGACGAGATTCTAATTTACTCATTGGAATATCATGTTTCTTTAAGATAATTAGTACATCAACTAAAGCTCCTGCTTGCTGTCCGGTTGACATGATAAAAGTAGTTTTGGCAGGAACTTGATCGGATACTTCAATAGGTTTACGGGCAACAACAATAAAGCGAGTGCTATTCTCTTGCTGATTTGCCAAATTGTTTTCTAAAACATGTAATCCATAGAGTGCACCGCCAGCCTCACTTCCTAATGCAGCGACTTCTGGTGAATTGAGTTCCGCCACTTTTTGCATAGCAGCAGCAGTACTTTCACAGTAGATAATATTCCAATCAGGATATTTATTGAGGTATTGACTACATTGTTGAAAAGGCTGGGAATGGCTGAAAACGGTTTTTATCTTTGAGATATCAGTTTGCCTGGAAATTAATAGACAGTGGTTGATGGGCAGGGTTATTTCGCCAACAAGCGATAGGGGAGTTTGCTGCAATAAATCATAAACTTCATTGATTGCTCCTGAGCTGGTGTTTTCCAGTGGCAGGATGCCATAATCAGCCTGACCAATCTCAACTAATGAGAAAATATCTGAGAATTTATGGCAACTGCATTCAATCAGTTGATTAAAGTGGCGGGCAGCAAATTGTCGAGCTGCAATATGAGAATATGAACCTCTTGGCCCTAGAAAAGTAATGCGGGCAGAATCGTAAGGTGTCTGATTCAGGTGTTGCTGTAATAAAGCTTGTTGGGTGAGAACTGAATCCTCAATGATCATCTGAAATAGCCGAGTAATATAAAAACCATCTAATCCACGTGATTTACCTTTATCAATCAATACACTCAATAACTCTCTCTCGCGATTTTTATCTCGGATAGGGCGATAGTCAAGCAGTTTTGTCTGGGCGATGTTACCAGCTAACTCCCGGCGTTTAGCGAGTAGATCTAGCAAGTCCGCATCAATATTACTAATTTCTTCTCGTAAGTTAACTAAATCTCGTTCCATAGCATGTTCCTGACATTCTTATTATGAGTATAGTTTGTGTATTGTGGATATTTTTGTGCCCAGTAAAACAAAAAAACCTCCCTGCTGATGGGAGGTTTTTATTCGTCTTCTTAAAATTCTTTCTGAAACGAAACAACCTCCTCATGAGAAGGTGAAAAAAAATAAGATAGACGGTTTGATAATCATTTGACCTGTTAGCATATTGCTTGATTGTTTCAATAATGTACTTTAATTAACCTATTTAGATTGAAGTGTCAACAGAAGGCTTTTCATCTTTCAAACGAGTAACAAATGAAAAATAAAGTTAATGATTAAATGACAGTAAAAACGCGCTCATTGAGCGCGTGAGGACAAGAATAAGGGATAATTATACTTCTAAATTGAGATTAGATTCTTTAACACTATTGTCTGCACGTCGGGCTTCTGCTTTATGCCGCACTTTATTGAGTTGTCGCTCTAATTTTGTCAGCAGCTCATTAATCGCAGCGTACATATCTTCATGCTTGGCACTGGCCACTAATGTACCATTCGGTGTACCAATTGTGGCATCAACCAAGAATCCTTGTGGCTCTTTTGATAGTACGATATGTGGACTAATTAGATTGACTTGCCATTTACTCAACTTATTTAGACGGTCTTCCACATGGCTACGAATTGCGGGGGTAATCTCCATTTGTTTGCTGGTAATGTTTACTAACATATAGTTACCTCTTTAATGTTGCTCCGTCTTTGATGTATCCAGCATAGCGCTCTTTTGCGTAAAAAGAATGATCTAAATCACTTTTGCTGTGCGATTTTAGAAGTAAGTGGCAAAACTGTGATAGTCAAGGAAGATATAGATAATATTTATTGCGAAGAAAGGTATTATGCGTCATTATTGGTCAGTTATGGGATTATAAATTTATGAAATAATTAATATTAAGAATTATTTCGCAATAAAAATAATGAAGATATAACTCAAATGCATTCGATTTAGATAAAGATAGATAGCTAAAAAGATAAAAAAACAGCAGCCGTTTAGCTGCTGTTTTTGATCACCTGTTTAAATCTAATGAGATTGAATCTTATGCAGGGTTAGCAGTGATTAATTTTGCCACCTTATTTGCTTCAGCTGTCAGACCCAATTCTTTATAAGCCGACTCCATATAAGGGAGAGCTTCCCGAGTTGCGTTAGCATCAGGATAGTCTCGTAACATCTGTTCTACACGATTAACGACAGCTACATAAGCACTGCGTTTAGTGTAATATTTCACAACCGCAAGTTCATATTTGGCTAAACGTTCTTTAAGGAATACTAATCGCTTGGTGGCATCAGCTGAATACTGACTATTTGGATAGTAACGCATCAGTTTGTTGAAATTATGGAATGCGGCCCGGGCATGTTCAGGATCACGGTTTGATCGTTCAATACCGAAAAAGTCTTGCAATGTACTGTCATCTAAAGCCTGTGAGACCAAACCACGCATATATAGTATATAGTCGATATTAGGGTGGGTTGGATTCAGACGCATGAAACGCTCAATGGATGCTAGAGCCAGTGGGTATTCCGCTGATTTGTAGTAGGCGTAGATTAAATCAAACTGAAGCTGTTGGGAGTACGGTCCAAAAGGATATCGGGTGTCAAGGGATTCCAATTGCTTGATTGCCGCTTTATAGTTACCTTCTTGCAGCTTTTCCTGCCCAATCGAATAAATTTGAGATGGCGGGATATCAGGAACAGCATCCTTATTGCTGGAACATCCAGATAAAATCAGGCTCAATGTGGTCACTGCCACCAGATATTGCATGCGAATCATCACGTGTTGATTATCCTCTGAGTGTTTTCTGGGAGACTGTCCATGAAGCTCCCGGCAAAATATTGGGTTACAATAGCACACTATTTTAAATGAAACGGCCTCGCCGTCAAAACTCAACGTAAAATATAGAAGCTATATATGGCACAACAAATCCGACTTAATGCAATAGTCGCTGAATCTCAACTTGGTCAACGTTTAGATCAAGCCTTGGCTGAATTGTTCCCTGATTATTCAAGGTCACGTATAAAAGAGTGGATTTTGGATGATAAAGTTCAAGTTAATGGCAAATTAATTAACAAACCAAAAGAAAAAGTCCTGGGCGGTGAAGAAATATCCATTGATGCTATCATTAAAGAAGATGCACGCTGGGAGCCTCAGGATATCGAACTGAATATTGTCTATGAAGATGACGATATTTTGGTAATCAATAAACCACGTGATTTGGTCGTTCATCCAGGGGCTGGTAATCCTGATGGCACGGTATTGAATGCCTTGTTATACCGTTATCCTGAAATTGCAGATGTTCCTCGTGCAGGTATTGTTCATCGTCTTGACAAAGATACGACCGGATTAATGGTTATAGCAAAAACCGTTCCAGCACAAACTCGTTTGGTAGAATCTTTGCAATTACGTGAAATAACCCGTGAATATGAAGCAGTTGCTTTGGGATGTATGACAGCCGGAGGAACGGTAGAAGAACCCATTTCCCGTCATCCAACAAAACGGACACATATGGCAGTACATCCTATGGGGAAACCTGCTGTTACCCATTATCGAATTATGGAACATTTCCGGGCGCATACCCGTTTGCGTCTGCGTTTGGAGACAGGCAGAACACACCAAATTCGTGTACACATGGCACATATAAAACACCCACTGGTGGGAGATCCTCTATACGGTGGACGGCCTCGTCCATTAAAAGGAGCCTCTGATGAATTTCGCGAAGTGATGCGCAATTTTGATCGTCAGGCATTGCATGCGACCATGTTACGTCTTTACCATCCGATCACTGGAATTGAGATGGAATGGCATGCTCCATTACCGGATGACATGGTTAAATTGATTGAAGTGATGAAAGCGGATGCCGAAACTTTCAAAGATGAGATGGATTGGTAGGTAAATGACACCACTGATTTTTCCTGATTGGCCACAGCCTGATAATGTTGGTGCTTGCAGTACTACCCGTTTGGGTGGGGTAAGCCTGTCCCCATATGACAGTTTAAACTTGGGTAATCATGTCGGGGACATTCCAGAATACGTAGAGCAGAATAGAACCTTGTTGGTTGAATATGCCCAATTGCAGCAGCAACCTATATGGTTGGAACAAGTACATGGAACACGTGTTATCACACTTGATGGTCAGTCATTGGTAAATAATCAGGCCGATGCCGTTTACACGAATATACCCGGGCAGGTTTGTGCTGTGATGACAGCAGATTGTTTGCCAGTTATTTTTTGCAGTATTTCTGGCGATGAAGTTGCTGCAGCTCATGCCGGATGGCGTGGATTATGTGCAGGGGTGCTAGAGAATACCGTGTCTCGATTTAGTGCAAAACCTGACATGATCCGCGCATGGTTGGGGCCGGCTATTGGCCCCTCAAAATTTGAGGTGGGAAGTGAAGTTAGGGAAGCTTTCATCACGGTCAATTCTGATTTGGAGCAGGCTTTCACACCTTATGGCGATAATTATGGTGATAAGTTTCTGGCAAATATTTACTTACTGGCTAAATTGAAGTTGCAGTTAATGGGAATAACAGAGATTTTTGGTGGAACCGCATGTACTGTCACGGAGGAAAAGAACTTTTTCTCCTATCGTCGTGATGGTAATACAGGGCGCATGGCAACTTTAATCTGGTTGCGATAACCTACTTCACAGGACGATCTTTGGCGTATAGCGGTAAGTTCCCAATTAACTTTTCAGAAGACCTTGAATATTTAAGGAATGGACCTTATCTAGTCTCCAGTAGCAAATTTTGACCAGTATTGGAGGTGTTATGCGTCTGGATCGTCTTACCAATAAATTCCAGCTTGCTCTCGCTGACGCCCAATCCCTCGCATTAGGGCGTGATAATCAATTCATCGAACCTATCCACTTGATGAGTGCATTACTCAATCAAGAAGGTGGCTCAGTTCGTCCTTTATTGACCTCGGCAGGGGTGGATACGGGAAGTTTCAATAATCAACTGAATCAGGCTCTGAGCCGATTGCCGAAAGTAGAGGGCAATGGTGGAGATGTGCAGGTATCTAACGAGCTAGGACGTTATTTAAACCTATGCGACAAACTTGCGCAAAAAACAGGTGATAATTTTATTTCTTCTGAACTCTTTATTCTGGCAGCAATAGAAGAACGTGGAACATTGAGTGACATGTTGAAAGCTGCGGGAACAACCAAAGATAAAATCACTAAGGCAATAGAACAGATGCGCGGTGGTGAAAAAGTGAATGATCAAGGTGCAGAAGATCAGCGTCAAGCGTTGAAGAAATATACAATCGATCTGACTGAACGTGCTGAACAAGGCAAATTAGATCCTGTCATTGGACGTGATGAAGAAATCCGTCGAACTATTCAGGTATTGCAACGTAGAACCAAAAACAACCCTGTTCTTATTGGCGAACCAGGAGTTGGGAAGACCGCAATTGTCGAAGGTTTGGCACAACGTATTGTTAATGGTGAAACTCCTGAAGGACTGAAAAACAAACGTGTTCTGTCTCTTGATATGGGAGCATTATTGGCTGGTGCTAAATACCGTGGTGAATTTGAAGAGCGTTTGAAAGGTGTTTTGAACGATCTTGCCAAACAAGAAGGCTCAGTCATTCTGTTTATTGATGAATTGCATACTATGGTAGGAGCGGGCAAAGCCGAAGGCGCAATGGATGCTGGTAACATGCTGAAACCCGCTTTGGCTCGTGGTGAACTGCATTGCGTTGGGGCAACAACACTTGATGAATATCGCCAGTATATAGAAAAAGATGCGGCTTTGGAGCGTCGTTTCCAGAAAGTTTATGTGGCAGAACCCACTGTTGAGGACACGATTGCTATTTTACGTGGACTGAAAGAGCGATATGAATTGCATCATCATGTCCAGATTACTGATCCAGCAATCGTTTCGGCTGCAACATTATCTCATCGCTATATTTCTGATCGCATGCTGCCTGACAAGGCAATTGACCTAATTGACGAAGCTGGGGCAAGTCTGCGTATGCAGATGGATTCGAAACCAGAAGCACTGGATCGCCTTGAGCGTCGCGTTATTCAATTGAAGCTTGAACAGCAGGCACTGAAAAAAGAGTCTGATGATGCCAGTAAAAAACGTTTAGAGATGCTGAACGAGGAATTGGCAGAAAAAGAACGCGAATATTCTGAATTGGAAGAAGAATGGAAAGCAGAGAAAGCTGAACTTAGTGGCACTCAGAATATCAAAGCCGAATTAGAGAATGCCCGTATTGAATTAGAAAAGGCACGCCGTAACGGTGATTTAGCCAAAATGTCTGAAATTCAGTACGGAAAAATTCCGGAATTGGAAAAGCGTCTGGCAACAGCAACAACAGTAGAAAATCGTCATATGAAGCTGCTGCGTAACAAAGTCACAGATTCTGAAATCGCTGAAATACTTGCTCGCTGGACAGGAATTCCTGTATCCAGAATGTTGGAAAGCGAAAAAGATAAATTATTGCGCATGGAGCAAGAATTGCATAAACGCGTGATTGGGCAGAATGAAGCTGTTGGTGCCGTATCGAATGCAATTCGTCGTAGCAGAGCGGGGCTATCTGATCCTAATCGCCCGATTGGTTCTTTCATGTTCTTGGGGCCGACTGGTGTGGGCAAAACAGAATTATGCAAGGCGCTAGCTAATTTCTTGTTCGACAGTGATGATGCTATGGTGCGCATTGACATGTCGGAGTTTATGGAAAAACACGCAGTTTCAAGGCTGTTGGGAGCTCCTCCCGGATATGTTGGATATGAAGAAGGTGGGTATTTGACAGAAGCGGTGCGCCGCCGTCCTTATTCTGTCATTTTGCTGGATGAAGTAGAGAAAGCACACCCAGATGTTTTCAATATCTTGCTGCAAGTATTGGATGATGGTCGTCTGACTGATGGTCAGGGGAGAACTGTTGATTTTCGCAATACGGTTGTGATTATGACCTCTAACTTAGGTTCTGATATGATCCAAGAACGTTTTGGTGCACTGGATTATATTGGGATGAAAAATATGGTGATGGAAGTGGTTGGTCATCATTTCAGACCTGAGTTTATCAACCGTGTTGATGAAGTTGTTGTATTCCACCCGTTAGGAAAAGAACATCTGACATCTATTACGAATATTCAATTGCAGCGTTTATATCAGCGTCTGGAAGAGCGAGGTTATCAGGTAGAGATGACTCCTTCAGCACTGGAAAAATTAAGTGAAGCAGGTTTTGACCCGGTATACGGTGCTCGCCCATTGAAACGGGCTATTCAGCAAGAGATCGAAAATCCGCTGGCTCAGCAGATTCTTTCTGGCAAGTTAATTCCAGGTAAACTAGTGACTTTAGAGCTAGAAGACAATCGCATTGTTCCAAGGCAATGATATTACTTGCTTGGAAAGCCCATAAATATAAAAAAGTACAGAAGATAAAGTAACGTTGAGATAAAAAGAGGTGAAAAAAACACCTCTTTTTTCTTTTTGTAGATTAATAAAACACCAGTCCATGGTATTTTGGGTGATAAGTAAGCGGTTGAGGCTTTTTTTTAAAATAATTGTTGCTAGTATCAGAAAGCTCCCTATAATGCGCATCCGTTGTCACGACAAACACACAAACCTGTCGGGATGACAAAGTGAAAGGCCTTGAAAAATAAGGCTTGACACGGAAGGCGAAATGCGTAAGATACGCAGCCTCGCAACCCGGAAGCACTTCCCGGTTGCCCCCGCTCTTTAACAATTGAATCAGACAATCTGTGTGGGCACTCGCAAGACACTATCCACGCCGAAAGGCGAAAAAGATACCAAGTCTTGAAGAGTGACTGAACAGTTAAT
>NZ_JAQRFI010000005.1 GCF_028598805.1 Xenorhabdus yunnanensis | reverse complement strand
CAACCGCAGCAACCGCAGCAACCGCAGCAACCGCAGCAACCGCAGCAACCGCAGCAACCGCAGCAACCGCAGCAACCGCAGCAACCGCAGCAACCGCAGCAACCGCAGCAACCGCAGCAAGATAGCTTGTTCCATCCGTTTTTGATGCGAAATGATCAGCCATTGACAAAACCAACGACACCGATGCCTTCTCTGGATCTTTTGGCGGAACCTCCAGCGGAAGAAGAACCGGTTGATATGTTTGCGCTTGAGAAAATCTCTCGTTTAATTGAGGTGCGTTTGAATGACTATCGTGTTAAAGCAGATGTTGTTGGATTCTCTCCAGGGCCTGTAATCACACGATTTGAATTGGATCTGGCTCCGGGAGTGAAAGCTTCCCGTATTTCTAATTTATCGCGTGACCTCGCTCGCTCGCTTTCAGCGGTAGCCGTCCGTATCGTGGAAGTTATTCCGGGGAAACCTTATGTTGGTTTGGAATTACCCAATAAAAAACGCCAAACAGTTTATTTACGGGAAGTTCTGGATTGTGAGAAATTCCGTGATAATCCTTCCCCGTTAACTATCGTTTTAGGAAAGGATATTGCAGGGCAGCCAGTTGTGGCTGACTTGGGTAAAATGCCTCACTTACTGGTAGCAGGGACTACTGGTTCGGGGAAATCGGTAGGGGTCAATGCAATGATCCTCAGCATTTTGTATAAAGCGAAACCAGAAGATGTTCGCTTTATTATGATTGATCCAAAAATGCTTGAATTATCGGTATATGAAGGTATTCCGCACTTATTGACTGAAGTTGTTACCGATATGAAAGATGCAGCCAATGCATTGCGTTGGTGTGTAAACGAAATGGAGCGACGTTATAAGCTGATGTCAGCTTTAGGGGTGCGCAATCTTGCGGGCTATAATGACAAGATCAAACAGGCGGAAAATATGGGGCGCCCGATTCCTGATCCGTTCTGGAAGCCGGGTGACAGTATGGATGCAACGCATCCTATGCTGAAAAAAGAGCCTTATATTGTGGTAATGGTTGATGAGTTTGCCGACTTAATAATGACAGTCGGGAAAAAAGTGGAAGAATTAATCGCGCGCTTGGCTCAGAAAGCACGAGCAGCAGGTATTCATTTGGTACTGGCAACACAGCGCCCTTCTGTTGATATTATCACAGGATTGATTAAGGCAAATATTCCAACGCGTATTGCGTTTACGGTATCCAGTAAAATAGATTCCCGTACCATTCTTGATCAAGGTGGTGCAGAATCATTGCTTGGTATGGGGGATATGCTTTATTTAGCACCAAACTCTTCCATTCCTGTACGTGTTCATGGCGCATTTGTACGCGATCAAGAAGTTCATGAAGTCGTGAATGATTGGAAAGCCCGCGGTCGTCCTCAATACATAGATAGTATTATTAAAGGGGGAGAAGATGGTGAAGGCGGTACAGGATTTGATAGCGAAGAAGAACTGGATCCCTTGTTTGATCAAGCAGTTGAATTTGTAGTTGAAAAACGTCGTGTTTCTATTTCGGGTGTACAACGTCAATTCCGTATTGGATATAACCGAGCAGCCCGGATTGTTGAACAAATGGAAGCGCAGCAGATAGTTAGTACACCAGGGCATAATGGTAATCGTGAAGTTTTGGCGCCTCCGCCGCATGAACATTAATTACCGCTGTGAAATACAATACAATATCGGCAGTTGATGGCTAATAATAAAACGAATTGAAGGTATCTCGCACATGAAAAAACTGATGTTAATTGGTTGCCTAATGATGGGTGTGAGCATAAGTTCTGCGTGGGCTGATGCAACGCAGGATCTACAAGGGCGTTTGGGAAAGGTGAATAGCTTTCATGCTGGTTTCACCCAAACAGTCACTAGTAATGACGATTCAACGATCCAAAAAGGAGAAGGGGAACTTTGGATCAAACGCCCTAATTTGTTTAACTGGCATATGACATCACCTGATGAGAGCGTTTTAGTTTCTGATGGTAAAACTTTGTGGTTTTATAACCCCTTTGTTGAACAAGTAACAGCAAATTGGTTAAAAGAAGCAACGGGAAATACGCCATTTATGCTAATTGCGCGTAATGATCCGGCTGACTGGAAACAGTACAAAGTTGTGCAGAACGGCAATAACTTTGAGCTGACTCCTCATAATACCAATGGCAATTTAAAACTTTTTTCAATTACCGTGACTCCAGAGGGAACGATCCAAAAATTTACTGTCGTTGAACAGGATGGGCAAAAAAGTGCTTATCAATTGAAAAGGCAGCAAAACGTAAACGTGGATGCGGCAAAATTCAAATTTACCGTACCGGAAGGTGTCACGCTGGATGATCAACGCCAGTGAGGTTTAATTGAATAATCTTTCTCTCGATTTTTCACAGAATGAATTTCAGCCACTGGCCGCAAAAATGCGGCCAGTCATATTGGATCATTATATCGGTCAGCAACACTTATTGGCGGAAGGAAAGCCTTTGCCAAGAGCAATCCGAACCGGTCACCTCCATTCCATGATTTTATGGGGGCCGCCCGGAACAGGAAAAACAACGTTGGCTGAAATCATTGGTTATTACGCGCAAGCTGATATTGAACGTATTTCGGCAGTCACTTCTGGCATTAAAGAAATCCGCGAATCCATAGAAAAAGCACGACAAAACCGTAATGCAGGGCGTAGAACTATCTTATTTGTTGATGAGGTTCATCGATTTAATAAAAGCCAGCAGGATGCGTTTTTACCACATGTTGAAGACGGTACGATCACATTTATTGGTGCAACAACCGAAAATCCTTCTTTCGAATTAAATTCAGCACTGTTGTCACGGGCTCGTGTCTATTTATTGAAATCACTTTCGACGACAGAAATTGAACAGGTGCTTATTCAGGCCATGAACGATACAGAGCGTGGCATTGGAGGGCAAAATATCGTATTACCGGACAATACTCGCCAGATGATAGCAGAGCTTGTTGCGGGAGATGCACGTCGTTCACTGAATTTGCTAGAAATGATGTCAGATATGGCGGAAACCAATGCGCAAGGGCAGCGGATTTTGACGCCGGATTTGTTGAAAGAAGTGAGTGGGGAAAGGAGTGCGAGGTTTGATAATAAAGGCGATCGATATTACGATTTAATTTCTGCCTTGCATAAATCAATTCGCGGTTCAGCACCTGATGCAGCACTTTACTGGTATGCCCGAATTATTACCGCAGGTGGTGATCCGCTTTATGTTGCCCGTCGGTTACTGGCAATTGCTTCTGAAGATGTGGGTAATGCTGATCCACGTGGAATGCAGATAGCTATTGCTGCATGGGATTGTTTTACGCGCGTAGGAGCGGCTGAAGGAGAAAGGGCAATTGCCCAGGCGATTGTCTATCTTGCATGTGCACCGAAAAGCAATGCGGTTTATACAGCATTCAAAGCAGCTATGGCGGACGCACAAAACAAGCCAGATTATGATGTCCCTGCTCATTTGCGTAATGCTCCGACTAAACTGATGAAAGAGATTGGATTTGGCGAAGCGTACCGTTATGCCCATGATGAAGCGAATGCGTATGCTGCCGGCGAAGTCTATTTTCCACCAGAAATGCAACAAACTCGTTATTATTATCCGACTGCCAGAGGGCTGGAAGGTAAGATTGGTGAGAAGTTAAACTGGCTAATGGAACAGGATCAAAATAGCCCAATAAAACGCTACCGTTAATTTTCTTGATACGGTAAGGTTTATATCTAACAATTTCAAACTACAGCTAAGAGCTGTAGTTTTTTCAATAACAATAAGCACAGGACTAGCATGCTCGATCCAAATATACTGCGTAATGAGCTAGACGCAGTCGCCGAAAAACTGGCTCGCAGGGGTTATACCCTTGATGTGGAGATGCTGCGCAAACAAGAAGAGCGCCGCAAAGTTTTACAAGTTGAAACTGAAACCCTGCAGGCAGAACGTAATTCCCGATCGAAGGCTATTGGTGCAGCTAAAGCCCGTGGTGAAGATATTGAACCACTGCGTCAGGAAGTGAATCAGTTGGGAGAAAAACTGGATTCAGCAAAAGCTGAACTGGAAACCTTGCAGGCCGAGATCCGTAGCATCGCATTAAGCATGCCGAATATCCCAGATGATTCTTCTCCGGACGGAAAAGATGACAGTGATAATCTGGAAATTAGTCGTTGGGGTGAACCACGCCAATATGACTTCGAAGTCAAAGATCATGTATCACTGGGTGAACTGGCTGGCGGCCTTGATTTTGCTGCTGCGGTTAAATTGACTGGTTCACGTTTCGTGGTAATGAAGGGTCAGATTGCTCGTTTGCACCGTGCCATCTCGCAATTCATGCTGGATCTGCATACAGAGCAGCATGGTTATCTGGAAACTTATGTTCCTTATCTGGTTAACCATGATTCCTTATATGGTACAGGCCAGTTACCTAAATTTGGTGAAGATCTGTTCCATACCAGACCCTTGGAAGAAGAATCTGGCAGTCATTATGCATTGATTCCAACTGCTGAAGTCCCCGTGACCAACTTAGTTCGTGATGAAATTCTGGATGAAAGCACATTACCACTGAAAATGACGGCACATACTCCTTGCTTCCGTTCCGAAGCGGGTTCTTATGGTCGTGATACCCGTGGTCTGATCCGTATGCACCAATTTGACAAAGTTGAACTGGTTCAGATTGTTCATCCTGAGAAATCCATGGATGCATTGGAAGAACTGACAGGGCATGCAGAGAAGGTATTGCAATTATTGAATCTTCCTTACCGCAAAATGCTGCTGTGTGTGGGTGATATGGGAGCGAGTGCAAGAAAAACTTACGATCTGGAAGTTTGGTTACCTGCGCAAAATACTTATCGCGAAATTTCCTCTTGCTCTAATGTATGGGATTTCCAGGCGCGTCGCATGCAAGCGCGTTTCCGCGGTAAAGATGACAAGAAAACTCAATTGGTACATACACTGAACGGTTCTGGCCTTGCGGTAGGTCGTACTCTGGTTGCAATAATGGAAAACTATCAGTTAGCTGATGGCCGCATTGAAATCCCAGAAGTATTGCGCCCTTATATGAAGGGGTTAGAATACATTGGTTAACGCCATCTATTCTTAATAAATCAACTATTCTTAATAAAAAAGCGCCGAATAATGGCGCTTTTTTTATGAGTAAATGTCATGAATTAATTTATCATGGTGAATTCATCTCTTTTTGTTTCTTGTTTATAAAAAACACTGCGATAAGAGGTGTAAGATATTGCCAGACTCAATGGTACTGTGAAAAAAAGTCCCAAGAATAGAGGAATTGCAGAAATAAAGATCAAAAGGTACAGAAAGAGAAGGAATAGTAATACCTCTAAGAGATTTTTCCATATAGCTTTTAGACTGGTTGAAAGAGCTTTTTCTACGTTAAAACCGTTCAGTATAATCAATGCAGATGCAAACCAAGAGCATGCGCTGGATAAAAACAAGGAAATCAGGAGAGTAAAGAAAGATAAAAACGATATTTCTGAATCATCACCAATGATCATTGAATCATAATTACTATATAAAGAAAGGTCATCTAAAATAGATTGATAGAGATCGTTACCATCTAGCAGAGCAGAAGCAAGATTCCCCAATATCTTTATTACACAAATAATGGCACCGACCGTCAGTAGAGCACCACATTTATTATAAAGACCATAAAATAATTTTCTTAACACAAATTTACCAGTTATTCTTTGTGTTTCACAAATGGCAATAATTCCAGCAAAAAATAAAGGTTCCAGTAAATTAGAAAGGATAAAGCCGAAATAGGGAATGAATTCAATGCCTATGGTGATAACACCATAGATAATTCCTATCAATATCCACATACCAAGTTTAGGTGATATAAAATCCCATGCATCGCCTATCCAGGCAATAGCTTCACTTGCTCCAATTAATTGACCTTTGGGAATGAAGATACTGTTTTCATTGTCTGAATTATTGGGTAATTTTTCCAAACCTGGATGAATATTTTGGTTATTCATTATTTTTTCATCTCAATATACATAACATTGAATAGTAAAAAAAGCGCTATTTCTAGCGCTTTTTACGTATAAATATTCATTAGCAAATGTTTAGCTGATTAAGCGAGATTTTGTCTCTTGAGGTTCTGGAGCATAAAAAATGCTGCGATAAGTTGTATAATAGGTTGCCATATATATAGGGATAGTAACAAATAAACCTAACCCCAATGGAATTGCAGAAATAGTCATCATAATGCCCACCAGTAAGAAAAAGAGAAAACCACCAAATAGGTTTTTCTTTACTGCACTCAAGCTCATTGAGATTGCTTCACCAAATTTTAGATCATTAATAATAATCAGAGCAGGAGCAAACCAACTAAATGCAAGGGCAACGATGCTAAAGAGTAATAGAACCAATACTGCCAGCATTAAAGTAGAAAAACTTCCCATTAATAGCATTGCGTCTGGATCTTGCCCGACTAAAAGCATTTGAATTAGACTTGTTCCACCAAGTATAACAGCAGCAATGCCACCAAGTATAGATATGCCGATGACAAGCCCACCAACAGCCACTAATGAGCCGAATTTATTCTTAAATCCATGGAAAAGTAATTCTATTTCAAAATCACCCGTTGTTCTTTGTTTTTCACTAGCAGCGATAAATCCAGCAATAAATACTGAGCCAAACAGCATCACAACAAGGCTGACAATAGGAATGAATTGCAAAACGAATACGATAACCAAATAGACTAAGGTTAGTAGTATCCATTTCATTGGTTGTGCTTTGAACATTTTCCATGCATTACCAATCCACTCTGTTGCTGCTCCAGCTCCTACGGCACGACCACCTGGAATAAATGTATCTTTTTCTTTACTCAGGGAAACGTTGTTCTCTCCTGAATTTAAATTAATCTCTTGATTATTCATTTTTTTTCCGATTTATCATTATTGAATGGCAATTTCCGAATTGATTTTTCTCTATTTCCATTCCATTAACACAAATTGTTAGAGAAAACGTCAGAATTATCATATAAAAATTATTAATCAACAAGTATTAATTTTGATTCTTATCAGCAGAGAAAGGGGCATTTTTATAGGTAATAACGAATGATTTTAGGTTTTTGATTACTTATGCTGATATCACTTTGGGTTAATTTTCTAAATCATCTTTACTTAAGGTAAATGATTTCATTTTGGTTATCAGGTATTATCTGTTTTTAGAATAAAGTATTTAACACTATTGTTAGTAGATTATTCTGATTTATTTTTCCTCTAGATGTAGAGGAATAGCTTCTTTTAGATGTATAAAGTAATAAAAAGCATTAGATATTAATTGCTTATAGTTGGTTGATTTTACTTAAAAATGGGTGATAACTAGCAATAATATTTAGGATATCTATATAGATTGTATCTAACAGTATTTCGTACTATCAGCTACTTAGCAGAATATAAAGGAGTTTAAAAATTTATTCAATGTAATGGTTGCAAATAGCAGATTGGATTTAAATCCTTTTGAAGGAAACTGACCTCAAGTGATTGAGAGAGCCAGTTTCTCTTAAGAATTATAGATTACGTTACTAATTTGGTCGTTGGAGAAGAGAGGGGAATGTATCTAATAAATTACATGATGCCCATAACTACTTAAAATTTCTTTTACTCTCTCCATTGTTTCTTTTGATGGAGGTTTAACACCTTCCAGTTTATATTCTTCGCCCATGGTAATCCATTTGTGTTTACCAAGTTCGTGGTAAGGTAATAATTCTATTTTTTCAATATTTTTCATGCCCTTGGTGAATTCACCCAGTAAATGAACTGATTGATCGTCATCTGACCAATCAGGAACGACAACATAACGGATCCAGGTTTTTTGATTGCGCTTTGCCAGATAACGAGCAAATTCAAGAGTCCGATGATTGGATACGCCGACTAATTTTTGGTGAATATCATCATTAAGCTGTTTTAAATCCAACATAACCAGATCAGTCGTATCCAATAGTTCATCGATCACCGGATCATAACGGCGAACAAAGCCATTGGTATCCAGACAGGTATGAATACCTTCTTCATGGCAAGCCCTGAACCAGTCACGAACAAATTCCGCCTGAAGAATTGCTTCACCACCGGAAGCAGTGACTCCGCCACCCGAAGCATTCATAAAATGACGATAGGTTATTGCTTCTTTTATTAATTCTTCAACAGTTACCGCTTTTCCGCCATGGATATCCCAAGTATCGCGGTTATGGCAATAGAGGCAGCGCATGAGGCAACCTTGGAAAAACGCGATAAAGCGGATACCGGGGCCATCTACGGTTCCGCAAGATTCAAATGAGTGGATACGGCCAAGTACGGACATGAAAGGACTTCTCCAAAACTGACAAGCTAATAAAGGCCCCAAGTGTTACGGAGCCTTTAGTGTATGTCATTTTATTTCAATATACCCTTCGTCTTTCAAGTTGTCTCTTTGTTGGCTGCGCTCCCTCACCCCGGTCACCGTTGTTATGAACATAGAGTTATCTATGTTCCCGGGGATTCGTTCCCTTGCCGCCGCGATGCACCTTGAAATCCATTAGGTATAGAACATAATGACATTTTGAGGTAACGCTATTTCAAGTAATTATTTTTGGTATTTTTATTACATAGTTTGGGTAAATGTACGGGTGATAACGTCTCGTTGCTGTTCTTTCGTCAACGAGTTAAACCGCACAGCGTAACCTGATACGCGAATAGTCAACTGTGGGTATTTCTCAGGATTTTCCATTGCATCCAGCAGCATTTCGCGGTTCATTACGTTAACGTTCAGGTGCTGACCACCCTCGATATCTACTTCGTGATGGAAATAACCATCCATCAGGCCCGCCAGATTTGCTTTACGTACTTCGTCGTCTTTACCCAATGCACTAGGTACGATAGAAAAAGTGTATGAAATACCATCCTTAGCATAGGCAAATGGCAGTTTAGCAACCGAAGTCAATGAAGCAACTGCACCTTTTTGGTCACGTCCATGCATTGGGTTAGCTCCCGGCCCAAATGGTGCACCAGCACGACGTCCATCAGGGGTATTACCCGTTTTCTTACCATAAACCACGTTTGAGGTAATGGTCAGTACAGACTGTGTTGGAATTGCATTGCGATATGTTTGTAGTTTCTGGATTTTCTTCATGAAGCGTTCAACCAGATCACAAGCGATATCATCGACACGTGGATCGTTGTTACCAAATTGTGGGTATTCACCTTCAATATTGAAATCAATTGCCAAACCATCTTCATCACGGATTGGGGAAACTTTCGCATATTTAATGGCAGATAATGAGTCAGCAGCAACGGACAGGCCTGCGATACCACATGCCATGGTACGGTACACATCACGATCATGCAGTGCCATTAATGAAGCTTCATAGCTGTATTTGTCATGCATATAGTGAATGATGTTCAGAGCAGTAACATATTGTTTTGCCAGCCAATCCATGAAGTGATCCATGCGATCCATGACTTTGTCATAATCCAGCACGGTATCTCTCATTGGTTCTTCTTTCGGACCAACCTGCATTTTCATTTTTTCATCCATGCCGCCGTTGATGGCATACAGCATGGTTTTTGCCAAGTTTGCGCGAGCCCCGAAGAACTGCATTTGTTTACCAATAATCATGGGGCTGACACAACATGCGATAGCGTAATCATCGCTGTTGAAGTCAGGACGCATCAGGTCATCATTTTCATATTGCAGGGATGAGGTATCAATCGATACTTTTGCTGCGAACTTTTTAAAACTAATTGGTAGCTTTTCAGACCACAGGATGGTCATGTTAGGCTCTGGGGATGGTCCCATAGTGTATAGCGTATTCAGGAAACGGAAACTGTTTTTGGTCACAAGAGTACGACCATCCAAGCCCATACCAGCCAGTGATTCAGTTGCCCAAATCGGGTCGCCTGAGAACAGTTCATCATACTCAGGAGTCCGCAGGAAACGCACCATGCGCAGTTTCATGACCAAATGGTCAATCAGCTCTTGAGCTTGTTGTTCGGTCAATTTACCTGCTTGAATATCGCGTTCGATATAGATATCCAAGAAGCTGGAAACACGACCGAAGGACATCGCAGCACCGTTTTGAGATTTAACGGCAGCCAGATAAGCGAAATAAGTCCATTGCACTGCTTCTTTGGCATTGCTAGCAGGATTGGAAATATCATAGCCATATTTAGTGGCCATCTCTTTGATTTGACCAAGGGCACTGTGCTGTTCAGCAAGTTCTTCACGTAGGCGGATAGTAGATTCCAAATCTTCGCCGTTTTCCAATTTTTCCTGTAAGGAAGTGAATTGGGCAAATTTTTCATCGCGCAGGAAGTCGATACCGTACAATGCTACGCGGCGATAATCACCGATGATTCTGCCACGACCGTAGGCATCAGGCAGACCAGTCAGTACACCAGATTTGCGGCATTTCAGGATATCGGGTGTATAAACATCGAATACTCCCTGATTATGAGTCTTACGATATTCAGTGAAAATTTGTTTCAGTTTTGGGTCCAGCTCACGATTGTAGGCTTTACAAGAACCTTCAACCATTTTAATGCCACCAAACGGAATAATGGCACGTTTCAATGGCTCTTCGGTTTGCAGACCAACGATTTGTTCCAGATCTTTTTCAATATAACCAGCATCATGAGAAGTAATTGTAGACGCAACGTCAGTATCAAAATCCACCGGCGCATGAGTGCGGTTTTCGATTTTGATACCTTCCATGACTTTTTCCCACAAAAGATCCGTCTCTTTTGTGGCACCTGCAAGGAATGATTCATCACCTTCATACGGGATATAGTTTTTCTGGATGAAATCACGAACGTTGACTTCATTCTGCCAACTACCCTCGTTAAAACCTTGCCATGCTACAGAAAATTTTTTGTTTAACTCGGACATGATACTTCTACCTTTTAGCAGTGGAATTTTTAAGAAATCTGACATGGAGGTGAATTAGTGTTTTTTACCACCACGTAAATAAATCAACCAATAAGTCAACCCAACCAATACCGCACCACCAATAATATTACCTATTGTTACCGGAATTAGGTTGTCAGTAATAAAGTTTGAAATGTTGAGTTGAGGAAACTGCTCAGGGGTTGCTCCTATTTTCACCCAAAACTCATCTGGTGCAAAGTTTTTGATAACGATCGCTAACGGAATTAAAAACATGTTAGCAATACTATGTTCAAAGCCACTGGCGACAAACATACCAATTGGCAGTATCAATGCGAATAATTTATCGATCAGACTGCGTCCGGCATAGCTCATCCAAACCGCAAGGCATACCATCAGATTTGCTAAAATACCCAGGCATACCGCTTCAATAAAAGAATGGTGCATTTTATGGTTTGCTGTCTGTAATACATTCAGACCCCAACCACTATTGGCAACGGCATATTGACCGGAATACCAAATCAAGGCCACGAAAAACAGTGCGCCAATCAGATTACCGATATAAACGTTAATCCAGTTTTTGACCATTTGAGACCAAGTAATACGCCCTGTTGCTTTTGAAATGATTGTCAATACCGTGGAAGTGAAGAGATCAACACCACATATCACTACCAACATCAAACCAAGGGAAAAACAGATCCCGCCAGTTAATTTAGCCAATCCATAAGGAATGGAAGAAGCTCCTGTTGTTGCCGTAATATAAAAAACAAAAGCAATGGAAATAAACATACCTGCCATGATTGCCGATAAATAAGTCACTGCGGGGTGTTTATTGACTTTATATACACCACTATCATCAGCGATTTGTGCCATTACAGCAGGTGGAAATAAATTAAAAGGGTTGTCAGTTTTCATCCTAACACTCTCTTTATCCTTAATTAATTATAGCACGCATTGATAGTAACAAATGGGCATAGGCCTGAATTTGATATGGATCATGTTAGACTGAAAGTCTGATGAAATATGGCGGCCTAAATGTGGCAATTTGATATTAATAATATGATTTATAAAGAAAAAATATTTTTTAAAATTTATAAAAATATTTTATATAGTAGGTTTTGGTCTTTCAGAGATGATTTTGGTATTTTGGATGTTAAAAGTAAAATTCAGGTTAAATATAATTCATTTTGAAATAACAAATAAATGACAATTTAACCTGTTATTTTACTTTTAATGATTAATAAACTTTAATTTAATGATTTATTTATTGGTCCAAAATTCACGCTTGGCTTTTTGCAGTTTCTCATAAGCATTCAATAATGCTTGATGGGCTGGCAATGTTTTTAATTCCGAATCAATAGACCATAGACCATAGAAGCAGTTTTCTCCGACAATGGCTGCAGAAGCAGCATCGACAGTGTCTTGACCGTACATTTTTACAAATGCCTGATAATATTGCTCTGGTTTGCGATCTTCTTCTTGGGTCAACAACAATAGCGTTTGCAGACAGCGATAATAGTTAGCTCGTTCAGCGGTGAAAACAGAGGCATTGAAATCCTGTGTCCATTCAACCCAAATCAGTGCTTGTTCCAAATCGCCACCAGCCAGTGCCAGCATGGATTTCAATTCACCGATACGCAGGTTGCTCCAACCGTTATCTTTACCCGCAGCAATCCCCAATAATTCACGGACACGAGTGAAGTCATCCAAACCTTCATCATCCAACTGTTCGAGGAAAGCCAGATATTCTTCTGGTTGCCATTGACTTTCCGGCAATGCCAGAATAGTGTCACGCAGATGAGTTCCCATAGTATTATTGGCAATATGCAGGTCTTCGACCGGATAAATATCTGACATACCGGGAACCAGAATGCGGCAGGCATAAACACCAAGATGCTCATAATCAGCAATGTAAACTTCAGCATCCAGTTTATTGAAGGCTCCCATCAAGGTGGAGAATTCTTCTTCTGTCGTTCCGCTGAAATTCCAGTCAGCAAACTTATAGTCAGCATCTTGCTTAAACAGATCCCAACTGATTGCACCGCTTGAATCAATAAAGTGAGTTTCCAGATTAGTATGTTCAGAAACTTCCTCGTCATCGAAACTTGGTGGAGTAAAGACATCCAGATCTTTCAGACTCCGGCCTTGTAGCAGCTCTGTGACTGTACGCTCCAGCGCAACACCAAAGTCAGGATGAGCACCGAAAGACGCAAAACAAGTGCCATTATTAGGATTGAACAGGACGACGCAAATAACCGGGAACTGTCCACCAAGTGAAGCATCGTAACAATAGAGTGGGAAGCCCTCTTCCTGCAATTTATTGACTGATTCAACCACACTTGGGTAGCGGTTCATAATATCTTGTGGAATTTCAGGCAAGCTAATACATTCTGCGATAATGCGGTTTTTCACATATCGCTCAAACACTTCAGATAATCCCTGAACGCGTGCTTCGTTCATGGTATTGCCAGCTGACATGCCGTTTGAAACATACAGGTTTCCGACAATATTCATTGGAATATAAATAGATTGGTTATCTGACTGGCGAGTGAATGGCAGGGCACAGATTCCCCGTTCTTCATTACCAGATTGCAGGTCAACTAACTGGCCAGCACAGAGCGCGTTATCTGGGTTGTAAAAACGATGCAGGCGTTCGTCTAAAATACCTTCTGGCAGAGAATCATCTTCTGGTAACGGGAACCATTTTTCATTTGGGTAATGAACAAACTCGCCATTGGCAACGGCGTCACCGAGGTAAAAGTCAGCAAAGAAATAGTTTGTTGATAGACGCTCAAAATATTCTCCCAATGCAGAAGCCAACGCAGCTTTTTTGCTGGCACCCTTGCCATTGGTAAAGCACAGAGGACAGTCACGATCGCGGATATGTACTGACCAAACATTCGGGACAGGATTCAGCCATGAGGCTTCTTCAATATTAAAACCAAGAGACTCCAGCTTATGCTGAAAATGATTAATGGAGTCTTCCAACGCGGCATCTTTGCCTGGGATATAGGTTTGCGTCATCGTGATTCACTTCAATTTATGTTAAAGGCTGCATATCATACGGTGTTTTTTTCATCCGCTCTATTAGTTCCCAAAAATTATTGTTAATTAGAGTTTCTTTATTCTGAGTTTACATAATAAAATGGCTTTTTTTACAAGAGGTTGAATAATGAAAAAGACTAAAATAACAGCAATAGCCGGTTTTCTGGCTTTAGTCAGTGGCTCTGCTTTCGCTCTGCCAAACGTTACTGTTTTGGCAACTGGTGGCACAATTGCCGGTGGTGGTGAATCTGCAACTCAGTCTAATTATACCGCTGGCAAAGTGGGAGTTGATGCACTGCTGAATGCTGTACCGGCAATTAAGAACATTGCTGATTTGAAAGGCGAGCAGGTTGTCAGCATCGGTTCTCAGGATATGAACGATCAGGTGTGGCTGACTCTGGCGAAAAAAATCAATGCAGATTGTGACAAAACCGATGGTTTCGTTATTACCCACGGCACTGATACCATGGAAGAAACTGCCTATTTCCTCGATCTGACCACTCAGTGCCAGAAACCTATCGTAATGGTTGGCGCAATGCGTCCATCTACTGCGCTGGGTGCTGATGGCCCACTGAACCTGTACAACGCTGTTGTTGTTGCTGCGGATAAAAATTCTGCAAACCGTGGTGTTCTGCTTGCGATGAATGATACCGTTATTCATGGTCGTGATATTGGTAAGCTGAGCACAACTGAAGTTCAGGCGTTTCAGGCTGTGAATGCTGGTACACAGGGCTTCGTTCATAACGGAAAAGTGAACTACTATTCTGCGGCACCAGTAAAAGCCAGCAAAGCCGCTTTTGATGTTAGCAAATTGGATGAATTGCCAAAAGTTGGTATCGTTTATAACTACTCCAACGCATCTGCTCTGCCAGCAAAAGCTTTTGTTGAAAACGGCTATAAAGGCATTATCAGCGCAGGTGTAGGTAACGGTAACATCTATACATCCATTTTTGATACTCTGGTTCAAGCAGCTAAAGATGGCGTTGTTGTTGTTCGCTCCAGCCGCATTCCTTTCGGCTACACAACTCAGAATGCTGAAGTTAACGACAGCAAATATGGATTTGTGGCTTCAGAGCGCCTGAACCCGCAGAAAGCGCGTGTGCTTCTGCAATTGGCTCTGACGCAGACTTCTGATGTGGCAAAAATTCAGGAAATGTTCAGTAAGTATTAATTTCTGATTTAATTTCCGATCTATAAAAATAGGGAGGTGCATAAAGCACCTTCCTATTTTTTGAGCAAAAAAATCATTTAATTAAGATATACAACCAGCTTGTATCCAGTAAGAGAGATAACGTTCTAATAAATGTTTATCCATAGGTAAATAGAAATCGTATTTTCTCTTTAAAGCAGACTCTGTATTTTTTGCATCATAAACAGGCATATTTTCGTATACTTCCCATCGGGTAAGTTGCCCATAAATTTTTTCGGATAACATAGGCAACAATGGCATTAATGGATTTTCTGCCAGTTTTGGATCTGATTCTAACTTATTCAGCCATTCAGAATAAGGTAACCCTTTAAGTTGATAACCAAATTGATTAATTAACTCAAAAAACGGATTCATATCGATGGATTGTTGATTGTTAGGGGTTCCTAGATGGTAAGCTTTTCCTAATCTGTGGTTATCCATAGAAATATTAAGCAAGGCTTGGCTGACATAATTTACGGGTACAAATTCTTGTCGTTGATTAATTAATAGCGGATAAGCGTTTATATTTATACAACCTTGAACTAATCTAGATATAAAGTCTTTAGGATTACTTGCTCCTGTCAAACTATCCCCCATGATAAAACCGGGTCTATATACAGCAAGAGGTATCCCTCTGTCTCTGGCTTGCCATATTATCCGCTCAACAACCCATTGGCTTTGTGAGTAACCTGAATCATATTGCAGACCATCCAAATAAGGCATGATGTCATCATTCTCATAAATTCTGGTTACAGATGAGCAGAGTTTTACTGGGCCAAAAACAGAAAGAGTAGATACATAATGCAAAGGTTTTGTTTTCTTACTGACAGCAAAGTGTAATACATTCAATGTTCCTAAAACATTCCCAGAATAATGAGATGAATAAGGCTGGATATAATTTACATGGGCAGCCAAATGAAAAATGACATCACATTCTACTGATAATTTTTCATAAATTTGTTGGCTGAGTGCTAACTGAGGTTTTTCAAGATCACTGGCAAGAACCTGTAATTTAGAGAGGAATTCATCTTTCCACAGATCATATTGCTTCAAATTATTTTTAACTCTCAGCAAAGCTAAATCATTATTGTGTGCACGTACTAAACAAGTTACCTGATTAATCTCGGTTTGTGACAAAAGATCACGCAGGAGAAAAGCCCCTAAAAATCCGGTTGCGCCAGTTAATAATACTCGTCCTGTATCAGGTGTTAACCATGGCTGGAGTGGCTGAGACAAGGGCTGAATATTAGCAGGAAGTAAACTATCTTTGAGCATAATGTTGTATAAATCAACGGCTTCTAGCTTATTGTGTTGGAGAGTTTCTATTAATTTTCGTGGTGTAGGAGAGTCGTACAAGAGCTGTACTGGCAAACTGCGCTGGAACTGGTGTCCAATGTCAATAATGAGTCTGGTTGCTTGTAATGAATTTCCTCCCAGCTGGAAGAAATTGCTATCTAGCGTAATATCATAAGAATCTAAGGCTTGTCGCCAACTATTTAAAACGATTGATTCTTCTTCACTCATTTTTGTATTTGGCTGAGATAGTTGTTGTTGTTTTTGATTCTCCGCATACTCTGCTAGTAAGCGCGGCCTATCTGTTTTTCCGTTGAAGGTGAGAGGGATATGTTCGACAACAACAAGTCTGGGCCGCATATAATCTGGTAAATAGAGGTTAATCCATTGGTTTAACATTTGTGTTGAAAAAGTATTTAAATCTTTAGGAACGATAAAAGCAATTAAATAAGGTTCTATATTCTCTTTTTTTACTACACATACAGCCGTTGATTTCAATAACTGGCTTTTTAGTAGCTGAGTTTCTATCTCTTCAATCTCGATGCGATAACCACGTATTTTTATCTGATTATCTACTCGCCCAGTATACATAAAAACACCATCAGAACGCTGCCAGCCTAAATCACCAGTGCGATATATCCTTTTTAATTCATTATTTTTTTCAATATCAACCATAATGAAACGCTGAGAGTTTATTTCTGGGCGATTCCAATAGCCACGAGCTAATCCCTCTCCACCAAGACAGATTTCGCCGATTTGACCCGGCGCAACAATCTGTTGTTGATCATCCAAAATATAAATTTCACTATTAGCAATTGGTTTTCCAATGGGTATATTTTCTTCTGTCAGTTTATCCAGTGTAATTTCATAGAGTAAAGACATAACGGTACTTTCAGTTGGCCCATAACCGTTTATTAAATGTTGTGGTGGAGCAGATTGCAAAACTTGACGCAAGGTATAAGGGTTTAGTGCCTCTCCACCGGGAATGAGATAGCGTAAACCACGGAATGCTTGAGGGCAGGTATTGGCGACCAAATTGAATAAAGCGGTAGTAATAAGCATAAAACTGACTGAGAATTTTTCTAACATTGCTTGAAACAGATAGGGATCGACAACCGTTTTTCTCGGAATAATGACTATGGAAGCTCCATTTAATAATGCTCCCCAAATTTCAAATAGAGAGACATCAAATGTAGGATTGGCAATACAAGCTATTTTATCAGTGCTGCTTAAATCTACATAAGTAGGATTAACAACGAGACGAAGAATACCTTGAGCTTCAATTTCAACTGCTTTGGGCCTTCCGGTTGTTCCCGAGGTGAATAAAATATGAGTTCGATGATTTTTCCCGCCATGAACCAAAGGAAAGTGAACCGTTTCTGGGGATTCCAGTACATCCTGATTAATAATGATAAAATCTGTGGGTAAGGTGCGTTCTTGAAATTGAGGAATTGTTAGTGTCAGGTTTATTTGTAAATCCTGTAACATAAAACATAGCCTGTCATCAGGCATTGTGGGATCGAGTGGAACGCAGCTTCCTCCCACCAGTAAGATAGCGATTTGGGCAATGATTTGCTCAATTCCCGGCTCCAATAAAATAGCTACCGGAGTTTCATGTTGTATACCCATTTTATATAAATGAACAGCCAGTGACTGCGCCTGCTGAGCAAGTTTTCGATAACTGACAGTACGTTCTTCAGTAATAATTGCGTGATGTTCAGGATATTCTTTAGCTTTTTGTATAAAAATATCAATTAAATCATAGTTAATGGAATTTTTTGTTTTTTGTTCTAATTGATGGAAATTAGGCGTGATTTTTTTAATCATCAATATATCCTTATTACGTCAGTAAAATATTGGTGTGACCAATAACAATATTTATGGGTAAACTTCTATTTTCTGTTACGACAATTAGAAAAAGTTATCTTACTTATAGATTAAAAATAGTATCTCATACTATTAATCGGTTAATTCATTTTTTAAGGTAACAACTTCCATTTTGTTAACTAATACCTTTTATATTAATTAATACATCCTCTGCTAGGGTGTTGTTTTTCCATGTTTTTATTAGATCGAAATATCCATGTATTTATAGATATAGATTATTGTTGAGGTGTGTTTTAAATATTATGTATAGGATGAAAAATATCATCCTGACTTTCTTATTGGTATTTTTGATAATTAAGTTCCCGGTAACACAATCTATCTGCCAGTGATGTAATAGGCTGTAACAATAGTTTGCAACAATCTTTTAATAACCATTGCAGCGGCAGGGCGGGAGTGATAAAACCAATGCATCCGATTTTATTGTATCCATTGATAGGGTGAGGTTGAGGTTAATGAGTCAGGTATATAATTTCAGCGCTGGTCCAGCCATGTTGCCAGCAGAAGTATTACGACGTGCAGAGCAGGAACTTTGCAACTGGCACGGTCTGGGGACATCTGTGATGGAAATCAGCCACCGTAGCAAAGAATTCGTGGCTGTTGCGGCAGAAGCAGAAAAAGATCTCCGAGATTTATTATCAATACCTGAGAATTACAAAGTGCTGTTTTGTCATGGTGGGGCTCGTGCACAATTCTCGGCATTGCCACAGAACTTATTGGGTGATAAATCAACAGCAGATTATATTGTTAGTGGTTACTGGTCTGAATGTGCAGCGAAAGAAGCAAAAAAATATTGCACACCAAACGTCATTGATATCAGAGTAGAAACAGATGGTATCACCAGTGTGAAACCGATGAGTGAATGGGGTTTGAGCAGTGATGCTGCTTATGTTCATTATTGTCCTAATGAAACTATTGAAGGTCTTGCTATTTTTGAAGAGCCTGATTTTGGTGATGATAAGATTGTGATTGCCGATTACTCTTCAACTATTCTCTCTGCACCTATTGATGTTAGCCGCTATGGTGTGATTTATGCCGGAGCACAAAAAAATATTGGTCCAGCAGGGATTACCGTCGTTATTATTCGTGATGATCTTCTGGGTAAAGCACACCAGCATACGCCGTCGATTCTGGATTATACTGTGCAGGTTCAATACGACTCTATGTACAACACGCCACCGACATTTGCATGGTATCTATCTGGCATGGTATTCAAGTGGTTGAAAGAGCAGGGAGGGTTACAAGAAATCAGCAAACGCAATCTTGCAAAAGCTGAACATCTCTATCGTGCCATTGATAACAGCAAGTTATATATTAACCGTGTTGTCCCTCAAAATCGTTCTATCATGAATGTGCCATTCCAGCTGGCTAATCCAATGTTAGATGGTCAGTTCTTGAAAGAAGCTTATGCGCACGGATTACATGCGTTGAAAGGGCATAAAGTGGCAGGAGGTGCCCGTGCTTCCATTTATAACGCCATGCCTTATGAGGGAGTCAAAACATTGGTTGAATTTATGGCGGATTTTGAACACCACAACGCTTAATTTTTTATCGTCGGGAGGGATGGCATCTCCCGATCTAAAACCTCTCGATTTACCCTAAAAATATATCCCAATAGATTTCAAATGGTAGTTTGAAAAATAACGGTTTGAAAGATAAAGGATATAACCTATTAAAAACCGGAGATTCCTCTCTTTATGCAATCCCTGACGTTACAACCTATTTCTCGTATTAATGGAACGATTAATTTGCCCGGCTCTAAAAGCGTTTCTAACCGCGCTTTATTACTTGCGGCTTTTGCTAAAGGGATAACCCGGCTAACCAATTTATTGGACAGTGATGATATTCGTTACATGCTTAATGCGCTGACTGCATTGGGCATTTCTTATCGTTTATCCGCCGACCGTACCATTTGTGAAGTAGATGGTATTGGTGGGGGCCCCATTACCGGAAAAAGCGGAATTGAACTGTTCTTGGGTAATGCAGGTACAGCAATGCGCCCATTGGCAGCGGCGCTATGCTTGGGAAATAGCGGTATTAGCCTGGTGTTGACTGGTGAACCCCGTATGAAGGAGCGTCCGATTGGTCATTTGGTCGATGCACTGCGTCAAGGGGGAGCCGAAATTGATTATCTTGAACAGGAGAATTATCCCCCTTTACATATAAAGGGAGGATTTTCAGGCGGAAAAGTTACTGTTGATGGCAGTGTTTCCAGCCAATTCCTGACGGCTTTATTGATGGCAGCGCCATTGGCAGAAAACGACACGGAAATTCATATACAAGGTGATTTGGTCTCTAAACCTTATATTGATATTACATTGGCACTGATGAAAAGTTTTGGTGTAACGATAAAAAATGAACAATATCAGATTTTCCATATTAAAGGGCAGCAGCAATATTTGTCTCCGGGACAATATCTGGTGGAAGGTGATGCTTCATCGGCATCTTATTTTCTGGCTGCGGCAGCAATTAAAGGTGGAACAGTTCGTGTCACAGGCATTGGCAGAAATAGCCTGCAAGGGGATACCAAATTTTCCAATGTGCTGGAACAAATGGGGGCGACTATTCGCTGGGGGGATGATTTTGTCGAGTGTGAACGTGGTACATTGACAGGCGTTGATATGGATATGAACGCGATTCCTGATGCTGCAATGACTATTGCGACAACTGCGCTGTTTGCGCAGGGAGAAACAGTTATCCGCAATATTTACAATTGGCGGGTAAAAGAAACAGATCGGCTCAATGCAATGGCAACTGAATTACGAAAAATAGGCGCCGAAGTGGAAGAGGGGCGTGACTATATTCGAGTTTGTCCACCAGAAAAGCTCAATTATGCTGAAATTGAAACTTATAATGATCACCGAATCGCAATGTGTTTCTCGCTGGTGGCTTTGTCTGATACACCAGTCACCATCCTTGACCCGGGTTGTACAGCAAAAACATTCCCAGATTATTTCAATCAGCTTGAAAAGCTTAGTCAATATACAAAATAGATATAACTAAATGGCTTTTCAAGAGAAATTCGTGGTGAAAAAATGACTCGCTATGAAATTTGGGGATAATTGTGCTAAGCCTGTTTCTCTCATCTGCTGAGCGCGTATAATAAGACGGGTTTTTTATTGCTTGCTAATTAAGCAATTTTCTGCATTCGGTAAATGACCTGTCTGTTATACGAATGTCACGCGAAGAGGAGGATAATGATGGCGGCGATAGCTCCAGTAATAACCGTTGATGGGCCAAGTGGTGCTGGCAAAGGAACATTATGTCAGGCGTTGGCTGAAGCGTTAGATTGGCAATTACTTGATTCAGGTGCCATTTATCGAGTATTGGCACTGGCTGCCATTCACCATCAGGTGGATATCCAGTCTGAAGACGCTCTGGTTCCTCTGGCTGCAAACCTGGATGTTCGTTTTGTGCCTGCAAATGGTAAACTTCGGGTTATTCTGGAAGGCGAAGATGTCAGCAATGAAATTCGTACCGAAACCGTTGGAAACACGGCTTCACAGACAGCGACATTCCCGCGCGTCCGTGAAGCACTCTTACGTCGGCAGAGAGCTTTCCGCGTTGCTCCAGGGCTGATAGCGGACGGTCGTGATATGGGAACTGTTGTATTTCCTGACGCGCCAGTAAAAATATTTCTCGATGCAAGTGCGGAAGAACGTGCCCGCAGACGCATGTTACAGTTGCAGGAGAATGGTTTTAGTGTTAACTTTGACCGCCTTTTGTCCGAAATACAGGAGCGGGACTTCCGAGACCGCAATCGGGCAGTTGCGCCTTTAGTGCCTGCACAAGATGCTTTGATCTTGGATTCGACCAGCATGTCTATCGAAGAAGTGATTAATAAAGCACTGGCTTATGCGAAAAACGCGCTGGAAATACCTGCATAATCGTTAATTTTCGTAAATATGCTATTGCAGTAGCGTATCAAGAAGATGTATATAGAATTCTGGTGTATTGGTAGTGAAATATGCTGGTACACTAAAACACCTTATAACAAGGAAAAGTTGTGAGGTATGTAAAACAACCCCATTCGGCCGGATGCTAAATGGACGTTAATTAAAAACCTTGAAGATCATTAACATGACAGAATCTTTTGCTCAACTCTTTGAAGAATCCCTACAGGTTATCGAAACTCGTCCAGGTGCCATCGTTCGTGGTGTCGTAGTTGCTATCGATAAAGACGTTGTATTGGTTGACGCAGGTCTGAAATCAGAATCTGCAATTCCTGTAGAACAATTCAAAAATGCTCAGGGCGAGCTGGAAATCCAAGTTGGCGAT
Organism: Xenorhabdus yunnanensis; assembly: GCF_028598805.1. Lineage (GTDB taxonomy): Bacteria > Pseudomonadota > Gammaproteobacteria > Enterobacterales > Enterobacteriaceae > Xenorhabdus > Xenorhabdus yunnanensis. The sequence goes on along the minus strand of NZ_JAQRFI010000005.1, from coordinate 101,027 downwards.
GAAATCGACGTAGCTCTGGATGCGGTAGAAGATGGTTTCGGTGAAACTATCCTGTCCCGTGAGAAAGCGAAACGTCACGAAGCATGGCTGATGCTGGAAAAAGCATACGAAGAAGCTGAAACTGTCACTGGCGTTATCAATGGCAAAGTAAAAGGCGGCTTCACTGTAGAACTGAACGGTATCCGTGCGTTCCTGCCTGGTTCATTGGTTGACGTTCGTCCAGTTCGTGATACTGCTCACCTTGAAGGCAAAGAGCTTGAGTTCAAAGTCATCAAGCTGGATCAGAAACGCAACAACGTAGTTGTTTCCCGTCGTGCTGTTATCGAATCTGAAAACAGCGCAGAGCGCGATCAGCTGCTGGAAAACCTGCAAGAAGGTATGGAAGTTAAAGGTATCGTTAAGAACCTGACTGACTACGGTGCATTCGTTGATCTGGGCGGCGTTGATGGCCTGCTGCACATTACTGATATGGCTTGGAAACGTGTTAAACATCCAAGCGAAATCGTCAATGTGGGCGATGAAATCACAGTTAAAGTACTGAAATTCGACCGTGAGCGTACCCGCGTATCTCTGGGTCTGAAACAACTGGGTGAAGATCCATGGGTAGCAATCGCTAAGCGTTATCCAGAAAGTACTAAACTGACTGGTCGCGTAACTAATCTGACTGACTACGGTTGCTTCGTTGAAATCGAAGAAGGCGTTGAAGGTCTGGTACACGTTTCAGAAATGGATTGGACCAACAAAAACATCCACCCATCCAAAGTTGTTAACGTTGGTGATGTTGTGGAAGTTATGGTTCTGGATATCGACGAAGAACGTCGTCGTATCTCCTTGGGTCTGAAGCAGTGTAAATCTAACCCTTGGCAGCAATTTGCTGAGACTCACAACAAAAACGACCGCGTTGAAGGTAAGATCAAGTCTATCACTGACTTCGGTATCTTCATCGGTCTGGACGGCGGCATCGATGGTCTGGTTCACCTGTCTGACATCTCCTGGAACGTTGCAGGTGAAGAAGCAGTTCGTGAATACAAGAAAGGCGACGAAATCGCTGCTGTAGTTCTGCAAGTAGATGCAGAACGTGAGCGTATCTCTCTGGGCGTTAAACAACTGGCAGAAGATCCATTCAACAATTACCTGTCTGTAAACAAGAAAGGTACAATTGTTACTGGTAAAGTTACCGCAGTTGACGCAAAAGGTGCTACAGTTGAATTAGCTGCCGGCGTTGAAGGTTACATGCGTGCATCAGAAGCTTCTCGTGACCGCGTTGAAGATGCAACTCAAGTTCTGAACGTTGGCGATGAAGTTGAAGCTAAATATGTTGGCGTTGATCGTAAAAACCGAGTAATCAACCTGTCTGTTCGTGCAAAAGACGAAGCTGATGAAAAAGACGCTATCGCTTCTGTGAACAAACAAGAAGACACAAATTTCGCTAACAACGCAATGGCTGAAGCTTTCAAAGCAGCTAAAGGCGAGTAATTTAAGTCATAACTCGGGTAATATTCTCTATAATGATAATATTACCCGAATACGGTAGTTTAGGGAGGTACCATGACCAAGTCTGAATTAATCGAAAGACTTACAGAGCAACAATCTCACATGTCGGCTAAAGTCGTTGAAGATGCAGTGAAAGAAATGCTTGATCATATGGCAGAAACACTAGCCGCAGGTGAACGTATTGAAGTTCGCGGATTCGGCAGCTTTTCTCTTCACTACCGGGCTCCGCGTGTGGGTCGTAACCCAAAAACGGGTGATAAAGTGGAATTGGACGGTAAATATGTTCCCCACTTTAAACCTGGTAAAGAGTTACGTGATCGCGTAAATATCTATAGCAATAGCTAAGATATCAGTTATTACTTAATTAAACTAACGGCACCTCTGGGTGCCGTTTTTTGTATACCTAAATTTTACATATCCAACTTCTTCATATCCGATTTTTGTGATGATGACTGTATTATCTTGAGAATTGATTCTTTTGTTTGAAAATTAATTTGTGACGTGATTCCATAGTATACTTTCTCTGACTGGCAGTCAGGCTTATTATGCAATAGGCTTTCTTGCGTGAATGGAATGTCAGCATAGAGGCATAACGGATGAAGCCCATAATATTTTTTCCCTTTACTTATTTATTCATTATTTGGCGAAAATTGAGGCCTATTATCAATATAAATTTGGCTGCATTAGCCATTGTATTGGGAATTCTTCCCTTATTATTCCTTGCTGATCTCCCTCAACAAAAAACCATTAATTGCCTGATTCTACTTGCATTTTCATTGCTGATTTTTCCTTATAAAATCATACGAATAATATCATTGGGTCTATGGGTTTTTATTTTTGGATGTTGGCATGGTCATCAGATATTGGCGCAGATAACCTATTTCAGCGAAACTTCCCGCACCGCAATTGTTATGATTGATAGCGTATCGTTGGAAAGTAAAACGAAGGAGAGTGATAAAAAGGCGCGTTATCGTATTAGATTGATCGAAAGTGATGGAAAACGTATTTTTCCCGCTTTATACGCATCAGTATTGTGGAACTCGCAAGAATTGCTATGTGCTGGTCAGAAGTGGCAGGTGACCATGAAACTGAGAGCTGTCCATGCTCAATTAAATCATGCTAGTTATGATAGCCAGCGATATTCACTTTCTATACGCCAACCGTTGAATGGAAAAATTATTCAGGCAAAACCGCTCAATAAAAATTGTAACCTCCGACAAGATATTATTAATAAGTTGTTGCCAGAAATTCAGCCACTAAAACAGGCTGGTGTTGCTTTAGCACTTTCGTTCGGTGAAAGAACGTGGCTGGATAAATCTACTCGTTTGTTATTACAACAGACTGGTATTGCTCATCTGATGGCGATTTCAGGACTACATATCGCAATGGCAAGCTTATTTGGCTGGAGTTTGGCGAGAATGGCACAATTTTTCTTTCCTGCAAAATGGATTGGATTTCGTTTCCCATTAATTATGGGTTGGTTAACTGCAATGCTGTATGGGTGGTTATCTGGTTGGGGAATTCCGGCTGTTCGGGCAATATTGGGACTCACCTTATGGATTTATTTACGATGTAAAAGCAGGCTTTGTTTTTCATGGCAATGGGCTTTATGGAGTGCTGCAATTATTTTACTTTTCGACCCCTTAGCAATACTTTCTGATAGCTTCTGGCTTTCATTTACTGCAGTTATGGCACTGTTATTTTGGTTTTATTGGATGCCTTTGCCAGAAAAAATACGCTACGGTTGGCAATGGATATGGCTACGTGGATTGCATATGCAGTTGGGCATGATGTTAATGCTGTTGCCGTTACAGCTTTTATTATTTCAGGGTATTAATATTGCATCATTGGTGGCTAATCTATGGGCTGTTCCGATTATCTCTTTCTTATCTGTGCCATTAGTTATGTTGGCAATAGTTTGTATTTTTCTTCCGGCTACCCAGCCATTCTTATGGCAACTTGTTGATTATAGTATTTCACTCGCTGTAACTCCTCTATCTGTTTTAACGTATTCATGGGTTGAAACAGGAAATTATCCAATCATTATTACGTTAGCCGGATGGTTTTTAGTTGTGATTTGGCGTTTAGGTTGGTGGAAATCTTATAAATGGTTGTTGGGAATTTGTATTGGTATTATTGCCTGTTATTCAAAGCGTTCCAATGATTATCAATGGCGTTTTTCAATGCTGGATGTAGGGCATGGATTGGCTGTGGTGATTGATAAGGGAGGAAAAGCGATCGTTTTTGATACAGGTAATCGCTGGGAAACGGGCAGTATGGCAGAAAAAATCATTGTACCTTATTTGCGTTGGCATCGATTATTACCAGAACAGATAATCCTTAGTCATGATCATTTGGATCATACGGGAGGAGTTATGTACATAAATGAAAAATACCCTGATATCCAAATTAGAAGTCCTTCATTGAATCATGCCCACTTACCTTGTGTTCGCGGTGAGCAATGGATGTGGCAAGGGTTGAATTTTAAAGTCCTCTGGCCACCAGAAAAGGCAGTTATTGTTGGAAATAATCAATCTTGCGTGATCCGCATTGATGATGGTAAGCGTAGTCTATTATTAACGGGGGATTTGGAGAAGCGGGGCGAATATCGCTTATCGGAGCTTGAGAAGAGTCATCTGAATGCAACAATACTGCAAGTACCTCATCATGGGAGTAACACTTCTTCTACTTCGGTATTTATACGTAGAGTTATGCCTCAATATGCTTTGACTTCAGTAGCACGCTATAGCCCGTGGAGACTGCCTTCAATGAAAGTGAAGCAACGTTATAAGAATGCTGGAGTTGAGTGGCATAGTACAGCAGTATCTGGTCAGATAACAGGCTATTTTTATCGCGATCACATTAAATTAAAAGGTTATCGACAACAAATAATGTCACGGTGGTATCATCAGTGGTTTGGTATTCGTGGCGATCATGAGTAGAATGACTCGCTATTTCTTTTGGTTTTGGTAACTCAATAATGAATGATAAAGACCTTTCTACTTGGCAGACCTTCCGTCGATTGTGGCCGAGCATCACCCCTTTTAAAGTCGGCCTGTTAGTTGCGGCGGTTGCACTAATTATTAATGCTGCCGGTGATACATTGATGATTTCTTTGTTGAAGCCTTTGCTTGATGAAGGTTTTGGCAAGGCAGACATTAGCGTATTAAAGTGGATGCCACTGGTTGTTATCGGTTTAATGTCGTTGCGTGGCATATCTGGTTTTGTATCGAGTTATTGTATCTCTTGGGTATCAGGTAAAGTCGTTATGCAGATGCGTCGTCGTCTGTTCAACCACATGATGGGGATGCCTGTTTCCTTCTTCGACCAGCAATCCACGGGAACTTTGCTTTCTCGTATTACATATGATTCAGAACAGGTTGCTTCCTCCTCTTCCAGCGCATTGGTGACGGTTGTTAGGGAAGGGGCATCAATTATTGGCCTGTTTATACTGATGTTCTATTACAGTTGGGAACTTTCCCTCATTTTGATTGTAATTGCACCGATAGTTGCGGGTGTTATTCGCCTTGTTTCCGTGCGTTTTCGTAACATCAGCAAGAATATGCAGAACAGCATGGGGATGGTGACAACCAGTGCTGAACAAATGCTGAAAGGGCATAAAGAAGTTTTAATTTTTGGTGGTCAAAAAGTTGAAACCAAACGCTTCAACAAAGTCAGCAACCATATGCGCCAACAGGGTATGAAGATGGTTTCCGCTGATTCCATTTCAGATCCGATTATTCAGCTTATTGCTTCTTTTGCACTGGCATTTATCCTGTATGCGGCCAGTTTTCCTGAAATTATGGGCGCTTTAACCGCAGGGAAAATCACCGTCGTATTTTCATCCATGATTGCCTTGATGCGTCCATTGAAATCTCTGACTAACGTGAATGCTCAATTCCAACGCGGTATGGCTGCGTGCCAGACTTTATTTGCTATTTTGGATATGGAGCAGGAAAAAGATGACGGTAAATTGGAAGTCAAAAAAGCAAAAGGCAATATTGAATTCCGTGATGTCACTTTCTGTTATCCAACCAAAGATCATCCTGCACTGAAAAATATTTCAATGACGATCCCAGCGGGAAAAACTATTGCATTGGTTGGGCGCTCAGGATCAGGTAAATCGACAATTGCTAATCTCCTCACTCGTTTTTATGACGTGAATAAGGGTGGGATAATATTGGACGATCATGACCTGCGAGAATATACGTTGGCTTCACTGCGTAACCAAATTGCGTTGGTGTCACAAAATGTGCATCTATTCAATGATACGGTTGCCAATAACATTGCTTACGCCAGCGAAGGACAATTCAGCCGTGAAGAGATAGAGCGAGCGGCAGAAATGGCTTATGCAATGGATTTTATCAAAAAGCTGGATAACGGCCTTGATACCATGGTTGGTGAAAATGGCGTTTTGCTTTCCGGGGGACAGCGTCAGCGTATTGCTATTGCCCGTGCTTTATTGCGTGATTCTCCGATTTTAATTTTAGATGAAGCAACCTCTGCATTGGATACAGAGTCTGAACGTGCAATTCAGGCCGCCCTAGATGAATTGCAGAAAAACAGAACTTCATTGGTCATTGCCCACCGTCTTTCTACTATTGAAAAGGCCGATGAAATTATCGTCATTGAAGATGGAAATATCATAGAAAGGGGTAATCATGCTGCTCTGTTGGGACACGAAGGGGCATATGCACAGTTGCATAGGATGCAGTTTGGCCAATGATTGAACGCATATGGTCAGGCCGCTCATGGCTTTACATCGTATTATTACCATTATCAGCCCTTTATGGGCTGGTGATTGGCTTACGTCGTTTAAGCTATAAACTAGGATTGAGTCATTCTTGGAAAGCACCCGTGCCTGTTGTTGTGGTCGGCAATTTGACGGCAGGGGGGAATGGTAAAACCCCTGTTGTTATTTGGCTGGTTGAACAGTTGCAGCAAAAAGGCTATCGGGTTGGTGTTGTTTCGCGTGGTTATGGTGGGAAATCGGAACATTACCCGCTACTAGTTACAGAGGAAGTCACAACAGCACAGGCAGGAGATGAACCTGTTTTAATTCGTCGCCGTACAGGTGCGCTTGTTGCAGTGGCACCAAAACGGGCTGAAGCTATTAAAGCATTATTGGCACATGCTCCGGTTGATATCGTAATTACAGATGATGGCCTTCAACATTATGCCTTACAGCGTGATTATGAAATTGTGGTGATTGATGGCGTTCGTCGTTTTGGCAATGGCTGTTGGTTGCCTGCCGGACCCATGCGAGAACTGGCAGGACGTTTGAATAGCGTTAACACGATCATTGTCAATGGTGGGACACCGGAAGCAGGTGAATTGCCAATGACTCTAAAGGGAGATTTGGTAGTTAACTTGTTGACTGGGGAAACGAGGAAAGTCACTGATATTCCCAATGGCATTGCGATGGCAGGGATTGGTCATCCACCGCGTTTTTTCGCGACATTGCAGCAATTAGGGGCTAGCTTACAGAAAACACACGCTTTTGCTGATCATCAGTCTTACGACAAATCCCAGCTATTGGCTTTGGCAAATAGCGATCAAAATTTATTGATGACAGAAAAAGATGCGGTTAAATGTTTCCAATTTGCTCAATCTAACTGGTGGTATTTGCCTGTACACGCGGACTTGCCAGAGGAAAAAGGGCAAAAAGTATTGAACGATATTCGTGCTTTGCTCCCAGAATTAAACACTCGCCAATAATATTGGGCAATTCTCGCCATATTAAACAAAATAAGGGAAATTAAACAAAGCAACAAAGTTAACGGTGATACATGGCTTGTGGTATTCTGAGCCGCATTAAATTTAAAGCCCGTTACTTGGGGGATATATGGATCACCGTTTACTCGAAATCATTGCTTGTCCGGTATGCCATGGCAAGCTCAGTTATGATAAAGAAAACTTTGAACTGATTTGCAAACTTGATCGTCTCGCTTTTCCTTTCCGTGATGGCATTCCTGTGTTGCTAGAGAATGAAGCACGTGTCTTGCCTACAGAGGAAAACAAATAACCCATGTTTACTGTTATCATTCCAGCACGTTTTGCCTCAACGCGTTTACCTGGAAAACCACTGGCCGATATTCATGGCAAGCCAATGATTGTGCGTGTGATGGAGCGGGCTGTCCGTTCTGGTGCTGAGCGGGTTATTGTGGCGACAGACAATCAAGACGTTTTTGATGCAGTGACTGCCGCAGGTGGTGAAGCTTGCATGACAAGAGAAAATCACCATTCAGGTACAGAGCGTTTGGCTGAGGTTATTGATAAATACCAATTTGCTGATGATGAAATTATTGTGAATGTTCAGGGTGATGAACCCCTTATTCCAGAACAGATCATTAAGCAAGTGGCCGATAATTTAGCTGACAGTGATGCTGGAATGGCAACTCTTGCCGTGCAGATCCAAGATGCAGAAGAGGCATTCAATCCTAATGCGGTCAAAGTCGTTATGGATTCGAAAGGTTATGCGCTCTATTTTTCTCGCGCTACGATCCCATGGGAACGTGATCTCTTTATGCAATCAAAAGAGACTATTGGAGACAATTTTCTGCGTCATATAGGAATTTATGCCTATCGGGCAGGGTTTATTCGGCGCTATGTCCAGTGGGCTCCAAGTCCATTGGAATGTATTGAAATGCTCGAACAATTAAGAGTGCTTTGGTACGGTGAAAGAATTCATGTAGCAAAAGCGCTGCAAGCACCCGGTGCAGGTGTTGATACACCAGAAGATCTGGAAGCCGCCAGAAAAGCTTTTGTAGCGTGTTGATCTTCTTATTTTATATGAATACCAATTGGGTGTGATTTAAAAGAGAATGCCGTAATGTAATACCGCATTCTCTTTTTTTCCCTCTCTTCTTCCGCTTTTTCCTTTTCAATCTGGTGTTATTTCTCATCACTTTTTTGTTGAGAATCTTCTGGTTTTTCGGTTTTCATACCCTTATTTACAGGCTTAATAGCCTGCCAGATACGCCCTAATGTTTCATACCAAGCGCGTTCTGTGTGTGATAAATAGTAGGAAGAAGGAATATATTTTTCCCACGGATACAAAGGTGTTGTTACAGCTAATTGATTGGCTGGGCCTGCAATTGGATGTAGACCTCGTTGTTCAAAAAACTTGAGTGATCTTTCCATATGATTGGCGGAAGTAACAAGAATAAGTGGTTGTTTCCCGACTACTTTTTCAACCTCAGCAGCTTCTTCTTCTGTATCTAAAGGTTTTTTTAATGCTATCGTGTCGTCTACAGGAATTCCCATAGATTGTGCTACCATAGCGGCAACTTCGGCACTGCTAATTGCATTAACGCCTTTACCACCAGTGAAAATCATTTTACCACCAGTGAAAATCATTTTAGCACCAGGGTTGAGGTGATATAACCGAATACCTTCAGTCACTCTGGGTAAGCTATTGCTGATAAGATTGGCGCTGGGAGCCCACTGAGGGTTATAAGTAAAACCACCCCCGAGAACTACAATATATTTTACGGGATTTATGGATACAGGAATTGTAGTATCTGGCTCATAGCGCTGAACATATTTCCCTTCGACAGGAAGTAAGAGTTTATCTGCGATAGGTTGTAAACTAAATAAAAGCAATATAAGCCAACTGAGTGATAAAATGGTTTTTCCTGTTTTTTGCCAACGGGTGAACCACAGTAACAATAGCGCTGCAAAAGAGACGATAATAATCAACGGCAAAGGCATTAATAGCGAGCCGATATATTTTTTTAGCAGAAATAACATTGATTGGCCTTATTCTGGTTGAATTATAATCGCACAGGGACAAATTTAAGGCTAAAAGTAGTTAATTAAATGATTACTGTGCCAAAATAACAGTAGTAAAAATAGCAGTAGATAGCATAACTACTCAATAGATAAATTAAACTTAGCTTAATAAGTGAGGCAGTTTTTCATGCTAGATCGCAATTTCGATGATATTGCAGACAAATTTTCACGTAATATTTACGGTACAACCAAGGGTAAAATCAGGCAGGCCGTTGTCTGGCAGGATATTAACGAATTGCTGAATCATTTGCCTCAACACCCTTTACGCATTTTGGATGCGGGAGGCGGTGAAGGGAATATGGCTTGCCAATTAGCTGAGTTGGGGCATCAGGTCATACTTTGTGATCTATCAGAAGAGATGGTTCAGAGAGCGAAACATAACGCCGAAGAGCGGGGTGTTCTCCATCAGATGCAATTTATCCAAAGCTCGGTACAGGAAATTCACCAGCATATTGAACAGCCCGTTGATCTGATTCTATTTCATGCTGTATTAGAGTGGATCACTGACCAAAAAGACGCAATAGAAACATTGGGAGATATAATAACGCCCGGTGGTGCACTCTCATTAATGTTTTATAATGCAAATGGGTTGGTCATGCGTAATGCCATCTTGGGTAATTTTCATTTGGCGACACCCAATATTCAGCGCCGTCGAAAACGTTCTCTATCACCTCAGAATCCATTAGTGCCCGAGCAGGTATACCAATGGTTGACTGAACTCAAGATGGAAATAACAGGTAAAACAGGCGTGAGGGTTTTTCACGATTACCTGCAAAGTCGTCAATTACAAAACGCAGATTTTCCAGCGTTGCTTGAACTTGAACAACGTTATTGCAGACAGGAGCCCTATATCAGCCTGGGGCGCTACATTCATGTGATGGCACGCAAGCCTATCTTAAAGAGCGAATTATGAGTGAATATTCCCAGACTGTTCCTGAGCTTGTGTCCTGGGCCAGAAAAAATGACTTTTCAATTTCGTTGCCGCCAGAACGGTTGGCTTTTTTACTGGCAATAGCCGTATTGAATAGTGAACGGTTCGATGGTGAAATGAGTGAAGGAGAGCTAGTGGATGCTTTCCGTGAAGTGTGTAAAGGTTTTGAGCAGACTTCTGAAGCGATATCCGTCAGAGCGAATAATGCCATTAACGATATGGTTCGTCAGAAATTACTTAACCGTTTTACCAGTGAATTGGCGGATGGTAATGCTATTTATCGCTTAACCCCGTTGGGAATCGGTATCAGTGATTATTATATTCGCCAACGTGAATTCTCCACGTTACGTCTTTCTATGCAGTTATCCATCGTTGCCAATGAATTACATCGGGCGGCTGAGGCGGCCGAAGAAGGTGGTGATGAACTTCATTGGCATCGCAATGTTTTTTCCCCTCTCAAATATTCCGTTGCTGAAATTTTTGACAGTATTGATATGTCCCAGCGCCTGATGGATGAACAGCAAAACAGCGTAAAAACCGATATCGCCGCGCTACTTAATCAGGATTGGCAGGCCGCCATCGCCAATTGTGAACAACTGCTGTCAGAGACCTCCGGCACACTGCGGGAACTTCAGGATACATTGGAGGCGGCAGGTGATAAATTGCAGGCCAATTTATTGCGCATTCAGGCTGCTAATATGGACAGCGGTGGTTCTGAGCTGGTGGATAAACTGGTCTTTGACTTACAAAGCAAGCTGGATCGTATTATCAGTTGGGGGCAACAAGCTATTGATTTGTGGATAGGCTATGACCGTCACGTTCACAAATTTATCCGAACCGCCATTGATATGGATAAAAATCGTATTTTTGCCCAGCGTCTTCGTCAATCCGTCCAACACTATTTTGATAGTCCATGGGCATTGACCGTCGCTAATGCAGAACGTTTTCTGGATATGCGGGATGAAGAACTAACTCTGCGTAATGAAGTGGTAATGGGAGAATTACCGCCAGAAATGGAATACGAAGAGTTTAGTGAAATCAATGAACAATTGGCTGAAATGGTAGAGCAGGCGCTGGCGGTTTACCAACAGGCAAAACTTCCTCTGGATTTGGGGGCTGTACTGCGCGACTACCTTGCTCAGTATCCACGTAAACGCCATTTTGATGTAGCGCGTATCTTGGTGGATCAAGCAGTAAGGTTAGGGGTTGCAGAAGCGGATTTCTCTGGATTGCCGGCGGAATGGTTAGCGATTAATGATTACGGAGCCAAGGTGCAGGCACATGTCATCGACACATATTGAACAATTTATGCCAGTGAAACTGGCTCAGGCATTATCCAATACACTTTTCCCTGAATTAGATAGCCAGCTGCGAGCTGGGCGTCATGTCAGTCTGGATGATCTTGATAATCATGCTTTTTTGATGGATTTTCAGGAAGAGTTGGAAATGTTTTATGCGCGCTATAACGTCGAGTTAATCCGTGCACCAGAAGGTTTTTTCTACCTGCGTCCCCGTTCAACAACGCTGATCCCACGATCTGTTCTGTCTGAATTGGATATGATGGTGGGTAAAATTTTATGTTACCTCTACCTTAGCCCAGAGCGCTTGTCCAATCAGGGAATATTTATCTTTCAGGAACTGTACGAAGAATTACTGTCATTGGCAGATGAAAATAAGCTGATGAAATTAGTGAACCAACGTTCAACAGGCTCAGATCTGGACAAACAGAAATTGCAGGAAAAAACACGCACTTCTTTAAACCGCTTGCGCCGTCTGGGCATGGTTTATTTCCTGCAAAACGACAGCAACAAATTTATGATTGCCGAAGCTGTATTTCGCTTCGGTGCAGATGTACGCAGCGGTGATGACCCTCGCGAGGCACAATTACGGATGATCCGTGATGGTGAAGCCATGCTGGTAGAAAGAGAAATATCGCAGGAAGATAATGAACATGAAGAAGCATCAAGGCATTCAGCAGAAGGTGCGGAGGATGAGCAGTCATGATTGAACGCGGTAAATTTCGCTCACTGACGTTAGTTAATTGGAACGGTTTTTTTGCCAGAACGTTTGATCTTGACGAACTTGTGACGACCTTATCCGGTGGTAACGGTGCAGGTAAATCAACCACAATGGCGGCGTTTGTGACCGCATTGATCCCTGATTTAACCTTGCTTCATTTTCGGAATACGACAGAAGCGGGCGCAACCAGTGGTTCGCGCGATAAAGGGCTGCACGGTAAACTGCGGGCAGGTGTCTGCTATTCCACTCTGGATGTTGTTAACTCCCGCCATCAGCGGATTATCACTGGTGTTCGCTTACAACAAGTGGCTGGACGTGATCGAAAAGTTGATATCAAACCATTTATGATTCAGGGAGTTCCTGCATCGATTCAGCCAACACAGCTACTGACTGAAAATATCAATGAACGTCAGGCGCGGGTTCTGCCATTGAATGAATTAAAGGAACGTCTTGACGAGATGGAAGGCGTTCAATTCAAACAATTTAACTCGATTACGGATTATCACTCCCTGTTGTTTGATTTGGGAGTGCTCCCAAAACGTTTACGTTCAGCAAGTGACCGCAGCAAATTTTATCGCCTGATAGAAGCATCGTTGTATGGCGGAATTTCCAGTGCGATTACCCGTTCACTGCGTGATTACTTATTGCCGGAAAACAGCGGTGTCAGAAAAGCGTTTCAGGATATGGAAGCCGCCTTGCGTGAAAACCGTATTACGCTGGAAGCCATCCGTGTCACTCAATCTGACCGTGATCTTTTCAAACACCTTATTACAGAAGCCACGGCCTATGTTTCTGCTGACTATATGCGTCATGCCAACGAACGTCGCGTTCATCTGGATGAGGCGTTGGCTTTGCGTAGTGAATTATTTGGCAGCCGTCGTCAATTGGTTACTGAACAATATCGTCATGTTGAAATGTCGAGGGAACTGGCAGAACAGAGCGGCGCATCTTCTGATTTAGAAATGGATTACCAAGCAGCCAGTGATCACCTGAATCTGGTTCAAACGGCGATGCGCCAGCAGGAAAAAATTGATCGTTATCAATCTGATATTGAAGAGCTGACTTACCGTCTGGAAGAACAGAGCGAAGTTGTAGAAGAAACGAAAGATCTTCAGGTGGAATATGAAGCCATATCTGAAGCAGCAGAGCAAGAAGTTGATGAGCTGAAAAGCCAGCTCGCCGATTACCAACAAGCTTTAGACGTTCAGCAAACTCGAGCCATTCAGTATCAGCAAGCACTGCAAGCGTTAGAGCGTACCCGTGAACTTTGTCAGCTTCCAGATCTATCGATAGAAAATGCTGACGAGTGGCAGGAAACCTATCAGGCCAAAGCACAGCAGGCGACTGAAACTTTGCTGGCGCTGGAACAGAAATTGAATGTTGCCGATGCTGCTCATAGTCAGTTTGAGCAGGCTTACCAACTGGTAAAAAATATCGTTGGTGAAGTGAGCCGCAGCGAAGCATGGCAAACAGCCCGTGAAGCATTGCGTGAATGGTCATCTCAGCGCCATTTGGCTGAACGAGTTCAACCTTTACGTATCCAGTTGGCTGAATTGGAGCAACGTCTGAACAGCCAGCAAAATGCAGAACGTTTGCTGGAAGAGTTCTGTAAGCGCCACAACCAGCAATATCAGGCGGAAGACTTGGAGGTTTTGCAGGGTGAATTGGAAGCTCAGCTGGAAGAATTGAGCTTGAGTGCCAATGAAAGCGGCGAGCGTCGCATTCAAATACGTCAGGAGTTCGAACAGCTCAAGCAAAAAATTCAGGGGCTGACAGCACGAGCGCCAGTATGGTTGGCAGCACAGGAAGCTTTGAACCAGCTTTGTGAGCAGTGCAATGAAACATTCGAAAATAGTCACGATGTTACTGAATACATGCAGCAATTGCTTGAGCAAGAGCGTGAAATTACTGTCGAGCGTGATGATATTGCTGCACAGAAACGTGAACTGGAAAAACAGATTGAGCGTCTGAGTCAGCCAAGCGGGGCCGAAGATAGCCGTTTGCTTGCATTGGCGGAGCGTTTTGGTGGTGTTTTATTGTCTGAAATTTATGATGACATTACCATTGATGATGCGCCTTATTTCTCAGCACTATATGGCCCTGCGCGTCACGCAATCGTCGTACCTGATCTCTCACTGGTTCGCCCACATCTGGAAGCATTGGAAGATTGTCCGGAAGATCTCTATTTGATCGAGGGGGACCCACAATCTTTCGATGACAGCATATTCCATTTTGAAGAGCAGGAAAACGCGGTTCTGGTGAAATCATCAGACCGTCAATGGCGTTATTCCCGTTATCCTGAGGTTCCGTTATTTGGGCGGGCAGCAAGAGAAAACCGTCTGGAAGCACTCAGTCTTGAGCGTGATACGCTGGCAGAGCGCTATGCGACACTTTCGTTTGATGTTCAGAAAATTCAACGTGCACATCAGGCTTTCAGCCGTTTTGTGGGTAAACACCTTTCTGTTGCATTTGATGATGATCCAGAAGCCGAAATTCGCCGCCTGAGTCAGCGCCGCACCGAGTTGGAACGTGAGCTATCTCAATTTGAAGCTCAGGCTCAGCAGCATCAGCAGAAACTTGTTCAGGCGAAAGAGAGCCTGTCAGTATTGAATCGTCTGATTCCACAAATTACGATTTTGTTGGATGAAACCCTGCTTGATCGAGTGGAAACCGTCCGTGAAGAAATGAATGAGGCTCAGGATGCCGCGCGTTTCCTGCAACAACACGGTAATGCACTGATCAAACTTGAGCCACTGGTTTCTGTTTTGCAAAGTGATCCACAGCAGCATGAACAGTTGCAGAAAGATTATGAGACCGCGAAACACTGCCAGAATAAGGCCAAGCAACAAGCTTTTTCCTTGACGGAAGTTGTGCAACGCCGTGCGCATTTCAGTTACAGTGATTCTGCCGGTATGCTCAATGAAAATGCTGATCTGAACGATAAACTGCGTCAGCGCCTTGAACATGCAGAATCCGATCGTAGCCGTGCGCGTGAACAATTGCGTCAGCAACAAGCACAATATGCACAGTTCAACCAAGTATTGGCATCACTGAAAAGTTCTTATGACACTAAGCAAGATATGTTGAAAGAGCTTGAGCAGGAGATGAAAGATATTGGTGTTCAGGCGGATACTAACGCAGAAAGCCGTGCCCGTGAACGTCGTGATCAACTCCACGTGGCTGTGAATACTAACCGTTCCCGCATCAACCAACTTGAGAAACAGATCGCATTCTGTGAGGCGGAAATGGAAAACCTCCAGAAAAAACTGCGTAAATCTGAACGCGATTATTACCAGAAGCGTGAGCAGGTGGTTTCTTCTAAAGCGGGTTGGTGTGCAGTTATGCGCATGGTGAAAGACAATGGTGTTGAGCGCCGCTTGCATCGCCGCGAACTGGCCTATATGGAAGGTGATGATCTGCGTTCAATGTCGGATAAAGCGCTGGGGGCATTGCGTCTGGCAGTATCCGATAATGAGCACCTGCGTGATGCGTTGCGTTTGTCTGAAGATCCGAAACGTCCTGAGCGTAAAATCCAATTTTTCGTTGCTGTTTACCAACATCTGCGTGAACGTATCCGTCAGGATATTATCCGTACGGATGATCCTGTTGATGCTATTGAACAGATGGAAATTGAGCTGGCACGTTTAACTGAAGAATTAACCGCTCGTGAGCAGAAACTGGCGATTAGTTCCAAAAGCGTGGCGAATATCATTCGCAAGACCATTCAACGTGAACAGAACCGTATTCGTATGTTGAACCAAGGCTTGCAGGCGGTTTCCTTTGGGCAGGTTGGCGGTGTCCGTCTGAATGTAAATGTACGCGAAAGTCATGCTCTCTTGCTGGATGTGCTTTCCGAGCAACAGGAACAGCATCAGGATCTGTTCAACAGCCAACGCTTGACCTTCTCAGAGGCGATGGCGAAGCTTTATCAGCGCTTGAACCCGCAAATTGATATGGGACAGCGTTTACCTCAGACCATTGGTGAGGAATTACTGGATTATCGCAATTACCTTGAGTTGGATGTTGAAGTCAATCGAGGTTCAGATGGCTGGCTAAAAGCGGAAAGTGGCGCTTTATCTACAGGGGAAGCGATTGGTACGGGGATGTCCATCTTGGTTATGGTCGTACAAAGCTGGGAAGAGGAATCATGTCGTCTGCGTGGTAAAGATATTTCACCATGCCGACTGCTGTTCCTTGATGAAGCAGCCCGATTGGATGCGAAGTCAATTGCAACGCTGTTTGAGTTATGTGAACGTCTACAAATGCAGTTAATTATCGCTGCGCCGGAAAATATCAGTCCAGAAAAAGGGACAACCTATAAACTGGTCCGTAAGATTTTCAATAATCAAGAACATGTACATGTTGTTGGGTTGCGTGGCTTTGGGCAAGATACTCCGGTTACTGAACAGCCACAAACGCCGTCACAAGCGATATTGCAAGAATAACTCCAGCGTTGGATAATGTCTCTATTATTACAGGAGGCCATATTATTATATGGCCTCCTCAGTTGAGATCAATTCTTCTGGGTAGTTATTTAATACGTCCTCATCTATCCTGATTTAATGTATCAAATATAGGCATAAAAATAAGGAGTGAGTTAATGATAAATACTAAAGACATTATCTTTTTCCCTGAGTCAGATCCTAATGAAAATCCCTGGGTGCATGGTAAACCGGCTGAAGAGGTGATCGATGTTGTGGAATACAATCCTGAATGGATAATCACATGGCAACAACTTTCTTTATCTATCAAACAAGCGCTTGGGAACATTGCTCTGAATATTGAGCATGTTGGATCAACAGCGGTTCCAGGGCTTGCTGCTAAGCCGATTATTGATATTGATCTAATTGTGGAAGATCCGGCTCAAGAAGAAAAATATGTTCCTGCATTGGAACGGCTTGGTTATGATTTAACGGTTCGCGAACCGAGCTTTTATCAGCACAGATGCCTTCGTTTGGCGAAGCCTCGCACCAATCTTCATGTCTTTGGCCCTGATTGCCCTGAATATATTCGGCATATTTGGTTTCGTGATTGGCTTAGAGAACACCCTGAAGATTGTGAACGATATATGGCTGCGAAGATAACTGCTAAAAATAATGTCAATCAAGTAATGGATTACAATAAGAAAAAAGAGAGAATTGTACATGAGATTTATCAACGCATATTTCAAAGTAAGGGATTATTGTAATAATATTTGACTGTTTTTTTTGATTATTATTTTTTATTGTTACTTTTGATTATTGTGTTGATCTGTTTATATCCTGTTTGTTGCCTTATTGTAAAAACAAACAGGAATGTTATTTTTAAGACTCTGCTGGTCCGATTAAACTTCTGGTTAATTACCATCAAAAAAATCTAATTGATTTTTATATAATTAGACTTCATTGTTATAGTAAATATATTTTTAAAATTGCCAAGTTAAATTATTAAAGTGCATAAATATCATGTTGAGTTATTCCTTTTTTATTTTTACCTTTTTAATAAAAGCCGATTGTTTATTATTAATAGGTGATAAATAACAATTGGAAGTGTAAAACTATTTTATATTTATAGAGAAAGTTAACTATGACAAATAAAATGAAAGATGTTAATGATCTGCTGGATGATTTAATTTCCAAACCTGAAGTACAAACTCGTTGGGAAAATGAACCTGAACAAGTGATGCAAGAATACCAGCTTACCCAGGCACAATATCGCGCACTTTCTGACGGAAATATAGACGCTTTAATCAATGAAGGACTGGCGGATAGGCATGTCCAGCAGATGAGAGTTAGTTGGTAATGATTGACTCTAGTTCCCATTTCTTGAAAACCATTGGCTTGCGGGTATCTCGTTTGGCTGTTGGAGGAAGCCATTTTGGTGTAAGTGTCCATAGAAAGGATGTCAGGCGCATTGTTTCTACGGCATTGGATATGGGGGTTAATTTCTTCGATACCGCAGATATTTATGGAAAAGGTGAGAGTGAAAGTACATTAGGTAATGCGTTATATGGGCGCCGACATGATGTTGTGATTGCGACAAAGTTTGGTCATGATGGTGCCGCCAAAGGTGCGAGCCGAGAAGCAATGACCCAGTGTTTGCACAAAAGCCTTAAACGTTTGAAAACGGATTATATCGATTTATATCAGTTACATGCACCTGATCCATTAACTCCTGCCGAAGAAACTATCTCTACTCTGCAATCATGGGTAAAAGCAGGAAAAATCCGTTGTTATGGTATCTGCAACGTTAAATCATCAGAAATAGAACATTACTGTCGTATCGCTCAGGCGATGGCAGGAGAGCCACCCGCCAGCATACAAAATCCCATAAATATATTGAATTACCAGAGCTATAAAGAAATACAACCTTCTCTCAAGGCATTTGAGCTCGGCGCACTGGCGGCTATTCCTCTGGCTCGTGGGCTTTTGGGAGGGCGTTACCGTTCAGTGTTAGATGTTCCTCAAACGCATCCTTTGTCGGGCTATAAGGGGCTTGGTTATCGCAATATACGTACAAAAAATGCAATCAACCGATTGACGCATGCTGCAAAACAGTTAAATCGTTCTCCGTCTCTCTTGGCGCTGGAAGTGATATTGGCAAGTGAGGGGATGGTTTCTGTTCTGGTTGGCATCAGTAATCCTAACCAATTACTTTCCCTGATTGATCTTAATCCATCATTGCTCCAGCAAAAAACGATTGATTATGTTTTTGGGCGACGTTTGGCGCTGGATTGAATATGTACCAAAAAATTAATCCATCATTTATTGGAGATATATAAAATGGCTGAAGTCCTGAATTTAGATGCACTAAGGAGTATGAAACTCGATCATTATCCTTCACCGTGGGCAACATGTGATAATACGTTTAAGGAAACAATTACTGCTGATGTTTTTCCGGTAAGTCACTGGACTTATCATTCCCAACGTAAACTCGCAGAAGCGCTTGGCAAGACAGGATCACCAGAATGGTATCAACATAATGTCAAAACTCGCCCTCTTCTGGAGTTAGGTGAAAAAGAGCCTTACGTCCCTGATGAGCTTGCTGATATTTGGTTAGCGGTAGCAAGAGATCTCTTATCAGATGATTATCTCGAATGTATCAGTGATGTCAGCGAATATAATGTCAGAAAATTGCAATTCCAGGCACATTTTTGGGAGTTCGGCCCGGGTTCTTTCTTTCAGCCCCATGTGGATAAACCCCATAAAATAGTGACACACCTAATGTATCTGACCGATGATTGGGTATCTGAAATGGGGGGCTGTTTGCAATTACTGCGTTCTGCTGATCCACTGGATGTTGTAGTTGAAATTGCACCGAAAAAAAATACTTCAGCAATTATTCGTAGAACTGATTCAGCTTGGCATGCGGTTACGCCTATTCCTAAGGACATGCAGGCCGTTAGAAAAGTTTTGCAAGTATGGTTTTGGGATACACCTGCAAGCTAATTTCCCTCTGTCATATTTTCTGCGGGAAACAAACAAGTGTAATCAGTTGTTGGCTAATGACAATATTGATTAGCTGGGAATAGTCTCATGATAAATTGGTTGAATACACTTTCTGAATATAATGACGTAGTTGATTCTGGATCAGGAATCCCTATTATTCGGCCAGAAAATGCCACACAAGAAATTCGCTGGCGCCAAGTAATAGAGGAAATGTATACGGAGAAATTGCGCACCAGTTACAACAAGGATGTTGCGATATTCAACATGGATGAAAATACTTGGCCGATGGCTTTGTTATATGCAAAGGTCATGGGTTATCGCGTTATTCCAATCAACGACATTGATAGCGTTAAATTGTTGATGCAGAAAGTGAGAGAAAAAAGCATTCTGATTATAGCAATGGCGCATGAACTGAAAGTAGGTTTTGTTGCCAATATGCTGGAACTGGCTGCTGGAGCCGACAAAACAATCGGTTTTTTATGTGGAAGAACTCTTTCCAGCCTCAGTTATTTGGTTGCCAAATCATTATTAATCCCTTCACTTTCAGAGCAGAATGAATTTCTGATTGATGCACCGAAACATAAATATGCAAGTGATGAAAGCGATCCAGAGCAGTTAGCTATTTTGCTTTCACAACCGGCCATGCTGAAAACGATCAGAAGTCATGGTGAGGGAAGCCATGCTAAATTGCCTTTATTGACAGTTTGCGGGTTGTTGGAAGAAACAGAATTTCCTCTGATGCCTGAATGTGGGTGTTCAAGTATCATCCGGCGATGTAAGCGTGCACATGGAAAGACTCACGTATTTTATGGGCTGGATATTCGTGCTTATGCCATCAATTATATATGTTGCAATGGCTTTAATGTTGCGGGGGAACTTTATCCTTCTCCGGTATCAATGACTTTGGCATTGACGGAAGGGTGGCCTGCTGCTGTTTTAGCACCTATCCGCCCACTGATTGCTCCGGATTACCTTCTGACACTATTGAGAAAAATGGCGAAAGAAAAAGTGCCTCTTGGGCAAATCGCGGCAGCCTTGAATGACACTTGTACTGCACTTGGGCAGCCTTTCACGTTCGCGTTGCTTGGTGATCCAACATTGCAATTGTCGCTGCAGGATGAAAAACAATCTTTGCCGACAGATCAACATGATCATGACGAATCGGAATCAGTTTCCAGGGCCATTACATGGATTAAGACGGTATTGGAAGAGAGCATTCATGGGCATCGGTTGTTGCGTTCTATTGATGCGTGGTTAGGCGATACGGTGGCTGAGCAGTTATCTGGTTTGCGTACAAAGCTTATGGATATTGAGCGGCTGGCTCTTTTTTCGCTAAAAAAACATGAAGCTACTTATTCTCTGGAAAATAACAAAGAACTTTTGCGGAATAATGCGCTGATTCAGCTGCTAATTGCTCAATGGGAAAAAATAATGCTGTCGTTATTGCATGAAAGTCGTGCAAATTTTGATGCCTTTGATTTGCTGCATTATGATCAATTGCTTAGTACGTTAAAAACAGCTGAGCCATGCCAACGATGCGGAACATTGATGGAAACCTCTTTATTTGGCAACGCAGGGATAACCACGGGATATAGCGAAACCCGAATGTGTCGAGTCTGTGGCCCGCTTTCAGCTTACCATTGTGAGGGTATCCGCCTGGAAAATCAGACGGAAACATTAATTGCTCGGCAGGGGGAAAGTGTAACTGCAAAAATACGGCTACATATTCCCCATTCCGTTCATCTTATTACTCACAGGGTACATTTGGAACTTCGTGGATATGATAAATCTACCGGACAATGTTTTGCCTCTGCTCTAAAAACAACAGAATTAAAAAATGACAATGTAATAAAGTTTGAATTTAAATTGGATGAAAATCAGGGATGTGATTTACATAGTATTCGAATTATTGCTGTATCTGGTTTTGATATTGCTTTTCTCCGTATCCGTCTGGTTTGTTTACCTAAACAGCCATAGGAATAACATTTTTCATGTCATCAAATTACGGCAGGGAAATATGATGAGAGTACTGGTTCTCAATCGTCGCCCTATTGTGGAAAAAATTGCGTCATGGTTTGCCGAAACTGAAATAGAGGTTTTTCTTGTAACACCTAAGGCATTATTATCAGCATTATTAACAACATCGACAAATTCATCTTATAGGATGCAGAAATATTTTAAAGAAATTTATGCTGTTGATGATTATGACTCACCTTTGGTCGATAAATTAATTCTTAAATTAGTTGAAGAAAAACATATTGATCGAATTGTTTCGGCAACAGAGATTGATGTATTACGGGCAGCACAAGTGCGAGAAAAAATAGGCTTAGTTGGACAAAATGAAATGTCGGCGCTTGCTTATCGCAACAAATGGGTAATGAAATCCTTATTACGGAAGAATGGAATTCCAGTTGCCAAAATGTTGCAAGTGACTGACAGGCAATCGGTGGAGAAATTTGCCAATGAATGGGGGTTTCCGATTGTCATTAAGCCAGTTGATGGTGGTGGATCAGTAGGAGTACAGATCATTCACGATGCAGCACAGTTACAGAACATCAATTTTGCGTCATTAAAACAAGGTTACATAGTTGAAGAGTGGATTGAAGGGGAGTTCTTTACCATTGATGGTCTTATGAGAAATGGTGAAATGTTGCATTGCTGGCCTTCACATACAACCGCTAATTTCTCTGCTGTCAGTGGAAATTCAGCCCTGCTTAGTTGGATGTTATTACAGGATAATCCTCTGACAATGCAATTATCGGCCCTCATGTCAAAAGTGATCATGAGCCTTCCTCCTACACCTGATACTACTGCATTTCATGCCGAAGCCTTCTTTTGTGAAAAAACACGTCACCTTGTGTTGTGTGAAATTGCGTGTCGTCCGGGAGGAGCGGGGCATGTACCTGTGTACGAAATGGCTTTTGGCTTGAATTTGTACAAAGAAACACTGCTTGGTCAGGCAGGACTGCGTTCTCAAGAAACTTATCAAAGTATTTGCCCCCAGGCTATGGCGGGATTTGCTTGGTTTCCTCCCAAAGCGGGCGTGTTTAGCTATGCGCCGGAAAATTGCCCTATTCATGGCATTATTGATTATCAACTTATGGCACGTATTGGTCAGTATTATCAGGCCCCTCACTCAATTTCAGATCACATAGCCAAAGCATTTACCTTGCTGCCAGTTGATTGTGATCCAGCCAGCGTTATTACTGAAATTAATACTTGGTGGAAAACACATGCTTTATGGATGGAGATTACATGACTACACAAAGGGTGCCAGATAATTGGTTTACGGAAATAACAAAGAGGTTGAAAGAATATTGGCAAAATTGTGAAATAGGTTTTTTAATTGATTATTCAGATAATCTGGATACGTTGAAAAACTTGATGTTTGAGCTGCAAATATGCGGTGCCAAAATAAAGGCGATAATATCCGTATCAGAGGAATCCTGGCGCCCTGAAGGGGTATTGTGTTGGCATATTGTTAATATTGATCAACAACCCTTACAAGTAATATTGGAAAACCAGTTTATTTGTATTAAACATTGGTTGGACAAAATTGATCCGGAAAAAAATATCACTTTCTTGGGAGGAGTGAGATTACCATTTTCTCAATTAGCTGACAGAACCACTTATGGTTGGCAAAAACCTGAATGGGCGAAATTTGAAGATAAAATCTATATTGATGATAGCCTTCGTCGATGGGGAATTAATACGCCTCCTTACAAAATAATTGATCCTAATCTTAATGATGCAATAGCCGCGTTTCACCTTCTTAACAAAGGAAAAGGGGTTGTATTGGCAATTGATAATTCAAAGTCATTTAATGCAGGATCAAGTGGCTTGGTGTGGATTAGGGAGCCTGATGAAATTGCAGATGTGTTGGATAAATTCCGTAATCACACCAGAAAATTTCGTATGGCTGAATTTATACAAGGAGTTCCATGTAGTATTCTTGCCATGGTTTTGCCAACTGGCGTTGCTGTTTTTGATCCGATAGAAATATTGACCGTTTTTGAAAAAACAACTAATCAGCTTCTGTTTTGTGGTTCATCAAATCGCTGGCAACCCGGAAAACTTGCTGACAATATGCGTGATTGCACTCGTCTGGCGGGAGAGAAACTTGCAGAAGAGGTGGGTTATCGAGGGATTTTCAGTCTTGATGGGATCTGGACAGGCAGTGAATTTTTTGCAACAGAAATTAACCCTCGTCATGCGTCTGGATTGGGTTTACACCGTGCCGTCCCTCTATTTCCTTGCTATTTATTTAATCGTGCTGTTCAGGAGAATTGTCCTCTCATTATGGATCTTGATCCTTCTCAGGTTGAAATAATATGGCGTGATATGATTCGCAATTATTCAGGTCAAAATATCATCGTATTGGATCGAGATAAAAAACAACAAAGAGTGGTAGAGATTGAAGCGAATGATCAGATGATTGCCCTAGGTGTTCCTTCTGAAGGTGTTGATGCACTTATTTATCGTTCTCTGGATCAGGAAAAATTACTGGGCAATATTGTGGCTGAACTGGCGAGTAAAATCTCTAACCGCCATTATGTGAGTTTTGTCTGCCGTGATATAAACCAATAACCTATTTCCTTCATCTTGCAAATTATCTCTTTGTGGACTGAACTGCAATTTTAAATGTATTTATGAGGTGTATTTGTGAAATATATTGGTGAAATGTATTGGATAGATTAGAGCTGGAGTATACGCATGGCTTGAAGAGAAAACTCTCTTCAAGCTCAATGTCATTGTTTTTAAATCATATTATTTCTGTTGTCGTGGTATCGATTAAGAATAATAAATCCAATACCAGTTAAGGTAACGTATAATATGATACTTCCCCATAAAGTGGTGCTGGAAAAACTGAGGAGTTGGGTGAACAACCAAGGGGCAATAACAGTGGAACCGCCAAAAGCAAACTGAAGAACGGCAGAATAGCGACCTTCATAACCGGAAAGGGAAAACATTAAAATGGCTACTCCCATTTGCGAACCGAGAATAGCCTCAGAAAGGCTAAGCAATAAAGTCACGATAAAAATTAAGATAAATTGCAATAAAAGATCGCCATTAAGAAAGAAAATAATGCCATAAGCCATAGTTTGTAAAAAGCCAGACCATGCCAACGATTTCAGACATCCAAACTTATTGCCTAATCTTAACGCAATGTTTTGAAAGCAAGGAATGCCAAAACAGAGACCTGTAAAAACAAAGGCAGCAAACCAAGCTGGCAGTTCGCGTTCAATAAGAAAGTAGTAAGGTAATACCAGTTCGATACTTTTACCCGCCAGTAATAATATGCCAATCAAAAAAACAAAAATAAGATATTTTCTATCCTTAAGGATAGAAAAAGATGACGTTTTATCCTTATCTGTTTGAATCGGATTTAGCGTCACATTAGCAAGTTGTTTGGCAGTATTTTTAGTTATGATGAAAATAATGATTCCTGATATAAAATAACCGAGTGAATTACCCCAAATAATCAAGTTAGTCATAGAATTGGATATCCCATCTTTATCAATAAAGAATAGGGACAGTAATGCCCCACAACCCAGTCCAATATTTCTGCAACTGTTTATAATGGCAAAAACATTTAACTGGCTATTTTTAACAGGAAATAGAGTCCTTATTGCGGCGGGATTGGCACACCAGTAAATACGCTCACCGATTGAAACAAACATAACAATGATGGCGACCTGCCAAGGGGCTGAAACAACCAACATCCAAGGAAATGCAATAAATCGTAGTAGACTGCCTAGTAGAGTCGAATGAGCTGGCCCTAATTTATCAGCCAGTAAGCCAGCAGGAAAGCCTGCGATAAGTAATGCAATCATGGCACCTATCGTCATTGATAACCCAACTTCGACGATATCTAATCCTTGAACCAATACTAAATAAAAAATTGCTACAGGACGCCAGATACCTCCACCCATACTGCCAATTGCCATTGCCAGTAAAAATAGGCGTTCTCGAATGTTTAAGGCCATGATTTTTTCCTGTCACTCAATTAATGAGTGGTAATATTTCAAATTTAGATTCAAAATATCTATTCAATAGTTATTCTTGTAACTTTTCTAATAATGCTTCCATTTCTGTCCGTGAGGTGATTTTAATATAAATTCCATTAAAATCATCCAGTAATAATTTGTCTTTTTTAAATTGGTGTTTTCGATATTTTATAATTTGTCGTAAAAAATTTAAATCCATTTTTTCATAGCAACCAGAGGCCATATCTGGTCGTTGTTTTCTATACCATTTTAATATGCGTTTTAATACTTGAAATAAACAAATATAAGTTGGCATATATAGGTGAATTACGGTATCTGCCTTTTCCAAACGTTGTGACAAACTTGAGCCATAGTTACCATCGATAATCCATTCTGATTGATTCGTTAAGGAGCATAGTTTCTGTTGCCATTCTTCTGCCGAAGGTGCTGTCCATCCTTCTTGCCAATATTCTTGATCAAGATGATACAAGGGAATCGAGCAAATTTGACTCAATTTTTTGGCGAAGGTTGATTTCCCTGCTCCCGGAGAGCCAATCACTAAAATGCGGTGCATATTATCAATCATGCTTATTCCTGCTGCGTTTGATTATGTTTGTCCATTCATTTAGCACAGGAACAATTGTTTTCTCCGATAGTTCATAACGGCGCGCTTGAAGATGGTTGGGTACACCATTTCTTTTGGCTTTATCTTGGATCAATTGATACTGACGACGGAGAAATCTGGCAGACAGCCCAAAATCATGGGCGATATTGATGTCAGAAAATTGGAACTGGTGAAGAGTGGCTGCTGTCACAAGCCCTGTGCGATCTTTCCCCAAGCTGCAGTGAAGCACAACATTTCCTGTATGCAGTAATTCTGCTACTTCTTGAGCAATTGTCCATGCTGTATGACTCATGGTGAAATAAAGATCGATATAATCAGATTCTGTGACAATATGTGTAAGATTATTCTCTGGTGGTTTAAATCGTATAGGACGATTTAAATATTTTGTTGATGCAGGAAAATGATAACCATTGAATTGTGGTTCATATTCTTCAGGAGTGCGTAAATCTACCCAACTATTTATGGGTAAAATTTCTGACAATATATTGAACACCGTTTGTTCTTTTCCTCGTTGCATACCACAACGAATGAGTGTTCCACAATTATTTGCAGTTGCCCGTTTGATATCTGTAGTTGCCTGCCTGATTCTCAACATTCGTCCATTCAGAATATCAATGTGATCTATTGGGCAGATATTCAATTGGCTGATATTATTTAGCTGTGTTTTCATTACTGT
This sequence comes from Xenorhabdus yunnanensis, assembly GCF_028598805.1. Lineage (GTDB taxonomy): Bacteria > Pseudomonadota > Gammaproteobacteria > Enterobacterales > Enterobacteriaceae > Xenorhabdus > Xenorhabdus yunnanensis. The sequence continues at coordinate 74,074 of NZ_JAQRFI010000005.1, read as the reverse complement.
TCACTATAATTTCGTTCACTGTAATCGTATTCCACGGGAAAAATTTGTTTGAGGAATTTCACCATTAATTCCAATTCTCCAACTCCAATCCTGATGTATCCATTCATTCTTTCCTGTGAGCTCATGTCTCGAATATAAAAACCACCTAAGGCTGCGATTTTTACTAACTCAATGGAATTATCACCATTAGTTTTGATATTGATGAAATTAGCTCCTGAAGGAAGAATTTGCCAATTTGGGCGCAACTCCATGATTATTTTGATAACATATTTTCTTGTCTGAATAATGGATTGGCAAATTTTCTTAATATGCTCCTCTTTGGCTAAAATTCCGTGGAGTATTGTCCATGTACTTCCTGCGATAGTGGATTCCGTCCTTTCTTGGGACAAAATATCAATAATTTTTGGAGAGGCTATTGTAGCAGCAATACGAGCACCAGCTAAACCATGGCCTTTAGAAAATGATCGGATGTAAATAATATGTTCAGGCTGACCTAAAAGAGCCAAATGATTTATATTACTAAATGCTATAAAACATTCATCAATAACCAGTAAATGACCATTTTCCATACATAAATTAGAAATTTGTAATAACGTATTATCATCAAATTCTATTCCTGTTGGGCTATTGGGATTTGAAATTGCGACAATGGATGGAGAGGTCGTTTGGATTGTTTCCAGTAATGATTTAATACAGAAGTTATCAGGACATTGATCATTAAAATAAATTGGCAGTATGTTGATCTGATTAAGGTTGGCGTGGTCAATCCAGCCAAAATAATTAGGTATAGGAATAATTAATCTTTTCGTCGTACAGGCAATCAGACGCAATATCAGACTAATTGCAATATCTGATCCTGGAGTGAAATAAATAGAATATGAAGTAATCCCTAACGTTTTCGCTGCACGTTCATGCTCCACGTGAGGATAAGGATAAAACTGATGCTTTTGTGGGGAAACATCAATGTCCTGAATGATTTTTGTTAATGCATTATGGTGTAACTCACCACTGCGTAGATTTATGCCATCAGATAAAAACTCTCTTTTGCGAGAAGGTGATTCTGGTGCCAGAGGTAATGGATAATTAATTGGTGTTATGCCCGCCATTTATACACTCCGATTAGAATTTTAAATTTGGGCGCCTAATGCACGCAATTGTCCCAATAAATCGGGGTAACCACGTTCAAGGTGGTCAATGCCGTCTATTTGCGTTTTTCCCGATATTTTCAATGCGGCAATAATTAAGGCTGCGGCTCCACGTAAATCAGTGGCTTTGACTGCTATTCCATTTTTATTGGGAACATGGGGAATAATTTCTACTGATCTTGCACGATGTATAACTTTGGCTCCCATCTTTTCTAACTCTTCAATATATTGGAAACGTTTGACCCAAACTTGCTCTGTTATACTGCCACCCAATTGAGATGCCATTAGCAAGAGAGCCATAAAGGGTTGATTGTCACTGAATATTCCGTGAGAGGTGACTTGAATATCTAATCGAGAAGCCGGAAATAAATGGGTAATAGTGAGATCATTGTCTTTCCATTGGAGCTGATAACCCAATTTCTCCAAACAGGCGATTTCAGCTGAAAGCCCGGCTTCAATATGGTTTCGTGAGATACCCGTGATGGAAATTGGAACATTGCAGTAAGCGGAAAGAGTCAAGTAAGTCATAACTTCGATCAGGTCAGGTCCAAGAGTCGTTTGAAAACCACCGGCCTCAGGTTTTCCTACAACTATGATGCGATCTTTTTCCCAATTTATGTCAACTTGCTGATATTTGATGGCTTCCACTAATGCCACGACATCTGGTTTAGAATAAGGATTAATAATTTCACTGATGCCTTCAGCTCTTGCTGCACACAATAAGGCGGCTTTTGTTGCACCAGAATAAAGTGGGCCAGTTAGTTTGCCTGTTCCTTCTTCAACGTCGGCAAAGTGAGCCATATTGATTCTGGCAGGGGAAAGGCGTGGCGCGGTGGCTTGAATGATATTTCCCGTTGTTTCTACCTTGGCCCCGAATTGTTGCAAAACGGAGCATAATTGTTCAATGGGGCGTTCTCCACCTTGCCCTACGCCAATCTTACAGCCACCTGTTTCTCCTAATACGACATGACCTGAACGGGCCAGTAAGCCAGGCGCAAGATACCATGCACCATGAATCAAGGTACTAAAATCCTCCGGTATGCTGGTGTTGTTTAAGCCACGGGGATCAATATACATGGTACGTTTTTCTGGTTCATGCAATATATTGGCACCCAGTAATTGGCCTATTTTTCCCAATATTCTGATATCTGCAATATCAGGAACATTTTTAATCAGAGAAGGCCCGCTTGATGTCAATGCCAAACTAAACAGAGGTGGGAAAGCGTGCTTAAACCCTGAGACTTGTACTCTGCCTGATAATATATTGCCACCTATAACGTCAATTTTTTGCATGTTATTTCTCCGGTCCTTATCCCGAAACAAAAGCAGCAGTCAATACACGTCTATAAGTCGCTTCGGGTGCAGAATCAGTAATTGGCGTTACCATATGCCATGATTGATCTGAGCGTTGTAGAATCACAGCGGTGTTTAGTTCTGGCGGAATTTCACGGTAAACATCTTGAGAATCATCAGAGCATAAAATACGCAGACATCCTCCCCAATCTGGTGACCAATTGTGGTTAAAGTTAAAGATTTGGGTCACGATTTTTTCGGTTTTATCAGTATGTGGGCCTAACCATTGGGCAGAGCGATATCGCCATAATGTTAAATTTAAAATAGTTGAACTGAGATCTTGCCCAATCAATTTTTCCATCCGCTTTCGATATTGATCGCTTTTTAGGTATTCGGTGAATTCACGCCATATCGGAGAAAGGGGAGTATCTTTTTCAATTCGCAATGTTTCCAAACTGTAGGTTTTTTTATCATTGGTTTTTTCTACTGTTTTTTCCGCAACCATAAAACCGTCATTAGGAAATGTTTCCATCAGGTTTTTGGCAATATCTGCGCGAATAAAGGGTGATACGATACCCCAGTGATAGGGTATGTCTGTCAATGTGTGGGGCAATAATAAATTAAACATGAGTTTTGTTATCCTCATTATCTGAAACGTGATCAGGGCTTACGTAATGCAGGAGAAGTGCTCGCCGTGCATGTTGCGAACCAGATGCCACCTTACGCACACTGTGCCAAGAATTGGGTGAGGGCAGGAGGATCACCGAACGATTTGGGCTAGGCACAACTGTTTCTTTGATATCATCAGGATCAGAGGAACCGAGAATGAGTAATTCCCCGCCTTCTATAACACCCGTTGGAAAATAGAGAGTTTGGGTCAGGATTTTATCTGGACGATCGCAGTGGGGAGCCAACCAGCAATTTTCATGGTAAATGGTAAAACGCACATGTAAGCGGGTTTGTGAGAGATCTCGTTCCATCAGGGTTGAAAAATAATCGCGATAATCATCACTTAGAATGACTTTCAACATGGTTTTCCAAGCTGAGGTCAGATTATCCCATGTTTCCCGAACAGGAATGCCATTATCGATAGCTAATAGATCCCACGTACTGTAGTATTTTCCATCCCCTTCTTCGCGATGAGATTTGCAGTAACCAGTATGTGGAAATTCTGCCTGCAAGCGCTTAAATATGTTTGGAGATAGAAAGTGGTCTGAACAGAACCATTCAAAGGGTTCTTTTTTTCTTTTGAAATCAGGGGAATGCCACCGTATATTCATATGCAGTCTCCTGATGTGTGTTTTCCCTCATGTCTCATTTGTTGCGTGATTTTTTTCATCACTTCAGTTGGGCGATCTTTCTCATTGGCAAATAATAATGAGTAACCTTGCTGCCGTTCTTCTGGGGATTGAGGTGTTTCGTGAAAGAGTTGGCGATTATATTTACCAACTTCTGCTATTGAGGAGTTTTCATGCAATTTGTTGTAAGGGGTATAGACGGTTGGTCGGACTCTGGCCCCTTCAGCGATCAACCAGTCAATCGTCTTAATTGACGCTGTCATTGTATCTCCTGGCAATCCAAGAATAATGAATGCATTGATCTCTATTTCATTATGTTTGGCGATTGCCAATAGTTCTTCAACTTTGGCCTCGGTGTTTAGCTTTATTTTTGGCAATTTCAGGTCTGGAGAGACGGAAATGGTTTCCACACCCAGACTGATTCTGATACAGCCTGCTTGTGCCATCAATTCAATTAATTCCTTATTCAAATGATAAATTGTAGTCACACATTTCCATTGAATGGGGAGTTTTAATTCGATGAATTTATGACAAAATTCTTTTACCCATCGACGATTCAGGGTAAACGTAGGAGCATAAAAAGAGACATAATCAAATGGCTGGATACGTTGTTGCTCTGTGATATATTCAATGACTCTTTCAACGGAAAGTCGCCGTTCGCTTTTTCCCTGCATTGGTGGTACATCACAAAACTCACAACCAACCGGACATCCACGTGCGACAGGAATAACCAGTTCACGTCGATCGGGGATACCACAAAATTTATTCAAATCATTCTTATACATTCGATCATAAGCCGCGTAAGGAATCTCCAATGTATCAGGCAATATCCATTCCTCTGGACTTAGCATATGGCCGATATCTCCTTGCAAATAACCATGGGATGTTTTCACAATGAGACCAGGAAGATTTGTCGTATCAGAACGATAATTCAATAGAAAAGATTCAACACTGCTTTCGTAATCACCGCTGAAAACAATACCTTCAAAACCAAATTGTTTAAACCAATCAGGGATCTGTTTTGAAAGCCGACCGAAAGTAAACATTTTCACTTGCGGTAATATTTCCCGGCAATACAGCGTAGTACGGTTAAAATTATCCACTGCATCAAAATCGTTAAATAAACCTACAAAATCATAGCCTTTTGCTAATTCTTTGGCTAAGTCATGCCAAGTTAGATTTAATGCGCCACCGTCCAGTGCAGTGACTTGCCATGATGGATTTCTTTCCCTGATATATGTTGCAACTTGAAATAAAGGCAGGTGATGGCCTGCATTAAAATAAGAAGGAATATAGGGAGGAATTAATAATAATATACGCATGCACAAATCTCCTGGATTAAATAGTGAAATGAGCATTTGCTAAATAGATAAATTGACAGACCGCCATCGTCGCGTAGCATCCAGATGGAAGAAAAAACTCTATTGTCAAACTGGAACGATCAGGGAATTCGTGATCTTCACTCAGATCAATAACTTTTATGTAGGTATGTACAATGGTTGGCCGCAAACTCTGTTTTTCTGCTTTTTTTCCATCGGTAACTTCGAAGCGGGTAAATGGATACCAAGGCATTGCTGCGGCAAATTCCATTACATCAGAATAAGTCTTGGGTAAAATATAGGGTATTGATGATCGCACCACTTTTAATCCTTCATGATATCGCTGGAATTCTTGTGCTACGAGATGATTCCACTGATAAGAGCCGTAAGAGGCATAATAAAAAGAAAGCCTCCTAGGATCTAATTGATGGAAAAAATGTATGGGTTTTCCTTGCCATTTTTGGGCTGCCAGTGCTTCTGGCGACTCCGATTGACATATTAATGATAAGGCTTTTTTCCATTCATTATGGTAAACAGCCTGCCCAATAAGATGGGTTGTAGAAGGTCCTCCAGGTACGCCGAACCTTTGTGTATCATAATAATTAATAAAAGCATGATTATGTGATGGCTGTTGTGCCAAAGTATGGGAAATGGCTTTATCTAAATTACGGATCACAATGCGAAAACTATTACCTACTAGCTGACCAATCTTTATTTTTTCTTCAAAACAGCCAACTTCGTGCAATGAGAGCCATTTCCCTGATGTCATATCCCAGCGGGCATTGATGGCACTGATATCTATCTCTTGTGATAAAGATTGAATAGATATTCTCTGACTTGTTACGCCATCTTCATCTTTTAATCCAGCATACCCAATATAGCTTTGTGGTATTTCCAATATATTGGCAATATTGGTAATGGCTTCAGAGGTTGTTATTCCCTCTTTGCGTAATTGAAAATGCCAGATTTGTTTTTCTATTGATGGCTTATAGAATCTAGAAACTTCCTCAACGAGAAAATCTGTAGGCACTTTTTTGAGACAATACTGAATATCCCTGTAGAGAAAGGTATCGGGTGAATATTTTAAAAAAGGTGTGGCGAGTTCGCTGTTATTCATTAAAATATTTCCAATTTTTAAAGCATGGTTTTTCAATGGTCAGATAAGTTTCACTGTTTTTATATACTAATTATATAAAAACAGTATGTAAAAACGTTATGCGTTAATAATGATCAACTTTCTTTAGGGAAATAATCATCAAGGCTTCCTTCTCGCCAAATATCCGTTGTAGCACAGTGCAAACCGCCCCCAAAAGGATAGGCATCCCGGAAAGGCACAGGAATGACTTCAAATCCCAATTTATCCAACTGTTCTATTTGATAAATTTCGCTTTCTTCCACACAAACTGTTTTTTCATCAAGTGACAGGATATTCATTGAGAGCCATACACTTGAATAACATAATGGCGGTGATTGATGATGTGCGGGCGATGCAGCTTCAATAATTTGCCAGTCATTACGGATAAATAGTTGTCTGAATTCAGGCAATAAGGGTCTGGTAGGATTATTTAAAACTAAGCCAGGACGTAAAGGTAATAGTGTACAGTCAATATGGCTTGGGAAAGGATCACCAGGAAAATTGATAGGACGAATGCGATAATCAGGAAAATGGCGCTGCAACCAGTCAATGCCTTTCATGTTTGTCGTAAAACCATGCTGCACGAAAAGATCTTTCCCACATCGAACAATATCAGCAGCCTCAAAAATCGGTTCTTCTTCTGTCGTGACAAACTCTTTTTTCGTTACCCACTCTTTTCGCGTTTCCATGCTGATTTCTTCAGATAAATAACCATGTCGGTAACTGGCATCTGATAACCGAGGGCGAGGGGCTGATTCATGCCGCATCGTTGTATCTTCTTTCATATAAGCAGAAATTAAAGGTCGGTAACATAAATACTCAAAGAAACGAGATCTGAAACTCATTGTTGCTTCTAGAATCTCCCGGTCAACAGTAATGAGGACATCTCTTGGTGGTTGGCAACCGAACATAGTGCCTTGAGTGAAATCAGGGGATTGTACAGAAGTGTTAAAATTTAATGGAGTTGGACGATCAACACGAATTCCACGTGAAGTCAGTATCGAAGATAACCCATCTAGTTGTACATTCGCTGCATCAATTGATTCCTGACTCCTTGGTCCATAACGACCACGCATATCTGAATTTTCTGGAATACGGGCCATAAATGCGGGTTCGGGAGGGGGAATACATGCATTATCTGCACGACCAACAATAACATGTCGTAATTTTCCCCATTCTGTATGACATTCTACATGAACAGGAATATTGTTTGGTTTGTGGTTATTAATGGTATCAATAGTTTTAGTCAAAACATTCTCCTTTAATATATCTTTTAATATTTCTAGTTTCTGCCACGTTTAACTTTAAATCTATTGGCTATAGTTATTCTAAAAATAGAAATATAACATTATTAATCTGATGCACACGAATGGTTTAGTGAGGTGACATTTTCATTTAAGTGAAAATAAAAAATTTATTTTGATTAAAGATGAGGTTTATTATCATTAAAATCAATTCGAATTTTATTTTGTAGAGTTAATTAAAAGTTAAACCGACAACTAATTTTTATTGGTTTTAGGTAAATTGGAATGGGCTGATTTTATCAAAATGTAGATTTTGTATTAAAGCATATTCTTGACACCTAAATATGAATTATATAACCTTACATTTCATTTGTTAAGTTTTTGTTTTTTATTGGTGGGACTATGATTTTATCAAAAAAAATAAATCATTTTTTGAGTGTCGCGGAGTGCGGATCTTTTAAAAATGCATCTAAAAATATTCACATAAGTCCGCCCGCACTCTGTAAAAGTATTGCTGATATAGAGGATTCATTGGGATTTAAACTATTTAATCGCTCTAATGCTGGAGTAACTCTGACAGAAGAAGGGGTAAGTTTATATAAATATTTATTACCAATACGTGATAATGTCGAAAGTATTAAATCTAGTTTTCCAACTTCATTAACAAAAAAAGAGATCAAAGTAGGAACAGATAGTTACAATAAATCATTTAATAAATTGATAAGTAAAGTAATTGAGAATGGTCAAATTGATCTTATTAGTGAAATGTACCATTTCGATGAACATCGTAGTAAATTACTTTCAGGAGAACTCGATCTTTTTATTTCCACTCATCCTCCAGTGGAAGATAAATTAGAAAGAATTTCCTGTAAAATAGATGATCATGAGTCTGAAGTATTTATTGTTTCAGAAAAATTACTGGATAAGAATAATTCATTAGTTGATTTGATTCGTAATGAAAAAATGATACTTCATTCTGGAATAACAAAACATCCATTTTTTGATGAATTATTGACATATAGGAAAGAGAATAGAATTAACACTCAAATATTGGTATTTCCCGATATTAGTCATATTATAGATTTTGTTTCCTTTGATATCGGTTATTCAGTTGTTAATAATGCAATATTGGATTCAAATTATCTAAAGAGTGCTGGTTTGAAAATTATTCCTAATACATTGTTTTTATCTGAATTATCCAGTTATATTTATTATTTAAAAAGAAAAGAGTCGGAGTTGATTCATTATATTAACTAATTATATTAGATGATTAACTATTTTATCTGTATTTGTAATAAAAAGATAAATATCCATTTTCCCAATGATAACCTTTAGCAATTGTGCAGTACGTCTCATTTTAATCTGATAATAATGTTTATTATCCCGTTCAGTTATGATCTGTATAAGAAAGGAATAACGATGCGTAAAGTAATTCTGGCATTCAGTGTGATTGCGCTTGCTTTTGGCCTAAACGGTGTGACACAGGCAAAAGTGTTTATGCCTGAGCAAGTTAGTCAAGGGGTAACAGCAGCAGATTTAGCTCAACGTCAGGCTATTCATTGGGTTTCGGTGGAGCAGATTGAAAAAAGTTTGAAAGGGCAACCTCCAATGGCTGTTGGGTTTGATATTGATGATACAGTCATGTTTTCCAGTCCAGGATTTTATCGGGGAAAATTGGAATATTCACCCAATGATGAAAGCTATCTGAAAAAAACTGAATTCTGGGAAAAAATGAATAATGGATGGGACAAATTCAGTATGCCGAAAAAAATTGGTATTGAATTAGTTCAGATGCATTTGAAACGGGGTGATGATATTTATTTTATTACAGGGCGTACAGCAACTAAAACAGAAACTGTCACTAAGTACGTACAAGAAGGTTTACATATTCCTGCTGATAAAATGCATAATATTATTTTTGCAGGAGATGAACCCAATAAGAATGATAAAACTAGCTGGATGAAAAATCATAAGTTGAAGATCTACTATGGTGATGCAGATGCTGATATTGCTGCGGCACGTGAGCTAAATATCCGTGGCATTCGTATCTTGAGAGCGTCAAATTCTTCTTACCGGCCTTTACCTAAAGCGGGCCGATTTGGAGAAGAAGTAGTCATTAAATCTGAGTATTAATCTGAAAAATTTAAAGAATTAACATTGGGTAAGGGCACTCTAGGTGCCTTTTTATTTTTTAAGATAAGAGTAAGTTAATTCATTATAGTGAAAAATTTTTTTTGTTCGATACCATTGGGTATATTTTGTGGTTCTCTATCTCAATGGAAAATTATATATATAATTACTACTATTCTTTTCTGATAAAATAGGTCCGCTAATAATTAGAATAAATCATTGGATAGCTGCATACATAATAAGGTGAGGTGAGTTATTATGGCGAAGAATACAGTCAGATTACTGAGAATTTTTTTTATTTGTAGCGCATTGGCCGTATCAGAGGGAGCCTTTGCAAATCAACAAAATGGATTGTCATCAAGTGGTATGCAACAATTACCAGTAGAGCAAAAAAAAGAAGATTCTATTGTTTCACCTGATAAGACTATTCCTATTTCTCCAGTGATTTCTATTGATGAAAATCGAAAACAGTTGCAAACTTGGTTACCGCAACAAGTAAAACCGATATTCCTTGATCGTTTGGCAGCTTTATATGCTGATAATAAGATGAAACCATTATGGTCAGATAAAAAATCCATAAAACAGTTTGAAGATCAATTAGTTGAAATGTCACTGGCTGGTTTTCAGCCTCAATTTGAAAAATGGCTGATACAACTTCATTCTCCCGAGTTAAGTGACATGGGGCGTGATATTATTTTATCTGATGCCATGTTAGGTTATCTCCATTTTATAAATAATGTTAATAAGAAGGGAAGTTTATGGTTATATAGTCAATCTCCCTATAAAATTGAATTACCTCCCGCCTATTTAATCGATACATGGCAAAAATATATCAATGATAGTAATACTCTATCTTATATGACGAGCTTATTACCTAATCATCCTATGTATGAAAATATGCATAAGGAAATGCTGGCTCAATTGGCTGATAAGAATCCATGGACTGAGTTTTCGTTTAAAGGAACTTTAAGACCTGGGCAAAGCAGTGAAAGTGTTATTGCACTAAGGAAAATATTGGCTCGTTCAGATATGTTGGATTTATCTGTTGCTAAACCCGATAATCAGATTTATGGCAAAGAATTAGTAGCGGCTGTAAAACGTTTTCAAGCCTTACATGGATTGTCAGCCGATGGAGTTATCGGTAAATCCACTAAAACATGGTTAAATACGACACCACAAACCCGTGCCCGCATTATGGCATTAAACATCCAACGGTTACGGATTATCCCCGGTGGTATGCCTACAGGCATCTTTGTTAATATTCCTGATTACTCGCTTTTCTATTATTTAGATGGTAAAGAAGTATTAAGTTCTAAAGTAGTTGTTGGACGGTCCAGCCGAAAAACACCCATCATGAGTAGTGAATTGAATAATGTGGTGATCAACCCTCCGTGGAATGTGCCGACTAGTATGACTCGAAAAGATATTGCACCAAGAGCGATGCGTGATCCAAGTTATTTTCGTATGCGTGGTTATACGGTTTTTTCCAGTTGGAGCAAAGATGCCAAAGTTATCGATCCTGCATTGATTGACTGGAATGTAGTAACACCGGGCAGTTTCCCTTATCGTATAAGGCAAGCTCCTGGCCCAACTAATTCATTGGGGCGTTTCAAATTTAATATGCCAAATTCAGAAGCAATCTATTTACATGATACACCTAATCAAGCTTCTTTCAGTCGGGAAATGAGGGCTGTTAGTTCTGGCTGTGTACGTGTAAATAAAGCACCTGAATTGGCTAATATGTTATTAGGAGATGCGGGTTGGGATAAAACTAAAGTTAGTAATTCATTGAAAACATGGTCAACAAAGTATGTAAATATTCCCGAAAAAATTCCTGTATTCCTCTATTACCAAACAGCTTGGGTTGATGAGGAAGGGAAACCACAATATCGGGCAGATATCTATGATTATGATATGAATGCAAGACAACATTCAGAGCTTCTGTCCAAGATTTTGGTAGCTAAGAATGCTTTATAATTTTTCTGTTACTAACAATGCTTGAAGGTATAAATTTAAGATTTATATATATGTTATAAGTGGTGAAGAAAATATTATTTTCTTCACCACTTATTATGTATTGCTGATTATTTTTTCTTTTGATTGGCTTTTATAATTAATACGAAAGATATCTGTTAATGACATAACATAACTAAAATTTAATCTATATTTAATATGATTTGCATTATGTTAGATTGGTCACAATAATGGAGTGATAAATTTACAATAATATACAAAAAAATTTAAACTAATTTTTATTTGCTGATGTCTTATTAGTCGGTTAAGCTAACATATTAATGAGTTTTTAAATTTATTAAGATATCAGAGATTAGCAGAGCATATTATCCATGAATAACATTGATCACGATCGCCGAAAGTGGCTCGGCGTAAGTGTGGCTGCATTGGGATTAAGTTTATTACCCCAATCCGCTTTAGCTGCATTGACAACGCCACGTCCTAGAATTTTACGTTTTGATAACCTGCATACCGGAGAAACACTCAAAGCTGAATTCTTTGATGGTCATCGGTATGATAAATCAGAATTATCTCGCCTGAATTATTTCTTTCGCGATTTTCGTCAAAATAAGGTTAAAACTATTGACCCGAAATTATTTGATCAAATCTATTTATTGCAAATGATGATGGGAATAAATAAGCCTGTTCAATTAGTTTCTGGTTATCGTTCACTGATGACAAATAACATGTTACGTCAAGCCAGTGGCGGGGTGGCAAAACATAGTTACCATACCCGTGGGCAAGCGATGGATTTTCATATTGATGGTGTTCAACTCACATATATTCGTAAGGCTGCACTAAAAATGAAGGCAGGGGGCGTAGGTTTTTATCCAAAGAGTCATTTTATTCATATTGATACAGGCCCGGTCAGGACGTGGTAATCTTATTAATCAACTAATCTTATTACCAATAGTGAGTCTTGACTGTGGAGTTAAACAATATAATGAAATACCACATTATCCCCGTCACGATGGCAATGCAAAATTGTACATTGATTTGGTGTGAAGAAACTCAGGAAGCAGCGATTGTGGATCCCGGTGGTAACGCCGAGCAACTTATTGCCGAAATAAAGCGTCGTGAGCTGAAACTAACCCAAATTTTGCTGACACATGGTCACTATGATCATGTTGGTGCTACCGTTGACGTTGCGAAGCATTTTGATGTCCCTGTTTACGGACCGCATAAGGGAGATGCTTTTTGGATAGAAGGTCTGGAAATTCAATGCCAAATGTTTGGTGTTGAACCATGCCCCTCTTTTACGCCAGATCGTTGGTTAGATGAGGGAGATACATTGCAAATTGGTCATATTGAGTTATCCGTTTTGCATTGTCCGGGGCATACACCAGGGCATATCGTCCTTGCTAACCACGCCGATAAATTAATCTCAATGGGAGATGTGCTATTTAAGGGTAGCATTGGTCGCACTGATTTTCCTGGCGGGAGTTATGATGAGCTGATTCAGTCTATTAAGGAAAAAGTATTACCTTTGGGAGATGAATATCAATTTATTCCCGGTCATGGACCCATGTCAACATTGGGACACGAACGAAAAACCAATCCATTCTTGCAAGATTGATTGGAAACATTTTTCTTGTTGTAACGAATAGCGCAAGGATAGTGTGTAAAGAAGATAAAAGCCGCCTTATCAGCGGCTTTTGGAAAAAGATATCAGATACTCAAATGAGATTAGAGTACTTGATATTAAAGCACTGCAACGATAGCTTCACACAGAGGAACCATGTTCTCCAGTGTTAAGCCTGCTACGTTGATGCGACCAGAGCTGACCGCATAAACACCAAACTCTTCACGCAGACGATCAACTTGTTCTTTAGTCAAACCGCTGAATGAGAACATGCCATTTTGAGTGATAATAAAGCTGAAATCTTGTTTCGCACCTTTTTCTTGTAAGGTGTTCACAAACAGTTGGCGCATACGTTGAATACGTTCACGCATTGTTGCCAATTCTTGAATCCATTCCGCTTTCAGATCGTCGTCGGACAGAATTGTCGTAACAACGGAAGCACCGTGTGCCGGTGGGTTAGAGTAGTTGGTACGCACAATGGACTTCGCTTGGCTGAATGCTTTTTCTGCGGTATCGCTGTCTGCTGCAACGATGGTACAAGCACCAACACGCTCATTGTACAGGCCAAAGTTTTTGGAATAAGAGCTGGCAACGATCAGTTCATTGTGATTTCTAGTAAAGATGCGCAGACCTTCTGCATCTTCATCCAACCCTTTGGCAAAACCTTGGTAAGCAAAATCGAACACCGGCAGCCAGCCATTTGCAGCAGATAAATCTGCCAGTTTTTGCCATTGTTCAGCGGTTGGATCGATACCAGTTGGGTTATGGCAGCAACCGTGCAGCAGAACCACATCACCAGCTTGTGCTTCAGACAGGCTTGCCAACATGCCATCGAAATTCAGGGCATGATTTTCTGCATCATAATAGTTGTATTCGCAGATCTCTAAGCCAGCGCTGGAGAAAACACCTTTATGGTTTGGCCATGTTGGATTGCTGATCCAGACGCGCTTTGCACTGGTCTGTTTAGCAATAAAGTCGGCAGCAATGCGCAATGCGCCGGTTCCACCTGGGCTTTGTACAGTACGGGCGCGTTTGTCAGTTACGATAGGATTGGTTTCGCCGAAAAGCAGTTCTTGAGTGACACGGCCAAATTCAGGTAATCCACTAATTGCCAGATAATTTTTGGTGGTTTCGTTTTCCAGCAGGAATTTCTCTGCTTTTTTAACGGTGGTCAGGACTGGGGTTTTACCGGTTTCGTCTTTGTAAACGCCGATACCTAAGTTGATTTTATTTTCACGGGGATCGGCTTTAAAGCTATCCGCTAAACCAAGAATAGGGTCGGCAGGCGCTGTTGTGATTTTCTCAAACATTTTTTTGATTCCAAGACTCGGAGAGTTAAGTCCAAAATAAGTTGTACGCCGCTCAGGGTAACCTTAAGGAATCCATTTGCCAACCACTTGTAGCAAAAAGAATAAAATCTTGTGAAGTAGTTTACGGAGTAAGAAAAAGAGCCTGAAAAAACAGGGAAGTAAAACGTAAAAGCAGCGCTCCAGCGCTGCTTTTTCTGAGATAAATGTGTTTAACTTTTCGCTAAACCGTTTATCAGCAGTGATTAGAACTGATAAGTCAGGCCAACACCGAATACGTTGCGAGCGTTTGTATCGCCGCCTTCGTTTTTGTCCAACAGGTTGATTTTATAATCAACGTAGGTAGACAGGTTTTTGTTAAAGTAGTAGTAAGTACCTACAGAAACATATTTAACCAGATCTGCGTTGAAACCTTTGGCACCGTCGTTACGTGTCAGATCCTTACCTTTGGATTGAACGTAAGCCAGAGATGGTTTCAGACCTAAGTCAGAGAACAGATATTGTGCAGTCAGTTCGATGTTTTGAGTTTTATTAGCGATACCGTCAAAGCGATCTACTGTGCCGCGGTTGTGTTCATGACCACCTTTACCTGGAGTCATGTTACGGGTTTCGCCGTACATAGCTGCCAAGTAGACATTGTTAGCATCGTATTTAGCACCGATATTCCATGCTTCAGCACGCTTACCATGAGCATTTTCATTTTTCCAATCATTGTTTCCACGATTAGAATTGGCGTAAGAACCACCAACAGTGATGCCGTAACCTACGTTATAAGTGGTAGACAAACCATAGCCATCGCCATTAGCCGTTTTTTCGTCGCGGTTCTTACCATTTTTGGTGCGCTCTTTGCTGTTTTGACCTTGGTATTGCAGAGCAAAGTTCAGACCATCAACCAGACCGAAGAAGTCAGTATTGCGGTAAGTCAACAGACCAGTAGAACGACCAGTCATGTAGTTGTCAGTGTGAGACATGGAGTCACCACCAAAGATTGGCAGTACGTCAGTCCATGCGTTGACATCATAGTTTACGCCGTAGTTACGACCGTAATCCAGTGAACCGTAGTTAGCGAATTTCAAACCAGCGAAAGCCAGACGAGTTTTAGTCTCTTGTTTACCTTCTGTGTCGTTAGCATTCAGGTTGTATTCCCAGCGCCCGAAACCAGTCAATTGGTCAGAGATCTGAGTTTCGCCTTTAATGCCGATACGAGCGTAAGAATCATCGCCATCTTCTTTACTTCTTTTATCAGAAAATTGATGACGAACGTCTACTTTACCGTACAGATCCAGTTTGTTGCCGTCTTTGTTAAAAATTTCAGCCGCGTTTGCTGTACCAGCAACCAGCAGAGCTGGAATTACCACTGCAAGAATATTGCGTTTCATTATTATTACCCTCATTGGTGTTATTTAGACACCTGCCACTGCCAGAAATAGAACACTAAAAATTTTTGGAACTATTTGTGGGTATCGAGTGTCTTATTAGTCGGCGACCAGTGTTCCATTGGTAATGAATTTTATCTACCCTCAAAATGCTACAAAAGCATAAAATCAGTAACAAATTGAAAATAGATATTTCAAAATGTAAATGTCAGGGAACTTTTTTTATGTGCTTTTCATCATAAAATGAAAAAAGCCAGTTTTCACTGGCTTTTCGAAGGATTGATTTCAGCTTATTTATTGACCTGATTCATTAGAAACTTGCATTTCTTGGTGTCCGAGGGAATGGGATAACGTCACGAACGTTGGATACGCCAGTCACATAAGCAACCAAACGTTCAAAGCCTAAACCGAAACCGGAATGAGGAACGGTGCCGTAACGACGCAGATC
Organism: Xenorhabdus yunnanensis; assembly: GCF_028598805.1. GTDB lineage: Bacteria > Pseudomonadota > Gammaproteobacteria > Enterobacterales > Enterobacteriaceae > Xenorhabdus > Xenorhabdus yunnanensis. The sequence goes on along the minus strand of NZ_JAQRFI010000005.1, from coordinate 57,784 downwards.
ACGATACCACCAGTAATCTTCTTTATTCAGGCTCATTTCTTCCATGCGCTTGTCCAGCATATCCAGGCGCTCTTCACGTTGGGAACCACCGATGATTTCACCAATGCCCGGAGCCAGAACATCCATCGCTGCGACGGTTTTACCATCTTCGTTCATGCGCATATAGAAGGATTTGATGTCTTTTGGATAGTTCTTCATGATCACTGGCGCATTGAAATGTTTTTCTGCCAGATAGCGCTCATGCTCTGATGCCAAATCAACACCCCAGAAAACTGGGTTTTCAAATTTCTGGCCGCAATTTTCCAGAATTTCTATCGCATTGGTGTAATCCAATTGGATGAAATCAGAATCGACAAACTTTTCCAGACGAGTGACAACTTCGCTATCAACACGTTCTGCAAAGAAAGCCAAATCATCGGCACGCTCTTCCAATGCCGCTTTGAAAACATATTTCAGCATGTCTTCGGAGAGTTTGGCGATATCATTCAGATCGGCAAAAGCCACTTCTGGTTCAACCATCCAGAACTCTGCCAAATGGCGGCTGGTATTGGAGTTCTCTGCACGGAAAGTTGGCCCGAAGGTGTAAACTTTGCTTAATGCACATGCATACGCTTCACCGTTTAACTGACCGGATACCGTCAGGAAGGCTTCACGACCGAAGAAGTCTTGGCTGAAATCCACTTCGCCTTTATCTGTGCGCGGCAAGTTTTGCATATCTAAAGTGGAAACGCGGAACATTTCGCCAGCACCTTCTGTATCTGATGCGGTGATCAGAGGTGATGATACCCAGAAGAAGCCTTTTTCATGGAAGAAACGATGCAGAGCCTGAGCCAGTGTATGGCGAACACGAGCAACTGCGCCAATCAAATTGGTACGTGGGCGAAGATGAGCCACTTCACGCAGGTATTCAATACTGTGACGTTTGGCCGCCATTGGGTATGTATCAGGATCATCAACCATACCAACGACAACGACTTTAGTGGCTTGTAGTTCAAAAGACTGGCCTTTACCCTGTGATTCCACCACAGTCCCCGTGATTTCTACAGAACAACCCGTGGTTAAATTTAATACTTCATCCTGATAATTAGGTAAATTATTATTAACGACGGCCTGTAATGGATTAAAGCAGGAACCGTCATAGACGGCGAGGAATGAGATACCAGCTTTAGAATCTCTCCTTGTACGTACCCAACCGCGAACGGTGACTTCGCTGTCAACCGAAACACAGCCTTGCAGTACATCGACTACAGGCGCTACGCTCATAAATTTCTCTCTTTTTTATACAGTGGATTAATAACTAGATAGATTTACCATAAATACCCCCTCATCAGGGAGCAGATCTTCTATCTTACTTGTCATATTTCAGGAAACAAGAGGAAATTGCGGGTCTTAATGAGGAAACAGGGGAAAAGTTATTTTTTATTTGCGTAACCAACTTTATATTGGTTACGCAAAAGACAATTAGCTGGATTATACCGCTTTCTCTATATAGGGAATATCAAATGCTCGACGTAACCTATCGACAAATTCATCATCTTCACAGATGGTTTTTCCGGGACTATCTGAAAGCTTCGCTACCGGTTTACCATTGCATTCGACGAGCTTGATAACGATATTCAGTGGCTTTATACCCGGTATATTACAGGTTAGTCGTGTGCCAATACCGAAAATAACGTTAATTCTCTTGTGGAAATGACGATACAGCGCCAGTGCTTTTTGCAGATCCAAACTGTCAGAAAACACCAATGTTTTCGTCATTGGATTGATACCCAGCGATTGATAGTGTGCTATGGCTTTTTCACCCCACTCTATAGGATCGCCAGAATCATGGCGCAGACCTTGATAAGCTGTTGCCAATGATTTGTCAAAATCTCGCAGGAAAGCATCCATGGTGATGCAGTCAGTCAGAGCGATGCCTAACTGGTTTGGATACTCATTCAGCCATGTTTGCAGAGCGGCTCGCTGACTGTTGGCCAGCTCAGGGCTAATTTGTTGATGGGCCTGAAACCATTCATGGGCTTGTGTACCGAGAGGAGGGAGATCAAGCTGCTCTGCCAGTTGATAATTACTGGTTCCGATCAAATAGGGGAAGCTATTTTTCAGCTCATTGATAATGGCATATTGTACTTCATGAGAAAAACGACGGCGCGTACCAAAATCCATTAATTTAAAGCCAGATAGATCGATATTTTCTGCTGTAGCGTCTTTATAAAACAGTTCAATCAGTTTTTTCAGCTGAATAACGGCATCTTCTGGTGTTATTTCAGGTGAGCGATGACGATGAACCAATTCGCTGATCAGGGCAAGCAGAGGCACTTCCCACAAGATCACTTCGCTCCATAAACCAGAAATACGGATGGCTAATTGTCCTTTATGGGTAACAGAAACTTCTACTTGTTTGGGATTAAAGCGGAATGTTTTGCACCAGTTCAGGTAATCCTTTTTAAAGAACGGGAGGCGAGAAAGATAATCGACTTCGCGTTCTGTTAATGCTAAGTCTGCCATCATGTCAATTTGATGACGTAATGTCTCGGCGTATTCTCCGAGTAGCTCATCGCCACGGCAACGAAATTCTGCAACAACAGGAATATTGTTGTAATGGTGGTAAACTGCTTGCTGCATGTGAAACTTATAAGCATCAGTATCAAGCAGCGATTTAATAATCGGGGTAGCGTCTAAAGTCATGGCGCGTCAGGCATCCTCGCGGAGCGTATTCGTGTCAGCTAAATCGATAAAGTCGGGAGAGTATACCGTGATTATTCGGTTATTGAAGCCATATAGGTACATATATTTTCCCGAATCTAAAGATTAAGGTTAATCCATTTATAGATAATATCATGTTAAATGAGATATGAGATGACAATTAGCACGAAAGTACTAATATGCTGACTACATCATTTATACCTTTATTTAATAAGTTATTAACATATGAAAAAAGAGACTAATTGATTGAAAGAATGGTTTCTCTATGGCAGCGTTAGCGCTTGGTCTGTTTCTATGGAAACGCAATATGTCAGGCGCTTTGTAGCTAAGGTCATATATAAGGTTATATAGATGTTACATCTATACCTACTAAAAGCATGCCTACTAAAACGTACCTGTTAAAAATATGCTTATTAAAAGTAATGGAAAAGGTTCCCTATGACACAACAGCGACTCGTTAAACACCGTCTGGATTATAAAGCACCAGATTACACAATTACCGACATTGATCTCGATTTTGATCTGGGTGCTGAAAAAACAACAGTGACGGCAATCAGTCAGGTAAAACGTCTAGCTAATGATATTACTCCATTGCTTCTGGATGGAGAAAATCTCACGTTAAAAAGCATCTATATAGATGATAAAGCATGGGAGCATTATCAGGCACAGGATGGGCAATTACTGATTGAACAACTGCCAGCCCAGTTCACTCTGAAAATTGTGAATGAAATTAATCCATCAGCAAATACAGCACTTGAAGGGCTGTATGTGTCTGGAGATGCCTTGTGTACCCAGTGTGAGGCCGAAGGATTTCGTCACATCACTTATTATTTGGATCGTCCAGATGTTCTGGCTTGTTTTACTACTCGCATTACTGCGGATAAATCCAAATATCCGTTCCTGCTTTCCAATGGTAACCGTATTGAGCAAGGAGAGCTGGAAAATGGGCGCCATTGGGTGAAATGGCAAGATCCATTCCCTAAACCTGCTTATTTGTTCGCATTGGTTGCGGGTGATTTTGATGTTCTGCGTGACACGTTTGTAACCCGCAGCGGCCGTGAGGTTGCACTGGAACTGTTTGTTGACCGAGGCAACTTGGATCGTGCTGACTGGGCCATGACATCATTGAAAAATTCGATGAAATGGGATGAAACTCGCTTTGGTTTGGAGTATGACCTTGATATCTATATGATCGTCGCCGTTGATTTCTTCAATATGGGCGCGATGGAAAACAAAGGACTGAATGTCTTTAATTCCAAATATGTATTGGCAAAAACTGAAACCGCAACAGATAAAGATTATCTCGCTATTGAAGCAGTGATTGGTCATGAGTATTTCCATAACTGGACAGGAAACCGCATTACTTGCCGCGATTGGTTCCAGTTAAGCCTGAAAGAAGGGCTGACCGTATTCCGTGATCAAGAGTTCAGTTCTGATTTAGGTTCACGTTCTGTTAACCGTATCAATAACGTGCGTATCATGCGTGCTGCACAGTTCGCTGAAGACGCTAGCCCTATGGCTCATCCTATCCGTCCCGATCAGGTGATGGAAATGAATAACTTCTATACGTTGACCGTCTATGAAAAAGGCTCGGAAGTTATCCGGATGATCCACACCTTATTGGGTGAGGAGCAATTTCAGGCAGGTATACAGCTTTATATCCACCGTCATGATGGTAGCGCTGCAACCTGTGATGATTTTGTTCAGGCAATGGAAGATGCTTCAAATGTCGATTTGACACTTTTCCGTCGCTGGTATAGCCAGTCTGGGACGCCTGTACTGACTGTTAGTGACGAATACGATGCTGAAAAACAGCAATATACTTTGCACGTTAGTCAAATGACACCATCAACGGCAGATCAGAAAGAGAAACAACCATTACACATTCCTCTGGACATTGAGCTTTATGATGAACAAGGAAAAGTAGTTCCGCTGCGTCGTGATGGTCAGCCTGTACACCATGTTTTGAATGTCATTAATGCAGAACAATCATTTGTATTTGATGATGTTTTATCACGGCCTGTTCCTTCTTTACTGCGTGAGTTTTCTGCACCAGTGAAATTGGATTATCCATACAGTGATGAGCAACTTTCATTCTTGATGAAACATGCTCGCAATGAGTTCTCTCGTTGGGATGCAGCGCAGACATTACTAACCAATTATGTGAAGCTGAATGTTGTTCGCAGCCAAAAATCCCAGTCACTGGAATTGCCAATGCATGTCATTGATGCTTTCCGTGCTGTATTGCTGGATAAAGATATCGATCCGGCCTTGGCTGCATTGATCTTGACTTTGCCATCTGAAAATGAAATGGCAGAATTGTTTACGGTCGTAGATCCTAAAGCTATCCATGATGTCATTTGTGCAATGGCAAAGGCGCTGTCTAATGAAATAGCTGATGAATTTGCTGCGGTTTATCACAGCCTCCATACAGGCGCATACCGTGTGGATCATCAGGATATTGCGAAACGTGATTTGCGTAATACCTGCCTCTATTATCTGGCCTTTATGGATGACAAAGAGCTGGCTGATAAATTAGTGGCGGCACAATATTATCAGGCTGATAACATGACTGACAGTATCGCTGCTTTGTTTGCGTCGGTGTCTGCTGAATTGCCTTGTAGTTATCAGTTAATGGATGAGTTTGATCAGCGCTGGCATCAGAATGGTTTGGTCATGGATAAATGGTTCAGATTGCAAGCAACCAATCCGGCCTCCGATGCGCTTGGTAAAGTCCGTGGCTTGCTGGAACATCGTTCTTTCAGCTTGAGCAATCCAAACCGTGTTTATTCGCTATTAAGGACGTTCTTTACCAGCAATGCTGTGGCTTTCCATACTGAAGATGGCAGTGGATATCAATTCTTGGTGGAAGTGTTAACGGATTTGAACAGCCGAAATCCTCAAGTTGCATCAAGTTTGATTAATCCCTTAATTCGTCTGAAACGTTACGATAAGAAACGTCAAGTCTTAATGCGTACGGCATTGGAACAGTTGAAAGGATTGGAAAACTTGTCTGGTGATTTGTTTGAAAAAATTACCAAGGCACTTGAAAGTTAATATGTAATATATCCTCTGGTTATTGCCAGAGGATATCAGACTACTGACAAACTCCATTTAAAATAATGGAGTTTGTTTTTTCATAATCCTATCGTTTCCTTGTTCAGACAGCGTTTATACGCCATATCCGGCAGATATATTTTAGGCTGGCAAAAATAAAATATATCTGCGTTGAGAATACGGAATGAATATTCAAACCAGTCAACTGAGTGAAATTAATAGCAATGATATTCTTTTTGTCTGCTCATGGAAGGGCTTTTTTGTTTACTCATATAATGGTAAATTAGCCTCCTCTTCCAGTTACGCAATGCAGCAATTATATATGTATGGGGTTGTGCATAATTTAAAATGTATAACTGACAATTCCGACGTAAAAAGTTATAAAAAACAATAGGTTAATTTAAATGTGTTATTCTCTAGTACGGAAGGCATTGTTCCAGCTTGATCCTGAACAGGCACATGAGCTTACTTTCCGCCAGCTCAAACGTGTTGCCGATACTCCTTTCGAATTTCTCATCCGCCAGTCCGTTGCCACTAAACCCGTTACTTGCATGGGGCTGTCTTTTAAAAATCCACTCGGCTTAGCCGCTGGTCTTGATAAAAACGGTGATTGCATTGATGCGTTTGGTGCGATGGGCTTTGGGTTTGTTGAAATAGGGACAGTAACGCCGCGCCCACAAGCTGGAAATGATAAGCCAAGATTATTCCGTGTGGTTGAAGCGGAGGGAATCATCAACCGGATGGGGTTTAATAACCTTGGGGTAGATAATCTGGTTGAGAATGTTAAACGGGCAAAATACGATGGGATTATCGGAATCAATATTGGTAAAAATAAAGATACTCCGGTCGAAAATGGAAAAGATGATTATTTAATTTGCATGGATAAAGTTTATCCTCATGCAGGCTATATCACTATCAATATTTCTTCTCCTAATACGCCTGGTTTGAGAACATTACAGTACGGTGATGCACTGGACGACCTCTTATCTGCGGTTAAAAATAAGCAAAGTGAACTTCAGCAAAAGTTCCAAAAGTATGTTCCTGTTGCTGTTAAAATCTCTCCCGATCTTTCAGAAGAAGAATTAATAAAAATTGCTGATAGTTTAATGCGCCATCATATTGATGGGGTTATAGCAACAAATACCACATTGGATAGAAAGATTATCGAGGGTTTGAATCACTGCCAGCAAGCTGGAGGATTAAGTGGACGCCCTGTCCAATTGCGCAGCACAGAAATTATCCGTCGCCTTTTCCAAGAATTAAAAGGTGAAATACCAATTATTGGTGTCGGTGGAATTGATTCATTGGTTGCGGCCAGAGAAAAAATGGAAGCAGGTTCCTCATTAATTCAGATATATTCCAGTTTTATCTATAAAGGGCCAAAACTCATCAAAGATATTGTTAATCATATCTGAATATTTCTTGAAATTTGAGGGTGGTGGTTTATTTCTGCCCTCAATTCGTCTATATTTTGTTTTATAGATTAAAATTTATTATTTATTTTTGACTTTTTATTTCGGTGATAATGCTTATTTTTAACCAAAAAAGCTATTTTAAGCATAAAAGGGTAATCAATGAAAATTAGACCTGATGACCAGTGGCGTTGGTATTTTGATCCTGAGCATAGCCGTGTCATGCTCGATCTCGCTAATGGCATGGTTTTTCGTTCTCGCTTTCCTGTCAAAATGTTGACTGATTATGCCGTTACAATGAAAGAAATGTCATTCTCAGTTGATGATGCTGCGCTTTTTTACGCTTTCGAAGAACATTCACGTCTTATTCATATCGCTCCGGCGCTTAGAGCTGAATTAGCTTTGAATGGAGTGGTTGCGCTGCGCTTTACGAAACCACAAATGCCTAAAAGCTGGTATTTTTCCCATTTTTCTTTAATAGAAAAACCAGAATCCGGTGAAATTGTTCAGCTTCAATTACAGGATAGTGGCACTAAGGCACTGTTTATGGTCGCAGAAGTTGGCGATAATGCCAGTTTATGCCTGCTGGCACAGCAAAAGTTAGAGTTGAGTGATCGTGTAATGAGTTTTTGTGATCCCATTAAAGTAATGAATGATCGCATGATGCCTTATATCGAGCCAGCTCAATTATCGATGTATGATAGGGCAATTTAGTGCCATTCTAATAACATTATTAAGCCCGTTATTTCTATCAATATCAATGTCATTGATTGCGTTTGAACACATATGATCAGATATCTTTATAAGATCAATCAACGGAATAACTTTCTTTCATAATATTTTCCCTGCCTAAAAACCGAACAATAAAAATCCTATTAAAATTAATAAGATAAATGTGAATATAAACATCAGACAGGTGGTTTTACTTATACTGCCTAATGCAAATGCTATCATCATATATTATTAATGCTTAGCTTAATTCAATGACTAAATCATTTTTAGGTATACAGCTACATGCCAGAATTTTTCCATTATTTTTGATGGAGGTTGATTTTAATGGCAATACATCCCCTTTAATCAAGGATATCTTACAGGAGCCACAAATTCCGGCACGACATGAATAAGGGATTCGAATACCTTGATTTTCGAGCTGTTCTAAAATAATTTGCTGATTATTTCCGACAAAATGCTGTCCATTAAATTCAATAGAAATTGCTTGCTGAGTAACTTCTTTTATAGTCAAATCAGTCGATTTCTCACCACAGCCATATTCGCGTGGTGTTTTCTTTTCCAAGATGGTGACACGATCACCAACTCGGATAATGCCACGATTACGGGCAATTGCATTCTGCCCAAAATCAACCGCGCCATTTTCTTTGGCCGTTCTGAAAGACTGTAGTGTAGCCAGCGGCTCACCTTTTGGATTTTTACGGCCTTTTTCCGGACTGACTGTTGTCAAAATACAGCGGCTGCATGGTTTTGGTAGATCGAAAACAATATCTCCGATTTGAATGACTTGCCAGCTATCCTCTTCAAAAGGTGCTGCACCTGTGACAATGATGTTGGCACGGAACTGCTCTATTTTAATGCCGGCAGGGCAACGTTGTTGCAGAGCATGAAAAGAGGCTTCATTGATAATTAAATAGGGGAAACCATCTGCAAATGATAAAGAAATACCGGGGAATTTTTTGACCCGTCGTGTGAGTTCCTCACTGAGCCAGCGCAATTGTACAAGTGTATCAAAAAAGCCACTTAGCCAACAGTTCACCAGCTCAGGGGCGACCAAAGCAGTAAAATGATTTCCCCAAACTTCGGTCGGGAAACGCTCCTCTTTAAAATCATTGTAAAGTATAGTTGCACTCTCTCCGTTTGGAGCCTGTAAATACAGACCATTATGGAGCATAGTTGGGGTAAACAGTAGCATCTGTGGGTATTGGCGAGCCGTAATAAAAGTACCGTCTGTTGTGGTTATCATAAAGCTGCGATCAAATATCAGGCCACTTTCATTAACGAGGGAATGAGAGAGTTGCAATCCGCGCATGGATTTGACGGGGTGGGTATAGAGACGCGACAGAGTTATCATCCAATATTTCCAGAGTATTTTTATTTTTTATCGTATCAGCAACTTTATGACATGTTGTTGGTATTGGCTATAATGTGCAGCAATTTTTTTGGTGGTAAACTTTTTGTGGTGATTAATAATATGAATTCTCTCTTTGCCAGCACGGCACGTGGACTGGAAGAACTGTTAAAGAACGAATTAGAAATGCTGGGAGCGCAATCCTGTAAGATTGCCCAAGGTGGGGTTCATTTTCAGGGTGATGATCAGGTGATGTATAAAAGTCTGCTGTGGAGCAGACTGGCATCCCGTATCATGATGCCGCTTAATGAATTCAAAGTTTATAGTGATTTGGATCTGTACCTTGGTGTCCAGTCCATTGACTGGAGTGAGATCTTTTCAGTTGATAGCACGTTTTCTGTGCACTTCAGCGGCACGAATGAGGAGATCAGAAATACGCAATATGGCGCATTGAAAGTAAAAGATGCCATTGTTGATAGTTTTATGTGCAAAATAAAGCAACGTCCTGATGTTGCTAAACAACAACCTGATGTTCGTGTTCATGTCTTTCTGAATAAAGAGAAAGCAACAGTGTCACTCGATTTGAGTGGGGATAGCCTGCATATCCGTGGCTACCGTGATTTGGCCGGACAAGCACCGCTGAAAGAGAATCTTGCAGCAGCGATTATTTCTCGTTCTGGCTGGAATGCAGGAACGCCGATGGTTGATCCAATGTGTGGTTCAGGAACGCTGCTAATAGAAGCGGCCATGATGGCAGCAGATTGCGCACCTGGCCTGCATCGTAAGCATTGGGGATTCACATCATGGTTGAAATTCAATGAAACAATCTGGCGTGAAATTACTACAGAAGCACAAATACGTTTCCGTAAGGGATTACAGGAAACCACTTCTCGCTTTTTCGGAACGGATATTGATCGCCGTGTCATGGATATGGCACGTTCAAATGCGCGCAGGGCAGGGGTGTCTCAATTAATCCAGTTCCAGCAGGAAGATGCAAGCAAACTGGAAAATCCATTGCCGGAAGGGCCTGTGGGTACGGTATTAAGTAACCCGCCTTATGGTGAGCGTCTTGAAAGTGAACCCGCATTGATTGCACTGCATAGTATATTTGGTCGCGTGATAAAAGCCCGCTTCCCTGGCTGGCGTTTATCCTTGTTCAGTGCTTCACCAGAGCTGTTGAGCTGCCTGCAATTACGTGCAGAGCGTGAGTTTAAGGCCAAAAATGGCCCTCTGGATTGCATCCAAAAGAATTATCTTATCCAAAAGAATGATCAATTATCAGATACAACTCAGTCATTGGACGTAGGTATTGCTGAGGATTATGCTAACCGTCTGCGTAAAAATGAGAAAAAACTCAGTAAATGGGCTAAACAGCAAGGCCTTGATTGCTATCGTTTATATGATGCGGATTTACCAGAATACAATGTTGCTGTTGATCGCTATGCTGATAAAGTCATTGTGCAAGAATATGCACCACCGAAAACAGTGGATGCCAATAAAGCTCGCCAACGTCTGTTTGATGTCATCAGTGCGACAATGAATGTACTCGGCTTATCATCCAACCAACTGATCTTGAAAACTCGTCAACGTCAGAAAGGCAAAAACCAGTATGAAAAAATGGCCGAGAAGAAAGAATTCTTTTTGGTAAACGAATATGGCGCGAAATTCTGGGTTAACCTGACCGATTATTTGGATACAGGGTTATTCCTTGATCACCGTATTGCCCGCAAAAAATTGGGTGAAATGAGCCGAGGCAAAGATTTCCTCAATTTGTTTGCTTATACCGGTTCGGCGACAGTCCATGCAGGATTGGGTGGTGCGCGTTCGACGACTACGGTAGATATGTCCCGCACTTATCTTGAGTGGGCGGAGAAAAACTTACAGGTGAATGGCTTAACTGGACGCCAGCATCGTTTGATTCAGGCTGATTGCTTGGGATGGTTGGCTCAGACCCGTGAACAGTTCGATGTAATCTTTATTGATCCCCCAACATTCTCTAATTCCAAGCGAATGGAAGACACTTTTGATATTCAGCGTGATCACATTACATTAATGAAACAATTAAAATGCCTGCTACGTCCTGGTGGAACCTTAATGTTCTCCAATAATAAACGGGGTTTTAAAATGGATTTTGCTGAATTGAATAAGTTAGGACTGGTTGCAAACGAAATAACAGAAAAAACTTTATCTCAGGATTTTGTCCGTAACCGTCAGATCCATAACTGCTGGCTGCTGTGTCACGCTGGCGAGGAAAAATAACATTATGTCATTGATTAGTTTATCCGGTGCTTGGTTATCATTCAGTGATGCGCCGTTGTTGGATAATGCTGAGCTGCATATCGAAGAAAACGAAAGGGTGTGTTTGGTTGGGCGAAATGGTGCGGGAAAATCCACATTATTACGCGTATTGGCAAAAGAACAACCACTGGATGATGGCTTAGTTATCTATGAACAGGATCTGATTGTTGCACGTTTACAGCAAGATCCTCCTCGTGATGTAGAAGGCACGGTATTTGATTTTGTTGCAGAGGGGGTAAAAGAGCAGGCGGAGTGCATTAAAGCGTTCCATAATGCTTTGCGTTTGGTGGAAACAGACCCCAGCGAAAAGAACCTTATCCGTCTGGCAGAATTACAGGAAATACTGGATATCCGTGGCCTCTGGTCATTGGATAGCCGTATTAGCGACGTGCTGAAACAACTTTCCTTGCCAGCAGAAGCGAAACTATCTTCACTATCTGGTGGTTGGTTGCGTAAGGCTGCATTAGGCAGGGCGCTGGTTTGCTCTCCAAGAGTGCTGTTTCTTGATGAACCGACCAACCACCTTGATATCGATACCATTGAATGGTTGGAGAATTTCCTGAGAAACTTTAATGGCAGTCTTGTGTTCATTTCCCATGACCGTTCATTCATTCGCAACATGGCGACACGCATTGTTGATTTGGATCGCGGGAAACTGACCTCATGGCCGGGAAATTACGATAAGTATCTTGAAGGAAAAGAAGAAGCCCTACGGGTTGAAGATTTGCAAAATGCCGAATTTGATAAAAAGCTGGCTCAGGAAGAAGTTTGGATCCGTCAGGGCATTAAAGCACGGCGTACCCGCAATGAAGGTCGGGTAAGGGCATTGAAAGCACTGCGTGTAGAACACTCTGAACGTCGCAATGTTATGGGAGCGGCGAAAATGCAGGTCGAAGAAGCGACACGTTCCGGTAAGATCGTATTTGAAATGGAAAATGTAAATTACCAGATTGGCGATAAAACATTGGTCAAAAATTTCTCGGCTCAAGTCCAGCGTGGCGATAAAATTGCGTTGGTGGGGCCAAATGGCTGCGGCAAAACGACGTTATTGAAGCTCATGCTGGGTGGGTTGTCAGCAGACAATGGGCGAATTCATTGTGGGACAAAGCTTGAAGTGGCCTACTTTGATCAGCACCGTACCGCATTGGATCCGGATAAAACCGTCATGGATAACCTGGCTGAAGGTAAACAAGAAGTCATGGTCAATGGACGTTCCCGCCATGTACTGGGTTATTTGCAGGATTTCCTTTTCCATCCTAAACGAGCGATGACGCCTGTACGAGCGCTTTCTGGTGGTGAGCGCAATCGTCTGTTATTGGCAAGGCTATTCTTAAAACCAAGCAACCTGCTTATTCTTGATGAACCGACCAATGACCTTGACGTTGAAACATTGGAACTACTGGAAGAATTGGTTGATGGTTATACCGGAACCGTGATTTTGGTGAGCCACGATCGTCAATTTGTTGATAATTCCGTTACTGAATGCTGGATTTTTGAAGGTAATGGTGAAATCAACAATTATGTAGGGGGATATTACGATGCTCAGCAGCAGCGGATGCAAACTATTTCCCTGCGTCAAGCTTCAGAGAAAAAGGTGAATGTTGACGACAAGGCAGTAAAACCGAAAGAATCGCCTAAACGGACAAACAATAAGATAAGTTACCATTTACTGCGTGAATTAGAGCAACTACCATCATTATTAGAAAAGCTGGAAGAAGAGACAGATAAATTACAATCTCAGGTCAGTGACCCAGATTTCTTCAATCAATCACATGAAATTACCCAAAATGTTCTGAATGAATTAGCGAATAAAGAACAAGAATTGGAAAAAGCTTTTGATCGTTGGCAGGAATTGGAAATGATGAAAAACGGATGATAGCTGCTGCATAAAAGAAACTTGTGGGTTTTGCTAAAGGAGAAACACTTTGTGTTCCAATAACCACCAGCACAACAAGCTGGTTCTTTGTCCCCAGTGTGACATGCTGGTGGCTGTGCCTGATTTGGAACAAGGGAAAAAGGCGGTTTGTCCACGGTGTAATACTTTACTGACCGCAAAGTGGAAAGAGCCGCGTAACCAACCAACAGGCTATGCATTAAGCGCATTAATGATGCTTTTTCTCGCGTGCCTGTTTCCTTTTGTTAGCATGAGTGTTGCGGGGATTGAGAGTAAAATAACGTTGACTCAGATCCCCGAAATGATGTTCAGTGAAGATTATTCCAGCATGGCTGTGTTTTTCCTGATCTTCGTTCAGCTCGTGCCGGCATTTTGTATGGTTGCCATCATCTTCTTATGTCAAAACGTCAAAATGGCGCGCCGCTTGAAAATAGAGTTGGCGCGCATTCTGTTTAAGATGAAAACGTGGTGTATGGCAGAAATCTTCCTTGCGGGAGTACTGGTGAGCTTTGTTAAGCTCATGGCATACGGTGAAATCAGCATTGGTTTGAGCTTCTTGCCTTATTGTCTATTTTGTTTGTTTCAAATCAGGGCATTTCAATGCCTTGACAGACATTGGTTTTGGAATGAAATAGAAGCTGCCCCTGAAATTTGTCACAAATTACAAGCAGGAGTTCCCGGATTGGTGCAAGGAGTCAGGTTGTGCCAGTGTTGTTCAGCCATTTTGCCAGCCCATCAGTTTCAATGCTCCCGTTGTCACACAAGGGGATATGCTCGTCGTCACCATAGTCTCCAATACACAATGGCACTACTGATAACATCCGTCATACTTTATATTCCGGCGAATGTTTTACCAATAATGATAACCCAATCATTAGGAAGTCACATTCACTCCACTATTCTAGAGGGTATTATTCTACTTTGGAGTTCTGGTTCTTACCCTGTTGCAATGATTATTTTTATTGCCAGTATTATGGTGCCTTTATTGAAAATGCTGGCTATCAGTTGGTTGTGCTGGGATGCGAAAAGCCAAGGCAAACATGACTCAGAAACGATGCATTTTATTTATGAAGTCGTGGAGTTTGTTGGCCGTTGGTCAATGATTGATGTGTTTGTTATTGCTGTATTATCGTCGTTGGTTCAGATGGGGCAGCTAATGAGCATCTACCCGGCTATAGGGGCGGTACTGTTTGCTTTGGTAGTAATCTTGACAATGTTTGCATCAATGACATTTGATCCGCGTTTAACTTGGGATAAATCCAACAGTAAATTTGTATTACATAAAAATGAGGAATCGTAAGGTGACGGATAAAGAAGAAGATCTGACTCAAGCCCGAATCAGTAAACTGAAGAGTTGGTCACCTATATGGATTGTACCAGTTATCACTGTGCTTATTGGGGCGTGGATATTGTTTTATCATTTCAGTCACCAAGGGCCGGAAGTGATTTTGACAACAACGGGTGCTGAGGGGATTGAAGCAGGAAAAACTAAAATCAAAAGCCGTAGTGTAGACGTTGGTGTCGTCGAAACCGTATCACTGAGCGATAACTTGAACAAGGTTATTATCACCGCTCGCCTTAATTATGGTATGGAGCGTCTTTTGCGCAAAGATACCACCTTTTGGGTTGTAAAACCTCAGATTGGGCGTGAAGGGGTTTCCGGCCTGAGTACATTACTATCAGGTGCATTTATTGAATTACAGCCCGGTACACAAGGAGAGGAAGAACAAACCTTTTCATTGCTTGCTTCACCCCCACTTGCTTCCCCTGATGCAAAAGGCATTCGTATTATCCTGACCAGTGAAGAGGCAGGGCGATTAACACCTGGTGATCCCGTATTATTCCGGGGTTATCGTGTAGGCTCGGTTGAAACTGCTTCCTTTGATCCAAACTCTCGACAAGTTCAATACCAAATTTTCGTTAATGACCCTTACGATGGTTTATTGACAACAAACGTCAGATTTTGGAAGGACAGTGGTGTATCTTTCGATATGTCATCGCAAGGTTTACGGGTTGATGTAGCTTCATTATCAACCTTGTTTGCGAGTGGAGTAAGTTTTGATGTACCGAAAGGTTGGATTCTGGGTAATCCTGTTAAAGAAAAAGAAGTTTTCAAACTTTATGATAGTGAAAGAAGCATCCAAAACTCACTTTATACCGAGCATAAAGACTTTTTATTATTTTTCTCTGATTCAGTGCGTGGATTGCAGACGGGAGCACCCGTAGAATTCCGTGGTATCCGATTGGGTACTGTAGCTGCAGTACCTTTTTATCCTGAAGGGGTTAAGCAACAGCTCGATAATGATTTCCGCATTCCTGTATTGATTCATATAGAGCCTGAGCGTTTTAAGAAAGAATTAGGAAATGGATTCGATACAGACAAAGAATTAAAGTTGATTATTGCGCGAGGGCTAAGAGCCTCCTTGAAATCGGGAAATTTACTGACTGGTGCATTGTTTATTGATCTGGATTTTTACCCTGATGAGAAAGTCTGGAAAGATCCGTATGAAATTGCAGGTTATGAAACTCTACCAACAATCAGTGGTGGTTTAGCGCAAATCCAGCAGAAGATTATAACGGCATTGGATAAAATCAATAACATGCCGATTGAGCCAGTATTTAATCAGGCAAAACGGACACTCGAAGAAAGCCAGAAGACGATGAAAGAAGCACATAAAACAATGGGTGAATTAAATCGTATTTTCGCGAGTCAAGAAGCACAGGCACTTCCTAAAGATATACAAAATACATTACATGAGTTGAACCGCAGTATGCAGGGAATTCAACCAGGTTCACCCGCTTATAATAAACTGATGGATAATATGCAGCGGTTGGATCAAGTATTACGTGAATTGCAACCTGTTTTAAAAACGCTTAATAATAAAAGTAATGCATTAGTATTCGAAGCTGAAGCAACAAAAGATCCAGAACCTAAAAAGGCACTTAAATAATGAAAAAGTTGATTTCAAGATTGGCATTTTTTATTCCCGTTAGTGTTTTTGTGGTTGGGAGTCTATTTACTTCTGGATGCGGCAGTAGTCAACCACAAAAAACGTATTATCAATTGCCTGTTTTGACCAATGCGGTAGCGGAAAAGTCTGCATTACAGGAGATCAAACTGGGGGCGAAACATGAACCGCAGTTGTGGATAAAAAGTGTTAACCTTTCTGACTACCTTGCTGCTCCTGGAATAGTGTATCAAACAGGAGATGTAAGCTATGTCAATGCATCAAACCATTTATGGGCTAGCCCGTTGCAGCAGCAGTTACAACAAGCATTGAGCTCTGAACTGAGCGCCGCATTTCCAAATCGTTTGGTTTCTGGTCAGGAATTAGAAAAAGACGCAGATGCGTTGGATGTCACAATAACTGCTTTTCACGGGCGATATGATGGTCAGGTGTTGATTGAAGGCTATTGGATACTGTCTAACTCAGATAAGGTGGTTAAGCGGCCTTTCAACTTTAAGTTAAAACAGGAAAAAAATGGCTATGCTGAATTAGTGCTTACTTTATCAAAGGGTTACAGTCAGTTAGCTAAATCAATTGCCAAACAACTTTCTTTGCAATCTTAACCGAGTAAATGTTTATCATAACTATTTTATGTCTACCTTTGCTTGATATTCATTTTATACAAGGTATCACTAGGAAAAATCAGGCAAAAAATGATCATTTATTCATCTTCATGGTAACAAGTGAGGAAATAAGACATGAAAAGACAAAAAAGAGACCGTTTAGCAAGAGCACTTTCCAGAGGCTATCAAGCAGGCATTTTGGGACGGCCACGGGAGAATTGTCCTTATCATTCATTAGATGCTCGTTCGTATTGGTTAGGGGGATGGCGTCAAGCGTGGGAAGATCGTGTTTGAGGTAATTAAATGGGAAACACCTCCGCCACTTGCGGAGGTTTTCAGCATCGGAGACAGAGGTTAATCAATTTGTTAGTCGCCAATGTCAGTTCATTTGTTCGTTCATTAAAAAGTACTGGTATCTTTGAATAAGCCTACTTTCAAATCAGCCGCAGTATAAATCAGTTTGCCATCTACCAGCACTTCACCATCGGCCAGCCCCATAATTAATTTGCGATTAATGACACGCTTGAAATTAATGCGATAGGTCACTTTTTTTGCCGTTGGTAATATCTGACCAGTAAATTTGACTTCCCCAACGCCGAGTGCGCGGCCTTTACCTTCTCCACCGATCCAGCCTAAGAAGAAACCGACGAGCTGCCACATGGCATCAAGACCGAGGCAGCCGGGCATAACAGGATCATTGACAAAATGACAATCAAAAAACCACAACTCAGGATTGATGTCGAACTCAGCCTCGACATACCCTTTATTGTAAGTACCACCGATTTCTGTCATTTTCGTGATGCGATCCATCATCAGCATATTGCCAGAAGGCAGCGGTGGTCCATTTTCACCAAACAATTTACCTTGTCCAGAGGCTTGAAGTTCTTCTTTCGTGTAGGACTCTTGTTTTTTAAACATATTCTCAGATTGCCTTATAATCGTGTAAGGCTAGAGAATAGCGTACACTTGTACGCTCAACAACTCCGATCAGATAATAATGGAATTAACCCAACCAGCGGAGAAACCACGGGAATCGAGGTCTTTCTTGAATATTAGCCTGTGTTATGCGTTCATGTATGATAGCTAACAGATGTTCTTTTTGTGGATCATAATAGGGAATGCCGAGTAACAATGATGCAGCTTCAGAGACATGCTCGACTGCCCAAATATGAAATTGCCCATTTTTTACCGCATTAACAACATCTTGATTCAAGCATAAATGTTGAACATTTGTGGTTGGAATAATGACACCTTGATGGCCGGTTAGCCCGCAGTAGTGACATAGACGGAAGAAGCCTTCAATTTTTTCATTAACTCCACCAATGGGTTGTACATAACCAAATTGGTCCACGGCACCAGTAACAGCAATTTGCTGGTCGATAGGCTGTTGTGACAGAGCGCTGATAAGGGCACATAGTTCGGCGAGTGAAGCGCTGTCTCCGTCCACTTCACCATAGGATTGTTCGAAGACAATGGAAGCAGAGAAAGGCTGTGGTTGATCTAATTTCAATTCAGAAATTAAATAAGCCTGCATGATCATCATACCCTTAGCATGAATATTGCCGCCTAACTCAACCTTGCGTTCCACATCAATAAATTCTCCATCTCCTAAGTGTGCAACACAACTGATACGAGAGGGTTCTCCCATTGGGTCAGGATGCCCAGGATATTCGAGCACGGATAGCCCATTGATTTGGCCGATAACTGAGCCTTGTGTGCGAATCAATACCTGACCTTTCAGAATTTCGTCCATACTGCGTTCGGACAAATAGCCATGACGCCAAGTACGATTATCTTCCGCTTGTTGTAGAGAATCTTTGGTGATCTGATTTTCCTGATGATAAATGGCTGCGGCTTCCAGTTTTTGTTGCACCCATTGAATATCCAGAGGTAACTGGAATTGATCTTCTGTATAACGAGCAGCGAGTTTAATCAATTCAGGCCAGGCATCAGCACTTAATGGAGGCAAGTTTTGTTGCTGGATGATCCCATTAACGTACCGACACCATACTGTCAGATCATCTTCTTCATGAAAGGGCATATCCAGTTCAAATTCACCATACAATGCACTGTTCGCCAGTTCAGGTTCAATGGATTGTAGCTCTTCAAGACTGAGTCTGTCCCCGACTAAAAGCAGGCGTAGATCCAGTTCCATTGAAGGTATCGGCAGTGGGAGAGGTTGCTTTTCATCGTGTGATAGCCAGTCAAAACGGTGTTGAATAATCATCTGCTTGAGACGAACCCACATCAATGGTTGAGAGAGCAGGGTGCGCAGAGACAGAATCAAGATACCACCATTTACCTGATGGATAAGGCCGGGTTGCAGTTGAAGCACCCCTTGATGTGTATAGATATTGCCAAATAATTGCTCTGGTTCAATCCACTCACGGTAAGCAACACGTTCAGTCGGTGCAAAAAAGCCTTCCCCTGTGGAGTGCCAAGTAATGGTTTGGTGCTCTATCTGATAATAGCCGCCGAGACTTAGACGGTTTTCCGGCAACAAAGAGGAAATAGTATCGGATAAAAGAGACAGATAAGCATTACTCTCTTCCGCCTTCAGCAGCATAAAAGGCTGGCGCAGAGAGGCCTGACAAAAAAGGGATAATCCACTGTGCAGCCTGGGTTGAACCTCATCCATTGTGATGGGGGACAATTCAGCGACAGAATTAAAGAGTGCTTGATAAGGCGCATTGTTTGGCTGTAATGCCTGCCAGTCTAATTTTATATTCGTCAAAGTGTTAGCTACATATAGTAAAAAGAAACATTTATTATACAAGATTAAGCAATGAACCAACATGCCTGAATTCTGAAAGAAATGACATTTGAGCCTGCGCTTTCATTGCTTGTAAAATATGCCTGTATTCTGTGTTGTTATGAGCAATTCAAAGAAATAGTTGCTATGCTTAATTTAAGTTACGCTGTCACTGAGAGATGAAATGAAATATCAACAATTGGAAAATCTGGAATGTGGCTGGAAATGGGCATATTTGGCAAAAAAGCACCGTGAAGGTGAGCCGATTACTAAATACATTGAAAAAAGTGCGGCACAGGATGCGGTCAATGAACTAATGAATTTAGAACGAGAACCAGTCAAGGTACTGAAATGGATTTCTCTGCACATGAATCCGGATTTATCCAACCGAATGAAGCAAACGATTCGGGCACGGCGTAAACGTCATTTTAATGCTGAACACCAACATTCACGTAAAAAATCGATTGATCTGGATTTTCATGTTTGGCAACGGCTTTCAGCGCTCTCCCGACGCCGCGGCAATACTTTGTCAGAAACGATCATACAGTTGTTGGAAGATGCTGAATATCGGGAAAAGTATACTCATCAAATATCGAGTTTGAAGCAGGATTTGGAAGCAATATTGGGGAAATAACCCCAGTAATAACCAATAGGAAAATAAACCAAAACATAAAACCCCATTTAAAATGGGGTTTTTAATAAATAGATAGAAGCTGTATTACTTAGCTGCTTGTGGATGAGTAACCACTTTAGTAACACCCTGAATGTTGATAATTACACGGCGATCCGGAGCCAAGCAGTCGATAAGCTTAGAGCGAACTTTAATTTTGTCACAGGTAGAGCCAGTGACAGGATTTTCCTTACCGCGGCCTTCTGCTTGGATTGAATTCGCTGGAATGCCTTTAGCAACCAGGTAATCTACAACAGATTGAGCACGTTTATGAGACAGTGGCAGATTGTAATGTTGGCTGCCGATGCGGTCAGTATAACCGAGTACCAGAACCTTGCCTTGATCTGGGTCGATTCTGGTCAGTTGGTTGTACAGGTTATTCAGTTCCTGTTTACCTTCTGCTTTCAACGTTGATTTGTTGAAATTGAACAGAACGTCAGAGCGCAGGGTAAAGCTTTTGTTTTCAACAATAGGGGTTGGCGCTGCTACAACTGGAGGAGCAACTGGGACAACGATTGGTGCAGTTTCACCTTGACCAAAACGATAAGAAACACCAACACTCAACAGACCGTTATCTGGACGGGCACCAACACTGTTAGCGTCACCGATGTTGTTAACCCACTGGTAATCCAGACGGGTTGCCAGATTTTTGGTCAGTGCATATTCAACACCAACCGCAGCCAGAGGAGAGACCCCGGTATCGTGGTTTTTCAGTCTGCGCTGATCTGCTGCATTGGAATGGTAAGTTGCAGACGAGTCTGCACGCCATATCATACCGCCAAGACGAGTATAAACATCCAGATTATTCAGAACTGGGTAACTCAGTTTGGTCGTTAGCTGAACACCTTGAGCGCGGAAAGAGCCGTTATTGATACTACCCTTATAGGCCATGCGTCCCAACCAGTCATAACCCAATTCAAAGCCTAAATATGGGTTTGCCTGATAACCGACATAGGCCCCTGCGCCTGGTTGGTTTTTGCGGGTAGGGCCGTTACCAATCAGGTTATCGTAATCATTTCCGTAGAAATTTACGTCATGGTACTGAGACCAACCCAACTTAGCACCGGTATACCAAGTGTTGTCCTTTGGAGCTGCTTGAGCAGCAGTTGCGAAAGCTGCCACTGCCACTGCTACTGCGATAGCTGTTTTCTTCATTTTACGCCTCGTTATCATCCAAATAGGCAATTGGCCTTAAAAGCCTTATTGTTAGCCATTGGTTAAAATGTTCTGTTAGGTAATCGTGCTTTAATCAGAAGATGTGTTCTGAAATATAAGAGCAGTAAGCACAACTCCCTAAACTGTGTAAAGTCTACAACGAAGTTAAAAAGTTACAAGTACACTGTGACTCATGACACAAAATATTTAATTACCGCCAGACAAACCCT
This sequence comes from Xenorhabdus yunnanensis, assembly GCF_028598805.1. Classification (GTDB taxonomy): domain Bacteria; phylum Pseudomonadota; class Gammaproteobacteria; order Enterobacterales; family Enterobacteriaceae; genus Xenorhabdus; species Xenorhabdus yunnanensis. Next base: position 35,962 of record NZ_JAQRFI010000005.1, on the reverse strand, counting down.
AAGCATTATTGACGAATGTTTACAATATTTACGGTATTAATACATTGATTTCTATTGCAAACAATAATGAATATCAATTGGTAGCTTGTTTTTTATAAAAATTATTAAGATTAATCCTAATTTAAATCAATGATAGTAATTAGAGTGAATTTGTAATCTATTAGATTGCGAAATAAATTGATGTGATAAATTTTGTGGACGCATAATAAAACCGAGAGTAGTCCCTTTTTGTGCGGCCAGTTGTAGCGTATTTAATTGATATTCTGATAATTCGGGTAACCAACCCAATACAACGCTGTAATTGCCACTTGCCAAAGCCTTTTCCATGGCACTAATCGAAGCTATAGGGCAGACTTGATTTAATTGAATGATTTTATTTAGAGGAAGCCCTGCATTTATTAACCACTGACGGCTCAATTTCTTATTGGGGTTTACCCAAAGCAACCATCGATCTTCTTTTCCAGACTGATGTAATAAAGGAAGAAGAATCTGATGAATGGCAGGTTGGTGTTCACTGTAGACTAGCTCACTGACCGTACCTTTTATCGTATGTGAAATATATTGAGGTGGTTCCACAAAAGACAGCTTTTTCACGGTTATCCCAACCATTGTTTTGTCTGCTTTATGTTCGTTTACTGTTGTGCCAGCAGCTGTTGTTTTTTTCTCAGTGAGATATTCCCACGCTGATCGGATGCTCATAATGTTCCTCGTCATAACAAGCTGTATATTTATACAGTATAACGCTATTTGATTAAAAGCAAGTCTCTTTTTTTCAAAGCGCTTCGCAAAAATTTACAGAAATTAGAATTTTTCTGACTTAACGATTGGCAGTTGGAAATAGTTTGCGTATGGTTTTAATTAATTGTTCTTGTTATCTATTTTATTAATAGCAGACATAATCAAGCATTACGTTGGAATGTGATTCATGGAGTGATAAAAAATGTTTTTATCCGGAGCTCGTTTGGCCCAATTGCAACAAGGTGTATCTTCACTGGGAAAGCTTAAGAAAAAATCTCAATTTGGGGGCATTGGGCTGTTAATTGATGGTATTTTATTCGCTATTAGTTCTGATGGGGAACTTTATTTACGAGGAAATAGTCACGCCGAAGTATTATTTAAGGCTAGGGGAATGGAGAAATTTATTTATTCAAAAAGAGGAATACCTGTGACTTTGCGGTATTACCGTGTTAATGAATCGCTTTGGCAGGACCAAAAACAGTTACTTGAATATGTAAATTTAGCCTATCAATACACCATGAAAGAAATAATTGATAGATAGAAAATGCCTCTTAGGCTTAAAGATCTGCCTAATTTAGGGATCGCTTTAGAAAGGCAATTATGGAAAGTGGGTATCTCTAAAGTAGAAGAATTACGAATGTTGGGAGCAAAAGCGACTTACCTCAAACTCCAGCAGCATAGGAAAAAAACAAATGTCAGTTTGTTGCTTGCATTGGCAGGTGCAATAGAAGGGTGTCATGTGGCGGTATTACCAGAAAAGATACGTGACGAATTAATTAGCTGGCACAGCGAGCTGGTTCACCAGAATTCAGATACTCATTCATAATGAGTGAAGTTTGGTGAATAGGGGCGTGGGCCCCTATTGCCTAATTTCATGCGACAGCTGAAGATTTTTGGACAACTTGTTTTACTACTATGGATTGGATCGTATGGCTTAATATGGCTGGATCGTATTCAAAATCATTCAAAGGGATATGATGAACCTGAGCAATAGCTGACAGACCTTTTAGTAAATGGCTGGCAGAGTCATCAAAAGGTTTTTCGGTTACCAGTATAATTGGACGCTTTAAGGCGGAAGCCCAGCCCAATTCGATATGAGTACCATCTGTTCGTATTAGTTTTTTCTGTTGTGGACAAACTGGCAAAATGGCGACGAAAATATCACACTGTTCCATCCATTGGCGATCTCGTTGAGAAACTTCTTCTGGTGTAAATAGATGTGTTATTTTTCCAAATTGCTCTGCACGATGGGCTGAAAAAACTTCTGTACCGAGCGATTCCAATTGATGAATGGCAGTTTTGAGGTGAGTTTGTAAATTATTATCTAGTGTCTTGAGTTTTAAGGCGTGTTGAATAGGGCCACCGATAAATACTTTAAGATCAGAAAATATTATGGACATAGGATTGCCTCTTATAGAAATAAGATATAATTATTATTAATAGATGATAATAATGTATTTTGCTATACAAATATCATAGGGTCATCATTTTAATTAGCTATATTAATAAGTTAGCCATATTAATGGTTAACTATATTCATATGGTTATTTTATTATGTCAATTTTTGATTGGATGTTCTATTTTCAATATAATTAACAATAATGTCATTTGAATTATGATTAAAAATATCATGGCGAAAATTATATTTATTCCGCTCTTTTGAGAGGAATTTATTAATCATCGCTATAGCACGTTTTCTTTCTGTAGGATTATTAATAAATAAGTCGTTGCATTTTTTAATTAACTCTAAACCATCTTTCTCTGGCAAGTATGAGGGGATTTCAGGATATCCATATTCAGGTTGCCATAAAAAACCGTACTCGGAAGTATAATAATGTTGAAGATAAACTTCTAGCTGTAATTGCTGACTATAATTTTGTGGTGGTAAGAAAAAAACATCTTTATTGAGTGCGACACATTCATAAAATGTTGTAAGTCCCGGATTAGATAAAACCTTACGGGCACGCTGTAATTTTTGCAGAAAATCATGTCTTGCAAAACAGCCAACATGAATATGAGGATGTGTTTTGGCAAGCATATTTGCCAGATTTACGATTGTTTTGCCGCCGCCTGCAATAGTAATGTTGGTTTCGTTTTTCAGATTGGGAATAGACAACAATTCCTGAAGGAAATGGTAGTAAAAATCGGTTGTATCGGCGTAGACCGTATCAATGCCACCAAGAGTGATTAATACACCTTCTGGTGGATGGTCATCCATCATACATTCTTGCAGAGAGTCAGGAAGAATCGGTGGTACAACTTGATAATCACCTAACTTGTCACGGAATTTTTCAATATTTCGTTCTATTCCATGAAAATTCTGAATGAAGGTTTTTTCGGTTTGGTGCAGATCAACATGGAGATTATCCCACATCCAAAATAGAGTATCGATATAGATAATGGGTGTACCCAGTCCTGCAACAAAATTGATCGAGTTAGGGTTAGTGTTACTAATGTAAAGGCTTGCTCCTGAAATAAGTTCAGAATAGCGTGAAAGCTCGGTAACAGAGGTAGTATCACATTCATAAATAGCGTCAAATAAACTGGATTTCTGACCTAATTGAGAAGAGGTGAGTGTACCTAACAAAATAAACTTAGTGCCCGATATTAATTTATTTCGACGCTTTAACTGTTCCACCACATTTAATGTGGTGGATATTGGACCAAAACAGAATGGATCTGCGTCAAAAATAATATATGGAATATTTTTCAACATATTATGATCTCATAAAGGGATATTTACATTTTCTATATCAAATTGTTTAGTATAAGGACAATATAAAAAAGTACTGCCATGAAGGTTATGGAGGTGCAATCGTCCAGAAAGATTGAGATCGTTTGTCATCAAATTAGCCAAGAAAACATTGTGCAGATTTTGATGGGAGATAATGATCCGCATAGAAGACATTGAGAGTTCGTCACCCATTTGCATGATAAAACGATGGATTCTATCAGCTGCCTCCATCACCTGTTCTGAATTTTTAAATGGTGAATCAAGGGGGGTACGCAGTAACCGATAGGCATAATCGTCACCATAACGATGCGGAATATCCGCTAACTTCATGCCAATAAGCTCTTCTGGAAAGAATTCACACAGCGCATCAGTTTCTTGTATTGAACAAGATTTATGTGCCGAACTGAGTGCATTGGCGGTTTCAAGTGCCCGGCGTTGAGGTGAGGTATAAATATTTTGCCACGGAAGGTTCCCCAGTATTCGTGTACCAATTTCTTCAGCCTGTTTGATTGCAGTGGCATCAAGGGCGATCAGATTATCTTCAGGGCAATAATCTAGATGATCAAGTGGGATAACTTTTCCATGCCTGATCCAAAGTATTTTCAGGGGAGGGATGGGGCCATTGTAGTGTATGCGCCCGTCTACTTGATGGCTTGAAAGCTCATGAAATTGCCAAAAACAGTTGGCATTTTTGCCTATATCGGTCTCCAGATGAACATGTGTTGCACCATGGTGACGTCCCCATTGCAGCATGGCATGCCATAATCCATAACCTAGTTTCTGACGTTGGTATTCATCCCTGATATAAAATTCAGCAACATTCAGGGTCACTTTTTCTTCCCGCTCAAGGTATACATTGGCTAAGCCTGCCAATTGCCCGGCATTCAGCAACAAAAACAATCCTCTGTCACCTTGCTGGATACGTTGTTCAAGGACTGCGTGATTTTCTTTTGCAATAGTCTCTTCTGATTGATCCCCAAAGACTTCCGGCCAATGGCGTTGGAAATATTCGCCATAAAGATGAAGAAATGAATTCCACAAGGGGGATTGAGGGGTAACTTGTTTGAGTTCTAACATTTTACAAACTCCATTCAACTCTTGGTGAACTGAACATCAACATAACTTTCTCACACCACTGATGATAACTTGAGCTTGAGCGCCCTTTTTCTTGTCTGGGTTCAGTAAGTAATGGTTGCACTAATCCCTGATGTTTAAGTAATGTTTGCAGAGAGGAAGAACATTTTCCCCAATTTAATACAGTGCGATAAGGGCTTGATTGGTAAGAAGCATATAGTGAAATATCGCGTATTTCATCTTCAATGAGATGGGATTTTAGATAGTCCTTCAATGCTGTAAATTTTTCTTCAGCAGTGACATAAAAATCAGTGAAAATATTTCTGACAGAAAGAGGAATATTCTCCCTACCAGTTAGGCAAAGGCGTAATGCTCCACCTGTACGAATAAGTTTGTTGCCATTGAAAGAATAATAAGCGGCATGAACATGTAGGATTTCTGGTAAGCAATCTTGTCTTCCATAGCCCTGAGAAAGATCCAGAAATACATGGATATTGTGGCTATTTTGCGTTTTTTGCAGAAATTCCATACATCCCGGGTCAATATAACCTAAAGGATGAGCGAGAAGTACAGCACATGGTTGTGGAAGGCGGTTTAGCATTTCCACCATGGCTTGAATATCTGCTTGTAAAATCATGCTGGCCTGTGCAGGTGGCAGAACAGGGTAGAAAAGTGGCTGCCAATTGGCGGCGTAAATGGATTCAACCATACTTTGGCATATCCACTCTGGCATCAGGCAGTAACCCTGAGGAGCCACGGCTTTTAGGTCTTCACGGAAAAACCCCCGTACTGAACAGCCATAGTTTATTATATTGTCCGGCAGTATATTGCGATGGGATATCATGGCATGATCCTGAGATGAAGTCGCTCAATATACTCATTGGCTAATTGGTCATAGAATTCATTTTCTCTGCCCCATAGATCAACCTGAAGACCAGTGTGAGGGCAATAAAGCATTTCCAGATGACTAATCAGACAATTAATCCCCATTAACATTTCTCTGCCTTGATTACTGCAACCCCATTTAGCGGCATACCATTGATCTGAACCGTTATTTATCATTAAGGACCAAGCACCAGGAGTGCCCTTGTCGTCATAAGTGACCGCCAAATGATATTGGCTACTTTTGGATAACAAGCCAGGAAGGTACTGGAGGTCTTCACGGCTCAGGCTACGCATATCGCTCTGTTGAGTGACTTTCCAGCCCCAGACATCAATATATAGCGCATCTTGCCATAGCTGTTCCGTTTGTCCTGAAGTGCTGTAACGTGTGACGGTATGGTAGGTGCGAGCCTTCTTAAGGCTGCGTTTTAATCGTGTGGACTGTTGGTTCAAAAAAGCAACTACATTTGTCTTGGAAGGAATGTTGATAATGGGTGCCTGCCATTTATTTTCTTCATGACACCGTAAACCGTGCTGTTGCGCTAAATTATGTAGGTAGAAATAGGCATGGGATTCAGTATTCAGATACTTAAAGAAAACAGTTTGCTGCTTTAAAAGAGACAATAATTCTTTTTCTTCTTTAGCTGTAAAAGTGAAATCGAAGAAAGTATTGCTTTGCCATTGTTGTTGGTTTTTTTGCCAGACCAGATCAACATGTTCAAAATGCTTAAGTTCTGGGTAACGCAGCACTGTTCCCAGACGCCATAAATGTGAAGTGGTTGGATTAGCAAAAGAGTTCACTGATAAAGGTTGTTGCATAATTGCTTGGCTTATCAGTACTGCAATACTGTCTGGTGAATATTTCGAGCTATCCAGCAACGTTTCATGAGGTAAATTGTAATTCCACAAATTATCTTGAACGACTTCTCTGATACGAGATGCAGGCAAGCGATCTTCTATCGCTCGTTCCTGATTACGAGTAATAAGCGTTGACTCCTGCGCAATGAGCCGATAATGCAGAATTCGGATATTTTTTCGTGTAAATAGGAAACGGATAGCATCAATTTCTTCAGGATAAATAAATACACCATCCAGAATGATCAAATCACTACCTGCATCAAGGCAAGCATCAGCAACCTTTAATAATCGCAAGGTATCTTCCATGATAATTTTTTGCGTAAGATGTGATCTTGGTTCGACGAAATGATGAAAGGTATCCCACGGTAAATAGGAAACAGTTAACCCTTGCGCCAGCATGGCATCTTTTAATTGATTACACGCTGTGGACTTGCCACTTGCTGGTGTTCCTCTAACAACAACAACGGATTTATGCTTCATTACCCAATACCCTTGATTGCCAGCCTTGTATAATATCTACAATAGAATGTAGGTCAAAGACAGCCTTATAATAATCGTCATGACCAATTTTAGCGGCACGGTGCATGATCTGTTTTGCGGTATGACGTAACTCAATTTTATGATTGCTATTGCCCAAACACATTTCCTTACCTTGTGTGTTTGGTGCTGGAGCGTAAAGCAACATATTGCAATTTTGCCCAATCGCACGATAGTAAATCTGGATTGCTTTTTGTTGCGTAGTATTTTCCACAAACAGTACTTGTTCTGGTGGAATTTCAAGTGCTGCGCTGAGAAATTCAGGGGTATAAAGGGTAATATTGCGGTAATACACATCCAATATCATTAGTTCTTCATCTGTTCCCAGCGGATAAGTTGCATCCGGTGTTTTGGCATAGAGACCATATAGCATTGATGTCGGTAAAACAGCCTTGAGATGGGGAACCAACCGATCAATATGTTGGCGAAACTTATCTTCGGATGTATCCACCCAATAAATTGGCGGTAAAGGAATATTAAGTTGTTCCAAAGTATAAATAATGCCGGCTTCCAACCATGCCCTCATTGTTTTGTGGTTTGCTTGTTGAGGATCAAAATGCAATAAATCCGCCATCATGATCGCTTCATGGGACTGAAAATAGAGATAAACAGGCGCATTGTGTTGTGAAGCGATGATTGTTGGTATTACAGAATCAATCAAATCCTGTAGTGAAAGTCGGGCAGGAACACCTTTTGCGTAACAGATACAAGAACCTCCCAGAACATATTGGACAGGTAGGTTGTTATAATTGAATTGGGTGAAAAAAGGGTTGTCTAATCTCATGATTGATTTCCTGCCATAACCCACTGTAAAACATCTCCATAAATCGCATTATCAATCGGCACTGGCAGACAAATTCGGTCACTCACAATTGCATTGTGTTTCTCCAATTCAGATACAGGGAATGGATTTTTTTGCAGGCTCCAAGGGAAGCGATCAGAGTAGGGAGAAAGCTGATTTTTTATAATCGGATGATTAGCCAAATCCCATGCTTTCCAATCATATAGCAGCATTGAGTTAATACGATCTTTGGGCAACTTGCTGCGTTTTAACCAGACAGATACTGGTATCGTACCTTCTGGACGTGGAGTGACCCAATCAGTGGGAAGATGTTTCAGTATTTCTTGGTAACGTTCTATTAATAAGGTGCGAAACTGTTCGATATTTTCCAATTGATAAATCAGTAATGCAGCTTGTATTTCATTAAATTTATTGTTGTCACCAAAACCAATACTGTTGCCCCAATCCGGATAGCCCTCTTCTGTACGTTCAGCACCGTGGTCGGTCATCATACAGGCATTCATGAACAGTGGATTATTTTTGGCAATAAGCAAGCCTCCCTCACCACTGCTGATTAATTTATTGGCCTGAAAACTGAAACAGCCATATTCTCCAAACGTACCTACAGGCTGACTTTGATATTTTACGCCCATAGCTTGTGCACAGTCTTCAATCAGATGCATATTATTTTGTTGGCAAATCTGGGAGATTTCAGCAATTGAAGCAGGAGTACCTTCCAAGTGAACGATAATTACCGCCAGAGGTTTGGTATCCATTTGATTTAAAATTTTGTTTAATGCTTCTGGGCACATCATGCCATTGTCATCGACATCAACGAGAATAGGAATTAACCCACAACTAAGTACAGCATTGGCAGTAGCGATAAATGAGATAGAAGGAATGAGAACCCATTGTCCTATTTGTGGCCTGAGCCCAAGTAAAGCAGCTTTGAGAGCAACTGTACCATTTGTGAGTAGAATAGCATGCTGGGTATGCAGGATATTTTGTAATAGCTTTTCTGCTTGACGACAATATTGGCTCTCTGTGGCATATCTGAATACTGCTTTATTATCAAGGGCAGTTTGCAAGCGAAGCCGTACATTATCAGCAATCTTGGTGTTACCGAGATAAGGTCTAAGATATGACATATTATTATCCTAATAATAAATATTTTTATTAAAATCATCTGTGCCAATCATGTACCGGAGCAGGCACTTTATTCATTTGAATTATTAAAAAAACAACTATTGCAATGAGCAAAAGTATCGAGAAGCCAATCACGGGTAAAAAATATTGTGTAGAATCAGGAGCAATGGATACCGTGATTGCAGCTATTGGGAATGAAAAATTCATTGTTACCTGAAATAAAGAAAACAGACGGCCTTGTTGCATCTCCAATCCTTTTTGATAAATAATATTAGTAATTAATACATTGAAATAAATTATTGCAATGTTATAGAGCAAATAAAAAAAGGATTTTGCATAAAAAGGTTGTAATTGAAAAAACAGAATACCAAATATAAACATACCAATAAATATTGAAATGGGATAACGTTGGATACGATTATCAACGCTTGTTTTACTGAGTAATGTTGTGCAAAAAATAGGTATCAGAGCACTGAATAAATAGAACAGGGTAACCAATCCATAGCTTTTATCTGCCAAACTTCCCATGACAATAACGGGGAGTGCTACCATCAGAAACGCATTGGAAAAAATAGTGAAGACGACAGCAATGGCAAATGTTTTATAATAGCTCTGCTGAAATACAGAACGTAGTCCAACAGCTAACTGGGATTTTTGCTCCGCTGTACGTTTTATCTTCATTTTCATCATGAGATAGCAGACATAAAAATAAGGAAGCAGAGAAACTAATTTGATAGTTACAATCGTGTCGATCCCTTGAGTAATTCCCAGTAAAGCTCCAAATCCAGGGCCAAGGGCTGAAATAAGTGAGGTGGCAATAACAATATAGAGAGATACATTCAAATGTTTACCACCCTGTTGCTCTGTCCAATCATTAAGTTCATGCCAGGCAACACGTGACCACGGAATCTCATAGGCAAAAAGAAACTCTAATAATGAAATAAATAAAAGTAGCATAATAGGAGAAAACTCTATTTTAATCAGTAACAATATCAACAGTGACAAGGTGCTGAAAATTTCAATCAATAATATAACGATACGAAACTTCCAAATGTCTGCTGAATAATCTATCTTATAACCCCATAACAAAGCACCAATAGATGTAAATAGAAATATGACTCCCATGTTGGCATAATAGTATGTCATTGGTGTATTCTCAGATAATAATATATAGGGATATCCAACTGCAAGAATACTTGAGCCAACACCATTAATAAATAAAGAAGTAAGAAACAAATATCTTATCATCGTTTTAATCTTGTTTTATGGTTATATAATTAAATTTAGTATTGTAATTTTTTAAATGTTTCATACACTCATGTTCATTTTTAGCTGAGAAAATAATATACCCCATTTTTTCAGTGTAATGAGTGTTGGTAAAATAACTACCCGTTTTTGCATATTGTTCCCATTCAATGACATGTTCATCAATAATTTCTTCTATGGGAGTCAGGAATTCTACTTTACCAATTGGTGGGTTGAAAATGATCATGCCAATGCAATTGGCATCTGAGTGTTCTGTGGAAAAAGAAGATTCTTTGCCAATAGAAGATGCACAAAGAGATGAGGGCGAGATCAATGCATCGATAAAGGTATCAAAGGCATGTTTATTATAAGCGAGTGCATGAAGGTCGAATAATCTCAGCCCTGGTGGACGTGATGCTGTCTCGCAAAGTATGAGATTATTGGTATTTTCTTCAATAAAAATTTCAGTATGAGTGAAACCGTATTCAAGGTTGAATGCCTGTAATACTTGCTGGTTAAACTCAAACAGTCTATGGCTGTCTGGAGAGTCTGGCAGCATAGTATGCCACATAAAATGACCGGGTTCTGTTTGATTGGAAGAGAGTAGTGAACAGGCGTAAGCTCCAATACTTTGATAGATAATTTTATGCTGTAATACAGCCGTATCAACATGCAGTAACTTACCTTGGATTTTCTCTTCAACCAGATACTCTTCAGGTGTATCAAGTTTCTGTAATGCGCAGAGCAAAGAGGTACAGTCAGAATATTCTGTCACTCCCATAGAACCCCAGAATGAGCGTGGTTTTACAATAAAACCGACTTTATTGCCTTTATATCTGGCAGATTGCTCGACTGATGCGGTAAAAGTTTGAAAATGTTCACTAGAAGTGAGTATTTCTGAAGCCAGAGTAAATTGAGGGCAAGCAAGCCCATGTTCATTGGCAACCTTACGCATTATCCATTTATCTCTAAATGATTGCGCTACATCAATTATGTGAGGATCTTGGTTAATATAAGCTGCGATAGTCGCCATCAATTCAACATGAAGCTCAGAAAACGCCATAAAATAGTTAATTTGAATAGGATCTGTGATAATTGCCAGTGTGTCTTTGACCTGTTTCAGTGCTGATATGATTCTTTTACAGCCATTGTCAGCCAGCGGATCATCAATCACCAAATATGCCAATGCTAAAGAGCAATCCGTTGAATCCAGCCATTTTTTCTTGATCAGCAAAATAATATTTAAATTATGTTGATAACAGAGACGAATAAAACGTTCACTGTCTTTGATATCCGGCATGCAAAAAATAGTCGGCTTCCCGCGATGAAAACTAACCTGATTATTGATATGTATTTCTAGAGACATAGTTTTACCTTAATCTATTGGCAGGATCACAGCCTTTAATACAATCGCAGGTAATTACAGGATACATTTTTTTACGGAACAGAGAGAATTTTTCGCCATGCCAAATATCGTGCAGTGAATTTTCCAAAACATTGCCCATAATATATTGTTCTGGGTTTGGTCGATACATTGTAGTATCACAAGGATAAACATTGCCCGTTACAGCATCAATAAATAACGTTGTCAGCGGAATGGCACATGCTTTTTTGCTGGAAGCATTATAATGGCCCATTTCCGCGCGCTGATAGTCCTCCTCATTACGACCGAAAATTTCGTAATTGGCATCCATGAATAAATGGCGTGGAATTTGTTTGCTTTCCAGTAGGGAGTTAATATTCTGCATAAATAAATTAATTTGAACAGTATTCAAGAACAATAGAGGATAATCTTTGATCGGAATAAGATTAACGCCATCAACATTCAGTTCGGCCATTTTAAGTAGAAATTTATCAATGGTATCGTAATTCAATGAAGTAACGACATGATTGACAACAATAACAGAACCTGGTATCTCCTGCTTAATATATTGCATTGCATCATAAAGATTATTGGTTAACCAACGAATACCACGTGAATCACCATTTTTTTCAGGCTCCACATGATCGATTGAAATGTAAAACTTTCTGACAAGATGGCTCTTGCTTTGTACACGATTGAAGATCTTTTTTGATAAAGCAGTTCCATTTGTTGTGATGGAAATCGGGGTGTTTTTATTACAATCTAAAATTGCCAGAAAATCTTTTGATAAGAAAGCTTCTCCACCATGAATGTTGACTTCCTGCGGTGAAAGTGTTTCTAATTCTTGCCAAAGTTTAATCATATCTATTTTTTTGTGTGCATCAACTTGGGCGGTTTTCCATACATCGCAAAATTCGCAACTTGCATTACAAATATTATTCATACGTATAAAGGCATAATTAAGTTTAGGCGCAGCAAAAAGATTTTCCGGATCAAGACCGATAGGGTATTTCGCAATGGCGATTGTTTCTTCCATATTGTTTTCCATGTATTGATAAACCTGAATGTGATAGGTCTTGTTATTAATAAAAAATAGAACAAATTAATGTAGTGATTTTTTATTTTTTAGATTTGCGACTCTACAGGAGTTTTGCATGTAATCAATATCAAAAATAAACACTTGTAGTGTTAATATTTGTAAATATCACTTTATCTTGAAAAATAAGAGAATGTTTATTCGTGTTGTTTATTTTGTAGTGGTTTTATAACAGTATTTATTACATTAATTGGGAAAGTGATTTCGTCATGTCATTAGGGGCATCATTGCCCCTGCGAAATGACTTTTTAGCGAGGTTCTTGTTCACTAATTTGCTTAGTTAAACTAACAAATTCAGGTAGTAATTCGATGAGCAATCCTATTTGCTGTAACACAAGTTGAATTTTACTGTTACTTTCAGAAGGTGCCAGATTGATTTTTTCCACCAAATGGTTCACTGCAAATTGCAGTGCATCACTATTCATTTCGCCTTGTTTTAAGGTGAAATGTTTTAAGGTGGACTGTTTTAAGGTGAACTGTTTTAAGGTGGATTCAATGTAACAGATTGCATCATTAAGAATATCCAATATTGCTGGATCATTGAGTTTATCGCGATGGGCACCCAATGCGGAAATGTAGCTTAACATGGTGTGATTGAGGCACAGTAAGCGAAAAGCGGCTTCTTGAGAAATGCGATAGTTTTTTGGCTCCGATGCCATATTTGAAATTACTGATGCCAATTCGGCATCACAATTATGGGCTTGACGACGGGCGATCCGATAATTCAGGCTATTGCTCTTGCCCTGATGGTATTGCGTTACAATCGCGCCGAGATAGCGGCAATTGGCTCCCATTGTTCGGGTAATCACCTGAGGTAATTGACGGAATTTCCAATCAGGCCAGATGAAACTAACGGCAAGTAAAGCAATACCACAGCCTATTAACGTATCAATGATTCTTGGTAGTGCTACTTCAAATCCTTCACCTAATAAATTGAAACTCAGTAATACCAGCAAAGTGATAAATAGCGTTGCATGTGCATATTGGCTATTGCGAAAAACAAAGAACAGCATGCCAGAAATAACAATCAACACTAATTGACCTTCAATGGAAGGGACAAAATAGAGAATTGGCAGGCCAATCAGAATTCCCGCCAGTGTGCCAATAACACGCAAAGCCAGACGGCGACGTGTGGCACTATAGTTTGGCTGGCAGACAAATAAACTGGTTAGCAAGATCCAATAACCGCGTTGCAAATCAAATAGCTGAATAATGGCATAACCAGTACACAGCAAGGCAGTCATGCGAATAGCATGGCGGAAGAGGGCAGATTTTGGTGTCAAGTTACTTCGAATCCTAAACCATATATCACGCCAGCCAGTTAAAGCTTCCTCAGATAACTGTGTTTCTTCTTGTTTATCTTTTGAAGAGGTGTTTTGGGAAAGAAGATATTGATCCGAACCTAGCCCTGCTAATTGGGCATCAATGGCCCGTAAATTTTTCAACAAATTATCAAATGCCATAATTTTAGCATCAGTACCTTGTTGATTTTTCAAACGCTCAATAGAGCTTTCAAGGTAGCTGAATGCGTTTTCAAAACGTGGATTATGTTGATATTGCTTACGCAGGACGATAGTTTGTGAAACTTGTTCACATGCTCTGGCTTGCATGGAAAGCAGTCGCTGAACGCGGAACATAATATCACTGTGGCGAAATACTTCTCTTAGTTTTTGATACCGAACATGGGATGAACTGGCATGCTCATGGATATCTTGAGCTACAAAATAATAATGCAACGTATGGCGAGTACCCCGTTGCCCTCTATCTCCTTTCAAACGACTTAACAAAGAACTCTTGGTCTGATTGAGCGTTGCGACTAACACACTGTTCGCCATGGCAACATCAAACACAGATTGTTTATATTCCTCGGTCTCAGAGTCGGGATCAAACAGGCTTGTTTTGGCATAGAGATACGCTGAAAGCTGCTGATAACAGCGGGCTAAATTTTCTTGCAAGGGGCGAATAGGAAATAGTAAATGGCCTGTTAATGTCAGCAAGTTATACCAGATTGCCCCAATGAGCAGTAATAAAGGCTGTTGGTACCAGATAGGGAATATTGACGAACCGAGCATGGTATAAATAGCAATCAACAAAGCGCCAAAGGCGATGGTCGCGTAACGTTGCCCCAATGCACCAAGCAAGATAAAGCCACAAGTGGATACAGCCAAACCAAGCATAAAAAGCCATGGATAAGGAAACAATAGGGTAATAGACGCGGAAGCGATAAAGAAAGAAATTAAGGTAATGGTGAGATTGCGCAGACGCCCGACCAAGCGGTCATCTAAATCTGTTAATGCTGCTGCAACGACACCTAATAGCAGTGGAATTGTTATTTTAAGTTCTTCCCCTAATAACCAAGGGATAAGAGTGGTTCCTGTTAGTGCAATGAATATACGGATATAATAGAGGGTGTGACTGTTATACAGGAAATGGCGGGAGCTGGATAAAACCGTTAGCACAAAATACCCCTAACAACATTTACGTGATGAAGTAGTTCAACAATTTTCAGGTACGGTGCCACGACAATGGAACTAAAATCAACGCAAATCGGCCAACGCCTCGCTCAACACCCTTATAATCGGGTACGTCTACTTAATGCTGGCATTGAAGTCAGTGGTGATAGACACCAGTACCTTATTCCATTTAATCAATTAATTGGTATTCAGTGTAAGCGAGGGATTGTCTGGGGGGAACTGGAATTTGAATTACCAGAAGGAAAAGTGGTTCGTCTGCATGGTACTGAATGGCAGCAAACACAGCGTTTTTATCATTACTTATTAAAGGAATGGCAAACGTGGAGCCTCGACATGAGTGATGTCAGTGCTGATGCCTTGGCGGCTCAATTGAATGAAATAGTTAAAATCAAACAACAAAATCGTTGGCTGAAAACCGCAGATTTAGCTTCTGTGCAGCAGCAAATCCAAGAAACATTTCAGGCTTTACCTTTACCATTACAACGAATTGCACAATTTGAAAATTGTCGTGACGATTATAAGACCTGTCTGGATTGGTTGGATAATGGTGAAAAAACAATTCAAACTCTGAACCAGCAATGGATTGATCACATATTGGTGCAATATGGACAATTTTTCCAGACAATAGAAACATCACCACTTAATCGTTCTCAGTGTCAGGCGGTTATTAATGGTGAACAGAACATTCTGGTATTGGCTGGTGCGGGTAGCGGAAAAACTTCTGTTTTGGTTGCTCGTGCTGGATGGTTATTGTTACGCCAACAAGCACTTCCTGAACAAATTTTGCTGCTTGCTTTTGGTCGTCAGGCTGCTGACGAAATGAATGAACGTATTCAGGCACGTTTGGAAACAAAAGAAATAAAAGCAAAAACATTTCATGCTTTGGCATTGCATATTATTCAGCAAGGCAGCAATAAGTCACCGAAGATTAGCGCGCTGGAAACTGATGCTCAAAAACGCTGGGATTTTCTCATTCAAGAATGGCAAAAACAGTGTGGAGAGAAAAAAGCGCAGGCTAAAGGTTGGCGGGAATGGTTGAACGAAGAATTGGATTGGCAACTGCCGGAAGGTGAATATTGGCATGATAAGTCATTGGCGGCTCGTTTATCAATTCGTTTGGAGCGTTGGCTAGAGTTAATTCGTATGCATGGCGGTAGCCAAAAAGAGATGATTGAGCAGGCTCCTGCTACTTATATCGATGTATTTCAGAAACGTTTACGGCTTATGGCACCTTTGCTGAAAGCTTGGAAATCGGCATTGAAGTCTGAGGGCGCAGTTGACTTTTCTGGTTTAATCCATCAGGCAGTAAATATTTTACAGAAAGGTCGATTTATCAGTCCGTGGAAACATATTTTGGTGGATGAATTTCAAGATATTTCACCATTGAGATCGAAGTTATTAACAGCACTGAAAGCACAAAATAAGCAAAGCCATTTATTTGCTGTGGGAGATGATTGGCAGGCAATCTATTGTTTTAGTGGTGCTGAATTAACATTAACGACAGCATTTGCAACCTATTTTGGGAAAGGAGCTGAATGTGCATTGGATACGACTTATCGTTTCAATGATCGTATCGGGGAAATCGCCAACCGATTTGTACAGCAAAATCCTCATCAATTAACCAAGCCACTCGATAGCCTGACAAAAGGCAATAAAAAATCGGTGGTGATTTTATCGGAAGAGCAGTTGGAAGCGCTGCTGAATAAAATGAGTGGCTATGTTACCAAACAGGAAACCATTTTATTATTGGCTCGTTATCATCATCTCAAATCAGAATTATTGAAAAAAGCGTCTACGCGCTGGCCGAATTTGAAAATTGAATTTATGACAATTCATGCATCTAAAGGGCAACAAGCAGATTATGTCATTATTTTGGGGTTGCAGCAGGGAAAAGACGGTTTTCCAGCACCAGAGAGGGAATCCGTGATGGAACAGGTTTTGTTGCCACAACCTGAAGATTTCCCTGATGCGGAAGAGCGTCGCCTTCTATATGTCGCGTTGACGCGAGCGAAAAAGCAGGTTTGGTTAATGCAGGAGCCGAAAAAACCATCGATTTTCATTCATCAGTTGGTGCAATTGGGAGTATCGGTTCAGCGTAAGCCTTAAGCGTAACTCTTATTAGAATAGGGAGAGTTAATTTCTCCCTAATGATTGTCGATGGAATCATTCTAATCTTTCATTGAGTAATGGTTTATACCCAATAAGCCGCAGATTGCAGTGCAGGCAGTGAAAAACACAAGTTGAAAGACAAATGGCACAGGATAGTATAAGGGGGTTAAATGAGTGATCAATATAGAGCGGATATACTGGAAAAGGTTAAAACCATAGCATTAGTCGGAGCGAGTGAGAAAACAGATCGTCCAAGTTATAAGGTAATGAAATACTTACTGAATCAGGGATACAAAGTTATTCCTGTCAGCCCTAAACTGTCAGGGCAAACTTTATTGAACCAGTCCGTTGTAGGCCAATTATCTGATATTAAACAACCGATTGATATGGTTGATGTATTTCGCAATGTAGAAGCTGCTTATGGTATTGCAGAGGAAGCTATTGCCATTAGCGCTAAAGTACTTTGGTTACAAAAAGGAATTATCAATGAAGAAGCCAAATTACTGGCAGAAAAGGCAGGGCTAGACGTTGTGATGGATCGTTGTCCCAAAATTGAAATCCCGCGTTTGGGAATGGAAAAGTAAACAAGGCGGCGATTTTTTATTCACCACCTCACGGTTATGATTAGAATATAAGCATTTAATTTCGTCGTCTCGGAGCTTGAAATTGACTGCGGATAGCTTCAGCCAACTCATCCAGAGAAGATTGTTCTGGATGGTCATCTGATGTTTCGTAAGTCAATTGAGCTTCTGCTAAATAGGTCTGGACGGGTTGTCCATCGTCACCTTCCATTACAACGTGGTACCACGGCGCTGAACGTAAGGTAGCATTAGATGCAATATCATTTTCCTGCGGCTGTTCTGAAGAATATTCAGCATCAATATCTACAATAACACCCAAATAACCCAGCAACCTATGTCGTACTTGCTGGCCGATACCGAATTTGCTGGCGATCATCATAGTCACCTCCAAAGAAACCTTGCAATGACTCTTATATAAGGACAGTAAGGTAAATTTCAAGCGCACACCCGGTAACCGGAATTTCTGCATGATTTTTGAAACCAAGATGGCATGTGATCGCCACCTCATATTTTTAGGTTAGCTGTTGCGTATATAAAATACAATACCAAAAGTGGGTTTAACATTTCAAAGTTCTTACCACTTAATTAGGGAGGAATGCAACAATGACTGAATATAACATTACTATTTATGTTTACGGAAGGGTGCAGGGCGTTGGATTCCGTTATCACACCTACCGTTGGGCAAATAAGAACCAGCTGGTGGGATATGTCCGCAATATGAATGATGGAAGCGTCAAAATTGTTGCTTGCGGCAATGACGCACAAATCAAAATGTTAATACATTGGCTAGAGCAGGGAGGGCCGCCGAGTGCCAAAATAGAACATTTCCAATCTCAGTTTTGTGAAGCAGAAGAGATGAGTGATTTTAGCATCCGCCATTAGCGACGGATGAATAAGTCAAATACATTTGACTGGCTTAGGAAGGCCAGCAATTTTTGTTGCCTGCTTTGCAGGCCCTTTAGGAAATAGGCGATAGAGATAACGGCTATTTCCTTTCTCCTCACCATATTTTTGAGAGATCGCTTTGACTAACATACGAATAGCGGGTGAAGTATTAAATTCTTCATAGAATTCACGTACAAAACGTATAACTTCCCAATGCTGTTCGGTTAAAGTAATCGCTTCCTGCTCGGCAATGATAGGAACTATGGCTTCTTGCCAATCACTATAATTTTTTAGATAACCCTGTGCATCGGTTTCGATCTCACGACCTTCAAATACCAACATAACTTTTTTACCATCCAATAACGATGGCTGCAATTTAGCAAAAATCACCTCTATTCCCAAGAAAGATTACTAAAAATGCTGAATAAATAGACCAATAGACAGTGTCGTGAATAAATTAACGGCAGTTGAACAGATAAATGCTTTACATTGATAACAGTGATGTTTATAGTGCTCGACATCGCGGAGGGGTGGCCGAGCGGCTGAAGGCAGCGGTCTTGAAAACCGCCGATGGGAAACCATCCGAGAGTTCGAATCTCTCCTCCTCCGCCATCTACACTTCTAGCAGCATCTCTTAAAGTCTACTTTTCCCAGTAAAATCAACGAAAACTCCCAAATAAAGCTCTACTAACGTCTACTGGCATCTATTGCAATGTACCCCAGTCAGGGGGTATATATAGGGGTAACTTTCTGTACCCCCTAAAAAAATACCCCCGTTACTGTGAGGGGCAAGGATGCTAGAAATATGAAACTAACAGCCCGACAAGTTGAAACAGTAAAACCCCAAAATAAAGATTTTAAGCTATCGGATGGCGGCGGTTTATATCTGCTGGTAAAGACAACCGGTTCTAAATACTGGCGACTGAAATACAGAATTGCAGGAAAAGAAAAGTTACTCGCTATTGGTACTTTTCCGCTTATTACGTTGGCAGAGGCCAGAAGAAAACGTGATGAAGCCAAGAAACTGATAGCCGAAGGTATTGATCCCAACCAAGATAAAAAACAAAAGAAATTGGCAGCTCAGGGAGAAATCAGTAATACCTTTGAAAGCATTGCGCGTGAATGGTACGAGGGAAGAAAAGACAGGTGGTCTGTTGGTTATCGTGAAGATATGATGGACGCATTCGAAAAAGACGTTTTCCCTTATATTGGTCATCGCCCGATTGCTGAAATAAAACCCCTCGAATTATTAGACCTCCTTTCTATTATGGAAAAGAGAGGCGTCACCGATAAATTAAAGAAAGTTCGCCAACGCTGTGGTGAAGTTTGGACATATGCAATTATTACTGGCAGGGCAGAATATAACCCAGCTCCAGATTTAGCGAGTGCTTTTATCCCTCATCAACGCGAACACTACGCTCACCTTTCAGTAGATGAATTACCTGAATTTCTCCGTTCCATTGATAAATATATGGGAAGTCAGATAGTCAGAACGTCTTTGCGAATGCTGATATTAACGGGTGTTCGTCCGGGAGAACTTCGTAAAGCTGAATGGTCAGAGATTAATTTAGATAAGGCTGTTTGGACAATTCCAGCCGAAAAAATGAAAATGCGCCGCACTCATGTAGTGCCACTATCAGAGCAAGTTATCGATTTATTGAAGCAGATTCAGCCTATCAGCGGCAGTTATCAGTATGTTTTCCCAAGCCGGACAGATTACAGAAAGCATATATCTGATATGGCAATCAATACTATGATCCGCCGCATGGGATATTCAGGGCGGGCGACAGGTCACGGATTCCGGCACACCATGAGTACCATTCTGCATGATCAAGATTTCAACACGGCATGGGTTGAAAAACAGCTTGCGCACGTCGATAAAAACAGCATCCGAGGTACATACAACCACGCTCAATATTTGGATGGCCGTAGGGAAATGCTGCAATGGTACGCCGACTATATGGAGATGCTGGAACAAGGCGAAAATGTGCTGATCGGAAAATTTGGCAAAAGGGCATAAAGATAGAGATTTTTTAAGAAAAGTAACATAAAAAGCAACGCCCCAGAGTGCTGTAACACATCTGAGGCGTCTGACCAATAACCGTTAATTGGAGTAACGATGATGGCTGATACACAGTCTAACCAAACTCATCCTAAATTTACATCTTCAGATAAAACAGACGAACAAAAAACACTCGATTTTATCCAAGCAGTAAAAAAATCCGCCATGTATCACTGGGAAAATCTGCTACCTGCCTGTGGTATTGATATTCCCGAAAAGGGTAAACATGGCGCTTGCTCTGTCTGTGGTGGCACTGACCGTTTCCACTTTATCGACGATCACCATCACGGCAACTGGCATTGCCGCCAGTGTGACGCTCCGAACTATGGTGATGGATTGGATTTAGTGGCTAAAACCAAAGAGATCTCAATTTTTGACGCTGCAAAAATTATTGCAGATGCGTTGGCATTGCCTTTGCCAGAACACAAATCAGCCAAAACGCTGACTAGGAACGCTAAGCCAATTGCTGAACGTATCGCGGCACTGGTTGCGACTGCTGTTACGGGTGAATCTCAATATCTGGTGAAAAAGGGACTGCAATGCCCCAATCAGCGGTTATTAAAAGATGGTTCTTTGTTGCTGAACACTCAAATGCTGGATGGCACAATCACGGGCGCACAGACCATCAAGCCGAATGGCGAAAAACGCCTTGTTGCAGGTACACAGAAAAAAGGCAGTTTTATCCCTGTATCTGAGATTACCGGAACTCTGGACACAATCATCATTACCGAAGGTTATGCTACAGCTTTAACTGTCAGTCAACTACATAAAGGCGTGGTATTGGCAGCGATTGATGAAAGTAACCTATTGATTGTTGCCAAGCAGGTTAGAGAGCAGTACCCAAATTCCAGAATCATAATTGCCGCCGATAACGACTGGCACGAACCGGAAGAACGAGACAAAAACGGTAGACTGAAAAAGAATATCGGCAAGGTTGCAGCAGAGAAAACAGCCAAAGCGATCAGCGGATGGGTAACGCTACCGCCTACGGAATTAAAAGCTGATTGGGATGATTATCGCCAGCAACACGGTGTGGAAATAGCACAACAAGCCTTTGCTCAGGGGCTTTATCAACCAGCATTAACCAAGAAAAAAGAAGCTATTCAATCCAATGATGCTGAGTCATCTAAGTTGACATTATGCCAAATGGGAGCCAGCCAGCGCGGGGAAGTATTGCTGACACGTTATAACGGTGATTTAGCACTGGATGGTGCTTCAGAAACCGTTCATCACTATGACGGTATTGTCTGGCGTCCGGTCAGTGACCGTGATTTAAGGCGGGAAATGGTGGCTGCTTTTATGGAAGGGAAACTACCGTATTCACCGCATGGTATTAGTTCAGCCGTAGACGCTTTGAAATTACAACTTCCCATGATGCAGCCTCCAGAACGTCACTTAATCGGATTCAATAATGGTGTTTTTGACCTGAAAACGTGCCAGTTTCGGCCTCACCGCAAAAATGATTGTCTATTGCTTGCCAATGACGTTGAATTCAATTCCCCTGTTTCGTGGGAAACTCTGCAAGATCACGCACCACAATTCTGGCGCTGGCTCAATCAAGCAACTGCCAACTGTGAAAGCAAAGCATATAGAGTACTAGCGGCGCTGTTTATGGTGCTGGCGAACCGTTATGACTGGCAACTTTTTCTGGAAGTCACCGGAGCCGGAGGCAGTGGCAAAAGTATCTTTGCCGAAATTTGTTCCATGCTAGCAGGTAAAGGCAATACCGTTTCCGCAAGTATGGCAGCACTGGAAAACCCACGAGAACGGGCGTTGATTGTCGGCTATTCGCTGATTATCCTGCCAGACCAAACTCGCTATGTGGGTGATGGTTCAGGAATCAAGGCGATTACTGGCGGCGATGAAGTTGCTATTGATCCAAAGCACAAACAACCCTATTCAACCCGTATTCCCGCTGTTGTACTGGCAGTGAACAATAATGCCATGAGTTTCAGTGATCGCAGTGGTGGAGTATCGCGGCGTCGGGTGATTTTTAATTTTTCCGAAATCGTGCCGGAAAATGAACGTGATCCGCTCCTGCGGGATAAAATTGCGGCAGAATTGCCCGTGATTATCCGGCATTTGCTGCATCGATTTGCTGATCCACAATCAGCAAGGCGTTTACTGGCAGAGCAGCAGAAATCTGCGGAGGCGCTGGATATCAAACGCGGCACAGATCCATTGATCGATTTTTGCGGTTATCTCATTGCTTCCCATGAACCTGATGGCTTGTTAATCGGCAATGCGGAAATTATGCCGTTCAATCCTCGTAAGTACCTTTATCACACCTATCTTGCTTATATGAAAGGCAATAACCTGAATAAACCTGTTTCCGTGACTCGCTTCGGTATGGATATGCCGGGCGCACTAGCAGAATACAGCCAGCAATATTTACGCAAGAAAAGCAAACAGGGAATTCGTAGCAATCTGAGCCTGAATTTTGATACTGCTATCGAATGGATGCCGAAACTGACAAGGAATAGCCAGCCAGAAGAATAATTTTTTCTGATTTCAGGTATTTTTCAAAGAAATATAAAAAAGTGTTCACCACTGTTCACCTTATAATTTAAATAAGATATATCAATGTATTATAGGGTGAATAGTTATTTTAAAACTGTTCACAACTATTCATCACTGTTCACCTTTTTTCTGGTTGGAGGTGAACGGTTGGGTGAAGAGTAATGAAGAGTTTAATTTCAACTCATCACCCTTTAACGGTATGAATTTAAATAAAATTATTCAAAGGTGAACAGGGTGAACAGTTTTATCCATAATTCTTTAATAGGGAGGGGGTAGGTAAAAATGTTTTCTCTGGCAGGTGATCTTTTAGCTCTCCGAGTTACCGGGCTAATGCATTAACCCGGTAGCTTGGAGAAGACAAGCGTAGCGCGTCAGTGTGGGTTTGAACTACTACATCTAAATCATTGGAAATTACCTTTAGCCTGATTTTGGACAAGAAGAGTTAGTTGTACCAATGTGATTACCAAATAGACTCGATCTGGAATCATTTATGATTTAAATGAAACCTAACCAGATAGGCGGCTTTGTGCCAGAAGCGAACGTTACCAATTCTACGGATTATTAATAATGCGGGGTAGTAACAGTTAACAGGGATGTGTTAAATAATTACTCTACATGATTATTCATATTGATAGTTAATTTAACCTAAAAGTGGTTGTGGAAAAATATTGGTTGCGTACAAATCACAAGTCAGGGCAAGTGGTTGACGAGGAACAACACTCTGTGATGATCTGTAAATCGGAGTGATTTAGTGTGCAGTATCTAGATATTCTTGTAAAAAGGATGTGCTGCGTTAAGGATTAATAGAGAATTTGTGTAATCTGCAATAGTAAGAAAACCTAAAGTTAGTGCTCAAAATGTGCTGTTAAATCCATGAACTCAATGATAATGTTAATTTATATTTTATAATGTGTGTGGGGGATGCAGTGGGTAAAAAGGAGATGTTTAGTAAGTTACTGGAAAATTTAAAAGTAGACCTGAAACAGGCCAAGAAGATCAGCTACCACTATAGGAAAATCACCAAATCGCTGAACCTTGCAATCCGAGGAACCGACTCTCGTGTAGCAAATAGGTTAAAGGTCGGTTCTATCGGCAGACATACAGCCATCAAGGGAATTTCAGATCTTGATATGCTCTATATTATGCCAGCCAGTCAATATGAATACTATAACAGTAGGGAAAACGGTCAGTCTAACTTACTCAGCGATGTCAGGAAAATACTGGCTGAAGAGTATCCTGATCAGACAGTAAAAAAAGACAGGCTAGTAGTTCAGGTAATATTTAAAAATTTCCAAATAGAAGTTCAGCCCGTATTCAGGCAGGCAGATGGAGGTTTCAAATATCCTGAAAGTTACTATGGTGGCTCTTGGAAGTTTACTAAACCTGTCGAAGAAATAGCTGCGATGACTGTTTTTACTCGCGATAAATCAAAGAATCTGCGTAAGTTATGTAAAATGGTCAGGGCATGGAAGAACAGGAATGGTGTCAACATGGGGGGCTTGCTTATAGATACGTTGGCCTACAGGTTTCTCGATTCAACTTCAAAATATGATAGTACGGGGAGTGGTAGCCTAGGGGAGTTGGCGAGAGATTTTTTTGAATTTTTATCAAATGAAGAAAGAAAAGAACGATATCATGCCCTCGGAAGTGGTCAGCACGTAAGGGTAAAATCGCCTTGGTTTGGTCGCGCGGCTGCTGATGCTTACTCGCTTTGCTGTGATGCTATAGATTCAGAGGGCGCAGATAGTGAAAACGATAAGTGGCGAAAAGTTTTTGGTAGAGCATTTCCTAGACGTAAAGCCGTTACGCTCGAAGCATTTAATGGGATTGAATCTCTTGCGACAGATAGTTCAGGTTGGGACGATACAGAAGAGTTCATCGAAGATAGATATCCGATTGATATAAAACACCATATTGATCTTGATTGTACAGTGACACAGGACGGATTCCAGACGCAAAGCCTCAGAAATATGCTGCTAAAAAGGTTCAGACTTTCTCCGAAAAAGAGTTTGCTGTTCAAAATTGACATATCTTCTATAACCGTGGAAGAGCCTTATAGTGTGTTATGGAAGGTGCTTAACGTTGGTGATGAAGCACAGCGAAGAAATCTGATAAGGGGGCAACTCCTTCCGGATAATGGCTCCCGAACCAAAAAAGAATCAACCGATTTCCATGGCGACCATATCGTAGAATGCTATGTGATTAAAAATGAGGTCGTAGTTGGTCGAGCCCAAATCGAAGTACCCATTAACTGAGGTTTACATGACACAGACAGAGATGTTAAAGGTAATTGCGCGTTACGGGTATAATGTAGGTTTTGGGGCTAAAAAAAATTTTGCCACCTACGATATAATTTGTAAAGCTTCCGGCTGGATTAGCTTTATATCACTTGCAATTGGTATTTTGGCACTTTTTATACCACAACTTGCTACGAATATAATTTCTGCAATTTTAATCCTTTTCGGTGTTGCGACAATGTATATTCAGTTCTATGATTCAGAAAAGAAAAATTATGAGTCTGCAGGAATTGAACAGACTAAGATTTTTAACGAACTTGAGGTGATTTATCGGAATGTTAGATCAGCTACAAATTTTGACTATGATAAGACTCAGGAAGAAGTTAATTCACTCATGACAAAATTTTACAATACAACGATCAGCAAACAGATATTTGGTAGTAATTGGTATGCACATTATAAATTTTTTTGTGAACTTGAGAAAGACTGGGTTGAAGATGAGCTAAAACTGACGATCAAAGACAAGATACTATTTTCCTTTTGTTTTTTTGTTGGATTAATTATTCTTACCACGATTGTTTTTTTTACGTTTAGATAACACAGTTCCATGCAGTTGGCATCCTTATATTTTAAGGAGATCTAACTATATTTTTTTATTCTTGCTCACTAAATTATATCATTCGCTAAATTCAGGAAGCAATAAATACATCATATTATTTTTGGCAGACTCAATTGTTGATACCTCAAGCATACAGAATGGTCATTTTCCAGTAGTTAGATTTTGAATAAAAAGTGAGACAGTAAATATTTCAGGATATTTTTGTTGCTAAAAGAATAACGTTTTCATTAATAAATGAAACGGTAAATCTTGTATTTCTAAAAATATTACAGCGAGATATTCTATATTTCCTTAACTCTGGCATTAGAGTAGTCCGGCAGGTATGACGTACATGTGTGAATGTATATATTTCTCGCATAGCTGCCCGAGATTTTTTGTGTGGGCAGCATCGTGCCACGAAACAGGCGTTGCAAGCACCGCTGTGTATTAATCAATGGGAAAACAAATCACGACCAGAAGTATGGCCTATAAAGAGTCGCTTATATACAGAGCGAGAGCTGTCCAAGCTCTATATAAGTGTTCGATTCCCTTCGTCTTCTCACCTCTACCAATTTCCATCGAATTAAATTTTTATCTTGATAAATCAGGGAGTTTAGCATTTTATTGGTCAGTCAAACTCAATGGGGCACCCTTGGAGCAACGCGAATGTAGGGATTCTATGAAGGGATGAATTTCCCACCTGATGTGAAAAAGCCTCATTTAAAGGAAGGATATCCGTGAAACTGTATGAAAATGTGGTAATTGGAAATTTTCTCTATGGTCTAGGTGTATCCATAGGCGGGCGTCTGAAATCCGGTTATATCCCTGGCGCTGTGGGCCTGCTACAGCAGACTCCCGAAGATACAGCACTGGGTGATGTTTTGATTGCCTTTCCCGGCACATTACGTCTTATCGAGTTTAAAGCGAAAGGAAATTACTCCACTAAAGAGGTGGAGCGATACCAGAAACTATCGGTTATCCTGCAAAGGAAGCCGCAGATGGAAATAATCTCCCGTCGGGTGCACTGGTATGTGGAAACTGCTCCATCACGATTAAGTGGTGTTGAAACCTTTTTTTCTCCTTATCTTGACGCCTTTGACACGAAAATTCATAAGCGGCAGCCTTACGCACTGGAAAGATTCATCAACTCAGTGGTCGATGATGCAATTTCTCAGCGGGACCATGAGCGACCACAGATTGAAAAGGATTATCTAAAACTGGTGCGCTGGTGCCAGGGGGTGGAAGAAACTGGGGCAGGGGCGCTAATAGTTATTGTAGGCTCCGGTGGGTCTATGGAGTTCGTTGCCCTGGAAGATTTGATGGAACTTAATATGTCTTACGGACAATGGATGACGTACCAGCATGATAAGGAGATAAGGCGCACAAAGGCACTGGAGATGGAAGTTAAAGAGAAAATTTTGAAGAAAGAGCGAGGATGGAATTATGAGCGATAGCAGGGAAAAGCATCTGACGGATCATGATGTTCAGTTGTTTTTTGAAGCGGCTAATACGTTATTGAAGGCGGCGAGAGGCGACGGAGAAAAGTCCCGGGAAGCAACGGTGGTTTTGGCTTCTTTCACCAAAAAGGTTGATGCTCGCCTTCGGAATTTGGAAAACGACGTTACTCGCAGCATAAGTGAGTCGGTGGAAACCACCGCGAACCGGACGGCGGAACTGCTAAGTGTAAAGTTTAAGGAAGCAGACAAGGCGGCAGAAAAAGCGGCAAATTTATATCAGGAAGCCGAGAAAAAACTTAATTTTCGATCCTGGTTCTATTTCGTGGGTGCTCAAGTGGGGTTTGTGCTGCTGGTGTCGGTGCTTATGATGATACTGGTGCCATCAATGGATGAGATTCAGCAACGCCGAGCAGAACTGACCAATCTTGATAAGCAACTGGAGGTAGGAAAATTACGCTGGTCGATATGTGGAGACAAGAAAGAAAAATGTCTGCGCATGGATGAACGTGAGGGCGGAGCCTGGAAAAGTGACGATGGCAGCATTTGGCGCATTCCCTGGAAAGAGTAATGTGTATTAGCTCAGATTTGAGCGAACCCTTTTAGGGCTAAGGGCCATATGTGAAGTTTCGAGGGCTGGCCTAAGAAATCAATTGCCCTAGTCTTCTAAAGTGGCTTCATTATTTCAGATGTCATGTCAGCTTCTCGCTCATAGTTGCCAGAAATTCTTTGTGTGGGCAGCCCTGTGCCAGAAGCAGACATAGCTAAAATCACGGTATGTTAACAAATGGGGGGCAGGTCCGGACGACGATTAAAGCTTTCTACCAGAAAGATGTGAAGTATGAGGCTTACCAGTGGCACTGAATCAAGAGACCTAGATCGTCTACTGGGAGGGCCAACCAATATATTTACTTACTTTTCATGTACCATATGTGGTAATTTTGGAAAAGAAATTTACTAAATAAAACATTTAGATATCACTTCTGCATGGAGGGTATGGTGGTAGAGGAAATAAAACAGGGTCTTGGCTCTACGCTTAGCGAATTATCTGTGCCTACCCCCTGGCCGGGCGCTAATGCTCGGTTGCTTGGGTTGGGTGTAGGGCTACCTATCGCACCTCTTGTGCGTCTGGCGCAATTCAGTGCTGCCGAATTTGAACGTTTCACACTCGAATGGGCATCTGATTACCTTGCCAAGCAGCAATATGTAAATGAAGTACAGCAGCGTGGCGGTGCTGGGGATAAGGGACGGGACATAGTTGTATGGCTTGACCCAGTAGATGTTTTACCTCGACGATGGTACCTGTATCAATGCAAGCATTATGATGCCAATCTAGGGCTTCCAAAGGCTGGTGTCGAAATCGCAAAAGTTATTTTTTATACTTTTTCCGGGGACTACACAGCACCTGAAGAATACTATTTTGTTACACACAAAGGTGTCACATCACCATTTCAAGATCTTCTTGACACTCCAGAAAAACTCAAACAGGCAATTCTTTCCGGGTGGACGACTTATGCCAAAGCGATCACATCAAAACATGATATCCCCCTGACAATCGAGCTCCGAAGCTACATCGAAACATTTGATTTCAGTATTTTTCGTGCAAAGCAGCCACATGATTTACTCGAAGAACATAGAAAAACCTCATTTCATCTCACGATCTTTGGCGCACCTCTAATTGAACGCGATCCGCCCGAAGCCCCTCCATCAGCAGTCGATCCTATAGAAACCGTATATATTCAGCAGCTTTACGCCGTCATTAGCAATGATATAGCAAACCCAGTTCGGACTTTCTCTGATTTTGAAAACAGTATTAGCCATGTAAAACTTTTCGAACGTTCTCGAATTACCTTTTATTGTGCGGAAGGGTTGAAGGAGCTTGCTAGAGATCAAATGGCTAATCAAACATTTTTTAATACCTTGCTGGGTGAATTTAATGATGGGCTGTATTACACATACTCAGATCACGAAGGGACGCCATTAGTCCGTCTGAAAAGTACTGTAAAGGCTGCACAAACTTTACAACTTGGTGCGCATCCGCTTGCTGTTCACGTCACGAGTAAAGACCGTGAAGGGATTTGCCATCAATTGGCCAACGATAAGGTGATTGACTGGTGCAACCCATAATTGAAATTTCAGAAATAGAGAGACACTTTGAAGAAAGGCCTTTTAACTCACCCTTAGAGTATGGTTTTCGTGCACTCTTCATATTATACGCAGCTGGTAATATGGCTATGGATCTACAAAGAATCGTATCTTATGACTACCTCCTTGTGCATACCAGCGACGTACAAGGTGGGCCTAAGAGTCTTCACCCAGCGGTTCCTCATCGGGGGGCAGAGCTTCTTGTGAAGCGTAGTTCAATACAAGCAGGGCTTAATTTGATGCTCTCGAGGGAATTGATCGAGGCTGTCTTTTCTCCCGAAGGAATTCTGTATCAGGCTTCCGAGTTAACTGGAAGGTTTGTGCAGCTCTTAGCGTCCCCTTATGCAAATGAGCTTGCAGAACGAGCCTTATGGGTAACAAAACAGTTTCGTCACTTCTCAAATGACGAGCTTGCTTCATTTATGACACAAAATGTGGGCCGATGGGGCTCTGAATTTGACCGATTGACCGCAATAGACTTATTGGAATTGTGAAAATGCTTAGGATAAGAAAAATTCTTTTGCGCGGAAGTGGCGTTCAAGATGCTTATGTGGATTTCGATAGTGGCGCGAACATTCTGGCGGGGGAATCGGAAACCGGCAAAAGCTATCTTATTAGCTGCTTAGACTATATCCTTGGTGCTGAAAAGCTTAAAAAAAAGCCTAAAGAGGCAATCTCTTACACACATCTTTTTGTTGAGTTTGAAAATTCCAAAAACGAGGTGCTAACCCTAACTCGTGCGTTGGATGGCGGCAAACTAGTGGCTCATTACTTCCCAATCCGCGGCATTGATGGAAAAGGCGAGACGATAGCACCTGTCCGTAAAGGCAAGAGTCAGAGACCTGACGTTACCTCAATACTTTTCCCATTCGCAGGAATTAAGGAGGCTAAGTTGCGCAAGAATGCTCGTGGCGCAACGCAACGCCTTTCTATCCGTACACTTGCGCCCCTATTCCTAGTCGATGAAGTATCCATCATCGACGAATACTCGCCAGTAACCGGTCGCACCAGTTTTGACGATACCGCTCGAAAACGCATGTTCTCGTATATTCTCACTGGCATAGACGATGCTGGAATTGTAACCGAGGAAAAAACTGAAATCATAAAAGCACGGCTGCAAGCGAAACTTGAGGTTGTGCAAGAGATGCTTCAGCCGCTTGAAGAACGCTTTGGAGCTAGTTCGGAAAGCCTCCAGTCTGATCCGGAATATGACGATGAGCTTGATGATATGATTGCGAGATTGACCGAAGAGGTCGAAAAAGCAACAGCCAATATTTCCCGTTTACACGAGGAAATGCAGGTAGCAACAGCGCTTACGTTAAAAGCTGAATCTCAATTGTTGGGTGTGACTGAAATCCAATTGAGATATAGCCTGCTCGAAGAACGATACCACTCCGACCTAAGACGGTTGGACTTTCTTACGGAAGGAGCTCACTACTTTGAGTCTCTTCAAGAGGTTCCTTGCTCTCTCTGCGGACAAAATATAACTCTCCACCATTACCACAGTGAAAGAACGCAGATGCTGATGAACAGCGATGAAATTCGGCGTTCTGCAACAGCGGAAGCTGCAAAGATTCATGCGTATCTAGCTGACCTCCAAAAAGCAATTGGTAGTCTCGACCAAAGAAAAGTAGAGCTGGAACAAGAAAAAAACAATGCTCAGACCGAACTTACTATTCTACAGGGAAATCTCACCCGTAACTTGACGCCTCTACTTACCCACACCGCAGAACACCTCGAAAAAAAGCTCGAGTACCGGGCCGAAAGAGACGCTGAGTATACTGATTTCCAAAGATGGGGGGAACTGCATAAGCTCCAAAGAGATCTCCAAAAATCGCTTACCGAAAGCAACCAAACAAAACTGGAATGGGGAGGACTGTCTTCCCAATCACTGACTGACCTTTGCAGAGAGATAGAAGCAATTTTGACCGAGTGGAAATGGAGTTCCAAGCCTCGAGTTTCCTTTGATGAGAAAGAATACGACATTGTTGTTGACGGTCAACCTCGGCAGTCACACGGCAAGGGGGTTCGAGCAATACTCTATTCGGCCTTTATCATTGGACTCTTAAAGTACTGTGTTAACAATGGGCGACCGCA
Organism: Xenorhabdus yunnanensis; assembly: GCF_028598805.1. GTDB lineage: Bacteria > Pseudomonadota > Gammaproteobacteria > Enterobacterales > Enterobacteriaceae > Xenorhabdus > Xenorhabdus yunnanensis. The sequence goes on along the minus strand of NZ_JAQRFI010000005.1, from coordinate 4,346 downwards.
CCCTGGGATAGTGGTAATCGACTCGCCACTGACCAGTTACAAGAAGAAAGAGGCGGCCAAGGTATCGGGCTCAGACGAACCAATTTCCGCGGGTGTCGAAGCCGGATTCTGGCATTCACTAGCCCAATTACCAGATACCATACAAGTAATTGTTATTGAAAACAAAGAACCGCCAGCTTCAATTATCACAGAAGTTCATTACGAATGGTTTGCGGGTGAATATGCCGAGGCCGAAGAACGCGCAGCACTGATTCCAGTGCCCGGCGAAAATTCAGCAATCTCGTAAGAGGAGACCGATGTTTTTGAAAAATATGTTCTAAGTTTTTCGTATGAAGTCGTTGATAATCCCCCTATTGGTTGAGCAATGTGTATGATGATGACTTTTGAGACTCGATATTTTTCACAGTCATCATCATCGTTCATTGCCCACTCCACCAATCAACAAAGAGACATTACCACGGTAGATTCTCTGCTTAACTACGTGCTGAACAGAGTGATTTTTCCTTAAGAACGTTAGATCATCTTAAAAGGGTACTTCATGTGGGTTACACCAAAAAATCTATTTTAGAACAGTACGATATGGAAACCATTTTGTTGGTGTAAAACTGCCTCTGGGGTAATGAGATACTCTTTCTGTAAGCCTCTTGATTAAACGAATCATCCACTTTCAGAGCATTCTGTGTTCCTGTAAAGTCAATTTCTATTCCTCGCTCATAGTCGGCCGTCAAGTTTAATCGCACCCTACCATAATAGCGTCAGGTCAAATCGCGGCTAATACAAGTTATATTTGATAGATTAGATTCCAATTAATCCATAACATAATTTGTTGACCCTACTCACCACAGCCGCTAATATTCCATGTACACTAATGATCCATCGCCTGTCAGGATCGCCTTCGGGTGGCGAAACAAAACTCTCGTAGCCTGAAAGAGAGAGCATAATTGCGGTACATCTGCACACTTTTGGAAGCAGATATTGCCAAGACACCTAAACCATCGTCTGGCAATGAAGGTCTCTTAAACTAATAGATAACCCAAAAGGATATCTATCTTGTTACCAAAGTGTATTGAACGTGGGTTCATACACTGGCGTTTCAAAGCAACATAAATCCTATTTATCTTCAATGAGCAAAGGGATAGCTTTTGCGCATCCGTACATACTCTTATCTATCTCTGTTTGAATTATTCAACAGACAGTTTTTCTACAGCTAATCCATTAACATGACTACCGTTTGACATTTAACCTTACGGCGTTTTGCGATGTCTGCTGGCATTTCAACGCTGGCATAACCTCTGCCGATTGTTCGCGGAACTCAAGGCGTCACTTTTTGCCGGTTTACCGCTGAAAGTGACGCCGTAGCCAAAGAGCAACACAACTCTGACAGGCTCTGGACTGATTAACCACCCTGTGAATCTGACACTGCATTTTATAGATTGAAAAAGGAGAACTTGACGATATCGAGGCTGGCTTTTAGCCGGTGGGGATGACCTGTTAATACAGGCGGCAGTACTGAGTACTCAACCGATACCCCGCAATACCTCAACTTGCGTTCACTCTGGCGCACAAATATCGATCAAGGGCAAGGCAGACATTTTTTGTTTTGTCCGAATTGTCGCGCGCCAGAGATTGCATGTTGTCAGGTATAAGTAAAAAAAATTGATGGGCTGGTTGATTGAAGAATTAAGCATTCGGAATGTTGAGAGTGTTTATAGTCGTTAAACTTAGCCGTTCGGTTATTGAGTCCGATAATACAATCAGTTAAAGTATTCCCGCCATTGGCACAATCCAATGGTCAAGGCGTCGCGGCCTTGTGTTCACAGACACTGGTAAGAAGTTTTACCAGTGTGCCTGCATTCGCCCTTTCAATGGTGATTCAGGCGGGGGAGGCTATGCCTCGCTGGTGTGAACCCAGTCCGCGAACCCTGTCTGAATCGCCACCATCAATATTAATTAATGGAAGGGGTAGCAGGAATGAATAACAATGTTAAAAATGACTGGCATCAAGCCGATATTATTGCTGCGTTACGTAAACGAGGTACAACTTTAGCGGCTGTCTCTCGTGAGTCGGGACTCAGTTCATCTACACTAGCAAACACTCTCAGTCGTCCCTGGCCTAAAGGCGAATGGATAATCGCAGATTATCTCGGTATACATCCCTCTGAAATCTGGCCTAGCCGTTACTTTGATATGTATGGTCGGTTAATTGAACGTAAGGTTCGCGATAAACCACAGGAATAACCCGTTTTAATTTGTGATCTAGTTCTTAAAAATGATAAATGTTTATATGAAGCCTTGAGCGTGAAATGGCAGCCAAATTTGACCATTTCCAAATCTCATGGCTTTTTTGCTTTAACGTGATGATTAAAAAGTTATAAATCTAATTTCCACGTAAAATCTACCAGACTTGATGTAGCAAAATAATGTGGGGGTACAACTGGGGGTATGTGATTTTTTTAATAAAATTAATTTATTAAATATTAATATGTTAACATACCAGTATTGTGCTCTCCTCCAGATAAATCAAGCCTTAGCGCAAAATCTCAATATCCCAAAGTCTACTACCATCTTCCTAAATCTCTACAATTTGTTGTATAGTTTTTTGTATAGAATTTCTCTCTACAATTTTTCTATACAATATTGGTGATTTATGAAGCTGACGGATCTGGCTATCAAACGAGCCAAACCAAAAGAAAAATCATACACGCTGGCAGATGGTAACGGGCTATCTTTGTTGGTTGATACCAATGGCTCAAAAGGTTGGCGATACCGCTATCAGTTCGCTGGTAAAACTAAAATGATATCGTTAGGTATCTATCCAGTGGTAACACTTACTGAGGCCAGAACCAAACGCGATGAAGCAAGAAAGCTGGTGGCTAATGGTATTAACCCCAGTGAAGCCAGAAAAGCAGAGAAAACGGCAGCTATTAACCAAACAGAAAACACATTTAAGAATATAGCGCTTGAATGGTATAACGGGCGCAAAGACAGATGGTCGGTTGGTTATCGTGAAGATATGATGGACGCATTTGAAAAAGACGTTTTCCCTTATATTGGTGAGCGTCCAATTGTTGATATTAAACCGATGGAATTACTCGAAGTGCTTTCTATCATGGAAAAGCGCGGAGCAACAGAGAAATTAAAGAAAGTTCGCCAGCGCTGCGGTGAAGTTTGGACATATGCAATCATTACTGGTAGAGCAGAATATAACCCCGCACCAGATTTGGCGAGAGCCTTTATTCCTCATCAGCGCGAACACTACGCTCACCTTTCAGTAGATGAATTACCTGAATTTCTCCGTTCTATTGATAAATATAGCCAAATCATATTAATATGACATAATACCTAAACCCTAGACGACAAGGCATAACACGAGATGGGCTACAGTTTAGATTTTCGAAAGAGAGTACTGGCATACAAAGACAAGCATTCGTTGACTTTCGAACAAACGAGTGCCCATTTTGAAATCTCCATGCGCACCTTGTTTCGGTGGTGCAATAAGATAGAACCTTGCATGACCCGCGATAAACCCGCCACAAAAATCCCTGATGCGGTGCTCATTGCGGATGTCCAAAACTTTCCCGATGACTATCAATGGGAAAGAGCAAAACGTTTAGGTGTCTCACAATCGGCTATTCATTACGCCTTGAAACGGCTTCGGATCACCCATAAAAAAAACGTTAAAACACCCTCGCGCTGCTCTTCAGGCTCGTCAGGCATTTATCGAGCGCATCAGCGACTATGAACGGACTGGCAGGCCGATTGTGTATTTGGATGAAAGTGGTTTTGCTCAGTCGATGCCACGTCAACATATAGCAGAATCATATTAATATGGCATAATATCTGGATTCAACTGACAAGGAATAAAGTAAGATGGGCTACAGTTTGGATTTTCGCAAGCGAGTACTGGCATACAAAGACAAGCATTCGTTGACTTTCGAACAAACCAGTGCCCATTTTGACATTTCTATGCGTACCTTATTTCGGTGGAGTCATAAAATAGCGCCTTGTATGACCCGTGATAAACCGCCCACGAAAATCAGTGATGAGGCGCGCATTATGGATGTCAAAAATTACCCCGATGACTATCAATGGGAAAGGGCAAAACGCTTAGGCGTTGCACAGTCTGCTATCCATTACGCCTTGAAACAGCTTACGATTACTGTCAAAAAAAACGCTAAGACCTCCCAACGCTGATGCCCAGATCCGTCAGGCATTTGTCGAGCGCATTCACCATGATGAACAGGCGGGAAAACCGATTGTTTATCTCGATGAAAGCGGCTTTGCGCAATCTATGCCCCGTACACACGGCTATTCGACAAAAGGATGGCGCTGCTTCGGTACACACG
>NZ_JAQRFI010000004.1 GCF_028598805.1 Xenorhabdus yunnanensis | reverse complement strand
ACTCCAATTTAAATTCGGGGCTGAAACTTCTTTTCATCATGTCACCTGTTGAATTATCGAAGTGAGCATATCACCTCTATAACGGTGACCAAAATCATTGAACCACATCAGAAAACTCCAGAGGCATGAAGGAACGGAAGAATTTTCTGACCAGTTTAAGGCTATCGAGTATGTCAATGCGGCTCGCGCCCATTTCAATATGTCACGCGAAGAGGCTGAACAGTTAACGATGACCGAATTTCAGATGATGCTGAAAGCCAAGTTTCCCGATGAGAAGGGTTTCACCCGTGAAGAGTATGATGCCGTTATTGATGCTGATGATCAGCGAACTAATGACCTGATGAATGGCAAGCGAAGACTGGTTAGCATGAAAAAATAATAGCTTTAAACACCCAATATTATGTATATACAAAATTTATGGCTTAATGATTTATTTTATTTATTAATTACGCGACATTTATCAATATTTCATGAGTCTTTTTGAGTTGTTTGGATCTATTTCGTGGTGTATTCTGTATATACAGATTAACCATAGGTTAAAGATGCCGATACATGAAGCTCTTAATATCATCAAACATTAGGTTGAAGTTAGCAGGCAAGAACCCGCCTGTTAATGAAGAGGATATACTCCAGTGTTTTTCTAATCGGATTGGGCGTTTTCTTGAAGACACAAGAGAAGATAATAAAACTGACCCACCCACTAAATGGTTTATATCTGAAACTGATTATGGTGTTAAGTTGAAGATAGTCTTTATTTACTACCCTGAGAAAGGGGTGGCTATCAGGACAGCTTACGCACCTAACGAAGATGAATTGAGAATTTACAAAAAATACGGCCTAGGAACAGAGAAATGAGCAAACAAACTGATAAGCGAACAGACCTGATAGCTTCCACCGATGAGGCGTGGGAGGATGGTGAGCTTGGTCGCAGTGAAGCTCACATTAAAGTATCTGACGACATCACGGAGGATCTGATTAACGAGGCGCTGGACTTACAGCCAATCTCAATCAGGTTAAATAAGTCTCTGATAGAGGACTTGAAAATGATAGCTGACCTTAACGGCTTAGGCTATCAGCCATTAATCAGACAAGTTTTAAATCGTTTCGCCAACAGTGAAAAGAAACGGATACTCGCGGAAACTCACAGTAAAGCGATGAAAAGCGAAAAAAGAAAGTCAACCAATAAGCGACACAAGGCCGCTTAACCCAATAGCAGAAAGAATAGGAAAACAGCCCCATCACGGGGCTTTTTTGTTGAGTAGTTGCTCAAGCATGGATTCGATTTTGTTGAGTCGATCATTGATAGTATCTAGCTCATCCTGAGGGATATCTATATGAACATCCCCCCAAGCAAGCTTCTCATCTGCTGGGTTCACAGGGAGATATGGAGATACAAACAGATGTCTTGGGTCACCATCCCTTAAGTCAAGTTGATAATGAATAGCAACAGCTAATATGTCTGTTTCTCTATCCATTGGCATTGGCGAATACATTGAATTTAAAGGGCGGAAGTATTTATTGTCAGTATTTGAAATGTACTGCATAAAATAAACTTTTCTTTCTAACTGATGACTTACAAGAACGAAATCACCATATCTTGGACGTAATTGTCTTTCGAAAGTAACAATAGTACTTTCAGGGAAGTTAACACCAAAGGAGATCATTGAATCACCCTTTACCTCGACAGCAAATGCATCATTATCTGCAAGCAGAGGTGCTGGAATAAAACCAGAGATGCAATTATTCGATTTTTCGCTATCAGAATGTAAGTAATCATAGGCATTAGAAAGAGATATAACAGGTATTTCACGAATCGTTACTGTCTTCTTGATATTACTCAAATCAGGAGATTCTCCATCACCCTGAGCCAGCCATTCAATAGATGCACCTAATGCCGCTGATAAATTATTAAGTACCTTATTTCTCGGTTTAGATTCACCACCTTCATATGCAGCAATTTGTCTGCGGACTACGCCCACCCTTTGAGCAAGTTCCTCTTGCGTGAGATTTAACGCTTGTCTCGCCATTGCTATACGCTTGGGGAAATCGTTATCAAACTTCATTTGTGAGTCCTTAAAATGCATCTTGACACAATCGGGTTCTATAGTAATAATGAGTATACAATATGAACTTATGCAGTAACAAACAACAAAGGTGAGATATATGGAAAAAAATAAGAGAATTGCACCGTACCCATTCCGAATGAAGCCAGAAATGCGCCAATGGCTAGAAGATAAAGCCGAAGAAAAGCGTCGTTCAGTACAGGTTCAATTGGAATATATCGTAGATATCGTGATGGAAATGGAGAGAAAAGGTGAATTGCAGCTTCCATGAAAGCGAAACCCCAACTGCGCCAACAGTTGAGGCTTCTAAATCTTCAAACCGTACAAAGTAATTAAAGATTATGTCAACCCATAACAGAGAGTGACAATATGAATAATGTAGCAAATAAAAATCTTCCTGTCATTGCAGGCGTAGAAATCACTACCGACTCAGAAGGCCGTTTTAACCTGAATGCTTTGCATAAGGCTAGTGGTGGAAACGATAGCAAAAAACCAAGTGAGTGGTTGCGCCTTTCATCATCAAAAAGCTTAATAAATGAGCTAAGCGGGAATTCCCACTTAGGTCAAGAAGTACTCAAAGTACAAAAAGGCGGCATTACTCCAGGCACTTTCGCTCATGAACTTCTCGCTGTTTCATACGCAGGATGGATAAGCCCATCATTCCAATTGCAGGTGAACCAGACTTTCATTGATTACCGTTCTGGTAAGTTGGCACCAGTAACTACAGATCCGATGCAGATGTTGCGTGACCCCGATACGCTGCGTGGGATACTCCTTACCTACACCGAGAAAGTGATTGCACTGGAAGATCAGGTCGCTGAAATGAAGCCAGATGTAGATGCCTTTGAACGCATAGCCAAAAAAACTACTGGCAGTATGTGTGTTACCGATGCCGCGAAACACCTGCAAGTAAAGCCGAAAGTTCTTTTCGACACCTTGTCTTCAAACAAGTGGATTTATCGCCGCTTGGGTAAGAAAAATTGGGTTGGGTATCAAGACAAAATACAGCAAGGGTTGTTGGAACACAAATTAACCACTGTCACAAAAGATGATGGAACGGAGAAAGTTTGTGAGCAGGTTCTCTTGACTGCAAAAGGCATTTCCAAACTGGCTAAGATGTTGAGTGTGAAAGAAGCTGCTTAAGGATTTTGGAGGTCAAGGATGGCTTTGAATCAAATAACCATCACACAAATGCCACTTAAATGTGGCGTTTTGCGTTGTTTTACGTAAAAAGGCGGTTATTCCGCCTTTATTATCAAACAGAGGATTTCATTGATGGATAATACTGATTTAAAAAATAATCAAGGTGATCAAAAACCCAAACGATACCCTCAATCTCTAAGGTCTGAAATGTTACGCAAAATTTCTCGTAGGTTTCCCCATATATCTCAAGAGGCGTCCACTCCCAGACAAGTACAGACTGAGTGTATTCGATGGCCTGCTGAGGGTTTTCCATTCCCTGTGAGATCATTGAATCACGGAGATATTGAATAAATAACTCATCCATTATCTTGATGTCTGGCCTGTACTCTATTGGGGATTCCGGTCTTAACGATAAATCTACATAACCCAGTATTGAGTTGTTATCTCCAGAACCTTGAGCACAACCAAAAGACATAAACAGCTTGCTATTTGAGTTAGTATTGACAATGAAATTTTCTAACCAAAAAGCTCCATTTAGTTCATGTATCTCTGAGATTCGGTGTGGTTCTTTTACTAAATCTATTCCTCCATTATTGATATCGTCATCCCTCACTTCTTTTCTGTATGGAAATTTTGTGAAGTGATCGTTATATTTAGAACGTTCCATGCGCCCTCCGAGTTGGTTATTAGGCGCATTAAACTTAATAGATAATGATCAATTGTATAGCCTGATGTTTGTACAGTAGGTGGCTTTTTGCGTTCTTTTGCGCTAATTGGTTGGTATTATGAGCAAAATTTGATGATGAGGGATGGTTATGTTAACGTCAGAAATACCAATACTAGGGTTACCGACCGACTATTATGAAGAAATTAAGACTAACAGCGGAAGTGTGGTTTACAAAGCCAACAGGAACAAGATACGAGAGTTATTGTCCTTTAGAAAGGAATTCATAGATACATCTATTGCTGGTGGTACTGATGAGATGCAAGCAGCTATGAACTGGCTAGATTTGCTAGATATTTTTTTATTAAATGAACCCATAGAAGCGAAAACGGATATATACGAGGTTCTAACTCAAGAGCTAAACATAATAACTCAACAATTAGATAACAAAACAAATGAAATTTACCAAAAGATAAATGAGGAAGAAGCTACCGCTGAAAGTATAGGCAAATGGATAGGTGCTGGTATATTACTTATCTTTATTTTGTTTGTATTTGTTTCAACTAGATAATATAAGTTAACTTAATAGATATTAAAGGGTGTGGAATGAAAAATATTTTAGTTGTTGCATCATTACTGCTATCAAGTTCGGTTTTCGCTTCTAATTATGAAAAACTTGGCGATTGGAGTGTAAGAAAAGAAGAGAACAAACTGACTGATCAAACTGATTACTATGCGATTCTTCCAGCAACAGATCGCGATGTATCACTTGTGCTGCGGTGTCAGAATAATAAAACAGAGGCTTATCTTTCTATGAAAGATTACATGGGAGGAGGTCACGGTTCAAAAGTTACACTAAGGCTAGACAAGGGCAAACCTATTGTACAAACTTGGGGTATGGGTGAAAGAGGAACATCTTTGTTCGCACCCAAGTCACTACAATTGATTCAAAGTCTTGTTGGTAAAAAAAATATGATTGTTGGCTATGAGCCATATGGTAAATCTCAAACAATTGCAGAATTTAACATTGATAACATAGATGTTATTGCTACCAGTATATCCTCTGCTTGCAACTGGAAGATGTAATAATTAGGTATCAATATGACAAAGAAAATTGTTGCTGCATTTATAGTTATCATTATTGCTATATCTATATTTGCATATAACAAAATAATTATTTTTACTGTTCAACCAATAGGTGCCTTACCAGATGGAGCCACTATTGTGATGTGGAAAAAAGACAACATGCGTTTTTTTGAAAGTCCAGACGGCATGTGCCTGCAAAGAACAGGTGGAGTGAGTTTGCTGTGTAGAGCGACAGCTTTAGGTAGCGGCATTGATAAAGATAAAATTATTTTTAGGTTGCCGTACATAGAATATGCATACCTTCAATCAACCAATGGAGAAAGGTTTGATAGATAGGGAATTTGAGTAGGCTAACCCCTTTCTGGGAGTTTTTGCGTTTTTTGCATCAATAAACCCTGCCATTCGGCGGGGTTTTCTTTTTTCAGGAGCTAGAAAATGGCTGAACATCAGGTAGGCAACATTGTTTATCAAGTATCAATGGATGTAGCTCAATTGTTGACCGCACAACGGCAATTAGATTCGCGCTTGGGACAGGTAGAGCAACGCTTTAATCAAACGGGACGTTCAGTTCAGGGAGCAGAGAAAGCATTATTAAGCCTATCAAGAGCTGCCACTGCGGTAACAGCGGCGTTATCCATCGAGAAAATAGCCAGCTATGCGGATGCATGGGTTGTAGTTAATAACAAACTGGTTAATGCCGTTAAAACAAATGAAACGCTGGCAGAAGTGACTGAGCGTGTATTCAATATCGCCCAGAATTCCCGTGCGAGTTTGGATTCTACGGCTGCACTGTATGGTCGCCTTGAAAGAGCTACTCGTAGTTATAGTATGTCGGCTGATGACGTGGCGAAATTAACTGAAACTGTTGCAAAAGGGCTGGTTGTTTCAGGTGCAACCTCTGCGGAATCATCAAGCGTCATGATTCAGTTTTCTCAGGCTATGGCCTCTGGCGTCCTGCGCGGTGAAGAATTTAACTCCATGTCTGAGAACGGAAGTCGCTTAATTGCAGCATTGAGCGATAACCTCGGTGTTAATATTGGTCAACTAAGGAAAATGGCGGCGGAAGGTAAGTTAACGGCTGAGATTGTATCGAAGGCTTTTCTGACTCAGGCCGGAACTATCGCTAAGGAATTTGATAAAACATCAGCGACAATGAGCCAGTCAATGGAAATGGCAGCTAACAATATGACTAAGTTCTTTGGTCAATCAACCACAGTTCAGACAGCACTTAAAGCGTTTAATAGCACTCTGGTTACTGTCAGTGAAAATATGGATCTTGTTGCTGGTGCTGCAACTGCCTTAGCCGTTGTTATGGGGTCAAGGATGGTTGGTGCGATGATATTAGCGGCGCGCCAAAAAATAACAAATGTTAGGGCTTCTATAGCGTCAGCACAAGCTAATAAAGTGGAAGCACAAAGCGCGTTGTATGCCGCCAACATGACATTGCGTAAGGCGGAAATGGATAAAATTGCTGCGATTGAGGCGTTACGCCACGCTGAGGCTGAATACGCAGTAGCAAAGGGAACTGACGCAGCTACAGTAGCACTTGCCAGATTAACCACCGCCAGAGCCACAGCAACTACGGCAACAGCCACATACAAAACCGCGCAAGATGCCGCCACTGCCGCCCAGATCGCAATGAATGGACTCAAAAGTGTCGTTTCTTTTTTAGGTGGGCCGCTTGGTGTGATTACCCTCGCCGCCAGCGCGTTTTTCTTTTTTAAACAGAGGACAGACGAAGCAAGGCAATCTGCCGATCAGTTCTCAGCATCCATTGATAATCTGTCTCAAAACCTGAGCAACATGAGTGAAAAACAACTCAAGGGAGCTAGAGTTATTATTGCTAATCACATAAGAACTCTGGTTGACAAGAAAAAGGAACTGGAAAGCGGACTGCGTGGTGCTGAGACGGATTATAATGCGGCAAAATTCGCTCGTTATCTTTCGCCGGAAACTAAACAGAACAGGATGAAAAAGGCAACCGAGGAAATGGATGCCTACAAAGCTGAAATTGAAAAAACAGAAAACGAAATAACAAAACTTGAAAAGGTATCCAACGACGCATCAATAGCAATTCATGAACAGGGTAAAAAAGCTGATGCCGCTGCCAATTCTACAAAGAAACTGGGTGATGCAATGGGTGGTGCGTCGAAAGAGGCTGGTGACTTTCTTAAAAAATTGGATGATCAGATAGAGCTTCTTAATATCGTAGACAAAAAGCAGAGGGAAATAAGAAAAGCAGAGATGCAGGCGGCTGATGCTGGTGGGAATAAAGAACAGCAAGACAAAGCAGGCAAGAAAGCAGATGAAATACACAATCTCCAAGAGGCTGAAAAGAAACGAGAAGAAGCTAAAAGAAAAGCTGAAAGTGCAGCGGATAAAGCGGCAAGTGATGCTAAAAATAAAGCCAAGGAGATTGAGGAAGCTCTAAAACGTCAACAAGAAGCCTTAGATCGTCTCAATACCGGATATAAAAAAAATAGCCTTGAGATGGCTAAATACGACGCCCGCAAAGCGATGCCAGAAGGTTCTAGCGAATCCCAGCTAAAATCAGCGGAAGCTAATGCCGAAAGAATTTGGCTGGCTAATCAAGAAAAAGACGACAAGATTAAAGCATCTGAACTTGATGTTGCCGCTCACTCTGCCATGCTTCGCAAGAAAGAGGAAGATGACCTCAAGAGGATGTACGATAAACGCCTTATCGACGAAAAAACGTTCCAAGAGCAGATGAAAGCAATTAAGGATAAAGCCGCAGAAGAGGAACGACAACGCAAAGTCAATGAGACCGTATCGCCTGCCATGAAAACCCTTGGGGAATTCGATCCAGTACAAAATCTCATTAATGAGCATGAAAGAAAAATGGCAGCTATTACCCATTTCGAGCAAGAACATACCGAGCTTAAGGAGCAAGCAGAGGCAGCCAGAGCAGCTATCACCAAGAAATACCAAGAAGACCTTACCAACGCCCAATGGGATCAATGGAAGAGCCAAAATGAGATGTATCAATTTCTAGGTGATGCTGTTGAATCATTGGGGCAACGCTCTGCCAATTCCATAACAGGGCTGTTAACCGGAACTCAGACGGCTAATGAAGCCATGAGAAATTTGGCGCTTACTATCACGAATGAGGCGGTCTCTGCACTGGTTCAGATGGGTATGCAGCAAATCAAGAATATGGTGATTGGTAAAGCATTAGCGACAGCATCGACAGCAACAACTATGGCTCAAGCGGCTGCGGCTCAAGCGGCATGGGTACCTGCTGCTCTTAGTGCATCCATTGCGACATTGGGAACGGCGGCGACTACAGGCACCACCGCTTACATGTCTTCTTTGGCTGCAAGTAAGGCGTTTGCAATTGCTGGTGCTCGTAAAAATGGTGGGCCAGTCAGTCCGAACGGGGCTTATCGTATTGGTGAAAATAACAAGCCTGAAATATTCAAGGCTAACAATGGTCATCAATATATGATACCGGGTGACAGGGGTAAGGTGGTTAGTAATAGGGATATGGGGAAAGGGGGTGGTGGAGTTTCTGTCGGCGATATCAATATTTCGTTTAGTGTGCAGACACAAGGTAACTTTTCTGAACAGGATGCGCGATTAATGTCGGGAATGGTGAAAAAATCCATTTATGACGTGCTGATAGATGAGCGCCGACCGGGTGGAATGTTGAACCAATAACCCCCTTTGGAGGGTTATTCATTTCTAATCTCTATATTTGTGAAGTTTTGGCACTAACCGTTTGGTATCATACGGGAAATTTAACGATGAGTGATTGTAATGAAAAAAATATTATTTGCTGCAACATTAGCTTTATCATCTCTGGTTTTAAGTGGTTGTGTAATGCCTCAGCCGCCAACGCAGGCAGAAATGGCTTCAGCTAACTATGGTGAATTGCCCGCCAATTATGAAGCGCTAATTCAAAACTTCTTGTATTCAAATTTAAAAGATCCATATACAGCACAATATAGATTCTTAAAGCCATTTAAGGGTTATGCCCAAAATGGGGCATGGGTACAATCTAAAGAAAGCATTAAATACGGCTGGATAATACCTTTTTATCTAAATGCGAAAAATAGTTACGGTGCTTACATCGGAGAAAAAAAATATTTCTTCATTTATTCTAATGGCAGACTGTATGACGTTACCTTATATACTGGATTTAATGGAATTCATCCAGCTCCTAATCAATAAAATTTGTGCTAATCAACCCTCTTCGGAGGGTTTTTTATTGGGTGAAATATGACAAAACCAGAATTCAAATGGCGGCCTCAGGATAATTATGAGGTTTCTCATGAGCCGCGTGTCAGGGTCGTGAAATTCGGTGATGGCTATGAGCAGAGAGTCAAGGACGGTATCAATAATCAGTTGAAGCGCTATCAACTCAGTTTTGTTGAGAAAGTGGATACAGGGCGAGCCATTGACGAGTTTCTGCGAGTCAGAGGTGCAGTCGAATCATTCACATGGCGAACCAGTGACGATAACCAACTGCGTACTTTTGTTTGTCGTTCTTGGACGGTAAACAGGCAGCGGGTGATCTGGTCTATCAGTTGCACCTTTGAGGAGGTAGTAGCGTGAGAGACATTCCAAAAGAGATGCGGATTGAAGTTACTGAACTGAGTCAGAACGCCATTCTTAATCTCTATGAAATTGATTTAACGGCCTTCGGTGGAGATATTTATCGCTTTCATGATGGCCTGAATGGGAAGCTGGAGCCTGTCGTCTGGCAGGGAATGCGCTATGAGGCTTACCCTGTTGAAGCGTCGGGTTTTGAGATGAATAGTAAAGGGCCAAGCGCCAGACCCAAAATGATATTTGCCAATGTTAACGGATTCATTCCTGCAATAAACCAAGACTTCAATGATGCTTTGGGAGCGGTTGTGACACGTCATCAGGTGCCGGAAATTTATCTTGATGCGGTCAATTTCCACAATGGCAACCCACAGGCAGACCCAACTAGAGAAGCCGTGAGCAAGTACCTGATAGAGCAAAAGCAAGATTCAAACGCTGACTTCGTAACTTATGTGCTCGCATTACCCAGTGAAACCGATGGCGCTTTGATTCCGGCGAGAGTAATTCAGGCTGATATATGTAGCTGGCAGTATCGCTCTGCTGACTGTGGTTATGATGGCCCGCCTGTGGCAGATGAAAAAGACCAGCCAACTACAAATCCACTCAAAGATCGGTGCTCCAAAAAATATACTGGTTGTATCCTGAGATATCCTCGTCCTCAACCCATGCCTATTGGCTGCTTTCTGGGTTCTAACAAGCTAGGTTAATCATGATTGAAAAAGACATTATTGCCCACGCGAAAGCGGAAGGGGTGAGGGAATCGTGCGGCCTGATTTCAGGTAATCGTTATTTTCCATGCCGCAATATTTCGGCAGATCCTGAGAATTATTTCGAAATTAACCCCGATGACTGGATAACGGCAGAGTGTTTTGCGGATATTGAGGTCATTGTTCACAGTCACCCAAATGGGCGGCCTCGCCTGAGTGCAGGAGACCGGGAGCAACAAATTAAAACCGGGTTACCGTGGTGGCTGGCCTGTAGTGATCGGGTTCATAAATTCCGCCCCGTTCCGCGTTTATTAGGCCGGGAATTCATGCATGGCACACAGGATTGTTATTCATTAATCCGTGATGCCTATCACCTCGCTGGTATCGAATTAGACGATTTCAGTCGTGACGATGAATGGTGGAATGCAGGGCAAAATCTTTATCTCGATAATATAGCCAGTCAGGGGCTTGAGCAGGTTGATGAGATAAAAGCAGGCGACATTATTCTTATCTGTTTAGGCAGTCAGATACCTTGTCACGGTGCGATTTATATCGGTAATCAGCAAATCCTACACCACAGGCCAGATCGTATCAGCAAACGCGATGTTTATGACGGTTATTGGCTCAGATACACCCACTCAGTATGGAGACATAAACAATGGTCAAGCTCCAGCTTGGAGGCCATCTTAGAAGATTTGGTCGGCGCTACGAATTAGAAGTTCGTGATGCAGCGGAGGCGGTGAGATGCTTGTGTTACCAGCTAAAAGGCTTTCAGCAAGCCCTCTCTGATGGGCATATCCGCGTGCGCATTGCAGGGCGGGATATGACAGAAAATAGCATTCCCGTTGGTATGAACCATCCTCTCCATGATGGTGACACCGTTACTATCGTTCCGGTTGTTGGTGGTGCTGGTGGTAATGGTGTCGGTATGGCTATTTTGGGCGTTGTAGCTGTTGCGGCTGCATTCTATACGGGTGGTGCATCTATGGCGGCATGGGCGGGTATGTCTGGCGCAGCGGCAACTGGCTTAGCTATTGCTGGTATTGCATTAATCGGCGCGGGTCTGGCCTCCATGTTAACCAAAATGCCTCAAGCCCCTGAAATGGGTTCAAGCAAAGCGGATGGGAACCAGTATTTCAATTCATTAGAGAATCGTATCGGTCAGGGCTATCCGGTTCCCATTGCATACGGTGAGATGGTTGTAGGCTCGAATGTTATTTCTCAAGGCTTGGAGACGGAATAATGGGTAAAGGTGGAGGCGGTGGCAGCACACCAACATTAGTCGATGACAATCTAAAGAACAAACAGTTTTTGAGAGTCGTCGATCTGATTAGTGAGGGACAAATTGAAGGGCCAGTGGGTGGGCTGCATGGGTTCAGGGTTAATGGAACTCCTGTCGTTGATAAAAATGGCAATCCCAATATTAATGGTGTCACTGTACAGTGGCGTGCGGGTACTCAATCCCAAGAGCCATTAAGCGATTATCCATTTATTGAAAGTGAAATTCCTGTCAGCGTTGAAGTAAAAAATGCCACTCCAATTCTCAGGATGGTTTCAAATAAAGATGTAGACAGAGTCAGGTTCACTTTGGGCGTTAGTCAATTAGTTCAGACAGATAGCAAGGGCAACCAGAGTAATAGCACGGTACAACTAGCTATTGCGGTGAATGATGGAGGAGGATGGGTACATGCAAAGACTGTTCAGATAGGACCCGGTAAAATTAGCGGGCAATATCTTGAATCCCACACTATTGATGCGCCCAAGAAAAAACCTTTCCAGATCAGGGTATCTCGCCTAACGGATGACAGTAAAAGCGACCAACTCCGTAACGGTACGGTATGGGCCAGCTATACCGAAATTACCGACACTCTAATGAGTTATCCTAATAGTGCTGTGGCTGGCATGCGCATTGATCGTTCATTGTTTGCTGATACACCCAAGCGTACCTATCACATCAAAGGTGTGATTGTTCAGGTTCCTGATAATTATGATCCTGAGACACGTGATTATAAGGGCGTATGGACAGGACGTTTTAAGCCCGCATATACAAATAATCCAGCATGGATATTCTATGATTTGGTGACCAATACCCGCTATGGCATCGGGAAGTTGATGGGGTCATTTGGTTGTGAAAAATTCGCACTGTATGCCATTGCTCAGTATTGCGATCAGTTAGTTCCTGATGGATTTGGCGGAACCGAACCTCGTTTTACCTGCAATGTGTACATAGCCACTCAACGCAAAGCGCGGGATGTTCTGGATGATTTGGCGTCCGTATTCCGTGGTATGCAGGTATGGGACGGTTTGAAACTTACTGCATTTCAGGATAGGCCATCCGATCCGGTATGGACATTTACTAACGCTAATGTGGTTGAAGGGAAATTTAACTACAGTTCTGCTGCAAAAAAAGCACGCCACACCATGATTGAGGTTACGTGGACTAACCCAGATAACGGCTGGAAAGACGAGCGGGAAATTATCCAAGATGATGAGCTGGTGGCCCGCCTTGGAATCAATATTAAAAAGGTGGCTGCTTTTGGTTGTACCAGTCGCGGTCAGGCCCATCGTGTCGGCAAATGGATAATTGAGACTGAAAAGCTGGAAACTGATTCAGTGACATTCAGTGCAGGTAAAGAGGGGATCAACTGTATTCCGGGCGATATTGTTGAGATTGCAGACAATACATTTGCTACTGCGCGTATTGGTGGTCGCGTTCTTTCATTTTTAGGTAAAGCTGTTCATATTGATGCCCCTGCCGAATTCGCAAAAGGTGAGTCAGGTTATTTTTCCTATATGGGTAGTGATGGCAAGTTCATTCGGGTTGATATCGAATCCGTAAACGGAGATGTTGTCACTCTGAAAGATGCGCCTACGGGATTACGGCAATGGGGCGTGTTCTCAATTTCTAAAAAATCATTGGTCACTCGTCTGTTCAGGGTCATGAGCATCGCCGAGGACAATAAAACGGGCAATTACAACTTCACCTGCATTCAGCATGAGCCGCAAAAAGAGGCAATTGTTGATCACGGGGTTGATTTTAAAGGCAGTCCAGCCACACAAAACGTTATCCGCATTCCTAACATTGAGCGGTTGAGCATTGCCTATATTCTCGATAGTTCCCAGATACAGGCTCGTGCAATGTGGGCTACAACAACTATTAACCGCAATATCACTTTTGATGCATCGGTATATCGTGACAATAAAGTGGTATCGAGAGGTAATACCAAAGAACTTGAATACTACTTTAATGGCCTAGATGCTGGCATTTACATGGTTGGCGTTCGTGCCCGTGACGATAGCGGCATGCTGGGTGATGAATCTAAGGTTCAGATGGTAATTGGCGCTCCTGCCGCACCTTCTGTAGTTAACATTGAGCCGGGATTTTTTGAGTTAAAAGCTATTCCTCATATTAGCGCACCCAAAACTCTTGATACTCAATTTGAGTTCTGGTTTTCCGAAAAACAAATCACCAACATCAATGAAATTGAATCTAAAGCCGATTTTTTGGGTATTGCAAAATTTTGGATAAAAGGCCAGTTAAAAGCGGGAACGCCGTATTGGTTCTATGTTCGCAGCATAAATGAATTCGGAAAATCACATTTTGTTGAAGCGGTTGGTGCGCCTGATGATAACACAAAGGAAATTTTGAACGAGTTAGGCAACAAGTTCCTCACTGCCGAAGCCGGAAAGCGGTTGCAGTCTGATATCGATTTTACCAATGAAGCCATCATGGAAAGCGCCGCCATGACAGGGGCCGTTGTCCAGCGTCAACTGGCAGAAAATGACAACATGCGGGCGGAAATCCTGGAGGTAAAAACGACGCAGATAAGTGACAGTAAGGCGTTCGCTGAGAAGATGGAAAAAGTGCAGGCCGATGTGGGGGAGAATGCGGCTGCGGTGCAGACCAAGGCCACGGCGGTCTTTGATATCGACGGGAACGGTTATGCCATTAACTATGTCGGGGCGGGAGTAAAATACAACAACCAGTTCTATAAAGCCGGGATGGTTATCGGGGCTGAGGTGAAGAACGGACAGGTCAGTACCAATATTGGCTTCAATGCCGAGAACTTCGGCTGGTTTAATCCGGCCAGCGGAAAGATGGAGCCGTTTATGATGGCGAAAAACGGCCAGTTATTTATCCGTGACGCCTTTATTGATATGGCCAACATTCAGAAATTATTGGTGGGCATTGATATCAAGTCCACAAACTATATCCCCAACCAGCGGGGTTTTCGGATTGATGCTGCGACAGGGGAATTTGAATTCAATGACATGCGCTCTCGGGCAGGGTTGCGCTGGGTAAACGGGGCCATTGCCTGCTATGACCCCAACGGACGGGTTCGATCGGCAATGGGGTATCTGAGACAATTTCGATGAGTGATTACGGTTTTGGAGTGTGGGACGAACAGGGGCGGCAGCGTAATACCGGCATTCGCCCTTTTCTTTATGCGGGATTTATGAAACTGGACAGCGGGCAGACAACCGGTGCACTCACTGTCCCCAGAGAGCCGATGAGCGAAGGCCTGCATTTGTCTTATGTTTTTATGTGCACCCAAACGGGGGATTGGCCGAATGAAAAACGCCAGTTTTTAGTGAAAGACAATCAAATCATAATTTCAACGGGTCGCAATACTGCTGCTGAGGGGTGGCTGATTGCGTATTACACAGTGTGAGGATGCTATGGACTGGGGGGCATTTTTAACGACAAATGAGGGGGTTCCGTGGTGGACGCCCAAAACGACACCGCTGTCTTTTGTGAGGAAAGCATCGGTCACAATTGGCCGCTGGCATGACAGCATAGACACCCATATTAGTACGACACAACCCTGTATGGCGTTTATGTGCGCCCGTACGGGTAACGTATTGAATGCGCCCTATGGTGAATTGATGAGCAACAACGGACGCTGGCGCATTGAATTATCTGCCCCGGAGGCTCGCCCCCCAGTTTCGTGTGATATTTATATATTCACACTGGTTTACCCGCAGCCGGTTCCTGACTGGGGAATTGCTGTCTGGGATGAGAGCGGAAAATGTGTCATTACCAGCGACACAAAGCCGTTGGTTATTGAGGGGGAATACAGCACCAACCAACAAATGACATTGCAAGGGAAAAAAGCCATATTAACGCAAACAACAGGGTGGATCAGTTCGACGGTCGATTCACCAGACGAGCCCCTGTTAAAGTATGTCGACACGTCATTTTCTGCGTTCTTCAATGGTCAATCCACACAATTCATCCCAGCGGCCGCGTCAGGTGCGATAGCACTGGTGTCAGAAGTCAGGGTGGATGAACTCGTCAGCCCCTACATCGACTGCGCTCTCTACGATTAACTGCTAACAGGACTCACACCATGTACTATTCACAAGGCACAATTCTCACTACGTCCGGCTCGGCGATTGTCCGGGGAACGGGCACAAAATTTAAATCAAACATTAACGGCGTTGCACCCAGACAGATGATGTTAATTCAGTCCGGTAACAACAATTTTATCCACATGATTCAGGCGGTGAATTCCGATACCGAACTGGTACTGACCGATACGGTCAAGACCACCCTGAGTAACGTGAAATACCAGATTCAGACCACGGTGCCTGATTCTGTTTCCGATGGCGTCCGGCACATGGTGGCGATTTACAGCTATACGCTCAATTTCCTCCAGAACATGGATGAATGGATGTCGAAGTTTGGGACGGTTAACGTGACACTGCCTAATGGCCAGACTGTGTCACTGCAATCGATACGGGCCTTGCAGGCGGCGGTGGATGGAAAGCTGGATCAGGCCAGAAACGGCGCGGATATCCAGAATAAAGCGGCGTTTGTGCGGAATATTGGGTTAGAGAATGCAGCCATCCAGAACTCCAGTGCGCAATTTACTGATACTGTGACGGTAAACGGCGGGGGATGGACTAATTTTTTAGCCCAACATACAGGAACGGGACTGAAAACTAACTTCGGCACGCAGGGGGAATTCAGTTACATTATCATACAAACAGATCGCTATACCCATTCAACTTATCGTTTTACAAAAGGTGTTAACGGTGACGTGCTGGCACTAGGTGGCAATTGCTGGCGTGATAACAATGGATTTATTAAGCAGGGTTCCCCCATCATTGAAATTCACTCTGACGGTAAATTTGAGACCAATGACGAATCCGAAGGGGCAACGGTTCAGCGTCTATCCGAGGGCGTCTATCTCATCAAAAATGTGCTGGGATTTAATGCCGATGCGGCATGGGGTGGTGTCGATGGCGGCGTTGAGATACCGATGTGCAAAAATAAATTACCGTTGATTTGGGTGGATTACAAAGTGCTGCCTGATGGCACCATTAAATTAATGACCTACCACCGTGAGCACCCAAACGCACCAGAATTCGCCCGAAATGTGCGTCAGGGTTATTCGGATGGTGATTTGATTGATATCCCTGTCGGTCGGTCTATTTCTGTCCGCGTCCAGATGCCGGAGGATTCGGTGTGGAATTTGGGGCGGGGGAGAGTGAGTTGGAGTTGTGATGGGGAAAAGTGTCAAGACTATAAATTCGGTGTTCGACCCCAAGCCACGGATGGCTAAAAACTGAAACAAGTTGATACATTTTAATCATCAATGAAACAAAAGAAATACAGCCTACGCTGTTGAACTTAAGGTTCAATGACACTAATATAACCATAGTTATATATCAATTTGATAAATTTGGTGTGTAGTATTTTATTGATTTTATTAAATTAACATGGAGAGTGTTATGCCTACTTGCTTTGATGTGGCTGAGTATTTTTTGACTTGCTGTAATGAGGAAAGCGGCGACACTATTTCCAACCTGAAATTACAAAAGCTGGTTTATTACGCGCAAGGCTTCTCTTTAGCGTTACTGAAAAGGCCGTTATTTGAGGAGCAAATAGAAGCGTGGATGCATGGCCCCGTGGTTCCAGCGATTTATAGAAAATATAAAAAGCATGGCAATCAAGCGCTGCCTATTCCTGCCAGCCTTGATTTAGATAAATTTTCCGATGATGAAAAAGAACTTCTTGATGAGGTTTATAGTGTGTTTGGTCAGTTTTCTGCTTGGAAACTGCGTAACATGACTCATGAAGAAGCCCCATGGAAAGATAACTACATCGAAGGTGTGGGATATCAGATTATTCCTCATGATGAGCTTACGGTTTATTTTCTTACGCGTATAAATTGATATGGCGAAGAACAAGCCCAAGAGAATAAAACCCCCTCAGGATATTCAAACAAATATCGGCAGGCTTAGGCTTGGCCCTGAATTTGATGATGATTCAGAAAATAGACCACCAGAATTTTCTCTGAGGTACTTACAAAATAATTATTGCGTTACTAGCTGTCAGAAGGATGATAAAGCTGCTTTATCCCAGACGCTATTTCAACTTAGTCAATTGACATGGAGTCAGATAAAGCAACAAAATCGACATAAGCTTGGGTTTGAAAAAATCCATAGAACGGCAATAAAGCCAGCCATGCCTCCTCATATCACAGAGGATGTTAACCTGATTGCATTTAGGTTTAGCGGCTTGAAGCCCATGGTTGGCTATAGACGTGATTCTACTTTCTTCATTGTATGGTTGGATAGAAATTTTACCTTATACAATCATGGATAATAACTAAACCCACGCCGGCGGTTTATACAGTTAAATCCCCTTCCTCCCAACTCCTTGATTCCCTTAATCTCTGGCACAGTGATAGAATTACGTAAAATCAATCACTTAGCTAAAGGGGAGAATTGTCCCCTTTTAACTCCTTGATTTAATTGAATTCCGTCTCTGTGCAGGAAATAAGTAAAATCAACAAGTTATCTAAAGGTGGGATTTCTCACCTTTAACTTCTGCATGGTGCAGGTATCACCATGTTGTTCATGCCTTTTGCTCATGTGGGATTTTCACAACTGAAAAGTTTTTTGCAGTTGATGTTTTTGTACATGCGGGATCTTCCCGTATGTGACTGAATGGCTACCGACTAATCTGACGGTAGAGCAAAGCCCGAATTCGGGCTTTGGTGATAACCCATTGATATTTAATCAGACGCCAGATTTGGCGTCTGGTCATAGTTTGGCTGCCCCAATAGTTTTTGGTCAGTTACTTAACCCATTGATATCTAGTCAAGCTGCAAATATGCAGTCTGCTTATAATTTGAACGCCGAAAATATCGGTATGCAAACTGATTGTTATTTGAACCGACGAAAATCATCGATGCAAAATCCAATATCCGATAATCGGACTTTGGGGGTAACTGATAGTTACTCGCAAAATTTGCAGTCATCATTTAGTGGAGCACAAAAAGAAAAGGATAGCATGGCGAATACTACCCTTTGGGATAACGCAAATTTGCGTCATGATATAAATCAATAAGTTAGACAGCTATGGTGAAGATCACCACGGTTGCTTTATCGCTAGGTGATAACTATTTTATTCCTGATATCTTATCAATATGATCAGCGAACCATTGCATCATTTCTCGACGCTTGTCTAGGTATTGAGCGTGATTATATATACCGCGAATACTATTGCGATCAACATGCGCCAATTGACGTTCAATTAGGTCGTGACTAAATCCATGCTCATTAAGAATGGTACTGAACTGGTGACGGAAGCCGTGGCCGCTAGCGATTCCATCATAACCAATTTGTCTAATTACCAATAGAACGGCATTCTCGCTAATGGGTTTTTTCTTGTCATTTCTACCAGCAAAGACGAAATTAGAGATACCGGAAGTCATGGGGTGAAGGATTTTTAGTAAAACAACAACCTGATTTGACATGGGAACTACATGTAATTTTCGGTTTTTCATGATTTCAGGTTCTATAGTAATGAGTTTGTTGTCAAAATCGACTCCACTCCATTTCATGCTGCGCAATTCATTTGTACGCAATGCTGTATACTGTAAAACCTGAGTAGCAATCCTTGAAATAATGCTGCCGGAATATGAAGATAATGACTGATTAAATGCGGGGATTTGGTCTGCTGTTAGAAATGGAAAATGCCTCTTCTTGTATCCGGTCATTGCGCCAGCTAAATCTGGAGCGGGATTATATTTCGCCCTACCAGTTACTATCGCATATTTAAACACTTCACCACATCTGCGCCTTGCCTTGCTCGCTCTTTCCATGGCTCCGCGCTCTTCAAACTGGCGAATCACTTTGAGTAGAACCATCGGTTCTATTTCTTCCATTGTCATATGGCCAATGCTTGGCAAGATGTCGGCTTGAAACATGCTTTGCAATTCTCTTGCGTATCTTTCAGACCAAACAGCTCGTTTGAATTGATACCATTCATTATATATGGCAGCAAAAGTGTCTGTAGTTTCACTATCTTTCTGTTTTGGTACTACAGGTATTAAATCCCCACCGTTGGCAAGAATAGATTTAGCTTCGGCATGTTTTAATCGAGCTGTAACCAGTGAAATTTCTGGGTATGCACCAATAACATAGGTTTGTTCTTTCCCATTTTTGCGGTATCTAAAGCGCCAAATTTTACTCCCTGTTTTCGATACAAAAAGAAATAACCCTCCTCCATCAACAAGGCGATAAGCTTTATCTTGGGGTTTGGCTGACTCAATCTGCTTTATTGTTAACATGTGGGCATCCTAAGTGGGCATTAAAACCGATGCCCGCAAATATGCCCACATTTTATCGGTGTAGTCAAGTTATGTTGGGTAACGGTGGGTAATGCTAATACCGCTTGAAATAAGGATTTTTTTGGGGAAGTGGTTATGGCGGGTAATGCGAGGTTACTTCATTCTGGCGCCCCCTGCAGGAATCGAACCTACAATTAGCCCTTAGGAGGGGCTCGTTATATCCATTTAACTAAGAGGGCAACGAAACACAGTATACCTGTTTTTCTTGTCAGAGATAAGGCATGACGAATCGTTTGCCTATATAATCATCACTCTTTTTGATTACCGCTAATGAAAAATTGGAAGTATATTTAGCATATTTGGGACATTAGCTGGTTTGTAGCGGATGGTCGATGTCGAAAAATAATTATGTGGAGAACAATATGAAGTATCGTCTGAGCGGGGTTGCTCTTACAGCAGTCTTACTTGTGGGATGTGCCAGTTCATCGAACACGATGGAACAGGGGCGTTCTGATCCGCTGGAAGGATTTAACCGTGCTATGTTCAACTTTAATTATGATGTTCTCGACCCTTATGTTTTGCGGCCTGTTGCTGTTGCTTGGCGGAATTATGTGCCGATGCCCGCACGAAATGGTATTAGCAATTTCATGAGCAATCTCGAAGAGCCTGCCAGCATGGTTAACAGTTTTTTACGTGGTGATATTCATGAAGGAGCAAAACACTTTAACCGTTTCTTTTTGAATACCCTTTTGGGAATAGGGGGGCTTATTGATGTTGCTTCCATGGCGAATCCTAAACTGGCAAAAGAAGATTCGATGCGTTTTGGTAGTACATTAGGACACTATAATGTGGGATATGGCCCATATGTTGTTCTACCGGGCTATGGCAGTTTCACATTGCGTGATGAAGGTGGTAACTTTGCGGATATGACTTATCCGGTACTGAATTATCTTACTGGTTGGATGTCGGTAGGAAAGTGGATGTTTGAAGGTATAGAAACCCGTGCCCGCTTGCTGGATTCTGATGGTCTGTTAAAGAACTCTTCCGATCCTTATTTGATGATGCGTGATACTTACTTCCAACGTCACGATTTTATGGTCAATGGGGGCAAGTTGGAGCCAGAAAAAAATCCTAATGCCGCAAGTATTCAAGATGAATTGGATTCCATTGATTAAGTACCCATAATCAAAAAAGGATAGCGAGTGTGAGTGCTATCCTTTTTTAGATCACAGAATTCGGTTAGAACGTGTATTAGAACGTATAGTTAAAGTTCACACCGTATAACCATGCGGTTCCTTTGGAATCGAACTCATAAGGTGCAGTGAATCCTTTTTCCTGGATCTCTTCTGGCAGTTTTTCGCTAACATGTACTTTCTTACCGCGCATATAAGAAACACCAACATCTACAGAAGCATCTTTATTGAATGCATAAGTGGTTCCTACGCTAAACCAGAAACGATCTTGATCGGGAATTGAAATTGAGCGGTTTTTAGCTGGTACTGGGCTTTCATCAAAGGCAATACCTGTGCGGAATGTCCAGTTATCGTCATAGTAGTAAGTCGTACCTAGCGAGATACGATAAGCATCACGAAAACCTTCATGTTTATCAAATGCAACTTTACCTGTATCACTTCTCGTTGCTTTCAATTCTTTGAATTCACTCCAGCCTGTATACAAGAAGCTATAATGAATTGCCCATTGTGGTGCAACACGGTTATAGCCAGAGAATTCCCACATATCAGGCAAATTCAGATCCAATTTACCTTTGACGGTTTTCCCGTTAGTACCACTATCAAAAAGGTTAGGTATGTATGGCAAATCGTTGCTGTAGTCCCCGCTCTTGAACTTAACTTTGACTTTTGAGCGGTAAGTCAGGCTATAACGGTTATTTTCATCATACTGATACAGAAGCCCTGCGTTCCAACCGTAGCCCCAATCTTTGCCTTCTAAGCGGGCAGCTTCATCACTATCTGAGATTGAAAGGTGTTCAAGAGCTTTATTCTTAGTCGCTTTTCCAATAGCGTTTATTTTCTTAGTAGCCATTGGGCCGATTTCACCCATATGGCGAACGATCTTAGCATCGGCATACACAGCATTGACACCTAAGCCAAAGCTGAACTGGTCATTGAATTTGTAAGCACCGCTTAGGTTTAGGTTCATGGTCTTAAGATCTGTCTTACCACCAAGCAGGCCAGCAGAATAGTTATTACTGAAATTAGTTGCTAAGCCAAAATTGGAAGTCGCAGATGCGCCAACAAACCATTGGTCGTTGATCGGGGTAATAAAATGCAGATTTGGGATCCATGCATGTGGTGCGATGTTTTTAGCATCAGTGCTGTTCTTGGTAGGGTATGGAGACTCCCCAGTGATATCAACGTTTGGGTTAACATACACCAAACCGCCAGAAAACGATGGACTATTAAATAAGGTCATGGCAGCAGGGTTACGACTCCCCACGGAAGCGTTGTCTGCAACGACACCTGCCCCAGAAAATGCACGACCTAGTCCTGATGATGAATATTCATTCAATTGAAAACCGGCAGCACTAGCATTGGATGAGATAATTGCAACCGCCACTGCTAATGCTGAACGTGTAAATAGGTTTTTCTGGTTCATAACCAAAACCTCATTGTTTAATTATTATTAACATGCTACTCAAGTAGCTGAGAGCGCGGAATTGTAGATTCGGTTTGTCTCAATGACAAATCAGACCAGTGCACGAAGTATAGGCCTGATAATAGATTATGTTGCAATAATGTTTTCAAGATATAACTAAAATGATTGTTAAATTGGGACTTGCTTAACAAAAAATCGACAACTTGAGTTAATGAAATGTAAATGAATTTTTGTTGACGTGATGAGATCAATGAATAGTGAGATAAATAGTTTCAAATAGCATAAATGCTGGTTATCAATAGTCAGAAGAACGTAGAATTATTAGTAAGTTTTTATTGTCGGAGAAATAAAATGCCTGATGCAATTAACCGCTGTAATGCCGAAGAGACCGCTGCTTGTTGCTGTGTTGATGTGGGAACAGTCATTGATAATGAAGATTGCACTGCTTCTTACCAGTGTGTTTTTGCTAGTGAACAAGAAGCTGAATTAATGCTTAATGCATTGATAAAAAAGGAAAAAGAATTGGAGTCTGATCCATGTGTTATACGCCATAATATCAAAACGGTGGAAGGTGGAATGCAGTTGTCTGTTGATTTCACTTTTAGTTGCCAAGCAGAAGCTTTAATTTTTCAGTTAGGCTTGCGTTAATTCCCCCTGAACAATAGTTTTCTCACTGTTTTGTGATATGAAACAGTGAGAAAACTGCTTGTAAACGATTGCAAGTAGCAGTCTTTTCTTTGTATTTTTGTCGCATATTCTTCATTTAAGTTATATAAATTATAAATCTCTTAAAGTTGAGTTTGTTCTCATTTTTAGTTTATTCCTGTTTGATATTTTCCAACATTGCGTTAACAATGCAAGATCAGGTCTG
The DNA here is from genome assembly GCF_028598805.1 of Xenorhabdus yunnanensis. GTDB lineage: Bacteria > Pseudomonadota > Gammaproteobacteria > Enterobacterales > Enterobacteriaceae > Xenorhabdus > Xenorhabdus yunnanensis. Next base: position 144,059 of record NZ_JAQRFI010000004.1, on the reverse strand, counting down.
ACCTCTTATGAGGTGAGTAAATATTTTTAATCAATTGATTTAGTTAATGATAATGATTAGGAGTTGCTATGGGTCGTTCTTCAACACAAGTAATAATGCAAAAGGAACGTATAGCTATTGTCAGCGGGTTGCGCATTCCTTTTGCGAAACAGGCAACTTTCTACCACGGTATTCCGGCTGTCGACTTGGGAAAGGCTGTCGTCAGTGAGCTGGTCATTAGGAGCGGTTTGTCGCCTGAGAAGATCGACCAATTAGTTTTTGGACAGGTTGTTCAAATGCCGGAAGCACCGAATATTGCAAGGGAAATTGTTTTGGGGGCAGGCTTAAGTGTGAATACTGATGCCTATAGTGTTTCCCGTGCCTGTGCAACAAGTTTTCAGGCAATTGCAAACGTGGCTGAAAGTATTATGGCAGGGGCAGTCAATGTGGGAATCGCTGGAGGTGCTGATTCTTCATCCGTTTTGCCTATCGGAGTGACTAAATCATTGGCTCGCACTTTAGTTGATATGAATAAAGCTAAAAGCCTCTCCCAGCGACTAAAATTACTCAGTCGATTGAAATTACGTGATTTACTGCCTGTATCTCCTGCTGTTGCTGAATATTCCACGGGATTGAGAATGGGGGATACCGCAGAGCAGATGGCAAAAACTTACCATATCAGCCGCGAAGATCAGGATGCATTGGCGCATCGTTCTCATGTATTGGCAGCTAAAGCTTGGGAGCAGGGGCTTTTGAAGGAGGAAATTACCTCGGCATATTTCCCGCCATACAGCAAGACATTGGCAGAAGATAATAATATTAGAAAGAGTTCAACTTTAGCTTCTTATGCCAAATTGCGTCCGGCCTTTGATCGTAAACATGGCACAGTCACAGCGGCAAACAGCACACCATTGACTGATGGCGCAGCGGCAGTGATGTTAATGCGTGAATCGGTTGCCAAAGAACTCGGTATGGTTCCATTAGGGTATTTACGTAGTTATGCATTTTCTGCAATTGATGTTTGGCAGGACATGTTATTGGGACCATCCTACGCAACGCCGCTGGCACTGGATCGTGCTGGCATCACTCTGAATGAACTCACTCTCATCGACATGCATGAAGCGTTTGCAGCTCAAACACTGACGAATTTAAAAATGTTTGCCAGTGAAAAATTTGCCCGTGAAAAATTGGGGCGTGCTCAGGCAATTGGTGAAGTGGATATGGATAAATTCAATGTATTAGGTGGATCAATTGCTTATGGGCATCCATTTGCGGCGACAGGAGCCAGAATGGTTACCCAGACGTTGAATGAATTGCGTCGCCGTGGTGGAGGGCTTGGGTTAACGACAGCTTGTGCCGCTGGTGGTTTGGGTGCAGCAATGGTATTGGAGGTGGAATAATGACTCAAGCTGAAAAAGACACGGCTGTGTCAGCAATGCAACCGGAGCAATCGGTATTCAGTTTTTCTGTCAGGGACGATAAGGTGGGAATTATCACCATTGATGTACCGGACGAAAAAGTCAACACACTGAAAGCTGAATTTGTTGAACAGTTCTTGATGATGTTTGAAAAAGCGCAACAAGTTTCAGGTTTGAAAGGATTGGTTATCATATCCGGTAAGCCAGATACTTTCATCGCTGGCGCTGATATCAGCATGATAGCTGGCTGTCAAACCCAGGAAGAAGCGACAGAATTGGCTGAGAAGGGGCAAAAACTATTTGCGCAGATTGCTAATTATCCTTTACCTGTCGTGGCAGCTATTCATGGTGTGTGCTTAGGCGGTGGGTTGGAATTAGCATTGGCTTGTCATGTGCGCATCTGTTCTTTAGATGAGAAAACACGTCTTGGTTTACCGGAAGTTCAGCTTGGTTTATTACCGGGTTCGGGGGGAACGCAGAGATTGCCCCGTTTGATTGGCGTCAGCGCTGCTTTGGATATCATATTGACAGGTCATCAGCTTAAGGCAAAACAGGCGCAACGGTTAGGCGTTGTGGATGACGCAGTGCCTTTAGATATCTTGCTGGATGTTGCTGTGCAATATGTTAAAAAAGGCACTGTGAAGCGTAAGCCATTAGCATGGTCGCAGCGTATGCTGGCAAGCCCATTGGGCAGGCCGTTGTTATTCCAGATGGTTCATAAAAAAACGCGAGAAAAAACTCGCGGCCATTATCCGGCACCAGAGAAAATCATCAATGTAATTCGCACGGGGTTGGAAAAAGGCGCGAAGAAAGGTTTTCAGCTTGAAGCCAAGGTATTTGGTGAGCTGGCAATGTCGCAGGAATCAGAAGCATTGCGGAGCCTGTTTTTTGCTTCTACTACGTTAAAAAATGAAACGGGTTCTTCAGAGCAGCCCGCCGAGATCAAGTATGTGGGAGTTTTGGGTGGGGGATTGATGGGTGGTGGTATTGCCAATGTAACCATGACTCGAGGAAATTTGCCTGTTCGCATTAAAGATATTAATGAAAAAGGCATCAATCAGGCATTAAAATATACATGGGATATCCTTTCTAAGCGAGTAAAACAGCGTCGTTTGAAATCAAGTGAACGCTCTCATCAGATGTCTCTATTGACAGGAACCATAGATTACAGTGGCTTTAAACAAGCCGATATTGTAGTCGAAGCTGTATTTGAAGACTTAGTATTGAAACGTAAAATGGTTTCAGAAATTGAAGTGCATACGAAACCCGAAACTATTTTTGCATCCAATACCTCTTCATTGCCAATTCACAAGATTGCTGAAGTTGCAACTCGACCAGAACGAGTGATCGGCCTTCATTATTTTAGCCCTGTAGACAAAATGCCGTTGGTAGAAGTCATTCCACATGAGGGAACGAGTGAAAAAACAATTGCAACTGCCGTGGCATTGGCAAAGAAACAGGGAAAAACAGCCATTGTTGTCGGGGATAAAGCGGGATTCTATGTGAACCGAATTCTGACCCCTTACATTAATGAGGCGGGTTATTGTTTAGAGGAAGGGGAGCCGATTGAACATATTGATAATGCCTTGATGAATTTTGGTTTTCCTATTGGTCCAATCAATTTACTGGATGAAGTTGGCATAGATGTGGGCACCAAAATCATCCCTATTTTGGTAGAGCAATTGGGAAGTCGATTTGCTGCGCCAGAGTTTTTGGAAGCAATTTTGAAAGATGACCGGAAAGGCAAGAAAAATGGTCGTGGCTTCTATTCATATACAAACAAAAAGGGTTCATTCTGGTCTTTTGGGAAAAAAACCAAAGAAGTGGATGCATCCATCTATTCTTTATTAAAAATCAAACCTGCCGTAAAAATGTTGCCTGCTGACATTGCCCAGCGCTGTGTGATGCTTATGCTGAATGAAGCAGTTCGCTGTTTGGATGAAGGCATTATCAGAAGCCCGCGTGATGGTGATATTGGTGCTGTATTTGGTATCGGATTCCCGCCATTCTTGGGAGGGCCATTCCGTTATATTGATAAGCTTGGTAGTGATAAAGTCGTAGAAATTTTACGGCGTCTGGAGCCGCAATATGGGGAAAGATTTGCTCCCTGTGAGCGCTTAGTCCAGATGGCTGAACAGAAAAAGAAATTTCATGCATAACTAAATTTTACTTTTAAATCAATTAGATCGGCTCTTTTAGTTAAGGGCCGATTTTTTATGGAAAATAATTGATTGTTTATTCACAGTTTTTTATTTCTTTATACAAAGATAATCATCTTAACGTAACAATAGATGTATGAAATGTTTTTCAGCCATTTTATTTAGTCTTTTTTTAGGGCAGAATGCGGGTTGGCTCTAACTGAAACTTTTTTATACTCTTCGTATTCTAATTTGCTGTTTTGCTGGCTATGTTCTCTTATCTCAGTCACATGTTTTTTATTTCAATCATAGTTTTCTTATTTTAATCATGGTTTTCTTATTTTAATCATATAGTTAGCCATGTTCCCGAAATTGATTTTCCATGCTGGCGCGTTGCAACTTGAAATCTATAGGGTATATATCGAGTATTAGCTTGATAATAGCGCCTGAGCTTACTTATTAATGCAATATAACCAATGGATTGTCTCAAGAAAGGCTAGTGTGAGTGGTATTGGGATAGGTTTGCAATTAACTAAATGGTGGATTATGTACGTTTTTATTATGCGTCACGGTGATGCTGCTTTAGACGCAATCAGTGATGCAACACGGGAACTTACGCCTCAAGGGTGTCAAGAATCACAGAAAATGGCTTGTTGGCTTTCGCAGCAATCCCCTGAGTTTGACTGTGTTTTGGTCAGTCCTTATATCCGTGCAGCACAAACGCTGAAAGTAGTGAGAGAAAATTTGGCACTGCCTGACGATGAAGAAGTGCTGGCTGAGTTGACACCATCGGGTGATGTATCGTTGGTTGCCAGTTATTTACACGTTTTGTCAACACAAGGGTGTGAATCTGTATTGGTAGTTTCTCATTTGCCGTTGGTTGGATATTTGGTTTCTGAGCTTTGCCCAAGGCAAATTCCCCCGATGTTTGCTACATCCAGCATTGCTTGTGTTGAGTTGGATCACCAAACAGAAAAAGGGTGTCTGTTATGGCAAACATCTCCAGCACAGTTAGCGAAAAACCCCTAACTAGACATCTTAATTACTGGCCTTTAATTCAATATAAAGACCAGATTAGCGCTGCGTAAACTCCTCCATCTCTACCAAAATGAGTAACGCAGCGTTTCCTCCGCACTCTTTAGGCGCTTGATGGAAGGCAATAATATCAGGATGCTGAGCAAGCCATAACGGAGTTTGTTGCTTGAGAATATGTTTACCGTGACCATGCATAACACAGGCGCAATAAACGTTTTCACGACGACAGGCTGCAATTAATGCCCCAATTTCCTGTTTAGCTTGTAATTGGGTTAATCCATGTAAGTCCAGAAAAAGCTCCGGGGAATAATCTCCACGACGCAATTTCTTTAATTCATAATGACTGGCACCTTCCCGTATATAGCGGGTTGGGCCTTCCATATCCAAATTTGGCTGAAACTCATCAGAAAAATAGTAACTGGCATCGACCTGTTCTTGCATCAAGCGTTCAGAGGCAATATGGTTAATTTTGTTTCTTTTCGGGGGATGGGAAACCTTATCTTGCACAATACGACGGGTTCCCGTAACAGATGTTCTAAATAGACTGATGTCTTCTGAGTTTAATTGATGTTTTTTCTTCATTACACGTTAATTTGCTCACAGCTTTTGGTAAGTGTACATGATTTTTTGTGATTTTTCTTGGAAGCGATTGTTTTAAGTAACATATTATTTTAAGTAACAAGTTGTTTTAAGTAACAAGTTGTTCACAAAATGATTTGACAATTATGTTTGGTTATAAAATAAATGTATATACAACATGAGGTCTGATACAAACAAGAAAAATAACAGGATGGTATAATGTCGATTGAACTAAGAGACACTGATGTCATATGGCGCAATGCCAAACTTGCTACAATGAACCCTGCAATTAAAAACACTTATAGTGCAAATGTTGATGGTGACAGTATTGATGGTCTAAGCAATTATGGCATATTAGAACAGCATGATCTTATTGTGAGGGATGAAAAGATCTTGGCGATTTTGCCGACGGGTCGCGTACCAGCCAACCAGTGTAAGATCATTGATGTGGAGCAGCGGCTAATCACTCCTGGTTTGATCGATTGCCATACTCACTTAGTTTTTGGTGGCAATAGAGCTTCTGAGTGGGAACAGCGCCTGAACGGAGTTTCTTATGAAGAAATTAGCGCAAAAGGTGGAGGTATTAACTCCACGGTCAATGCCACTCGTAATAGTTCAGCTCAACAATTGGAAATCGTGTCCCAGAAGCGTCTTAATGCATTGATTGCCGAAGGTGTGACAACAATTGAGATGAAATCAGGTTATGGGCTGGATCTGATAAATGAAGAAAAACAGTTGAATGTCGTGCGGGCATTGGCACAGAAAAACCCCATCGAAATTAGCCCGACATTACTTTCTGCTCATACCGTCCCTCCTGAATATAAATATGATCCTGATGCCTATATCGATTTAGTCTGTGATTCCATTCTGCCCACTCTCTGGCAAAAACAGTTATTCGAAGCTGTAGATGTATTTTGCGAAACTGTTGGTTTCAACCTGAAGCAAACTAAGCGCCTTTTTGCAACAGCAAAACGGCTGAATATTCCCGTAAAAGGTCATGTTGAGCAACTGTCCAATTTGGGAGGAAGCGAACTGGTTGCTGAATATCAAGGTTTGTCAGTTGATCACATTGAGCATTTGGATGAAAAGGGAATTGAAGCTCTCAGCCGTAGTGGAACAGTAGCTGTGTTGCTGCCCGGGGCATTTTATTTCCTGAGGGAAACTAAACGTCCTCCTATTGCGTTATTGCGCCAATATGGTGTTCCGATGGCTATTTCGACAGATTTCAACCCCGGCACCAGCCCTTTTGCCTCTTTGCGGCTGATCATGAATATGGCTTGTGTACAATTTGGTTTAACGCCAGAAGAAGTGTGGCAGGGAGTAACCATTCATGCCGCCCGGGCATTGGGACGAGCGGATAGTCATGGTCAATTGGCAGCAGGTTTTATGGCTGATTTTATTGTTTGGGACGCTCAGAATCCAGTTGATATCTTATACGAACTGGGGCATAACCCATTGGTTTATCGTGTTTATCATGGTGAAATCATGCATCGTGATCACTTAAATCGTCTTAGCGAATTAAATTATCTTAACGAAAATTCTATTTGCGATAATTAATGGTGGTGAGGAAAAAATATGAATTTATGGCATCCAACATCAGAAAATATTTGGCAAGGGCGTAATGATCTTGCAGAAGCTGATAATGCTTTACGTGTATTCCAAACAATAAAACAGCCTGTCAGTTTTACTCCAGCAGAATTTCCTCACCACATTGCGCTATTGGGATTTGAATGTGATGAAGGCGTCAAACTCAATCAGGGGCGTCTGGGAGCGAAATCAGGGCCTGAATATTTGCGCCAATCGTTAGCAAACTTAGCGAGTTATGATGGCCATGATAGATTGGTGGATTTGGGAAATATTCGCGCCAATTCCGGTGAATTGAGTGAGGCTCAGAAGGCACTCAGTGATGCGGTATATGAATGCCAACAGCATAATATAAAGACGCTGATCTTTGGTGGTGGACATGAAACTGCATTTGCTCATGGAATGGGGATTTACCGTGCGTTTCCAGAGCAGCGTGTTGGCATCATCAATTTTGATGCACATTTGGATCTGCGAAATGCGCCGCAGCCCACATCAGGAACCCCATTTCGGCAACTTGCCCATTACTGTCAGCAGAATCATCGCCCATTTAACTACAATTGTGTTGGAGCCAGTTTGGCATCAAATACCCAAGCGTTGTTGGATGAAGCTAATCATCTTGATGTCACAATTATTTGGGATACTCATTGTGTTGAATCCATGTTGGATAAGGTACAGCAGCAACTGCAAGATATAATCAATCAGGTTGATATTATTTATATGACGATTGATTTGGACGTGTTGCCAATTTGGCAAATGCCAGCCGTTTCTGCCCCTGCGGCGCTGGGGGTTCCATTGGAGCGTTTATTGCCATTGGTTCAACTCATCTGTCAGAGCAAAAAATTGCAAGCCGTAGATTTAGTTGAGCTTAACCCTTTGTATGATATCCAGGGAATGGGGGGGAAAGCGGCAGCTCGCTTGGCATGGCAGTTGGTGCACTGGTGGAACGGATAGGTTGATGGGGAGAGTCAGTGGAGAGAATTAAGTGGAAGAGAACAAAAAGTGAGAAGGGGAGGGATAGTGACAGACGATTCACCTGATACATGTGCTAAACCAGTGCCTTTGTATGCGAAAGTTAAACAAGCGATTATTGAAAAAATCTATACGGGAGAATGGAAACCGCATGATCGGGTTCCTTCGGAAGCTGAACTGGTCAAGCGATTTAACTGTAGCCGCATGACGGCTAACAGGGCATTGAGGGAGCTAACGGCAGAAGGTTTTCTATTTCGTTTGCAAGGTGTGGGATCGTTTGTTTCTGAACCGAAAGGGCAATCTGCTTTATTTGAAGTCCACAGTATCGCAGATGAAATTGCTTCCCGCTCTAACCGACATAGTTGCAAGGTGCTGAAACTCTCTGAAGTGAACGCCAATATGACTCAGGCTGTGGAATTCAATATTGCAGTAAGCACACCTCTTTACCATTCCATCATTGTACATTATGAAAACGATGTACCGGTGCAAATTGAGGATCGCTATGTCAATGTTCAGGCAGCACCGGAGTATGTGAGGCAAGATTTTAGTCAGCAAACGGCCCATGATTACTTATCTCAGGTCGCACCACTGACAGAGGGAGAACATGTTGTTGAAGCCGTTGCGGGAGATGCTCGTTCTTGCCGATTATTGCAAATTGAAGTCAATACACCTTGTTTGTTAATTAGCCGGCGCACTTGGTCGAAGGAATTTATTGTTTCCAGTGCTAAATTATTATTTCCTGGGCATCGATATAAATTGAAAGGACATTTTAGTTCATAGTTTGTTTATCCAACCACAAAACACAAAAAACCTCTTTTTCCTTTTTGGGCAGAAGAGGTTTTCTCATCAATCATTGTGACAATAATGTAAAATCAATGTGATATTAAACACAAAACCAGCAAAAACATTTCCCTATTTATCACGGAATAAATCATTATCATCTTATTGATTTTTATCGTAAATAGTATTGTGCTCCGTATTATCAACTTTACCTTCGTCACATTTTTTCCTATTGAACATACATGTATATACAACTATACAATTAACAAAATTCATAAAGATGAAATAGGAAAAAACCGTGACGATGCAAAATAATAAATTCAGCAACGTAACCATTCGCTCTCCCAGAGGGACGCAACTCACAGCAAAAAGTTGGTTGACCGAAGCACCACTTCGTATGCTCATGAATAATCTTGATCCCGATGTGGCAGAAAATCCCTGCGAATTGGTCGTTTATGGCGGAATTGGTCGTGCCGCCAGAAACTGGGACTGCTATGAAAAAATCGTTGAAACCCTGAAAAACCTGGAAAATGACGAAACCTTGCTGGTGCAATCAGGTAAGCCCGTGGGAGTATTTAAAACCCATGAAAACGCTCCGCGTGTATTAATTGCAAACTCGAATCTGGTTCCACATTGGGCGACATGGGAACATTTTAATGAATTGGATGCCAAGGGACTGGCAATGTATGGTCAGATGACTGCCGGTAGTTGGATATACATTGGGAGTCAGGGCATTGTTCAGGGAACTTACGAAACTTTTGTGGAAGCAGGTCGTCAACACTACAACGGTAATTTGACCGGACGTTGGGTTTTGACTGCGGGTTTGGGAGGGATGGGTGGAGCCCAGCCACTGGCTGCAACATTGGCAGGCGTGTCTTCATTAACCATAGAGTGCCAGCAAAGCCGCATTGATTTTCGTTTGCGTACCAAATATGTGGATGAGCAGGCTGTTGATTTGGATGATGCTTTGGCGCGTATTGAACGTTATACCCAAGAAGGCAAAGCAGTATCTGTAGCATTGTGCGGTAATGCTGCTGAAATTTTGCCTGAATTGGTTCGTCGTGGTGTGCGTCCTGATATGGTAACAGACCAGACCAGCGCCCATGATCCATTACATGGCTATTTGCCTGCTGGTTGGACATGGGAAGAGTACTGCCGCCGTGCTGAAAGTGAACCAGAAGTCGTGATTCAAGCGGCAAAAGCTTCAATGGCTATGCATGTTGAAGCTATGCTGGCTTTCCAAAAGCAGGGAATACCTACATTCGATTATGGTAATAACATCCGCCAAATGGCGAAAGAATCGGGTGTTGAACACGCCTTTGATTTCCCTGGATTTGTTCCTGCCTACATTCGTCCTCTTTTCTGCCGTGGTATCGGACCTTTCCGTTGGTCGGCACTCTCCGGTGATCCTGAGGATATTTATAAAACTGATGCCAAAGTCAAAGAGCTATTGCCGCATGACACCCATTTACACCGTTGGTTGGATATGGCGAGAGAGCGTATCAGTTTCCAAGGGTTGCCTGCACGTATTTGCTGGGTAGGTTTGGGAGATCGTGCCAAATTGGGATTGGCATTCAATGAAATGGTTCGCAGCGGGGAACTTTCCGCACCTATCGTGATTGGTCGTGACCATTTGGATTCCGGCTCTGTTGCCAGCCCTAATCGTGAAACTGAATCCATGCAAGATGGTTCTGATGCTGTTTCTGATTGGCCGTTGTTGAATGCCTTGCTGAATACCGCCAGTGGAGCGACATGGGTTTCCCTGCATCATGGTGGTGGCGTTGGGATGGGATTCTCCCAACATTCCGGCATGGTCATTGTTTGTGATGGAACTGATGAAGCCGCTGAACGCATTGCCCGTGTATTACACAATGATCCGGCAACGGGAGTTATGCGCCATGCTGATGCGGGTTATGAAGTAGCTATCCAGTGTGCGAAAGAGCAGGGACTAAACCTGCCAATGTTAGACCTGCCTGTGACTGATACAAAATAAGGAGCGTTGTTGAAATGAGAAACATTACTATACACCCAGGAAAAATGACGCTTGAAGAATTACGCCATGTTTATCAGCACCCTGTTCATATTAGTTTGGACGAACAATGCTTTCCTGCCATTGAGAGCAGTGTCGCTTGTGTGAATCGCATCATCAGTGAAAACAGAACGGCTTATGGTATCAATACCGGTTTTGGCTTGCTGGCGAACACCCGTATTGCAGAACAGGATTTGGAAGAATTGCAGTGCTCTATCGTGTTGTCACATGCTGCGGGAGTCGGTGAGCCTCTGCCGGATGAAATTGTCCGATTGATTATAGTGCTGAAAATCAACAGTCTTGCCCGTGGCTATTCTGGCATTCGTCTGGAAGTGATTCAGGGATTGATTGCCTTGGTCAACGCTGAAATTTATCCTTGCATTCCAAGCAAGGGTTCAGTGGGAGCTTCCGGTGACTTAGCCCCATTGGCGCATATGAGTCTGTTATTGTTGGGAGAAGGAAAAGCCCGCTATCGTGGTGAATGGCTGCCGGCAAAAGTCGCGCTGGAAAAAGCAGGACTCAAGCCGATTTGCCTTGTTGCTAAAGAAGGATTGGCGCTGCTCAATGGTACACAAACTTCTACAGCCTTTGCTTTGAAAGGACTTTTTGCCGCAGAAGATTTACTTGCATCAGCTATTATTTGTGGTGCCTTGTCTGTTGAAGCTGCGCTTGGTTCCCGTAAACCATTTGATGCGCGAATCCATGACGCACGAGGTCAGAAAGGCCAAATTGATGTGGCAGCCCTTTACCGTTTGGTATTGGAAGACCAGAGTGGAATTTCTGACTCGCACAAAAACTGCCCGAAAGTCCAAGATCCTTATTCATTGCGCTGTCAGCCACAAGTGATGGGGGCTTGTTTAACCCAAATCCGCCATGCTGCTGACGTGATTATAGTTGAAGCCAATGCGGTTTCAGATAATCCGCTGGTATTTGCTGAAGAAGATGAAGTGATTTCTGGCGGTAACTTCCACGCTGAACCTGTTGCTATGGCATCGGATAATCTGGCTATCGCTTTGGCAGAAATTGGTTCATTGTCAGAACGTCGTATTGCCTTGCTGATGGACAGTAATATGTCTCAGTTGCCACCATTCTTGGTCGAAAACAGTGGTGTGAACTCCGGTTTCATGATTGCTCAAGTGACTGCGGCAGCTCTGGCAAGTGAAAACAAAGCGTTGGCGCATCCTTCCAGTGTCGACAGTCTGCCAACTTCTGCCAATCAGGAAGATCACGTTTCAATGGCACCGGCCGCAGGTCGTCGCCTGTGGGAAATGGCAGATAACGTGCGTGGAATTTTGGCAATTGAATGGTTGACGGCATGTCAGGGCATGGATTTTCGTCATGGCTTGCAGAGCAGCCTGATTTTGGAAAAAGCCCGCCATATCCTCCGCGATAAAGTCGCACATTATGATAAAGATCGCTTTTTCGCACCGGATATTAAGGAAGCAATCCAGTTGTTGGCTGAGCAGCAACTTTCTGCATTGTTGCCTGTTGGCAAGATCTTAGAAAACTAAGTACAAACACATCGTTTTAGGCCGGATAGCATCCGGCCTTATCGTAGTATTTATCTCTTCCAATCTAATAATAAAAGACACAAGGATAAATCATGCAAAACATCTCACAACTCAAGCGAGGGTTAAGCGTTCGCCACATTCGATTTATGGCTCTGGGATCGGCGATTGGCACAGGTCTTTTCTACGGTTCAGCGGAGGCCATTAAAGCTGCGGGGCCAGCGGTATTGTTGGCTTATGCAATAGGTGGCGCGGCAGTATTCATGGTCATGCGGGCATTGGGGGAAATGGCGGTACATCGTTCTGCACCGGGATCTTTCTCTTATTATGCCACCCACTATTTAGGGCCACTGGCGGGTTTTCTGACCGGATGGACTTATGTTTTTGAAATGTTAGTTGTTTGTCTGGCTGACGTTACCGCATTCGGCATCTACATGAAGCTCTGGTTTCCCCATGTTGAACAGTGGATTTGGGTACTTAGCATTGTCTTTTTCATTGGGGCAATAAACCTATGTAACGTTAAAGTCTTTGGTGAAATGGAATTTTGGCTTTCTATCATTAAGGTTGCTGCAATTATTGCCATGATTGTTGGCGGTTTTGCCATAATGATGTATGGATTTGGTCAGGAAGCGGGTCATGTCACTGGCTTATCTAACTTATGGGAACATGGTGGGTTCATGCCCAACGGTATAGCGGGAGTGATAGCCTCGTTTACGGTCGTTATGTTTGCCTTTGGTGGTATTGAAGTCATTGGTATCACAGCCAGTGAAGCTAAAAATCCGGAAAAATCCATCCCACGCGCAATCAATGCAGTTCCATTCCGTATCTTACTGTTTTATGTTCTTACACTGTTTGTTTTGATGTGTATTTACCCGTGGAATCAAGTGGGGCAAAGTGGCAGTCCATTCGTTCAGATATTCTCTAGTTTAGGAATTGATTCAGCAGCTAATATTTTGAATATTGTCGTGATCACCGCTGCAATTTCTGCGATCAACAGTGATATTTTTGGTGCAGGGCGGATGATGTATGGCATGGCGCAGGAAAAACAGGCTCCAGCTACTTTTACACAATTGACTAAAAGCGGAGTACCATGGGTCACTGTGCTGGTAATGTCAGGGATTTTGTTGATAGGTGTTGTTTTAAATTACTTTCTGCCAGAAAAAGTTTTCATCATCATTGCTTCTATCGCGACATTTGCAACCGTCTGGGTATGGCTGATGATTTTGCTGTCACAATATGTCATGCGTCGTAAAATGCCAGCAGAAGAAGCCAAACAGCTTAAATTCCCAGTTCCCTTTTGGCCTGTTGCGCCGACTCTGGCCATTGCTTTTATGGCATTTGTTATTGCTGTATTAGGCTATTTCCCCAATACCCGAATTGCATTGTACGTTGGGGTGGTATGGATAGCATTATTGACAATAAGCTATTACATATGGGTGAAAAAAGCTAAATAACCAGCAACTGATCTAAAAATGCCGCTCTGCTTGTGTAGGGTGGCATTATACGATTTTCTCTCCTAATACCATTTTTTTCCTCTAATACCCTCTTTTCTCCCAAAGACAATCGATTCTTGAGATAATTCGCATGTTCAGAAAGCTGATTTGTGTCAGGGAACATGGCAAACTAGTGCGTTAATACATTTTTATTATTTGGGGGTGGTTTTTGGATAAGATTTTTGTAGATGAGGTTGTTACAGAGTTACAGACCATTCAGGATATGCTCCGTTGGTCTGCCAGCCGTTTTAATGCTGCCAATATCTATTATGGGCATGGAACGGATAATCCGTGGGATGAGGCTTTGCAATTAGTTCTCCCCACTTTGCATTTGCCTCAGGATATTCCCGAAACAATGATGACATCGCGCTTAACATCAACAGAGCGCCATCTCATTGTTGAGCGTGTTTTGTGTCGTATTAATAAGCGTATTCCAGTCGCTTACCTGACAAATCGTGCTTGGTTCTGTGGTCACGAATTTTATGTTGATGAGCGGGTTTTGGTTCCTCGTTCACCGATTGGCGAATTGATTAACAATCAATTTGCAGGGTTGATTTCACATGAACCATCGACCATTTTGGATCTTTGTACTGGCAGCGGTTGTATTGCGATTGCTTGTGCTCATGCATTTCCTGAAGCTGAAGTGGATGCAGTGGACATTTCAGCTGATGCACTGGCGATCACTGAGCAGAATATCGAGAATCACGGTCTTTCCCATCGCGTCATTCCGATTCATTCAGATCTCTTCCGCGACATGCCACCAATAAAATATGATCTTATTGTCACTAATCCTCCGTATGTGGATGAAGAAGACATGGACGATCTACCAGACGAATTCCGCTGTGAACCTGAATTGGGGTTGGCTGCGGGAGTTGATGGATTGCAACTGGCTCGCCGTATTCTGGCAACAGCACCTGATTTCCTCACGGAAGATGGGGTGCTTATTTGTGAAGTCGGTAATAGCATGGTACATCTGATTGAACAATATCCAGAAGTGCCATTTACATGGTTAGAATTCGAACATGGTGGTGATGGTGTTTTCATGCTGACTCGCCAGCAACTGGTTGAGTATCACGAATATTTCCAACAGTTCAAAGATTAATAATTTTTCATAGTACTCAATGATTAAAACAGACACTGTATTAAATTATACCTAATCAAGTGAAAACCATAGCGTAGCCAATAATGTTGTGGTTTGAAATATCATGGGTTTAAAGGCAAATAAAATTGCTGAAATAAGATAGGTTTTAATCATTGGGTGAGTTATTGTTATTCGATCTCATTTTTAACGCATAAATAATGATGGCAGGGTAGGAATGGCAGGAAATAGTATTGGGCAGTTTTTTCGTGTCACCACATTTGGTGAATCTCACGGAATCGCACTGGGATGCATTGTTGATGGTGTTCCACCAGGCATTGTTATTACAGAAGCTGATTTGCAAATTGACTTGGACAGACGTCGCCCGGGCACTTCCCGTTATACGACACAGCGTCGTGAGCCAGATCAAGTTCGTATTCTTTCAGGTGTTTTTGACGGAGTGACAACAGGGACCAGTATTGGTCTGATGATTGAAAACACCGATCAGCGTTCACAAGATTACAGTGCGATTAAAGATGTTTTCCGCCCGGGCCATGCTGACTATACCTACGAACAAAAATATGGACTGCGTGATTATCGTGGCGGCGGACGTTCATCAGCCCGTGAAACTGCTATGCGCGTTGCAGCAGGAGCAATTGCTAAAAAATACTTATTCGAAAAACACGGGATTCTTATTCGTGCCTGCCTGACCCAGATGGGTGATATTCATTGTGAACTGAAAGATTGGGATCTTGTTGAACAGAACCCTTTTTTCTGCCCCGATGCCAGTAAGCTGACCCAGCTTGATGAATTGCTTCGGGCATTAAAAAAAGAAGGCAATTCCATTGGCGCGAGAGTCAGTGTAGTTGCTGAAAACGTACCCGCGGGATTGGGCGAACCAGTGTTTGACCGTTTGGATGCAGATATTGCTCATGCCTTGATGAGTATTAACGCGGTGAAAGGCGTTGAAATCGGTGACGGTTTCGGTGTTGTAAATTTACGTGGCAGCGAAAACCGCGATGAAATGACGACTGAGGGATTTACCAGTAATCATGCTGGCGGCATTTTAGGCGGAATTAGTAGTAGTCAGCCGATTGTTGCGCATATTGCCCTGAAACCGACATCCAGCATTATGGTGCCAGGTAAAACAGTCAACCGTCAGGGAGAAGAGGTGGATATGGTAACTCGTGGCCGACACGATCCTTGTGTTGGTATCCGAGCTGTGCCCATCGCAGAAGCAATGATGGCGATTGTACTTATGGACCACTTATTACGTCAGCGGGCACAATGTGCTGATGTGACGCCACCGCTTCCACGTTGGTAGTTTAAGGAAGAGGCTCCTGATACCTGATGTAAGCCTCGGCAGAGGCTGAAAGGCATCGTGATAATAGGCAAGCAGTTTTCTGGTGAAATGTATAATGGAATGGACATTGTTAGGGCCGGAAATTTACGGTTTCCTATTTTTGGTTGCGATAGTTGCGGGATTTATCGATTCTATTGCAGGAGGCGGTGGATTATTGACCATTCCAGCCCTGCTATCAGCAGGGGTTTCTCCTGTCCAGACACTGGCAACAAATAAATTACAGGCTGTGGGTGGTTCTTTATCTGCCAGCCTTTATTTTATCCGCCGCGGTATAGTGGATTTGCGTTCCCAGCGTTTTGCGATTGTCATGACGATAATTGGTGCCATGTTGGGGGCTTTGTTGGTTCAATTTGTGTCACCGGATTTTCTGCGTTATTTATTACCGATGCTGGTGATAATTATCGGCCTTTATTTTCTATTAGTGCCGAATATTGGAGCAGAAGATCGGCAACATCGTCTTGGTCCAATTGCATTTGGTTGTCTCGCCGGGTGTGGGGTTGGCTTTTACGATGGCGTGTTTGGGCCGGGAACGGGATCTTTTTTCGCACTCTCTTATGTCATGCTTTGTGGCTACAATTTGGCAAAAGCAACGGCCCATGCCAAGGTACTGAACTTTGCATCTAACATCGGTGCGTTGGGGTTCTTTATTCTTGGTGGACAGGTCTTATGGCTGGTGGGCTCTGTGATGCTGATAGGGCAAATGATTGGTGCGAGGTTAGGCGCTGGTTTGGTGCTGAGCAGAGGGCAGAAACTTATTCGTCCGATGTTGGTGACTATTTCTTTTTTGATGAGCATCAAGCTTCTTTATGACCATTATGGAGATACTATCCGTTCTTGGTTGGCATTTTATTTTTGATTTAGGATTCTGCATTAATACATGACTGCACATCATTATCAACAACTGATTGAAATTTTTGATAATTGCTTTAGTAATGACTATAACACCCGTTTGATAAAAGGTGATGATGAGCCGATTTATCTACCTGCAGATGAGGAAGTGAACTATAACCGAATAGTGTTTGCTCATGGCTTTTATGCCAGTGGATTGCATGAAATTTCTCATTGGTGCATTGCGGGAGAAGAGCGCCGCAAACTGATTGATTTCGGTTACTGGTATTGCCCTGATGGGCGTGATGCTCAAACTCAGGGTGAATTTGAAAAAGTGGAGATCAAACCGCAGTCGCTGGAATGGTTATTCTGTGTAGCGGCGGGGTTTTCATTTAACATCAGTTGTGACAACCTTGAAGGCGATTTTGAGCCGGATCGCCTTGCTTTTCAGCGGAAAGTGCATGGGCAAGTCATGCAATACCTTGAAAATGGGATTCCCACACGAGCTGCACGCTTTATTCAAGGTCTGCAATCGTTTTACAATACGCCTCCACTAAAAGCAGAGCATTTTCCTTATCCGGAAAATCTCTTGGCTAATTGAAATTGATTTTGAGGAAAAAATAATGCTCGCAGAGTTTGAAACACGCATTCTGGCGCAAATTGATAATATGGTTGAACATGCCAGTGATGACGAATTATTTGCTGGTGGATACCTCCGCGGGCATCTGACATTAGCTGTTGCTGAATTAGAGCAAGAAGGGGCAAACACTGCTGACCAGCTCCATCAGCGTGTTGAAGAAAGTGTTAACAAAGCAATTAAAGCGGGAGAACTGACTCCACCAGATCAGGTTTTGGTTTTGTCAACTTGGCAAAAACTACTGGATAGTGCAAAAAATTAATTCATTAATACGCAATTATTTCTATTTAGGGCTATTTATGTAGCCCTTTATTTTTGGTTGAATAGAGTAATCACTTATCTATGATTACAAAAAAATTCGTATTGACTCTCAATAATGAGAATAAATGGCGACATCTTCATCTTTATTTGTTTTTTTGTTATGAACATAAAGTAAAGTGATATGGATTTTTAAATTGATTTTACAGTTAGCAATTCAATTAATTTTTCTTGAGTACTTAAGATATTTTCCCAAACAAAATGGATGATAACAATAATGTTTGGTCTTTCTGGCATAATTATTGCTGCAATGAGGTTTATGTTATTTAATACTCACTAATGTAGAAAAATATAACCTCTGTAGGTGTGTTTTTAGGATATATTTTTTCTATTAATTAATTGAATAAAATTGCAGGGTGCCTAAGGTAATCTATGTTTTCTATTCGTTTAACAAAAAAATCAGATGTAATCCAATTACCCGAAATAGAACATTCTGCTGCGAAGTTATTTAGGTTTATACCTGAATTGGCTTGGATAGCTGATGGTCATGTACAAACGGAGGAGCAGCATTTGGAGTATATTGCGCAGGGCAATAGCTGGGTTGCACTTAATGAGATGTCTCAGCCTATTGGTTTTATTTTGGCTAAGCCGTTGGATGGTGGGCTACATATTATGGAGATTTCTGTGCATGAAGATTGGCAGAGAAATAGCATCGGAAAGGCATTGATTGATAAGGTAATTATAGTTGCAGAGCTGCGCCATTTTAACGCTGTTACATTGACAACTTTTCGTTATGTTAACTGGAATGCTCCCTTTTATCACAAATTGGGATTTGAGATCTTAGATTTTCAGCAGATGACAGAGTCATTACGCCAAATATTACAAAGTGAAATTGATTATGGATTTGCTGAAGAACAACGTTGTGCAATGAAACTTTTGCTTACTGTATCTACTATGCCTGTTATACCTGAATAAGATAATGAGCTTGAGCATGGTTCCAGTTTTTGAGAATGAAGATCTTGGAATTTACACCAGATATGACTTTTTCTATATCTGCATATCTGGTGTAAAAAGATCAACTTCTTTAAGGTTTTTCTGTTTTAACGGTTTTGCCGCGTAATAGTTTTCTAACCCAAAAGCGGTTTGGGTGTAACGCTGCTAATGTCTCATCATCAAGTGGCAGGGCTTCTCCAAAAATCTGGCTAGCCAGTAATTCTGCGCTTAAAGGAGCAGAACATAATCCACGCGAACCTAACGCACCAAGAACAAATAAATTTAGGTAACAAGGAGACTCTTCAATAGCCTTATTAGTATTTATTTGCCGAGATAAATTTGCATATTTATTCATCAGTTCACTTAAAACAGGAACGTTCCCAATCATTGGCATATGATCCCGAATGACACACCGTATACCCTGGCGGGATTTCCCTTCTGAAATATCAACTTCCTGCGGCCAGTCAACATCAGGAAAACATTTTAATAAACGTTCACGGTTTTCTTGTTGTTCGACAGAGGAGTATTGTGTATCCAATTGCTTGCGTTGATAACTGGCACCGATACAGTGATATTGATTATTAGAATTAACGGGTGTCATGTAACCATCGTAACACAGCACACTTTTTAATTGGCGCAGGTTATCTGTAGTTGGGATATGGCTAACTTGCCCACGAACAGCGGTTACAGGAAGTTTTTTAGTTTGTTCAAATTGTGGTAGACAGTGACCATTAGCAATAATGACAACATTGTGATTTTTGCATTGCAGGCTTTCTTTATGTTCAATTTGTAACTGCCAACCGCTTTCACTTTGAATGAGCTGCGTTACTTTATGATTAAAATAAATCTGCATTCCACGCTGTTCAGCAAGTTTAATCACCGCTTGGGTGAGTTGTGCTGGGTATAACCATCCTCCTTGTGAGTAGTGAATACCATCATAATTCACATCTAATCCACTTATGTGGCTTAATTGGTTACGGTTCATACCAAGCGCGATTTCTTCTGGCCATGCTGTTCGTAGCATTTTGCTAATTTTATTCGCACTTTTTTCATCATAAGCTAATTGGCTGACGCCACACCATTGATGATCAAACAATACATTTTCGTCAATTAATTGAGCATACTGACGGCGGGCAAAAGTAAATGCTGATGTAAAGAAGCGTTCTAATGGGTCGTCATTACCGTTCAATAAGGGATAAATAGCACCTTGTTGATTGCCTGATGCATTCTGAGCAGGTTGATCATCCTGACAATATAGTGTGACTTTGGCGCCACGGCGCAATAGAGCAAGTGCAGTCAGTGCACTGGCAATACCGCCACCGATGATTGCAATATCATCGGCATGGAGAGCAGCTTTGCGAGAAAACCATGGTAAGTTGGATAAGGGAGTTGAACCATTTAATGGAGATAAGGTACCAGTCAACATCTCCCTTTTACGCCCAAATCCTTTAAGTTTGGTGACATTAAAGCCTGCTTTTTGTAATCCTCGACGAACGATACCAGCAGATGTGAATGTTGCAAATGTACCTTCAGGGCGACAAAATTTTGCCATTGCAGCGAACAACTGTTCACTCCACATCTGTGGATTTTTGGAGGGTGCAAAACCATCTAAAAACCAAGCATCAATTTTCCCTGTCAGGTTTGAATTTATCTTTGGTAATAGATCATTTACATCCCCGAACCAAAGATCCAGAGTGACTGCGCCATTATCCAGAATCAATCTATGACAACCAGCTAATGGTAAGGGCCATTGTTGACATAATTGTACAGAAAACTCGTTAAGTTCAGGCCAGCGTTGGTGTGCTGTTTTCAGGTCATCTGGTTTTAATGGATATTTTTCAAAACTGATATAATGAAGTCGTTTTAATACAGCTTCAGGATATTGTTGCCTAAAATGAGCGAAAGTTCGCCAAAGTGTCAGAAAATTCAATCCAGTACCGAACCCTGTTTCTGCAATAACACACTCTGGACGGGAATGTGTATTAAAGCGTTGAGGAAAATGGTTGCCTTTCAAAAATACATATAAAGTTTCTTCTAAGCCATCTTGATTTGAAAAATAAACATCATCAAACTGCTCTGAAATGGGGGTGCCCTGCTCATTCCAGCTTAGGGTTGCGCTGTTGATAGTACGGTTTTTCACAATAATGCCTGTACTGTTGATAACAATAATATGGGGATTTTAATGGTCTTCATTTGTTTGCACCACCCATGGTAGAGCTTCAGAGTTGAATCTGGATCAATTTTTCCATGAGTTTTTAACCTGATCGGACTTGTTCGGCGTACAAGTGTACGCTAAAGTGCGAGTGAAGAAATCCCGCAGGTAAACATATTGATGAGGTAAGTAATGAAACGTGCAGTAATCACTGGTCTGGGTATTGTCTCCAGTATTGGTAATAACCAGAAAGAGGTGCTGGAATCTCTGAAAGAGGGCCGTTCCGGAATAACTTTCTCAGAAGAATTTAAAGAAATAGGAATGCGCAGCCATGTTTGGGGCAATGTAAAGCTGGATACTTCTGGTTTGATTGACCGCAAAACCCTACGTTTTATGAGTGACGCATCTGTTTATGCTTATCTGGCAATGGATGAGGCAATTAAAGATTCAGGCCTATCCGATGAACAAGTTTCTGACTTTCGTACTGGCTTAGTCGTTGGTTCAGGAGGCGGCTCTCCCTATAACCAAGTTGCTGGTTCAGATGGTATGCGTGCCCGTGGTTTGCGTGGGGTTGGGCCTTATATGGTCACGCGTGCAATGGCTTCTGGCGTATCAGCTTGTTTAGCTACACCATTTAAAATCAAGGGCGTCAACTACTCCATCAGTTCTGCCTGTTCAACTTCTGCACACTGTATCGGTCATGCCGTTGAATTAATTCAACTCGGTAAGCAAGATGTTATTTTTGCTGGAGGTGGTGAAGAATTAAGTTGGGAAATGGCTTGTGAATTTGATGCAATGGGAGCACTTTCTACTAAATATAATGAAACACCAGAACAAGCTTCCCGCACTTATGATC
The DNA here is from genome assembly GCF_028598805.1 of Xenorhabdus yunnanensis. Lineage (GTDB taxonomy): Bacteria > Pseudomonadota > Gammaproteobacteria > Enterobacterales > Enterobacteriaceae > Xenorhabdus > Xenorhabdus yunnanensis. The sequence continues at coordinate 122,382 of NZ_JAQRFI010000004.1, read as the reverse complement.
AGAGCCGCGACGGTTTCGTGATTGCTGGTGGTGGCGGTATTGTTGTTGTTGAAGAATTAGAGCACGCGTTGGCCCGTGGTGCGCATATTTACGCTGAGATTATCGGTTATGGAGCAAATTCAGATGGCGCGGATATGGTCGCTCCTTCTGGAGAAGGTGCTGTGCGTTGTATGAAGATGGCATTAGACGGTGTTGAAGGTGGAGTCGATTACATCAATACCCACGGAACTTCGACGCCAATTGGTGATTTGAAAGAGCTGGAAGCCATCAGAGAGGTTTTTGGCGACAATACACCTGCTATTTCCGCTACTAAAGCGATGACAGGGCATTCATTGGGTGCAGCTGGTGCTCATGAAACGATTTACAGCTTATTGATGTTGGAGCATGGAATTATTGCACCAAGCATCAATATTGAAAACCTAGATGAAAAAGCACAGGGCATGAATATTATTACTGAACCAACCGAACGCGAGCTAAAAACAGTAATGTCCAATAGCTTCGGGTTCGGTGGTACAAATGCATCCCTGGTGATGCGCAAGTATTCAAACTAATTTTTACGTACTGAAAAAATACTGAAAAAAGTACTGAAAAATTTATCAACCGTAATGAATGATAGATAGCCAATCCATTGATTGGGTGGATTGGTTACTTTATTTAATTAGGGCACGATGACTTTACTACGTTGTTGATTGCGGCGTTTATTAATGATGCGTAAAACGGGCGGGACAACAATCACCATTATTGCCAGAACCAGCAAAACTTGAGCAATCGTACTACTCCACAAGATCTCAAAATTTCCATTGCTGATTGATAATGCCCGTCGTAGGTTTTGTTCCAGCATCTCTCCTAAGACGAAACCCAAAATCAGTGGTGACATTGGGAAATTCATTTTTCGGAGTATGTAACCGAAAACACCTAACCCGACCATTAACATAAGATCAAACGTGGTACTGTGGACGGCATATACTCCGACTGCAGAAATAATGGCTATTGAAGGAACCAGAAACCACGTTGGAATACTCAACATACGGGTAAATAGCCCAATCATCGGGATATTCATAATCAGTAATAACACATTGGCAATCAACAAAGCTGCAACAAGCCCCCAAACGATATCAGGTTGTTCTGTGAACATGGTAGGGCCGGGAGTAATATTATAAAGTGTCAAAGCCCCTATCATCACAGCTGTTGTACCTGAGCCGGGTACACCGAGAGTCAGCATGGGAATGAATGAACCACAAGCTGATGCGTTATTAGCGGCTTCTGGTGCAGCTACACCACGGATATCGCCTTTGCCAAATGAATCACTGTTACCACTGAGTCGTTTTTCTGTCATGTATGTGATTGCACTGGCGATTGTAGCTCCTGCGCCGGGTAGTATTCCCACGAAAAACCCAATGACTGAAGAACGTAAAGTTGGCCCCACGCAAGTTGCCGCTTCTTTTCTATTGAATAGTAAGCGCCCTGTTTTCTTTATTATTTTTTGACCTGCTGAAGTACTTTCCAGCATCAATAATATTTCACTGACTGAAAACAGCCCGATAACAACAACGATAAATTGAATACCATCGGAGAGGTGTACGTTATTGAAGGTGAAACGATAAACACCGGTATTGGAGTCTACACCGACAGTTGCCAAGCCCAGACCAATTAAGGCTGCGAATAGTGATTTTATGGGATTTTGACTCATCATGCTGCCGAGGCAAGCAATAGCAAAAACCATCAATGCAAAATACTCAGCGGGTCCAAATGCCAAAGACCATTCTGCAAGAAGGGGAGCAAACAAAATAATTCCAGTGATGGCTAAAAGTGAACCACAAAATGAACTAACGGCCGAAATAGAGAGAGCTACGCCTGCCCGCCCCTGTTTTGCCATTGGATAACCATCAAGGGTTGTCATGATCGCTGCCGCATCTCCCGGTACATTCAGTAAGATCGAAGATATACGGCCGCCATATTCGCAACCAATGTAAACGGTTGCCAGTAGAATTAAGGCAGATTCGGCAGGCAATTTCAGTGCAAAAGCCAGTGGTAGCAAGATTGCTACCCCATTTATGGGGCCAAGGCCGGGCAATAATCCAACAACAGTACCAATAAAACAACCAATTAGTGCAATGAGCAAGTTTTTGGGTACTAATGCGACTTCAAAACCTTGGCTCAGATATACCCAAGTATCCATCGTTATCTCCTTAACTGAGCCAACTGCCAATTGGCAAAGTGACATCTAACAGACGATCAAAAGCAAAAAAGAGTGAACTACCGAGAAATACACCAGAAATAATCGCTGCAAGGAGTGTGGCGTTAAAAAGTAATGCCACACAGATAGTCAATAATGTGGTTGCTAATGGAAAACCCAGCCACTCAAATGACCATGCATAAATGGCTAGAGAAGCAATCAACAAAAGTAAGCGACGTAATACTTGTGGTGTCGGCCAGTGGACGGCATCAGGTTTTTTCAATAGCAACAGTGAAGCACACAGCACCATTAATGAAATAATAGTGATTGGAAATGGGCGGGGACCCAGAGGCTCATAGCTGTATTCGCTATGGATTCCCCATCCAATGACCAGCCCTATCCCACATAGCACTAGCCATACAGTAGCAAAGATACGATCGCTCATGATGCCTCCCTGTTATTTTGCTAAACCAAAGGATTTGGCTATCTCATGGTATTGAATAGCTTGTTTTTTTACATAGTCATCTAACTCTTTGCCAGTCATGTTGAATTCAAATAATCCGCGTAGTTCACGTTGTTTTTTGAATTCATCAGATTGTTGGAGTTTTTTAAAAGTATCCACCCACCATTGATATTGTTCATCAGAAACTTTTGGCCCCATATAAAAACCACGAATGACTGGCCAGACGAGGTTATAGCCCTGTTCTTTTGCTGTTGGAATATTTGCCAGATCACCGCCTAGGCGGTGATCTGCATAAACAGCGAGTATGCGGATTTTATCGCCATTGATATAAGGCAAAGTTTCACTCAAATCACCGGATACGACTTGAATATGATTACCCAACAGAGCAGTGATAGGTTCGCCGCCACCTTCGAACGCGACATAGCGCATTTTGCGGGGATCAATACCAACCTCTTTTGCCAGTAATGCTGTTTTCATCCAGTCTTGACTGCCGATGGAAGCACCTGCACCAAACACAATGCTATCGGGCGCTTTTTTAAAAGCATCCATCAAATCTGTCAGGGTTTTGTAAGGGGAGTCATGGCGCACAGCAATCATGCCGTAGTCCGTACCGACACTAGCCAGCCAGCGCACATCATTTACGTTGTAGCGACCAAATTTTCCTTGCGCAAGATTCAATAAAGAACCTCCGGAAAAGGCGACGATAGTACCGGGTTCAGCAGGTCGTTGGGCAATGATGGCATTGTAAGCAACTGCACCGACACCTCCGGGCATAAATGTCACCCGCATGGGAGAGTCTATGGTTTTGGTTTCCAATAGTGAAATCTGGACGAGTTTACAGGTTAAATCGAAACCACCACCGGGTTTGGCAGGAGCAATACATTCAGTTCTATTAGGGGCTGAAGTTGCAAAAGCGCAGGTACAAATAAGCAGGCTTGCAGCGGTTAATAATGTTTTGAAAGTTTTCATGTTGATTCCTCACATAGCGCCAGTAAAGGATATGAATGACAAATTTCTGGCGCATGTCTATTTATAGAAGTGAAACCTTTCAATTACCTTTCATTAACAATAAAAATTATCTGGATGTGACTTTAATCGCTTAATTTGCGCTGAGCTTCACATGATTGTGTTAATAAATTATTTTCAATTTTGTTTTTTGTTAACCCGTAAACAATTGCTGAATCTTAACATTGCAATTGTGCAATATCTCCGCTTTATTCCTCTGGTTTATTTCAACAATATTATTTCAACAATAGGTATTATTCATGCGTCTCTTATTGGTTGAAGATCATCCAGAATTATCACATTGGTTACAGAAGGCATTGAATAATTCTGGGTTTGTGGTTGATCTGGCTGAAGATGGTATTGTGGCAGATCAGCTTTTGCAGACTGAAAATTATGCTTTATTGATTCTGGATGTTGCTTTACCCAGATTGGATGGGTTGTCTCTGTTAGCCCGCTTGCGTAAACGTGATCAAAACTTACCCGTATTGTTATTGACCGCCAAAACAGACGTTGCGGATCGTGTGAGGGGGTTGAATTCTGGTGCTGATGATTACCTGACCAAGCCTTTTGATTTTCAGGAGCTGGAAGCCCGTATTCGCGCATTATTGCGTCGTGGTACAGCTATACCACAAGAAACACAGAAATTCGGTTCATTGGCTTATGAAGGCGAAGGTTATTTCATATTGAATAATGTACCGTTGGTTCTGACGCCCAGAGAATTATCTGTTTTAACAGCATTATTTCATCGTCGGGGGCGTCAGGTCTCTAAGCAACAACTGTTTGAGCAGGTATTTTCTCTATCGGATGAAGCGAATCCACAAAGCATAGAGCTGTATGTTCATCGATTGCGGAAAAATTACTTAATAGTGATGTCGGGATCAAAACATTGCGTGGGTTGGGGTATCGACTGGAGCGGTTGACGTAATTAACTGTTTGAAAGTAAGAATTATTTGAAAATACTAAATGTTTGAAAATACGAAATACCTGAAAATACCGAGATCATTATTCCACCAATTGTTGCTGTTTTTTGGTGTACCACTACTGTTACTGGGCTGTGCTTCTGTTTATAGCCAGTATATCAGTGTGAGCAATGCGGCAATGTTGGCTTATGATAGAACGCTGCTTGCATCAGCAAGAACAGTCGCTGAACGTCTGACTGTCCAGAATCAGAACTTGATCGTCGATGTACCTTATGTTGTTTTGGACAACTTCGAGCGAAATACGAATGAGCGCTTGTACTACCAAGTTATCTCACCGGAAGGAAAGACGATTTCTGGTTATGATGATCTTCCTCGAATACCGCAGAATATCCAGCGTTCACCTTTGTATACGGCATTGGCTTATTTTTATGATGCAGAGTATCAGGGACATCCGATACGTGTAGTTGGGCTGTATCAGCCTATCAATGAGGATGGCATCATGGGGATGACATTGATATTGGTGGCTGAAACGGTAATTTCCCGCCAATATATGGCTCGCCAATTACTGCTCTCTTCGTTGGTTAATCAGGGAGCTGTCGTATTACTGACATTGCTCCTTGCTTATATCCTGCTCAAGCTATTGCTTAAACCGTTGCGAAAACTTTCAGGCATTATGGCCCGCCGTTCTGCTAATGATCTAACACCATTGCCAAATATTTTACCGTGGTCTGAACTTTCCCCATTGCTTCAATCAATTAACCGATATATCGAAAGGTTGAAATTAATGGTTGGACGCCAAGATCGGTTCAGCGCGGACGCTTCTCATCAATTGAGAACCCCTTTAGCTGTATTGAAAACGCAGGTTGCTGTAGCACGTGGTGATTATAATCAAGAGCAGAGGGATAACATACTGATGGCGATTGATAAGAGCTTGGATAACATGATCTTATTGACTGATCGCTTATTACAACTTTCACAGCTTAAAGTGCATGAAAAAGAAGCAATACAAAACTATCAGCCAGTCAATATCGTGGAGCTATTGCAACAAGCCTGCTTTTCCCGTTTACAGCAAGCAGAAAGTAAACATATTGACTTAGGCTATGAAGGTGAAGATGCCTTGTGGATCAAAGGTGATCCTCTGTTGTTGACTGAAATGTGTGCCAATTTACTGGACAATGCCATCAAATATACCCCTCAAATGGGAATGGTGACGGGAAGGGTTAACATCATGTCGGATAAAAATTACAGTTGCCTTGAGATCGATGATTCAGGGCCGGGTATCGCTCAAGAAGATATCCATCAATCGTTCATGGCGTTTAACCGTTTGGATAATGCGGCAGGGCTGGAGGGGGCAGGATTAGGGCTGACCATTGTTAAAGAAATCAGCCTCTATCACGATGCCATCCTCCAGCTTTTACCCAGTGAAGTATTAGGTGGGTTACTGGTGAGAATTGTATTCAGACTTCCCGCGAGTAAGCGGGATGCGTAACTGTTGTGCGAGTATCACACCAGCCAGAACAATGCTGCCTCCGATCAAGTGATAACTGTGCATTTCTTCATGGAGAACCAAGATAGCAATGATGGCAGTAAATACGGGAGCCAGATTCATAAAAATAGAAGTCATGTTTGCGCCAATGCGAACGACACCCTGTATCCATAAATAGGGGGCAATAATTGAAGCGGGAATGCCGGCAAATAGAACGAGGGAAATATTATCAGTCGTTAACTGAATATTGTCGGTCATTATGAAATTGGGCAGAAGCAATAAAACGCCAAACCCAATTTGTACATAAAGTGATTGCCAGTTAGGTAATGGAATTGCCCAGCGTTTTGTTAAAACCCCATACAAGGCGTAAGAAGCTGCTGCGATAAACATCATCACTTCTCCGATGCCCATGCCATGTTGCAATAAGGAAGAGGGATCGCCTTTGCTGACCAGCCACATAAGGCCGAATACAGACAGAGCCGTACCAAGAGTGATCCCAACAGTAGAGGCAACCCGCAAGGCAAAGATGCTGATAATAACGGTTAATAATGGTATTAATGAAGTGAAAATTCCTATGATTGTTGCACTGACAGTATGGGCTGCGTAATACGCCAGGCTTTGATTAAGCACCATGCCCAGAGATCCCAGAACCAATAATTTCCACCAATATTGAGCAACAATTTTCCGCTGCTTCAGAACCGATAATAAGATAAAAGGCGTCAAAACCAGAAAGGCAATGAACCATCGATAGAATGCAATTGCCGCAGGTTCAATAAGGGTAGCTGCCGCTTTACTGACAACTGCATTGATTGACCAGATCAGTACAGCGACGAGGGGGAACAATAAATTCTTCATTGAGCTAGATTATTTATGTAAGTGTATCGTTCATTTATTTTAGCAGTGGCCAATTTATTATATACATTGATAATTAGCCAACAAAGAGGCAATTTGAAAGATGAAGGTATATAGGTTTTATGCGGATAAAGTGGCAGAATAGCAAATTACGCCCATTTAAGCCGTTGGATGAGAAAAGTGAAAATTCTGGTTGATGAAAATATGCCTTATGCTGAACAACTCTTTCAGCAATTGGGCGAAGTACAGGCAATTCCCGGTCGTCCGGTACCCGAGGGAGTTTTGGAAGATGCTGATGCCTTTATGGTTCGATCTGTCACTAAAGTCAATGAATCCTTGTTGCAAGGCAGTTCGGTGAAATTTGTGGGAACTGCCACTGCGGGAATGGATCATGTTGATCAGCAGTGGTTGTCTCAGGCAGAGATTGGCTTTTCCGCCGCTCCCGGGTGTAACGCAATTGCCGTGGTTGAATATGTCTTTTCGGCGCTGATGCTATTGGCTGAGCAAGATCAGTTTCAACTCAAAGATAAAACCGTCGGTATTGTCGGTGTCGGCAATGTCGGCGGGCGCTTGGCTGTCCGACTGGCCGCTTTGGGCGTGAAGACTTTACTGTGCGATCCTCCCCGCGCAGATTGTGGTGATGAAGGGGAGTTTTGGCCTTTAGAAAAATTGGTGAAAGAAGCGGATATTCTGACTTTTCATACACCTCTTAATCAATCTGGTCCATATCAGACCTATCATTTGGCTGATGCAGAATTACTTTCTGCATTACCGGACAACCGAATTTTAATTAATGCCAGCCGCGGTGAAGTGGTTGATAATCAAGCATTACTTTCCGTATTGCAAAATGGGAAAAAATTACGTGTAGTGCTTGATGTTTGGGAACCAGAGCCTAACCTTTCTTTACCCCTGTTGGCTTTAGTTGATATTGGTACTCCTCATATTGCTGGTTATACCCTGGAAGGTAAAGCTCGTGGTACAACTCAGGTTTTTGAGGCTTATTGTGAGTTCTTGGGACAACCTCGCAAGACGGAGTTAACTGATCTATTGTCAACACCTGATTTTAGTCAGGTTACGGTGCAGGGAGAAGTGACACAAAGCGTCCTCAAGCGTTTGATGCATTTAGTGTATGATGTGCGCCGTGATGATGCACCTTTACGTCAGGTTGCGGATCAGAAGGGCGCTTTTGATCAGTTACGCAAGCACTATCCAGAACGTCGGGAATGGTCTTCCTTGATTGTGCATTGTGATTCAGAAGAAAGCGCTCAATTACTGTCCAGAATTGGATTTAATGCAAAAGTAATTTAATACAGGCAGAGCTCTGCCTGTCAGCAAAATAAGAGATGTGGAGAAAACCAACATGTCAGAAGGTTGGAATATTGCGCTTTTGGGTGCAACAGGCGCAGTAGGTGAAGCGATATTGGCGTTATTACAGGAACGTCAATTTCCGGTTGGTGAACTGCATCTTCTTGCCAGTGAACAAAGTATCGGAAAGATTCAGCGTTTTAACGGAAAAAACATTACTGTTCGTGATGTGGCAGAATTTGACTGGTCACAAGTACAACTCGCTTTTTTTGCTGCGACGATGGAAATAACAGCACAGCATATTGAAAAAGCAACAGAATCTGGTTGCCTGGTGATCGATAGCAGTGGCTTGTTTGCGGCAGAGCCAGATGTGCCTTTGGTTGTTCCTGGCGTTAACCCATACGCATTGGCTGAATATCGTAACCGTAACATCATTGCTGTGGCAGATAGTTCAACAAGTCAGGTTCTGACTGCCATTAAGCCATTGATCGATGCGGCTGGAATTGCCCGTTTACATTTGACCAATATATTGCCAGTTTCCGTCCATGGCAAAGCAGCCATTGATGAACTGGCAGGGCAGAGTGCTCGTTTATTAAATGGCATTCCGCCGGATGAAGGATTTTTCAACAAACAATTGGCTTTTAACTTACTGCCTTTATTGCCCGATGCAGAAGGTACGGTGCGTGAAGAACGTCGTATTGTCGATCAAGTTCGCAGAATATTGCAGGATGAAGGGTTGCCGGTTTCCGTAAGCTGTGTCCAGTCTTCCGTTTTCTATGGCATTGGACAGATGGTGAGTGTAGAAACACTGCGTCCGGTTGGCATAGAAGAAGCTCGCGGTGAATTTGAACGTCTTGAAGAAATTCGGGTCTCAGAAGAGAGTGATTATCCGACTCAGGTAACTGATGCTTCAGGTAGTGATGTTTTAAGCATAGGTTGTCTGCGCAATGATTACGGTATGCCAGAAATGCTGCAATTTTGGTCGGTTGCCGATAATATCCGTTTTGGGGGCGCATTAATGGCGATTGAAATCGCAGAAAAACTGATGCAGGAGCAATTTTACTAATGTCTGATACAGAGCTGAGTCAGTCTGTGCCAGAGGCAAAGAAAGTGAAAATTGCACTGGGGATTGAATATGACGGCAGTCGATATTATGGTTGGCAGCGTCAGCAAGAAGTGAAAAGTGTACAGGAATGTTTGGAAAAAGCCCTGTCGAAAGTAGCTAATGAGCCAATTTCAGTTTTCTGTGCGGGTAGAACGGATGCAGGAGTACACGCGACCGGGCAGGTAGTCCATTTTGAAACCTCGGCACAACGTAAAGATGCTGCATGGACAATGGGAGTAAATACTTATTTACCTCCAGCTATTGCGGTACGTTGGATCAAAACGGTGGATGATGAATTTCATGCTCGTTTCAGTGCAACAGCTCGCCGTTATCGTTATGTAATTTTCAATCATCGCTATCGTCCAGCGGTATTGGCGCAGGGTGTCACGCATTTTCATTATCCATTGGATGAGCAAAAAATGCATGAAGCGGCGCAGAGCTTGTTGGGAGAAAATGATTTCACTTCCTTCAGAGCGGTGCAGTGCCAGTCCAATTCACCGTGGCGCAATATGATGCATATTAATGTTAGTCGGCACGGGCATTATATTGTCGTGGACATTAAGGCGAATGCCTTCGTTCATCACATGGTACGTAATATTGTTGGCAGTTTGCTGGAGATTGGCTGCGGCAATCAGGACATTGGCTGGATGGCTGAATTATTAGCACTAAAAGACAGGACAAAAGCGGCAGCAACAGCTAAATCCGAGGGTTTATATTTAGTTGCGGTGGATTATCCTGCGTGTTTTGGTTTACCTGAACCCATTATGGGGCCACTATTTCTGGGAAATGATTTAGTTTCTGGAAAGTGATTTAATCTGACATTTTCGAATAATGACAGGGATGTTTGGTCATAACGAGGAATATTATGGAGTTTTTGACTCATTTTGTTGACTTTGCGAAATTCATTGTCGATTTTATTTTACACATTGATGCTCACTTAAAGGAATTGGTTAGGGACTATGGTAGTTGGGTATATGGCATTTTATTCCTGATCGTATTTTGCGAGACGGGTTTAGTGGTTACGCCATTTTTACCGGGAGATTCCTTGCTATTTGTGGCTGGCGCACTATCTGCGTTAGGTTCCAATGATCTTAATGTACATATCATGGCAGCCTTGATGATTACAGCCGCGATTATTGGTGATGCTGTAAACTATACCATCGGTAGAATTTTTGGTGAGAAACTATTTACCAATCCAAATTCAAAAATTTTTCGTCGTAGTTATTTAGATAAGACTCATGGGTTTTATGAAAAACATGGCGGGAAAGCAATAATTTTGGCTCGGTTTGTGCCAATTATTAGAACGTTTGCACCGTTTGTTGCAGGGATGGGGAAAATGTCTTACCGTCACTTTGCTGCTTATAATGTAATCGGTGCATTTATTTGGGTGCTATTATTCACTTATGCGGGTTATTTATTCGGTGATATGCCAATTATACAGGATAATCTGAAATTATTGATTGTTGCGATAATCTTTATTTCTATTCTGCCTGGCGTTATAGAAGTTTGGCGTCATCGCCGTGCTGCATCAAAAAAAGCGGCAGGTAGTGCAGTAGATAGCTAAACAGTAGATAGATAAACAGTAGATAGCTAAGTAGATAACCGTAAACAGGTTTGAGCAGTTTTTTATCCACACTGCAATAGCATTATGGTTTAATGGCACGTAAAACAAAAGCTGGCAGCAGCCAGGTTCAGACGGAAAGGTTCATTAATGAGCTGGATAGAAAAAATTCTAAATAAAAGCAAAATTATGCAAACTCGTAAGGCAAGCATACCTGAAGGAGTTTGGACAAAATGCGATAGTTGTGGTCAGGTACTTTATCGTGCTGAATTAGAGCGTAATCTTGAAGTGTGTCCGAAATGTGACCATCACATGCGCATTTCAGCCCGTAATAGATTGAATTCATTTTTGGATGAAGGCACTGGCACAGAATTAGGCAGTGAGCTGGAACCTAAAGATATCCTGAAATTCCGCGATACCAAAAAATACAAAGATCGCTTAACAGCGGCTCAGAAGCAGACGCAAGAAAAAGATGCGCTGATCGTGATGAAAGGTAAGCTGCATGATATGCCAGTTGTGGCAGGCTCCTTTGAATTTAATTTTATGGGCGGCTCAATGGGTTCTGTTGTTGGTGCCCGTTTTGTCCGTGCTGTTGAGCAAGCTCTGGAAGATAGCTGCCCATTCGTCTGTTTTACTTCAAGTGGTGGGGCACGTATGCAAGAAGCCCTGATGTCATTGATGCAAATGGCAAAAACCAGTGCTGCGCTGGCAAAAATGCAAGATCGTGGTTTGCCTTATATCTGCGTTCTGACCAATCCAACAATGGGTGGCGTGACGGCAAGTCTGGGAATGCTTGGTGATATCAATATTGCTGAGCCTAAGGCATTGATTGGCTTTGCCGGCCCTCGCGTAATTGAACAAACCGTGCGTGAAAAACTGCCGGAAGGTTTCCAGCGCAGTGAATTCTTATTGACGAAAGGTGCGATTGACATGATTGTACCTCGTCCAGAAATGCGTGATAAAGTTGCCAGCCTGCTTGCAATGTTGACCCACAAGCCGCAGCTGGGCACAAAAGCGGAGTCAGTAGAAGAAATTGTTATTGAATCTGCTGATGTCGAAGCTGAGATAAACATCAATCCTAATAAAGAAGATGTCTGATATTTTGCAAATTCCTCAAGCCACGTCGCCACTGATGACGTGGCTTTCCTACTTAGAGAACCTGCATACCAAAGCCATTGATATGGGGCTTGAGCGTGTAGGTAAACTTGGTCGCCAATTAGGCTTATTGAACCCTGCACCCAAAATCATCACAGTGTCAGGCACCAATGGCAAGGGGACTACTTGCCATACCCTTGAGTCTATTTTTCTGGCAGCAGGGCTTAAGGTCGGTGTGTACAGTTCCCCACATTTGGTTCGCTATACCGAAAGAGTTCGTATTCAGGGTAAAGAACTAACGGAACAAGATTTCTGTCGTGTATTCGCAGCGATTGAAGCCCAGCGTGGCGATATCTCATTAACCTATTTTGAATACGGAACATTGGCAGCATTACAGCTTTTTAAAGAAGCTGATCTTGATGTTGTGATTTTGGAAGTCGGGTTAGGCGGTCGTTTGGATGCCACCAATATCGTCGATGCTGATATTGCCGCAATCACCAGCATTGCACTGGATCATACGGATTGGCTGGGAGCTGATCGCGAACATATTGGTCGTGAAAAAGCGGGTATTTTTCGTCGTGAGCATTTTGCGGTGGTGGGGGAACATGATATGCCTCATTCAATTGCTGATGTTGTGGATGAACTGGGTGCGAAGCTCTTTCGTCGTGGTGTTGATTGGCATTTCTCACAGAATGAAAATAGCTGGAATTGGTTAAGCGGCAATCAAAAATTCAATGAATTGCCTTTACCCAATCTGCCATTGGCGAATGCAGCGACTGCGATGGGAGTGATCCACTGCTTGTTGCAGCAGGATGACAAAGTCAGCCGAGCCATTAATGAGCAGGCAATCCATGCAGGACTGAAAAATGCCCAATTACCGGGACGTTTCCAAATTGTCAGGGAAAATCCGCTAATCATTTTGGATGTGGCCCATAATTCACATGCTGCGGGCTATCTGGTGCAAAAATTGGCAGAACGGCCTCGTTCACCAGACAGTAAAATTCGTGGTGTGGTTGGCATGTTGGGAGACAAAGATATTGCGGGTACGCTTGCTTGTCTTTCTCAACAGATTGATGAATGGTACTGCGCATCATTACATGAACTGAGGGGAGCATCAGCTGAAGTATTGTCTGGGCATCTTATGCACGCCCGTACATTCTCCGACGTGGAAACAGCGTGGCGACAGGCAATAGAAGACGCATCAGTGCAAGATATCATAGTGGTTTGTGGCTCTTTCCATACTGTCGCACATGTCATGGAGACACTGGAGGAGGGCAAGGAAGATGGCCAGTAAATTTCAAAATCGCTTGGTTGGAACTTTCGTTCTTGTCGCATTGAGCGTGGTTGTTTTGCCTATAATTTTTGATGGCGATAAGAAATATAACGAAAGTAAATTTGCTTCGGTTCCTTTGGTGCCAAAATCCGATAATGGTGAGGATATTAGTTCGATTTCACCATTGACACAAAACGCGCCGCCTACACCGCCTGTAAATGCTGTGGAAGCGATGCAATTACAGGAACAAAAGTCAGATACAGACGTGTTGCCTGAGCCAACGGTGAAACCTGAAGTACCTCCCCAGCGGAAAGTGGAAACTAAACCACCAGCTAAAGTTGAACCTCGTATTGAAAATCAGCCAGAAACTAAATCGAAGTCAGCAGTACAAGCCCCTCAGGCAACAGCATATGTTGTTCAACTTGGCGCATTAAAAAATGCGGGTAAAGTTGACGAGATAGTAGCAAAGTTGCGTCTTTCGGGGCATCAGGTATATACAGTTCCTTCTTCTCCGGTACAGGGACAGCTAACACGGATCTATGTTGGGCCGAATGCATCAAGGCAAAAACTGGAATCCGTTTTATCCGAATTAAGGAAAATCACGGGGTTACAAGGACAGATCAAAAACTATAAGCCATAATCGGATTGGCGCTTTATGGGGAGCTGAAAGCTTCCTGTGATCATACCAAAAGCTCTACCATGGAGCTTAAAAGGGTTAAATATGACAGGTGATTTTCCATTGTGGAGACAGCAGTTAAAGATTGACCCATCACAGCGAATGCAGTTTATTTACCTGCCGAAAATTATTTTCAATAGAGTGATAAATCTACTACGCAAACGTTTTCGTTTTCTGTTAGAATGCGCCCGACCTGAATGTTGGGAGCCTGTTTTTGGATTAAAATATGGTCTGGATTGATTATACGATTATTGCCATCATTGGTTTCTCGGCACTGGTTAGCTTGATTCGTGGTTTTGTTCGCGAAGCGCTCTCCCTGATAACGTGGGGCTGTGCTTTCTTTGTTGCAAGCCGTTTCTATACTTATCTGGCGGCATATTTTACCCGCCTTGAAGATGAACTGGTACGTAATGGAGTAGCGATTGCTATCTTATTCATTGCAACACTGATTGTTGGTGCGATAGTAAACTATGTCATTGGTTCACTTGTTCAGCGAACAGGCCTGTCAGGTACTGATCGGGTTCTGGGGATCTGTTTTGGGGCCTTGCGCGGTGTCTTGATTGTCTCTGCTATTCTGTTTGTTGCGGACTCTTTCACGCCACTTCCCAAAAGTCAGGATTGGCAACAATCACAACTGATCCCACAATTCAGTCAAATCATCAGGTGGTTTTTTGACTACCTACAAAGTGCGTCGAGTTTCCTGCCGGAGAGATAACGCTCTCCGCTTAGCTGATGAGGAAAGGCTACATGTGCGGTATTGTCGGTATCGTCGGTTTTACACCGGTTAACCAATCGATTTATGATGCATTAACGGTGCTTCAGCACCGTGGACAAGATGCAGCAGGTATTGCAACTATTGATGGTAACAATGGGTTTCGCTTACGTAAGGCTAATGGTTTGGTCAAAGATGTGTTTGAAACACGGCACATGTTACGTTTACAGGGAACCATCGGGATTGGACATGTTCGTTATCCTACGGCGGGCAGTTCCAGTGCATCCGAAGCGCAACCTTTTTATGTAAATTCTCCTTTTGGTATCACGTTGGCGCATAATGGCAATCTGACAAACGCACATGAATTAAAAAAAATGCTGTTTGAAAATGCCCGCCGTCATGTCAACACGACCTCAGATTCTGAAATCCTACTGAATATTTTTGCTAATGAATTAACCCAATTTCCACATTTTCCATTAGCGCCTGACGATATTTTTTCGGCAGTCTCAAAAATGCACAAAAGAATTCGCGGCGCTTATGCTTGTGTTGCCATGATTATTGGGCATGGATTGGTTGCTTTTCGTGATCCACATGGCATTCGCCCTCTGGTGTTGGGCAAGAAAACACTGGAAGATGGCCGCTATGAATATATGGTGGCATCAGAAAGTGTGGCGCTGGACACATTGGGTTATGAGTTCTTGCGTGATGTGGCTTCTGGTGAGGCAATTTATATCACTGAAAACGGGCAATTGTTTACTCGCCAGTGTGCAGAAACTCCTTCATTGACCCCTTGTTTGTTCGAATTTGTTTATCTTGCTCGTCCGGATTCCTTTATTGACAAGGTTTCGGTATATAACGCACGTTTGCGGATGGGGAGGAAGTTGGGGGAAAAAATTGCCCGTGAATGGGAAGATTTGCACATTGATGTCGTCATTCCCGTACCGGAAACATCTTGTGACATCGCACTGGAAATCGCCCACATTCTGGATAAACCCTATCGTCAGGGATTTGTCAAAAATCGTTACGTCGGGCGTACTTTTATCATGCCAGGTCAGCATGAACGACGTAAATCGGTTCGTCGCAAACTGAATGCCAATCGTGCTGAATTCAGGGGTAAAAATGTCTTACTGGTGGATGATTCCATTGTGCGTGGAACCACTTCTGAACAAATTGTTGAATTGGCCCGTGAAGCAGGAGCCAAGAAAGTCTATTTTGCTTCGGCAGCACCGGAAGTTCGCTTTCCGAATGTTTATGGTATTGATATGCCGAATGCCAATGAGCTGATTGCCCACGGCCGGGAAGTGGATGAAATTCGCCAGATCATTGGTGCTGATGCTTTGATATATCAAAACCTCCAAGATCTTGTTCAGGCTGTACGGGAAGAAAACCCTGATATTGAAAAATTCGAATGCTCCGTATTCGATGGTATCTATGTCACGAAAGATATTGACCAGATTTACCTCGACTATCTGGAAAACTTGCGTAAAGACGATGCAATGAAAGTGCTTGGGCAGGGCGAAATAGAGAATCTGGAAATATATAATGAAGGATAATATTTTTATTATCATTCAGTTATAGCTAAATCAGCATAACTTGACGTAGTCTAAATACATTATAAGCAATGATACCTTGTCATTTGAATTCAGATGCTATGTCGTATTATGTTGGTTCTGCTATATAGCCAGAATCTCAGAGGAAAACATGAAAAAATTGATTGTCGGGCTGACCGGAGCAAGTGGTGCGATTTATGGTGTCAGGTTACTGCAAGTTTTGCAGCCAGTAGAAGGCATTGAAACGCATTTGGTGATCAGCCAATCAGCCCGGCAGACTCTGGCATTGGAGACGGACTATCCTCTGCGGGATGTACAGGCGTTGGCTGATGTTGTGCATGACAATCGTGATATTGCTGCATCCATTTCCTCTGGGTCCTTTAAAACATTGGGCATGGTAATTTTGCCTTGTTCGATAAAAACCCTATCAGGTATTGTGCATAGTTACACTGATGGCTTAATTACCCGTGCCGCCGATGTTGTTCTGAAAGAGAATCGCAAGTTAGTGCTGGGGGTGAGAGAAACCCCCTTGCACTTGGGGCACTTGAGGTTAATGACGCAGGCCGCAGAAATTGGGGCGGTGATAATGCCGCCTGTTCCCGCATTTTATCATCGTCCTGAACATATTCAGGATATCATCGACCAGACGGTTAATCGTGTGCTGGATCAGTTCGATATTGACTTGCCAGAAGATCTATTTAGCCGTTGGCAGGGTGCTAAACCCATTGGGTATAGCACTTAGCCTTAGCAATCTTAGATGAAAGAACATTTAATCCATTAGCGTGATTTCTATTCTATTAATCCCTTTTCCTTTGTTCTTTCTTGAAAGTTTGACCTTTCCGATTTCTTTAGTATTGGAAACATGGGTGCCGCAACATAACATTTTTATGTTACGGCATTGCCAATACCTTAGCCCATCCTCTGCCGTAAAGGTGATTTCATTTTCTTGGGAAATGAAGTTATTGACTTGCTCTTCAAGGGAAGCGAGTAATTCAGCAGTAACACTTTCTGACATTTTATAATCAGTTCTATCTTTCTCCATATTAACAAAAGAGCCTTCTACTGATAAAAAACGGCTCATTTGCCTCATAAAATATTCAACAACATGGCTTGCAGAGTGTAAGCGCATAGTTCTGAGCCGATTTTCTTCATTAATGGAGGCTATAACCTGTTGTCCTACTTCGAACCCGGAAGTATCAACATAGTGCTTTATCGGAGAAGTAAAAGACAGTTTGTTACTTTCATTTTGTTCCTCTTCAACACTAACAGCAGTCACAGCTATGCCATTGATCTCGCCCGTATCGTAATTTTGGTTTCCTGATAATGGATAAAATAACGTTTTATCTAAAACAATATAATCTTCACCAACCTCGATAACATTAGCGTTAAACGTACAGTCATAAGGAGCATCATCAAAAAGTCTTTTTGTCTGCAACATCATAGCCTCCGAAAATTAAAGCGATTATTAAAGCGAATAGAAAAAAGGAATAAGAAATGGCACAAGAATCGTGATGATGCCGCCAGAGAGTAATGCAACGGGAACGTAAGAAATACCACAGTGTTTTTCTATAATAGGAAGGGTAACATCCATTGCGGTTGCACCGGCGACACCAATTGCAATATTGCCATTCCCTATACGCGAAAGTGTCGGTATCAGAAGTA
Source organism: Xenorhabdus yunnanensis (assembly GCF_028598805.1). GTDB lineage: Bacteria > Pseudomonadota > Gammaproteobacteria > Enterobacterales > Enterobacteriaceae > Xenorhabdus > Xenorhabdus yunnanensis. The sequence continues at coordinate 104,541 of NZ_JAQRFI010000004.1, read as the reverse complement.
ATGCAATGACTTCACGAAATAAATCACACAGGAAAGCAACAGAGCCTAGCAATGGATCATTCATTTTGGTGAAGAGAATACCTGACAGGGTATACCAACCAAAACCCGAACTTACAGCTAAACTTTGAGTAAGAGATAATGGAATAAAAAAAGAAATTAGTGCTGCGCCTATATAAGATGCTGCAATAGTAAAAAATGTCATTACGATATTGTAACGATTAAAAAATATTTCTTTCAAACTCAATCCCGACAAGGAGAGTTTCATAGCAATAACAAATATCAGAAGATATAACAATAAAGATATGACTATATCATAATCTATCTCTGGCGTTATTTTATAGTAACCAAGAAAGAAACCTATTATTACCAGACTTGCAAGTAAGATAGGGTCCTTAATATATCCCATGATATCAAAATCATCTTTTTGATTATTACTGGTTGTTACTTTATTTTTTTCATTACCGGCTGTTTTGATATGAAAAAACTTTAAAACAATCACTATAGATAAGGATGAGGCGAAAGCTATACTTATAGCATTAATACCAACATCAGTTAGCTTGCTTATAATTCCAGGTATTGCGCCAATCGTTATCCCCATTAGAATTAATAGTGAGTAAAGGCATAGGTTAGAGACAAGATCAATTAACCTTATGTTTTTATGCTTAAAAAACTTATTAAAATTGAATCCGACAACAAATGCTATCAGTATTGGCAACAGATTAGAGATGGCAATATTCATTACTTAATCCAAAAAACCAGTTGAGAAAAGATCTTCAAAATTTTCAGCTCTACGAATTTGTATAATAGAGCCACTTTTGTCCAGAATATATTCAGCAGGGCGTCGACGAAGATTGAAGTTTGAACTCATGGAGTAGCCATAAGCACCAACATCATTAATGCAAATAAGATCTCCTTTTTTTGTTTTTGGTAAAGGCCTTTCACGAGTAAATACATCTCCTGATTGGCACAGGTTTCCTACAACATCGTATTTTTCTATATCATATTGTTCTATATCATATTGTTCTATATGCTTTTCTTTGGAGCTGATGTTTTCAATGTGATGCCATGCATTATAGTAGAAACACCGAGGAAAATGGTTATATCCAGTATCTAATCCCATAAAATTTCGATTTCCGAAACTTTTCAGGGAGCATACTTTAGCAACCAGCTTACCTGCATTTGCAACAAAGAATCTGCCCGGCTCAATAATGAATTTTGTTTTATCGGATATATTAAAATTTTTTCTAAGCGAGTCCAAAGAGCTTCTTATTGAACGGAGATCATATTGTTCATAGGATTTATAATCATAACCGAAACCACCGCCAAAATTCAGATGAGAAAGGGAATCAAGTTGTATCGATAACTCCATTAAAAACTCAGCATTCTCAATATACATTTTTGTAGACATCTCACCTGATCCAGTATGAGAATGCAAGCCGCTGATTTTTATTTTCTTGGAGTTACAAATTTTCTGGGCATGGTTGATTTCTGAAGGTGATATGCCAAATTTAGACATCTCACCATTAGTAATAACTTTACTTGAGTGACCCGCACCAATCCCGGTATTTACCCGCAAAGTAATCGATTTTTCTAATGAAGATGTCTCTATATCATCTAAAGCATCAAGAGAACCAATGGACACATTTACATTTTTCTGAAAAGCAAACTCAATTTCATTTTTTGTCAGGCAATCCGCATTGTAATGTATTTTATGAGAGGGAATATTGCACCTTAATGCAAGCTCTATTTCTTCTATAGAACATGCATCAACACCAATGCCATATGAATAAATCAGTTTTACAATGTAAGGATTAGAGTTTGCTTTCATTGCATAAAGAATTTCATAATTGGAAGAGTTGAATTCCTTTTTTAATTCATTGATATTTTTGATTATTTTATTTTCACTGTATAGATAGAACGGCGTGCCATTATCTCTGGCTATTTTTTCTTCAACATTTGCTTTTTTCATTTTTAATATCCTGTTGTTGAAATTTAGATATATAGCGTTCACCTGAATCTGGAGAAATACACATTATTTTACACTTAGGGTTTTTATGTATTTCTTTTATAGCGGCGGCTACAACAGCCCCACTAGATAAACCTATATCAATAGAATCATGATATCTTGTGAGGCGACAGGCGGAGAATGCTTCTTCGTCAGAAATTGCATATATATCATCAACAGCATCTTTTTTTATTATTCCTGGAATAAAGTTAGAACCAATGCCTTCGATACTCCAAGGCACGGGGTGATATTCTACACCTGAAAAATATTGTTGATATATAGAACCAATGGGATCGGCAACAATAAATCGTGCTTGGCTTCCTTTTTCACGAAAGTATTTATGTATTCCCATCAATGTTCCGCCAGAGCCAACACCACATACTATAGCATCAGCATTTAGCCCTCCCTGAAGCCACAGTTCTGGCGCAGTGGAAGAATAGTGTGCCATAACATTTGAATAGTTAAAAAATTGGTTGCAAAAATATCTACCTTTTTGATTTGCATATCTTTTTGCAACTTCAACATAATTATCTTCTGAATTCGCTCCTGCATCTGATGGCATGATAATTATATTAGCACCATAGTATTTAAGTAAAAGTAGTTTTTCTTTACTGATCCTGTCATGGGTTACTATAGTGACTTTATACCCTTTTAAGTGACCAATCCAAGCAATTCCTATTCCTGTATTTCCTGAGGTTGCTTCGACCAACTCATCTCCTGGGGTGAGTTTTCCTGATAACTCTGCATCAGTAATTATTTTCAGTGCCACTCTATCTTTTATAGATCCCCCTGGATTATAAGATTCCAGCTTAATTCTAATATCACTATCGGGATATACAGAAGTGAGAATATTAACTACTGGGGTAGTTCCGATTAAATTTAATATCCCAACATTATTTTTCTTGCAAGTAATATTCATGTTAACTCCTCTTGGGAGCAGGTTTTTTTCACAATGATAATATATAAATAACCTTTAGTTATAAAGACATAATTTTTGTTTGCTCGCGGTATTGTTATCATCAATTAGTTATAATAACCACGTTTCTTATATAATGTGTGATTTTTAATTGTGTTTATTTATTTTTTGTTTCTTTGTTCTGTTTTTTGTCTTTTTTCTGATTTTATAAAATTACTTATAATTCTGGTGAAATAAGTAGGGAAGCTTATTTGATTGGTTTTTTAACAATAAAGTTAAATAATTAAACTAAGTGCAAGGCTGAATGATTTAATAATAAAAATCGTCAGATATATAGTTTTATTGGTCTATTAAGAAATATACCCAATGGATTTCAAGATACGTCGCGGCGGCAAGGGAGCGAATCCCCGGGAGCATAGATAACTATGTGACCGGGGTGAGTGAGCGCAGCCAACAAAGAGGCAACTTGAAAGACGAAGGGTATAGCAAGAAGGTTACAGGACATTATTTTTTGCCTTTATTACATCCTGCAAGGCTTCCTCTAGTTGAAAGTAACGGAAACCAAATCCGGCTTCTTCCAGCCTTTTCGGAATGGCTTGTTGACCACCCAAAACTAATTCCGCTGCTTCCCCCATCATTATTTTTAATACAAATTCAGGAATGCGTATGAAGGCAGGGCGGTGTAATACACTGGCAAGTGCGGAACTGAACAATTCATTATGAACAGGATAAGGAGATGTCATATTAAAGGGGCCATGTAGTTCAGGCGATATCAGTAAGTAATAGATACCATTGACCATATCATCAATGTGTATCCACGGCATATATTGCTTGCCATTGCCGATTGCTCCACCTAAACCTAACCGGAACAGTGGTAGCATTTTTTGCAGTGCACCACCTTTTGGGGCCAACACAATGCCTGTACGTAACAAGCATACGCGGGTTTTGTCGCTTCTGGCTTGTAACGCAATCTGCTCCCAACGCTCACAAAGCTGATGGGCAAACTCATTGTGAGGAGAATCATCTTCGGTAACTACTGATTGTCCCTGATCACCATAATAGCCAACGGCTGAACCGGAAATAAATACAGATGGAGGAGAGTTACTGGCTTTAATTAGCTTACTCAACTGTTCAGTGAGTTGCCAGCGGCTTTGACAAAGTATTTCTTTTTGCTTCGCTGTCCATCGCTTATTGATAATAGGTTCGCCAGCAAGATTGATAACGGCATCAAAGCCGTTCAGATCGTGCAGGTCATTTAGCGTCGCCCAACATTCAACGCGATCAGAAAACAGAGAATACACCTTTTGTGGTGAACGACTCAAAATGGTGATGGAGTGGGAGAGCGAGAGCAATTGGCAGGTCAAGCGATGACCAATCAATCCTGTTCCTCCCGTAATTAAGATACGCATAGCCACCCCCTACGACAAAAATAGATAATTGCGTACTGACTATAACAAGGGATGGCTTAAGTGGTAGCGAAATATGCTGCTATTTGTTACCAATATCAAGTTTTTTGGTGAAATATTTTTCCATTAACTGAATTTTTTACATATATCGAAGTCAGGCATCCTTATAGGCTGCTTGGGTCGCAGGGCGTCGACTGATCTTATCCAACCATTTTGCAACCGCGGGATAATCCTGCAAATCGACTTTTTGGTGTTCATGGCATTTAGCCCATGGATAAGTGGCAATATCCGCGATGCTATATTCGTTTCCTCCGAGATAGGCAGTTTTTTCCAGTCGGGTATTTAGCACCTTGTATAAACGTTTTGTTTCTTCTACATAGCGCTTAATGGCGTAAGGTACAACTTCCGGAGCATAGCGATTGAAGTGGTGATTTTGACCGAGCATTGGGCCAAAGCCAGCAACTTGCCAAAACAGCCATTGCAATTGTTCTGTACGTTCACGCAAATCTTTGCTTAATAGCTGGCCTGTTTTGTTTGCCAGATAAAATAAAATGGCCCCTGATTCGAAGATGGAGATTGGTTCACCTCCGTCGACGGGTTGATGATCGACAATAGCCGGGATCTTGTTATTGGGTGCAATGGCAAGAAATTCAGGTTTGAACTGCTCTCCAGCGCTGATATTGATGGGGTGGATTGTGTAAGGTATACCGGCTTCTTCGAGAAAGTGGGTAATTTTATAGCCATTTGGAGTTGGGGCATAATATAGATCTATCATATAATCTCCAGTAATAATAACTCATTGAAAAATATAGCGGTATTACATTACCATCGTTTGTCTGTAAAATGTCACAAATTTCTTGTGTTAGTGTTGGTGAATTTATTTCAGTCAATTATGGTAACTCTTATCTGTTTTTAGCCTCCTTAATCGGAGCATCACAGCAAAAACTGGCATGTAACTCATTGATAAAAGGTTTTTAGGATGGTGCAAGAAAAATCAGCAAGTATTGAATGGATTGACATCGTCAATGAAGACAATGAAGTGATTGCGCAGTCGACTCGTCAGCAGATGAGAGCGCAGAACTTGAGGCATCGGGCTACTTATATTGTAGTGCATGATGGTATGGGAAAAATTCTGGTTCAGCATCGTACAGAAACAAAAGACTTTTATCCGGGAAAATTGGATGCAACGGCAGGTGGTGTCGTTATGACGGGAGAAACTTTGCTTGATGCAGCTCGCCGGGAAGCCGAAGAGGAACTGGGGATTGCAGGTGTTCCTTTTGCTGAACATGGCATTTTTTATTATGAAGAGAAGAATTGTCGTATATGGGGTGGCCTGTTCAGTTGTGTTACTCATGGACCATTTGCATTGCAGGAAGACGAAGTAACCACAGTTTACTGGTTAACGCCAGAAGAAATCACAGCCCGTTGTGATGAGTTTACTTCGGATTCTTTGAAGGCACTGTCTCTTTGGTTAGCGCGTAACAAGCAGACGGAGCTATCCTAGCATTTTTCTCTTACTTCTCTATCTCCCTGGATATAAGCCCCTTTATGGGGCTTTCTGATTTTTACTTTATCGATTCTGATAAAGAGAATAATAAGTTATTAATCTGGTGCTTTGTCTCTATTTAATGATTGGCAGAAAAATCTTCCAAGATGAACTTAACATGATAACTTTCTGCTTTTTCAAACCGCACATAAGAAGGTTTGGTTTCATCATAAGTGACGATATCAAGATCTGTACCATTGTATCTAAAATAGACAGAACCTTGAGTGACTGGAACATTATGCTGATCAAAAATAACAACGGAGGTTACATATTGTTGACCATCTTTGGGAATTAAACCAACGATCTCATAGTCTCCATCTGAATAGCAATTCACGGGATCAGGGATGGTATAAGTTCGAATATTAGCTCTAAATACCTGATCAACGCCTGATTCGTTAATCAATTTTACCGCCAGTAAATCACGGTTTGTTGGTGATACAATAAACTTCGATAACCCACTAATATCATTGATATCTGGTTGACTTGTATCCCATTCACGGTAAATTTGCCCGGATTGGCTATCACTGCCATGTCGCCAAGCAAAAACGATAGAACCTGTTCCAATTTCAACAGAAAGAAACTTATCATTTAATGGTGTGCCTATTAAATTTACTTCAGTATTATTTTCCGGATATTCATAAGACGCTCCACTATAATCCTTTTTAGTATAAAATATAGCACCATTGGCTAATTTACCTTTAGACATGGTCAGTGTTTTCCTTGTTTTTAGTTAAGAAAGTGAATGGCTAAGATAAAGGACTTAATTTATATGTCAATATAATGGGTGGCTCTTATATTAAGCCTGTTATTTAAAATTTATTTATTTGATTTTATATTCTTTGTGATTAATAAATGATGCCATTTTAATTTGAAATATTTATTCTTATTGTCTTTTTATAACTGCCTTTACATTTAAATAATTAGTTAAATAAATAATTGTGTTTGAGTCTGTTTTAATGGGTTATCTAGTGCTTAAATAATTAATATAAAGTAGAATAAATATAAAGAATATTATTTTTTAAAATGAGTTAAATGCAAATTTTGGATAATAAGAGCACCCGTATAAATGGGCGCTCTTAAATATCTTAATCGTCTCTTTTGCTTGTTATTTCATCAAGCAGTGCTTTGCCGACAGATTGAATGCCGGGTTGTTGCATGATGGAAATATGAGTACCCGTGACATCAATAATGGTTAACTGTGATTGTGGAACGACTTTATCCCAGCCAAGGCTGACACTATGTTCAGTATCTGCTTCTTGCCCCGTTGCCCTGAATAGGGCGATGTGAGTACCCGCAGGGTATACCGATGGTGCATGATAGTTAGCCGCAACAGAGATATTGTGATACAGCAACAGATGTTGTCTGACATTTTCAGGAGTAATACCATTCGGTAGTAGATCGTTCTCTTGTGCCAGTATAAATAACGCATTGAAGTCACGTTTAAGCACCAGTTCATCGATTTCTTTTTGCAAATTGCCGGGGAGATTCTCAGGTAAGCTCTCCATGAAAAGGATCGTTTCATCAAAAACAAATCCAGCGTCTTTCTCTTCCTGCGTGTAGGTAGTTTCATAGCTGGCATAGGTGTCAAGAAGCCCGACAAGACAAACGGTTTCACCTTCTGTAATCAATTGGCAGGCCATTTCATAGGCAATAGATCCCCCGACAGACCAGCCAGCAAGGCAGTAAGGCCCTTGAATCTGTGCCTGACGGATACATTCAACATACCCTTTAGCCCGGTCTTTCAAGCTGATTGGGCTATTCTCTTCTTCCGGTACAACATTGGCGACGAATCCATAAATTGGCATCTCTTTGTCGTCAATATAAGGAGCGAGATCGTAAGCATAATCAATATTTCCCTCGACGGGGTGAACCAGAAACAGCGCAGGTTTGGCATTGTCTTGAAGATTATTTTCGCGATCACCTTTACGAATAGTCACTAAATTCGTCTGTTGAATGAGAGCGTTATCTGACAGAATAAATGCGACAAATTCACTGATGGTTGGATATGCAAGAAAATCGCGCATTGCAACATTAATACCCAAGGCTTGGCGCAGCCGCACAACCATTTGTAAGGTTAACAAAGAGTGACCACCCAACTCAAAGAAGTGATCATGACGCCCGACGCGCCCTACACCGAGGCACTCTTGCCACACTTCAGCCACAATATTCTCCATTTCTCCGATTGGAGCCTCATATCCTTGCGTGATGATGGCGGACTCATCCGGTGCAGGCAGAGCTTTGCGATCCAGTTTGCCGTTGGCGGACATCGGAAAGGCATCCAATATAACAAACGCGCTGGGGAGCATGTTCTCCATCAGGCGTGTGCTCAGTTGTTCGCGCAGTCGGGAAGGGGTGAGAGTAATGTCTGATTGTGGAATGACATAAGCGACCAAACGTTTGTCACCACTCTGTTCTTCTCGGGCGATAACGACCGCATCACTGACGCCTTCACAGGTTGCCAGTTGTGCTTCGATTTCTCCCAATTCAACGCGGAATCCACGGATCTTAACCTGAAAGTCATTACGTCCCAGATACTCAATCATGCCATTAGGCAGCCAGCGTCCCAGATCCCCTGTTTTGTACATGCGGGCATCTGGCTGTTTGCTGAATAGATCAGTAACAAATTTTTCTGCCGTCAAATCGGGGCGGTTTAAATAACCGCGGGCAACGCCGGCTCCACCAATATGGATTTCTCCACTCACACCAAGAGGAACAGGTTGTCCGAGCATATCCAGAATATAAATACGCGTATTGGGTAATGGGCGGCCAATCGGAATATTGTTGGTGATATCCAAAGATGATTTGTTATCCAACGTCAACGTTGTGACGATAACTGTCGTTTCCGTCGGTCCATAAGAGTTAATCCAACGGCAGGACTGCGTTTCCGGCATCGACTGCCAACTCAACAAGTGACGCAGTTCCGCTTTCTCACCGCCGACGATAATTGTATGCAGATATTGGCCGAAACCACTGCGCCCCGCCATCATCTCTTGTACCCATTGATGCCAGAAGGCAGTCGGCATATCCATGATGGTAATTTTCTGCTCATTCAACAGGTTGACAAACTCCTCATCTGGTACGCGGATATGAGCAGGGCGAAGAACCAGCGTTGCGCCGGATGCGAGGGTTGGGAATATATCCGATACCGAAGTATCAAATGCCACGGTTGCAAATTGCAGGATGCGATCACCCGCTTGAGGCTCGCTGGTCTTGCGCTGGGCATGAATAAAGTTCACCACGTTGCGGTGTTCCAGCATGACGCCTTTCGGTTGTCCTGTGGAACCGGAAGTATAAATGATATAGGCCAGATGATGTGGCTGGAGTCCTATTTTGCTGGCATCAGGGTTATGTACTGGCTGTTTCGCTACGTTATTCTGATAGATTTCATCATCCAATAGCCAGACATTCACACCTTGTATCGGCAAACGCGCCTGTAAATGTTGCTGAGTCAGCAGTAACACGGGTTGGCTGTTCGATAACTGATAAGCCAATCGTTCGACAGGATATTCTGGATCGAGTGGAACATAGCCTGCTCCTGCTTTGAGAATACCGCACATGCCAATGACCATGTCCAGACTGCGATCGGCACAGATAGCGATGCGATCATCCGGATGCACACCCGCAGTAATCAGTTGGTGCGCCAATTGGTTGGCATGGCGGTTCAGTTCCGCATAACTCAATCGTGTATTACCAAATACCAGCGCAGTGGCATCCGGCGTACGTTGCACCTGTTGTTCGAACAGTTGATGGATCAACATATCCTGCTGGTAGTCCATCGCTGTGTCGTTAAAGTCCTCCAATAATTGGCGGCGTTCTGCCAGTGGCAGGATATCGATTGATTGGATTGATTGCTCAGGGGTATGTTGCAGTGCTGCCACAATGCCTTTCAAGGCAGTATTGACATAAGCATTGATGCGCACCGGGTCAACTTTTTGGCTGCATTGTGCCGTGAGTTCAAATCCGTCATCAAAATCATCCACGTCCAGCGATAACGGGTAGTTACTACGCTCCTCACTTTCCAGCTCTTGGATGCCTTCCCAGGCAGGTGAGTCGGATTGCTCTTCATCACGTGAGCTATGGCGGAAATTGAGTAAGCTGTTAAACAATGGCAATGATGCCTGAACACCACTGCAACGCTGGGCAATTGCCAGCGGTGTCTGTTCATGATCCAGCAATTCGCTCAGGCACTGGTAGGTTTCCTGTACTGCCTGCCTAACTGTGCGCCCTTGTAATTGAATACGGACTGGCAGGGTATTGATAAACATACCGAGTACTTGGGAAGCACCCATGCCACCCTGTAACCGACCCAACAGAACCGTACCAAACACCACATCATCACGACCACAGCATTGCGCCAATACTTGTGCCCAAGCCACATGAAACACAACCGCTGAACTGATACCTTGCTGGCGGGCGCAATCGCGGATCTGCTGTGCCAATTCGTCATCCAGCGTGAAGATATTTTCCACTATTTTATCGTGTTCATCTTGTTCATCGCGGTTGTTCCCCTGTACATCAAGTAATTCGAATGGCAGGGTCGGCTCTTCCACGTCTCCCAGCAACTGCTCAAAATAGGCCTTATGTACTTCAATCGGTATCTTACGAGTTTGGGCAATAAAATTGCGGTAAGGCAGAGGAGTCGGCAGGCTCTCTTCTTCGCCCAGGATCAGTGCCTGCACTTCGCTGAAAATAATTTCCAGTGACAGATGGTCACAGACCAAATGGTGATGCAGCAAGCTCAGCCACCATAGATCAGAGTCAGGATCTTTGGCTATATGGGCTGCCAATAGTGGCGCTCTGGTAATATCCAACCGTATTGAGTCAGGATCGGTAAGACGCTGTAATTGCGTTTCAGCACTTTCTCCGACTGATAATGTGACCTCAGTAATTGGCAGCGGCGCATGACGGTAGACAACTTGCACAGGTGTCGGCAGTTCTTGCCAGTGGAAAGCGCTGCGCTGAATATCATGGCGATTAATCACCTGTTGCAGCGCCTGCAAGAAACTATCCAGCCGTATCCGACTGTCGAAGTTCATCAGAATGTTTTCGAGATAGGTATCGCCTTTTTCTTCCAGTAAATGGTGGTACAGAATACCTTCCTGCAATGGCCCAAGTGGATAAATATCCTGAACATTGGTGACACCACCCGGTACGCGGGCAACGATTTGGTTAATTTGTGCCTGAGTCAATTCCACCAGTGGCAGCATATCAGGGGTAATGATCTGGCTGTCTTCGCGGATCAGATTAGGTGGAATGGTCAGTGCATCAGCATCTTGCTCACTATTCTGATTTAAGCGGGCACTCATGGCAGCCAGTGTTGGCGCAGAGAAGACGGCGCTGACATCAATCGATAGCCCTTGCTGGCGCAATTGTTCGATCAGGCTGACGACCAGCAGTGAATGGCCGCCCAGTTCAAAGAAGTTGTCATGGCGTCCGACCTGTTCCAATTCCAAAATAGATTGCCAGACTGCCGCCAGTTTTTGTTCGATTTCTCCTTGTGGGGCTTCATATTCACGGCTGACGGTGGCAGTACGATCGGGTACAGGTAATGCTTTGCGATCCAGTTTACCGTTGGCGGACATCGGGAAGGCATCCAGCATGACAAATGCACTGGGCAGCATGTAATCCATCAGGCTGGAACTGAGTTGTTCGCGCAAGTCTGCCGGTTTCAGAGTGATGCCGGTTTGTGGGATCACATAAGCGATTAAACGTTTGTCGCCCGTATCTTCTTCACGGGCGATGACGACAGCATCGCTGACACCCTCACAGGCTGCCAGTTGCGCCTCAATTTCTCCCAGCTCAATGCGGAAGCCGCGTATCTTGACCTGAAAATCATTGCGCCCCATATATTCAATCATGCCATTGGGCAGCCAGCGCCCCAGATCGCCGGTTTTGTACATCCGGGCATCTGCTTGTTTGCTGAACAGATGTGTGCTGAATGGATCAGAAACAAATTTCTCTGCCGTCAAATCGACGCGGTTCAGATAACCACGGGCAACACCTGCGCCGGCGATGTGGATTTCTCCACTGACACCAATGGGAACGGGCTGACCATGGATATCCAGAATATAAATCCGGGTATTGGGCAACGGGCGGCCAATCGGAATATTGTCGTTGATATACGAAGCCTGTCTGTCATCTACCGTCAGTGTGGTGACAATGACCGTTGTCTCAGTCGGGCCGTAGGTGTTGATCCAACGGCAGGATTGCGTTTCCGGGCTGGACAGCCAACTCATTAAATGGCGGTATTCGGCTTTCTCGCCGCCCACAATGATGGTATGCAGGTAAGGGCTGAAACCACTGCGACCCTCCATCATTTCCTGCACCCAATGGTGCCAGAAGGCGGTTGGCATATCCATGATGGTTATTTTCTGCTCACGCAGGAAAGTGACAAAAGTGATATCCGGTATTCTGACATGAGGCGGACGCAGAACCAGTGTCGCACCCGATGCAAGGGTAGGGAAAATATCAGACACAGAGGTATCAAATGCCACGGTCGCAAATTGTAGGATGCGATCACCTAATTTGGGTTCGCTGGTCTGGCGTTGGGCATGGATAAAGTTCACCACATTACGGTGTTCCAGCATCACGCCTTTAGGCATTCCGGTAGAGCCGGAGGTATAGATGATATAAGCCAGATGGTGCGGCTCAAGACCCAGTTGGTGAACATCCGGATTATGAGCTGGTTGTTTTGCCAAGTTATTCCGGTGACCTTCATCATCCAGTAACCAAATGGATATGTTGTGTGTTGGCAAAAGCCCCTGCAAATGTTGCTGAGTGAGCAGTAATGCTGGCTTGCTGTCCGACAGTTGATAGGCCAGACGTTCGACAGGATATTCTGGATCGAGCGGAACATATCCCGCACCGGCTTTGAGAATTCCGTACATACCAATGATCATATCCAGACTGCGGTCGACACAAATTGCCACGCGATCATCTGGACGCACGCCGGATGTAATGAGCTGATGGGCCAATTGGTTGGCGTGGTGGTTCAGTTCGGCATAGCTCAGTTCGTTTTCGCCAAATACCAACGCGATGGCATCTGGTGTGCTCTCTGCCTGCTGTTCGAACAGTTGGTGAATTAAGACGTTTTGCGGATGATCGACGGCGGTATCATTAAACGTTTCCAGCAATTGAGTGCGTTCAGTCAGTGACAAAATGTCGATTGACTCAATGGCCTGTTCAGGTGCATGTTGCAGGGCAGCGACAATTCCTTCCAGAGCTGTATTCATATAGGCATTGATACGCCCCGGATTAATTTGCTGGCTGCATTGTGCAGTAAGTGAAAATCCATCATCAAAATCGTCCACATCCAGTGCCAATGGATAGTTACTGCGCTCTTCACTTTCCAGTTCGTCAATGCCTTCCCAGGCAATTGAGGCTGCTTGTTCATCTTCACGCGAATTATGGCGGAAGTTAAGCAGACTGTTAAACAGTGGCAATGGTGCCTGAATACCACTGCAACGTTGCGCAACGGCCAGAGGTGCCTGCTCATGTTCCAGAAGTGTACTTAACTGCTGATAAGTTTCCTGTACCGCCTGTTTAACGGTACGTGTCTGCAATTTAACGCGGATAGGCAAGGTATTGATAAACATACCGAGCACTTCGGAAGCACCGATCCCACCCTGTAACCGACCCAATAGAACCGTGCCGAATACGACATCGTCTCGTCCACTGCATCGCGCCAGTACTTGTGCCCACGCGACATGGAACAGTACGGCAGAACTCATGCCCAACTGACGGGCGCAATCGCGGAGATCGTGAGCCAGTTTGCTATCCAGCGTGAAGACGTTTTCCTCTATTTCATGGAGGCTGCTACCTTGTACATCAAGTAACCCGAATGGCAAGGTAGGTTCTTCCACGTCCCCCAATAATTCGCGGAAATAGTTTTGATGAACTTCCAACGGCACATTGCGGATCTGCGCGATAAAGTTTCGGTAAGGCAGTGGTATTGGCAGATTTTTGCTTTCCCCCAAAAGCAGGGTTTGTATTTCGCCGAAAATCATATCCAGTGATATGTGATCACAAACTAAATGATGATATTGCAAGGAAAGCAGCCATTTGTCAGAAGATGGATCTTTCGCAATATGAGCCGCCAGCAGTGGTGCTTTGGTAATATCCATCCGTATTGAACGGGGATCGGTGAGGCGACGTAATTGTGCTTCCGGGGATTCTGATGCCGATGTTTCAGATGCTGATGTTTCAGATAATAACGCGAGTTCAATAATTGGCAGCGGAGCATGGCGATAGACAACCTGCACTGGTTTAAGAAGCTCTTTCCAATAAACAGCACTACGCAGAATATCGTGTCGATCGATGACTTGCTGGAGTGTTTGCAAGAAATTATCCAATCGTGTCCGGCTGTCGAAAATCATCAGATGGTTATCCAGATAGAGATCACCTTCAGTTTCCAGCAAATGGTGGAATAGAATGCCTTCCTGCAATGGCCCCAATGGATAAATGTCCTGAACGTTGGGGATACCGCCTGTTACATGGGAAACAATCTGGTCTATCTGGTTTTGAGTCAATTCCACCAGCGGCAACATATCTGGCGTAATAACAGTACTGTCTTCTTTAATCAGGTTAGGTGGAACTTCCTGTATGGGGGTGGTTTGATCGCTATTATGGCTGATGAGTGCACTCATTGCGGATAATGTGGGTGCAGAGAATACCGCACTGACATCAAGGGACAAATCGTGTTGGCGTAGTTGTTCAATCAGGTTGACCACCAGCAATGAATGTCCGCCCAGCTCAAAGAAATTGTCTTGGCGCCCGACTTGTTCCAAATTCAGCAGGGATTGCCAGACTTCTGCCAGTTTCTGTTCAGTTTCTCCTTGGGGTGCTTCGTATTCACGGCTGACGATAGCAGAATGATCAGGAACCGGCAGCGCTTTGCGATCCAGTTTGCCGTTAGCGGACATCGGAAAGGCATCCAGTATGACAAATGCACTGGGCAGCATATGATCCATCAATCGGGTACTCAGTTGCTTACGTAATTCAGCAGGGCTGAGTGTAACCCCCGTTTGTGGGATCAGATAAGCGACCAGACGTTTGTCACCTATACCTTCTTCACGGGCGATGACCACGGCATCGCTGACACCTTCGCAGGCTGCCAGTTGCGTCTCAATTTCTCCCAATTCAATGCGGAAGCCGCGTATCTTGACCTGAAAATCGTTGCGCCCCATATACTCAATCATGCCATTGGGCAGCCAGCGCCCCAGATCGCCGGTTTTATACATGCGCGCATCTGATGATCTGTTGAACGGGTCAGCAACAAATTTCTCTGCTGTCAAATCGGCGCGGTTCAGGTAACCACGGGCAACACCTGCGCCGGCAATATGGATTTCGCCACTGACACCGATAGGAACGGGCTGGCCGTGGGTATCCAGAATATAAATTCGGGTATTGAGCAATGGATAACCAATCGGGATGACACCTTCGAAGTGCAGTGGATTTTTGCTGTCCAGCTTCAATGTCGTGGCAATAACGGTGGTTTCCGTCGGGCCATAAGAGTTAATCCAGCGGCAGGATTGGGTTTCCGGACTGGACAGCCAATTCATTAAATGGCGGTATTCTGCTTTTTCACCGCCGACAATGATGGTATGCAGATAGGGGCTGAAACCACTGCGACCCGCCATCATCTCCTGTACCCAGTGGTGCCAGAAGGCGGTTGGCATATCCATGATGGTGATCTTCTGCTCGCGCAAGAAGTTGACAAAAGTAATATCCGGTATTCTGACATGAGGCGGACGCAGAACCAGTGTCGCTCCCGATGCAAGGGTAGGGAAAATATCAGACACTGAGGTATCGAATGCCACGGTCGCAAATTGCAGGATGCGATCACCCAATTTAGGTTCGCTGGTTTGGTGCTGGGCGTGAATAAAATTCACCACATTGCGGTGTTCCAGCATCACGCCTTTAGGCATTCCGGTAGAGCCGGAAGTGTAGATGATATAAGCCAGATGGTGCGGCTTAAGTCCCAATTGGTTGGCGTCAGGATTATGGTCTGGCTGTTTTGCCACGCTATCCCGATTATTTTGATCATCCAGCAGCCAGACAAGGGTGTCCTGTATTGGCAAGCGTGCTTGTAAATGTTGCTGAGTCAGCAATAACACCGGTTTGCTGTCCGACAACTGGTAGGCCAAACGTTCGGCAGGGTATTCCGGATCAAGTGGAATATAGCCAGCACCCGCCTTGAGGATACCGTACATGCCAATAATCATATCCAGACTGCGATCAGCACAGATTGCAATAGGATCATCAGGGCGCACGCCGGACGCAATTAACTGATGAGCCAACTGGTTGGCATGCTGGTTCAGTTCCGCATAACTTAGCTGGTTCTCGCCAAACACTAACGCGACTGCATCCGGGGTTTTCTCTACTTGCTGTTCAAACAGTTGGTGGATCAGGAATGCTTGTGTATACGGAATTGCTTGTGTATACGGAATTGCTTGTGTATGCGGAAATATTTGTGTATGAGGGAAAGCCGTATCATTGAAATCCACCAATACTTGAGTGCGTTGTTGTGGTTGCAATAGTGGCAAACTTTCCACTAATTGCGAATCATCCTTAACCATCGCAGTCAGAAGGGTTAGCAGGTAACTGACAATGCGTTCCACGCTGGCATGATCAAACAGATCACTGGAATATTCTAAATCGCCCACTATGCCATTTTCAGTATCATTCATGGAGAGGGTCAGATCGAAATGTGAGCTGTTTTCGATCAGGTTGATTTCACTGATAGTGGCATCCGGCAACTCTATACTTTGTTGTCCCGGCGTATTATCCACTGACATCATGACCTGAAAAATCGGGCTATGGCTGAGACTGCGCGGTGGTTTCAGTGCTTCGACCAACTGTTCGAATGGCAGATCTTGATGTTCATAAGCTTTCAGGGCATGGGTTTTAATCCGGGCCAGCAAAGTGCTGACCGTTGGATTGTCATCTAATTGAACCCGCAGAGCCAGTGTGTTGACAAAAAATCCAATCAGCGGCTCCAATTCGCGGTATTGCCGATTGGCTACTGGTGTACCTATCACCAAGTCCTTCTGTCCACTGAGGCGGGAAAGCAAAGTGGCCCATCCCGCCATCAGGGTCATAAACAATGTTGTCCCGTGGCGTTGGCTGAGGCGTTTTAATCCGGCACTTAATTCTATTGGCAGGACGATATCAACATGCCCTCCCGCGTAACTTTGTTTCTCTGGACGTGGCCTGTCAGTCGGCAGTTCCAAAAGTGCGGGAGCACCCTGTAACGCATCACGCCAGAAATTCACTTGTTTTTCCAGCGTTTCTCCCTGCAACCACTCTCTTTGCCAGAGAGCATAGTCAGCATACTGGAGTGTCAGGGCGGGCAGGGGATCATTCTGCCCTTTACTGAATGCATGATAAAGCGTGGAAAGTTCGTGCATCAGGATATTGAGAGACCAGCCATCGGAAATAATATGATGCTGGGTTAATAGCAGGATATGTTCATTTTTCGCCAGCCGCAGCATACGGCCCCTGATGAGGGGGCCTTGTGCAAAATTAAATGGCTGACTGGTTTCATGCTGGACTGTTTCACCAATAATGGTTTGTTGCTCTTCCGCAGATAAATGGCTGAAATCTTCCACTGCCAGAGAGAAGCCGTTATTTGGATCGCCAATGATTTGCAGGGCCTGGCCTTCTACCACCTTGATGTTAGTACGCAGAATTTCATGACGAGCGACAATTCTGTCCAGCGCTGTTTGCAGGGCATCCAGATTCAAATAGCCTTGCAGACGCAGGCCCCCCGGAATGTGGTATGCCGTTTGTGCTGCCGGATCTAACTGCGCCAAGAACCACAATCGCTGCTGTGCCCAAGATAGGGGGAGAGTTTGCCGGTCAGTGCTTCTCGGTACAATTTGCCTTTTGTCCCCAATTTGCCCTTTTTCCCCAATCTGACTATTTTTGATGCGTTCGTTAATTTTTTTCTGGAGCACCGCTTGTCTTAATTCAAGTAGGCTTAGTTCTTTGTTACTCATTTAATTAATTATCTCCATTTAGCAGGGCACGCAGTTCATCTTCAGACAAGTGCTCCAATTCTTTTTGCAGCGATTCGATATCTTCTTGTGCGAAAAAGGTTTCGATCTGTCTTGACGCGATAAGCTCAGCGAGTTCAGAAAGTTCTGGATGAGCAAATATGTCTTGGATGGACACTTCAAGATGGAATTCATCACGCAATCTTGCCATTAACTGAATGATTGATAAGGAATTTCCTCCTAAATCAAAGAAGCTGTCATGGCGTCCTATTTGTTCTAACCCCAATAAGCCTTGTAGGATGGCGGCGATCTGCTGTTCGATTTCACCTTGAGGTGCTTCGTATTCACGGCTGGCGATGGCTGAACGATCCGGCGCTGGCAGTGCTTTGCGATCTAATTTGCCACTTCCGGTCAGCGGGAAGGATTCCAGCATGACAAACGCGTTGGGCACCATATAGCTGGCCAGATGGGTATTCAGTTGTTCGCGCAGGCTGTTGGCATCGGGCGTAAAGTCGGATTGTGGTATGACATACGCCACCAGACGTTTGTCCCCGGTTTCTTCTTCGCGGGCGATCACCACGGCATCCCTGACGCCTTCACAGGCGGCCAGTTGTGCCTCAATTTCTCCCAGCTCAATGCGGAAGCCACGTATCTTGACCTGAAAATCGTTGCGTCCCAGATATTCAATCATGCCGTTTGGCAGCCAGCGTCCCAGATCCCCCGTTTTATACATACGGGCATCTGTTTGTTCGCTGAATGGATCAGAAATAAATTTTTCTTCTGTCATCTCCGGCTTATTCAGATAACCCCGTGCAACACCCAAACCACCGATGTGAATTTCACCACTGACACCGACGGGGACAGGCTGACCGAGGGTATCCAAAATATAGATACGGGTATTGGGCAACGGGCGACCAATCGGAATGTTGTCATTGGTATACGGAACCTGCCTGTCATCTACCGTCAGTGTGGTGACAATAACCGTTGTTTCAGTCGGGCCATAGGAGTTGACCCAACGGCAGGAGTGGGTTTCCGGGCTGGACAGCCAGCTCATTAAATGACGATGCTCCGCTTTCTCACCACCCACAATGATGGTATGCAGATAGGGGCTGAAACCACTGCGACCCGCCATCATCTCCTGTACCCAGTGGTGCCAGAAGGCAGTTGGCATATCCATGATGGTGATCTTCTGCTCGCGCAAGAAGGTGACAAAGGTTGCGTCCGGTACTCTGATATGAGGCGGGCGCAGAACCAGTGTGGCTCCCGATGCAAGGGTAGGGAAAATATCAGATACCGAAGTATCAAATGCCACGGTCGCAAATTGCAGGATGCGATCACCCAATTCAGGCTCACTGGTCTGGTGCTGGGCATGAATAAAATTCACCACATTGCGGTGCTCCAGCATGACCCCTTTAGGTTGTCCGGTTGAGCCGGAAGTATAGATGATATAGGCCAGATGATGTGGCTGGAGACCTATTTGGCTGGCATCAGGGTTATGGTCGGGCTGTTTTGCCACATTAATGCGGTGAGTTTCATCATCCAGCAACCAGACAGGCATGCCTTGTGTTGGCAAAAGTTCTTGTAAGTTCGTCTGAGTCAGCAATAGCGCAGGCTGGCTGTCCGATAGCTGGTAAGCCAGTCGTTCGGCAGGGTATTCAGGATCGAGCGGAATATAACCCGCACCAGCCTTGAGGATACCGTACATGCCAATGATCATATCCAGACTGCGGTCGACACAAATGGCTACGCGATCATCAGGGCGGACGCCGGATGCAATGAGCTGATGTGCCAGTTGATTGGCGTGGTGGTTCAGTTCGGCATAACTCAATTGGCTGTCCCCAAACACCAACGCGGTGGCATCCGGTATCCGTTCCACTTGCTGTTCAAGCAACTGGTGGATTAAGACATCTTGCGGATGTTCGACAGCGGTATCGTTAAATGTTTCCAGTAATTGAGTGCGTTCTTCTGGAGACAGAATATCGAGCGATTCAATTTTCTGCTCCGGTGCATGTTGCAGGGCTGCGACAATTCCTTTTAAAGCCATATCCATATAGGCATTGATACGCGCCGGATTAATCTGCTGACTGCACTGTGCGGTGAGCGCAAATCCATCGTCAAAATCATCAATATCCAGCGACAGCGGATAGTTACTGCGTTCTTCGCCACTGAGTATCTGCATGCCTTCCCAAGCCAGCGATTCAGCTTGAGACTCATTGTGTGGGCTATGGCGGAAGTTCAGCAGGCTGTTAAACAGCGGTAATGGTGCCTGAATGCCACTGCAACGCTGGGCAACAGCCAGTGATGCCTGCTCGTGAGCGAGTAATTCACTGAGTTGCTGATGGGTTTGTTGTACAGCTTCTTTGACGGTGCGGGCCTGTAGCCGAACACGGATAGGCAGGGTATTGATAAACATACCGAGCACTTCGGAAGCCCCAACACCGCCCTGTAAACGTCCCAGCAGAACCGTACCAAATACGACATCATCCCGTCCGCTGCATCGGGCCAATACTTGTGCCCATGCGACATGGAACAGTACAGCAGAACTCATGCCCAATTGACGGGCGCAATTACGCAGATTGTGGGCGAGTTCGCTATCCAGTGTGACGGTATTTTCTACTATTGCATGAATATTTGCATTGATATGGCTTTCATCGAACTCACTTTCGTTGAGACTGATTTCATCACGATTACTGCCTTGTACATCAAGTAATCCAAACGGCAGGGTTGGCTCATCGACATCCCCGAGCTGTTCGCGGAAATAGGTTTGATGAACTTCCAGCGGCACGCTGCGGGTTTGGGCGATGAAATTACGGTAAGGCAGGGGAGCCGGCAGACTGTCATTTTCTCCCAATATCAGAGCCTGAATTTCATTGAAGATCATTCCTAATGAAATGTGGTCACAAACTAAGTGGTGGTGCAGTAAGGAGAGCAACCATTGTCCAGACTCAGGATCTTGAGCAATATGTGCCGTCAGAAGTGGGGCTTTGGTGATCACTATCCGTACCGTGCGAGGATCAGTGAGACGGCGTAATTGTGTTTCTGCGCTTTCTTGTGCTGACAGCTTGAGTTCAATAATCGGCAACGGCGCACGACGATAAACGACCTGAACAGGTTCCGGCAGTTCTTGCCAGTACACAGCACTGCGCAGGATATCGTGTCGGTCAATCACTTGTTGAAGCACGTTCAAGAAAGTATCCAGACGAGTCCGGCTGTCAAATGCCATGAGCTGACTGTCCAGATAAATATCGCCTTCTGTTTCCAGCAAATGGTGAAACAGGATGCCCGCCTGCAATGGTCCCAGAGGATAGATGTCCTGAATATTGGCAACCCCTTCAGGAACGAGGTTTACAATCTGCTCGATCTGGTTTTGTGTCAATTCTACCAGTGGCAGCATGTCTGGTGTAATAGTTTGGCTATCTTCGTGGATCAGGTTTGGCGGAACAGTCAGTTCGGTAACGCCTTGAGCCGCATTCTGATTTAAACGCGCGCTCATAGCTGCCAGTGTTGGTGCAGAGAAGACTGTGCTGACATCAAGGAATAGATCGTGCTGGCGCAGTTCCTCAATCAAATTGACCACCAGCAATGAATGTCCGCCCAGTTCAAAGAAGTTGTCATGGCGCCCTACCTGTTCCAAGCCCAGCAGGGATTGCCAGACTGTCGCCAGTTTTTGCTCGGTTTCTCCTTGTGGCGCTTCATATTCGCGGCTGACGATGGCCGACTGATCCGGTGCCGGCAGGGCTTTGCGATCCAGTTTGCCGTTGGCGGATAGTGGGAAAGCATCCAGAATCACAAATGCACTGGGCAGCATATGTTCCATCAGGCTGGTGCTCAGTTGCTCACGCAGATGGGCAGGGTTGAGTGTAACGCCTGATTGTGGAATGAGGTAAGCGACCAGACGCTTGTCACCCATGCCTTCTTCGCGGGCAATGACGACGGCGTCGCTGACACCTTCACATGCCGCCAACTGGGTTTCAATTTCGCCCAATTCAATGCGGAAGCCACGTATCTTGACCTGAAAATCGTTGCGTCCCAGATATTCAATGGTGCCATTGGGCAGCCAGCGTCCCAGATCTCCCGTTTTATACATACGGGCATCTGCTTGTTCGCTGAACGGGTCAGTAACAAATTTCTCTGCCGTCAAATCGGGTCGGTTCAGATAACCACGGGCAATGCCTGCGCCACCAATATGGATTTCGCCACTGACACCGATAGGAACGGGTTGGCCGTGAGTATCCAGAATATAAATTCGGGTATTGGGCAGAGGATAACCAATCGGGATGACACTTTCGAGGTGCAGTGGATTTTTGCTGTCCAGTTTCAGAGTTGTGGCAATAACCGTCGTTTCCGTCGGGCCATAGGAGTTAATCCAGCGGCAGGATTGGGTTTCCGGACTGGACAGCCAATTCATTAAATGACGGTATTCTGCTTTCTCGCCACCCACAATGATGGTGTGCAGATAAGGGCTGAAACCACTGCGACCCGCAATCATTTCCTGTACCCAGTGGTGCCAGAAGGCGGTAGGCATATCCATGATGGTGATCTTCTGCTCGCGCAAGAATGCCACGAATGTCATATCCGGAATTCGGACATGAGGCGGACGCAGAACCAGTGTCGCTCCCGATGCAAGGGTAGGAAAAATATCAGACACTGAGGTATCAAATGCTACGGTCGCAAATTGCAGGATACGGTCGCCCGGCTGTGGTTCGCTAGTCTGGTGCTGGGCATGGATAAAGTTCACTACGTTGCGGTGCTCCAGCATGACCCCTTTGGGTTGTCCGGTGGAGCCGGAGGTATAAATAATATAGGCCAGATGATGTGGCTGTAACCCCATCTTGTGGGCATCAGGGTTATGGCTGTGCTGTTGCGCCACGGCGTTACGATGGTTGTTATCGTCCAGTAG
This sequence comes from Xenorhabdus yunnanensis, assembly GCF_028598805.1. Taxonomy (GTDB): domain Bacteria; phylum Pseudomonadota; class Gammaproteobacteria; order Enterobacterales; family Enterobacteriaceae; genus Xenorhabdus; species Xenorhabdus yunnanensis. Next base: position 81,772 of record NZ_JAQRFI010000004.1, on the reverse strand, counting down.
CAAGACAGGTATGTCCTGCACTGGCAAACGCGCCTGTAAATGATGCTGAGTCAACAACAATGCAGGCTTGCTGTCTGATAACTGATAGGCCAGTCGTTCGGCGGGATATTCCGGATCGAGGGGAATATAGCCCGCACCTGCTTTGAGGATGCCGTACATGCCAATGATCATATCCAGACTGCGATCGGCACAGATAGCGATGCGGTCATCAGGGAGAACACCAGACGCAATCAGGTGATGTGCCAGTTGGTTGGCATGACGGTTCAATTCATCGTAGCTCAGTTGGCTATCACCGAACACTAATGCGATTGCATCAGGTGTCTGTTCTGCTTGTTGCTCGAACAGTTGATGGATCAGCAGCTCTTGCGGATAAACCAGCGCTGTATCGTTGAAGTCCACCAATAATTGGTTGCGTTGTTGCGCTTGCAGCAACGGTAAATCTTCCACTCGCAGAGAATCATCTTCAACCATTGCTGTCAGCAGAGTTTGCAGATAACTTGCGAGCCGTTCAATACTGGCACGATCAAACAGATCACTGGCATATTCCAATTCACCGACCAAACCATTATCGGTATCGTTCATGGAAAGTGACAAATCGAAATGAGTACTGTTTCGGGTTGATGGCAGTTCATCCAGCACTAAATCGGATAACTCAAGGGTTTGCTGTATTGGTGTGTTATCCAGCGCGAGCATAACCTGAAATATTGGGCTATGACTCAGGCTACGCGGCGGTTGCAGCGCTTCAACCAGTTGTTCGAATGGCAAATCCTGATGCACATAGGCTTCCAGTGCATGAGCTTTTACTTGTGCCAATAACGAGCTGACTGTGGAATTATCTTCCAGTTTAACCCTGAGCGCCAGCGTATTGGCGAAGAAACCGATCAACGGTTCTAATTCGCTGTGCTGTCGGTTAGCGACAGGTGTCCCAATGATAATATCTTGTTGACCACTGATGCGGGCAAGCAAGACTGACCAAGCTGCCAGCAATGTCATGAATAATGTGGAACTGTGGCGCTGGCTCAACGCCTTTAAGCCATCACTTAATTCAGGTGAAAGAGTAAATGTGACTTGATCCCCGCGATAGCTCTGAACCGCAGGACGTGCTCTGTCTGTCGGCAATTCCAGTAAAGCAGGAGCACCTTGTAGTGCTTCTCGCCAGAAATTGACCTGTTTTTCCAACAATTCACCTTGCAGCCATTGCCGCTGCCAGAGGGCATAATCAGCATATTGCACGGTCAGCGCAGGCAGCGGATCGTCTTGTCCCTGAATGAAAGCACGATAGAGGGTTGTCAGCTCATAGATTAAGACGTTTAATGACCAGCCATCAGAAATCATGTGGTGCTGAGTCAACAGCAGAACATGTTCATCATGGGTGAGTTTCAGCAATTGGCCGCGAATTAATGGTTCCAGTGCAAAATCAAAGGGATGGTTAGTTTCAAACTGAGCGGCTTCATCAATGGCAGCCTGTTTTTCTGCCTCAGTTAACAGGCTGAAATCTTTAATGGTTAAATTGAAACCACGATCCGCATCAGCAATGATTTGCCGGGCTGTACCCTCCACCATTTTGATGGTTGTGCGCAGAATTTCATGGCGGGCGACAATTCTGTCCAGAGTAGCTTGCAGGGCGTTCAGGTTTAGCTGGCCTTTCAGGCGCAATCCCCCAGATATGTGGTACGCCGTCTGGGCGGCAGAATCTAACTGTGCCAGGAACCACAGGCGTTGTTGTGCCCAAGAGAGCGGAAGCGCTTGTTGTCGGCTGACAGGTAATATCACCTGTTGGGTTGGCTGGTGTGATGATAATGCATGGCTGGCTGTACTCAGTGATTGCGCTAAATCTGACAAGATTGGACGCGTAAACAGATCCTGTAAGTCCAATTTAGTGTTGAAAACCTGGCGTAAGCGGGAAGCCATTTGCACGGTCAGCAAAGAGTGCCCACCCAGCTCAAAGAAATTGTCATGGCGTCCCACTTGCTCCAGCCCAAGCAGGGATTGCCAGACTTCCGCCAGTTTCTGTTCGATTTCCCCTTGGGGCGCTTCGTATTCACGGCTGGCAATCGCAGTACGATCCGGTGCAGGCAGGGCTTTGCGATCTAACTTACCACTGCCGGTCAGCGGGAAAGTGTCCAATATGACAAATGCACTGGGGATCATGTGCTCCATCAGATGGATGGTCAATTGCTCACGCAGATGAGAAGGGATGAGCGTAACATCCGGCTGTGGTATCAGGTAGGCCACCAGACGTTTATCGCCGGTCGCTTCTTCACGGGCAATGACTACAACATCTTTGACGCCGTCGCAAATTGCCAGTTGCGCTTCGATTTCTCCCAATTCAATACGGAAGCCACGTATTTTGACCTGAAAATCATTGCGTCCTAAATATTCAATGTTACCGTCTGGCAGCCAGCGCCCCAGATCACCGCTTTTATACATGCGAGCATCGGGTTCTTTACTGAATGGATCGGGCACAAAGCGTTCTGCCGTCAATTCTGGACGGTTTAAGTAACCGCGTGCGACACCGTCCCCTCCAATATACATTTCTCCGCTGACGCCGATGGGGACAGGTTGCCAGAATGTATCCAGAATATAGATTTGAGTATTGGCGTTTGGGTGACCAATCGGAATGGTGTCGGTGATGGAGTAAGCATTATCACCTAAAATCAGATTTGTGGCTGTAACGGTGGTTTCAGTCGGGCCGTAAGAGTTGATCCAGCGACAGAATTGCGTATCTGGCAGAGACTGCCAACTCACTAAATGACGGTATTCTGCTTTCTCACCGCCAACAATGACCGTATTCAGGTAGGGACTGAAACCTGTGCGATCAGCTTTCATCTCCTGTACCCATTGATGCCAGAAAGCCGTCGGCACATCTATAATGGTGATCTTTTGTTGGTTTAAAAAGTCGATAAATTCTGCATCTGGTACGCGGATATGTGCAGGGCGCAGGACTAAAGTCGCGCCTGCGGCCAGAGTCGGGAAAATATCAGACACTGAGGTGTCAAATGCCATGGTCGCAAATTGCAGAATGCGATCCTCCGGCTGGGGTTGGCTGATTTGATGCTGGGCATGGATAAAGTTGACCACATTGCGGTGTTCCAGCATGACGCCTTTTGGCAGCCCGGTTGAACCAGAGGTGTAGATGATATAGGCCAGATGGTGTGGCAGAAGACCTAATTGGCTGGCATCAGGATTATGTGTCGGCTGTTGTGCCACGGTATTCAGATGATTTTCATCATCCAGTAACCAGACCGGAACTTTCGTCACCGGTAAAGTTGCCTGTAAATGTTGTTGGGTCAGCAATAACCTTGGGATGCTGTCTGACAACTGATAAGCCAGTCGTTCGGCAGGGTATTCCGGATCTAGGGGAATATAGCCCGCACCTGCTTTGAGAATACCCAACATGCCAATAATCATATCCAGACCGCGTCCGACACACAGAGCCACGCGATCATCCGGGTGTATGCCAAAGGCAATCATGCTGTGTGCCAGTTGGTTGGCACGCTGATTCAACTCCGCATAACTCAGTTGAGTATCTTGATACACCAAGGCAATCGCTTCAGGCATCAATTCTGCCTGCTGTTCAAATAGCTGATGGATCAGCTTATCCTGCGGGTAAGTAAGAGCGGTGTCGTTAAAATCTACCAACAACTGTTTGCTCTGTTGTGGTGCCATCAGCGGCAATTCAGCCACTCGTTGGTTGTCATCAGCTACCATCGCTGCCAGCAAAATGTTCAAGTGGTTGACTATGCGCTCAATCGTCGTGTGATCGAACAGATCACTGGCATATTCCAGATCACCCACTAAACCATTTTCAGTTTCATCCAGAGTTAATGTCAGATCAAAGTAAGAACTGTCTCGGATTAATGGTCGTTCCTCCAGCACTAATCCGGGCAGCTCGAAATGCCGTTGTCCCGGCGTATTATTTGTTGCCAGCATGACCTGAAAAATTGGACTATGGCTCAGGCTGCGCGGAGGTTGCAGGGTTTCGACCAATTGTTCGAAAGGCATATTCTGGTGAGCGAATGCATTGATTGCTTGTTTTTTCACTTGTGCCAACAGTTCACTGACACTGGGGTTATCATGCAATTGCACCCGTAGTGCCAATGTATTGGCAAAGAACCCGATTAAAGGGGCTAATTCAGGTTGTTGACGATTAGCGACAGGAGTACCAATCACAATATCATCCTGACCACTGATGCGGGAAAGCAACGTAGCCCATCCGGCCAATAAGGTCATGAACAAGGTGGTTCCATGACGCTGGCTGAGATCTTTTAAACCTGCCTGTAATGTTGGTGATAGCGCAATATTAACGCGTCCACCGATATAGCTCTGCTTCGCTGGGCGTGGCCGATCAGTGGGTAATTCCAGAAGGGTGGGAGCGTCTTGCAGAGTGTTGCGCCAGAAATTAACTTGTTTTTCCAGCACTTCCCCCTGTAACCAATTTTTCTGCCAGAGAACATAATCAGCATACTGAATTGTCAGGGCTGGCATTGGATCTGGCTGCCCTTGACTAAATGCGTGATAAAGTGTGGACAGTTCTTGCATAAATACACTGACTGACCAACCATCAGAGATAATATGATGCTGAGTTAATAGCAGGATATGCTGCTCTTCTGCCAGTTTGAGCAACCGTCCCCGTGCCAACGGGCCATTAACAAAATCAAAGGGATGATTTGCCTCAAGATAGGCCGCTTTTTCAATTGCAGCCTGCCGTTCTGAAGAAGATAGCTGGCTGAAATCTTCTTGTATCAGGGGAAAACCACAATCGGTATTACTAATGATTTGCTGTGCTTCGTCTTCTACCGTCACGATAGTTGTACGCAAAATTTCATGGCGTGCCACAATGCGATCCAAGGCCGCTTGCAAGGCTTTCAGATTCAGTTTGCCTTGTAGGTTCAGCCCTACTGACATATGGTATGCCGTTTGTGCGGCAGGATCTAATTGAGCCAGGAACCATAAGCGTTGTTGTGTCCAGGATAATGGCACGCCACTACCATTATCGCTCGATTGGGCACGTGCTTGGGGCGTGATTTCTGCTTTTTGAGTAGACTGGCGGGTCAGTTTTGCTGATTTGGCTAACTCAAGTAGTCTTCTGCGTTCAGCTAATGGTAGAGATGAAAGCTCGTTATTATTCATTTGATTATCACCACTCAAAACAATGTAAAGTAAAATCTAATTCATTGATTTATAAATATCTTGCAGAGACTCTGAATCGAATTGCAGTAATAGAGAGTCGATAATGCATTCTTCAAGCTGACAGAGGGTTGAATGGGAAAACAGTTGATGAATGGATAATTCAGCATCAAATGTTTTCTTGATTTGCGACTGTAGCTGTAGCACCAACAGAGAATGACCGCCCAATTCGAAGAAATTGTCATAGCGACTGACCCGATCCAATCCCAATAGTTCTTTCCAAATGGCGGCCAATTGTTCTTCGGTTTCGCCTTCTGGCGCCACATATTCACGGGTTGACATGGCTGAATGATCGGGAGCAGGCAGAGATTTGCGATCAAGTTTGCCATTTGGAGAGAGAGGAAAAGCCTCCATCATCACAAATGCGCTCGGTATCATGTAATCGGCGAGATTTTTGCTTAATTGTTCACGTAGTTGAGAGATGCCCGGTGTGCAATCCTTATTTGGGATCAAATAGGCGACCAAACGTTTATCTCCCACGCCGTTTTCACGGGCGATCACCACGGCTTCACAAATGTCAGCGCATTGGATCAGGCGGGTTTCAATCTCGCCCAGTTCAATGCGTAATCCGCGAATTTTGACTTGGAAATCGTTGCGTCCCAGATAGGCGATGCTGCCATCCGGTAGCCAGCGCCCCAGATCCCCCGTTTTGTACAGACGAGCATCAGGATCAGTACTGAATGGATCGGTCTTAAATGGATTGGTCTTAAATGGATCAGCAATAAAACGCTCAGCGGTCAATTCAGGTAAATTCAAATAACCGCGTGCCAATCCAATACCACCGATATGAATTTCACCGATTACCCCAATAGGAACGGGCTGGTTATGCTTATCAAGCAAATAGATCTGGGTATTGGCTATCGGACGGCCAATCGTTATTTGAGATTGAGTGTGATAGTTGTCCAGCTGCTCCATCAAAAGGTTGCTGGATGCCGTTGACCAGATAGTTGTTTCTGTCGGCCCGTATAGATTCCACAGGCCACTGACTTTTTCTCTTAAACGCTGTGCCAATTCGTGTGGCAGTGCTTCTCCGCCACTTAATGCTTTGATGTTTGCGCCTGTCCAGCCGGAATCGAGCAGCATTCGCCAGGAGGTGGGGGTCGCCTGTACAATTTTGATGTTATTTGCTGCGATCAACTCTTCCAATTGCTTAGGATCTTTAGCCGCCAGTGATGGTGCTAAGACAATGCGGCTGCCGATGAACAAGGGTAAGTAGAGTTCCAGCCCGGCGATATCAAAGCCAATGGTTGTGGAGGCGAGCATCGTGTCATCGGCAGTAATTTGCAGTATTTCCTGCATTGAGAGCAGCAGGTTAACCACCCCAATATGTTCTACCATAACCCCTTTGGGTAAACCCGTAGAGCCAGAAGTGTAGAGCACATAGGCCATATGACGCGATGTCAGCCCCAAACGAGCGGCCTCTAAATTGTCGTCGGATTGGCAAGTGATGTTGGCCTGAATGGTTGGATTATCCAAAAGCCAGACAGGAATTTCGGTCGCTGGCAGTTTTTCTTGCAAGCCAAGATGAGTCAGCAGGATCACAGGTTCACTGTCTGATAAAACATAGGCAAGTCTATCGGTAGGATATTCAGGGTCGAGTGGCACATAAGCAGCGCCGGCTTTTAAAACCCCCAATAGGGCAATGACCATATCCAAACTGCGTTCCATACAGATAGCAATGCGATCATCTGGATGAATACCCGCTTCGACAAGGGCGTGGGCCAGTTGGTTAGCTCGCTGATTCAACTCCATGTAACTGAGTTGAGTATTACCATACAGCAATGCTGTTGCAGCCGGGTTACGTTCCACTTGTTGTTCAATAAGTTGATGAATTAAAGCGTGTTGCGGGAAAGGTTTTTCTGTGTCGTTAAAATCATGGATGACTTGCTGACGAGTTTGTTCATCCATCAATGGTAAACGATTAACTGACAGTTGTTCATCATCCACCATTGTTTCCAGTAGGGTTAAGAGATTCTGCATAAACCGGGAGATGAATTCGGCATCAAATATTGCAGTATCATAATGAAAGGCATAACCGATTTGATCACCGACTTCCAAGACATTCATCATTAATGGAACAGGGACATCGGCATATAAAGGGTAAGGAAAAGGCCGCAACTCTGCATTTCCCCACTGTACCGTGACATTGTCATTTTCTGCCATCCAGAGTGTAGTCAAATCGCCAATGTATCTGGCTTTTTGGAATATCATGACTGTCTGGAAGACGGGATGCACTTCTGCATTGCGTTGCAATTTCAGTTGTTCCAGCACCTTGGAGAAGGGATATTTCTGATTTTCAATACCCTGACGGATGGTTTTAGTGGCTTGTGTGATGTGTTCTTGTACCGTCATATCACCGTCTATCTGGCAGCGTAAGGCGACGGGATTGATAAATTCACCAACCAATTTTCCCCAGCGGGCACGGCCTCTTCCCGGCATGATGGAACCGATAATGACGTCATCCACTTCGGTATAACGGCTCAGGAGGATTTGGTAGGCAGCCAGAAAGATAGCAAACAGGCTGTTATCATATTTTTGGGCCAGCGCTTGCAGTTTATGCGTCAGTGACTTGCCTATTATTTTATTTAAGGATACTTTTCCAGTGGTCGGCAGGGTGCTGTTTTTAGGCGGCCATTGTGATACGGCTAAATTACCTGACAGCGTATTTTGCCAGAATTGTTGTTGTTTTTTGGCACTGGCACTGTTTAACCATTTTTGCTGCCATTCCACATAATTATGGAAACGATTTTCGGGGGCGGGTTCCAGAGGTTTTGCACAAAGCAGTGCATCAAGTTCATCTAACAGTACCCAATAAGACCAGCCATCAACGGCCAGATGATCAAAGGTCAGCACCATGACGCTTTCTTGTGGATTGCATTGATACCAACTGGCGTAAACCCGAAGCGGGTGTGCTAAATCAAACGGGTGCCAGCAATCGTCTTGAACACGTTGTTTAAGAGTCTCTTCGCTAAGATGTTGGGCATCATGTATTGTGAGCGTGATTTCAGAACTGTCTGCGATGCAATAGCCCAATTCGCCGTGATATAGACCAAAACTTGCTCGCAGCATCGGGTGTCTTTCTACCAATTTATTGAGAGCTTCTTCTAGGCTCTCAGTTGTTAAGCCTTTAATGCGAGCACAAAATGCACTATTATTTTGACCTCGTTTGTCAGGATCAATTTGATATTGAAACCAGCGGCTGCTTTGAGCTTCCGATAAAGGGAATGGTTTCAATTTTTCAGGGTAATTCATTCTATAGCTCCCTTTTATGGGTACATTAAAAATAAAAACATGAGAACTGATAAAACAAAAAATCACACTCGAGTTTAAACTGATAAAAATAGCCCATGAAATAGACGGCAAGCCTATTCCTGTTAAAAAAACACTATATTTAGTACTGTTTGGTATAAATAGTTATGTATCCAGAACAAGCAGCATAAAAATAGCTGACCATTCTAATAAAAAAGAACAGTCTTATTTTTCATGTTTGCTTAATTCCATTTCATCTCTGAAAGAAATTATGTTCCTTGCAATATTAGATAATCTTACATTAAATTTTTTTATTACACATTTCTAATAGTGTTTTTCTAATGTGTCTAATTTTATTATAGGCGTTATGTGTTAAAGTTTATTGTTGATGGTGATTTTATGTTCATGTCGTAACTCAAGTTTTATTGGGTATATAAAGTGAAATAAGAGCCTAATAAAATAGACTCTTTGCTATTGAGCTTTATTTCATTTTATATTATTTAATTTCAATTTCATTGTTGTCGATTATATTTTAATCAACTATGTCATTCATCTTTAATCTTACATTGGAATTTGAAATTCATGGGGTGTAATGGTTTTTATTACTTATTTCTTTGATATGACCATCATCTAATTTGATAATACGATCGGCAATATCAAAGTAAGCATCATCATGGCTGATAATTATGACAGTTTTACCACTGGCTTTTAATTCAGGTAGTAGCTCAGTATAGAATAAGCGTTTAAATACCGGATCTTGGTCGGCGGCCCACTCATCAAATAGATAAATAGGACGGTCTTCTAAATAGGCTGACACTAATGCCAGTCGTTTCCGTTGACCCGCAGAAAGATTAGTTGTGGAAAATCCGCCATCAACGATTTTAACTTTGTGTGCCATGTTTAGTGCTTCAATATAATGTGTTGCCTTTTCGGTGACATTCGCATCGCTATTGAGTAATTGCTCAAATAGATGGTAATCAGAAAAAACAGCAGCAAAATTTTGACGATAATGCTCATTATTAGAAGACGTTACTTGTACACCGTTTAGTAAGATTGAACCAGATTCTTGTTCAAACAGACCAACAAGTAACATGGCAAGCGTTGTTTTCCCACTGCCGTTCCCACCGACAATGAAAACAATTTCGCTTTGTGATATTTTCAAACTCAATGGGCCGAGTGCGAACTGGCGATCCTCTTTATCAGTCGTGTAATGGTGAATAACATCTTTTAGTTCAAGCTCTATTGGCTGTTGGCTTTTGAATGGGCTAGGGCCTTCAATTTGCACGGACAGTACTTCTTCCAGCTGGCTATCAAGGCGACGCATTTTATTCAATGAGACTTCCGCTGCCCTCAGTTCTGGAATTGCGCCGATAACCTCACTGATCGGGCCTGATAAGAAGAGAACAAGCAGCGATACAGTAACCAGCGTTGATGGTTCTTGAGGGATCCAAATTGGAATGACAAAGACGATTAAGCCAATAATGACATAGAATGTAACCGCACTGGCGTTAATGACCCAGGCATAGCTGGTGTTTGCTTTAATACAGATCTCTTGGAATACTTTAGCTGCCGGGGCAATCACTTTATTGATAAAAAGATTGCCTTTTTGTTTATTGAGTTGCAGCTCTTTGCTGCCATCAATCAGACTTTGGAAATTAAGGTATATCTTATCTACTTGATCACGCATCTGTGTCATTAATTTCAATGGATGTTTTTCCCACAGATAAAACAGATACATTCCGATAAGACTCAATACAGCCAGAATGAGAAACAGTTGCCAAGACATCCAGGCTAAATAACTAAAACAGGCTATGATTAGGGTGACATTACCAAAAACAGCCGGTGCCAACATAAAGGAATGTACGAAAACATCGACGTCTTTAGTTAAAACTGCCAATAAACCGTGTCGCCCAAGTTTGTGTAGTTTTTTGAGTGGTGCACGTAAGATTTTGTTACTCAAACTTAGGCGCAATGAAAAAATCGTGGATTGGGCTAAATGGGATAATGTAATTTCTGATACGGTTTTAGTAATAAAAAAAATAAAACAGATACCAAAAAAACCCCAGAGGAATGTAGTTAGGTTGATCTTTTCTGTTACTCCTTGACTGATCATCCCGACTATCGAAGCACCGGCAAACCCACTAATTAATGCGCTTATTGTCGATACTAGCAGTAATACCCATGATTGACGATATAAATAAGCTATTAGAGTCATAAAAAACAAGCCATTGTCGAAGGTTATAATTAATATGAAAATTCATATGTCTGTCTACTCAATCCATTATGGTTGTTTTTTTCTTATCAAACTGCAAGCGTGATTTATAGCATGGCAATATTAATAAATATAACTGTGATAAAAATAACTCGCTATGTGAATGATAACAATACTTAATTTCATAGATAAATTATCTGAGTAATGTTTTTTAATAAATAATATAATTTATTGGGTATCTATGAATGATAGGGAAACAGAATAAGAAAGTATTTCTATAAAAGCCATGGTATCTCCTAGGGAATAAGGGCAAGTAGGGAATCGAAATTTAGGTATCCGTGTTAACAGGGTAAAGTCACCTTAATTTTCCTGAAAATTTGGCATTCTTAGATCATCAGCTACATTGTGCTATAAGGGTAAAATAGGAATGTTTTCATTTAATTATTTGATTTTTAAACATATTATTGATATTTAGTGTAAAAATTGTTAATTGCAAATACATTTTTTAGATCATGGGCATAATTGGTGCCTATGATCTATGAATAATTATTGAGCGGTAATACCCTATTTCCTTTATCTTCGATTATATACTTCTTTTTTATTTATTTTTTTATGCATAAATGATGCATAAATCTAAAGTAAATTCATTTTTATAAATTGTGAAAAACATCATAAAAGTAAATTTATTGTAATTTTATTGTGTTGACTTTGTTATGTCTCAAAGGGATTATGAGGTTAATTACTAATCAAAAGGATAAAAAAATCTTGCGATAATAATGTCATTGGAAATGTATCGAAACAATGAATTGATGATCTAAATGGAAACATTCATTAAAAATGATATTCAATGATATATAAATTTATTTTTCTTTTTATATCCTAATTATTTGAGGAAAAACGAATGCCTAACACAATTCAAAGAAATTGGTTTGACCAGTATATGGTTCCCTGTTTCTCACCAGCAAATTTTATTCCGGTCGTTGCTAAAGGTTCGCGTGTCTGGGATCAGGATAGTAAGGAATACATTGATTTCGCTGGTGGAATTGCCGTGAATTCATTAGGGCATGCCAATGATGAATTAAAGAATACATTAAGTTTTCAAATGGAAAACATCTGGCATATTGGTAATGGTTATACAAATGAACCTGTTTTAAAACTGGCTAAATCTCTGGTTGAAAATACATTCGCAGATAAAGTTTTTTTCTGTAATTCTGGTGCAGAAGCGAATGAAGCCGCATTAAAAATTGCCAGAAAATATTCTCTCGATAAATATGGAAATTATAAGAACGAGATTATTTCATTTGAAAATTCCTTCCACGGCAGAACATTATTTACTGTGACTGTAGGCGGCCAGCCTAAATACTCCCAAGACTTTGCTCCATTACCAGAACAAATTATTCACCTGCCATTCAACGATATCGGCGCTATCAAAGCTCACATATCAGAAAAAACCTGTGCTGTGATTGTTGAGCCGATTATTGGGGAAGGTGGTGTGATTCCTGCCGAGCCTGCATTTTTGAAAGCACTGCGGGAGTTATGTGATCAACATCAGGCGTTGCTGATTTTTGACGAAATCCAAACTGGTGTCGGCCGAACCGGATATTTGTATGCCTATGAGGAAACTGGCGTAGAACCCGATATTCTGACCAGTGCCAAGGGGCTTGGTGGTGGGTTCCCAATTGGTGCCATGTTGGTTAGACAACATATCGCAGAGGCTTTCCAACCAGGAACACACGGGACAACATTTGGTGGAAACCCGCTGGCAGCAGCCGTTGCCGGTAAAGTCATCGAATTGGTGAATCAGCCGGAGTTTCTTGCGGGGGTACAAGAGCGTCACCGTGAATTTATGAGACGCATGTCCGAGCTTAATCAACGTTATCAGGTATTCAGTGAATTGCGTGGGAAAGGGTTATTGCTGGGGGCTGAATTGGATAAAAAATATCAGGGCAAAGCGAAGACCCTGACCAATATCGCTGCGGAAGAAGGATTGATTGCCTTAATAGCCGGCCCTGATGTGTTGCGTTTTGCTCCTGCGTTAAATATCGAACAGCAGGATATCAACGACGGTTTCATCCGCCTTGAAAATGCCCTCAAGCGATTTGTTCAGGAATAAAAGACGATTTGAGGTGATATCATGATGCTATTTAGATCCGTTCAACATGAAGATCTGGGGGATATCCTCAATCTTTCGTCCCGTGCTGGCATTGGCCTGACGACATTGCCAAATAATCAGGAATATCTGACGGCACGGATTTCACGCAGCATTGATTCTTTCAACGATGCAAGGGGACGAGCACAACAAGGATTTTTGTTTACCTTGGAAGACACGGAAAAGCATCGTGTTGTTGGTGTCAGTGCGCTGGAAGTTGCTGTTGGGCTGGAAGAGCCTTTCTACAATTTCCGCGTACATAGATCAGTGCGGGCTTCCCGCGAATTGGGGGTTTATAATTCATTTGAAACGCTGATTGTCGGGCAGGATTATACCGGGTCCAGCGAATTGTGTACGTTGTTCCTTAACCCTGATTATCAGGGAGGAGGCAATGGCGTTTTTCTTTCCAAAAGCCGGTTTCTGTTCATTTCTGCATTCAGGCATCTTTTCCCAAAATCTATTTTTGCGGAAATGCGTGGGGTTGTGAATAACCAAGGTGAATCTCCGTTTTGGAATGCACTGGGGCAACACTTTTTCAATGTTTCTTTTGAGCAGGCGGATTATTTAACCGGGATTGGTACAAAAAATTTTATTGCGGAATTAATGCCATTCTACCCGATTTATGTCCCCCTATTATCTGAAGACGCCCGTCAGGTCATCGGTCAGGTGCATGAAAATACCGTACCTGCCCGTACCATTTTAGAAAAAGAAGGGTTCTCTTATAACGGTGCCGTCGATATTTTTGATGCCGGTGCCATCTTGGATGCGGAAATTGACAATGTACGCACAGTCAAAGCCAGCCGGCTTGTACATGTTAAAAAAATTACAGATTTTCCCCGTCCGCAGGATGGCATACCGCACATTGTTTCTAATCTGCATTTTGAGGAATTCGGAGCGTTACTTTTGAATTTTCCCCATCCCGTGGAAGGTGATGAACTGGATCTGACCTCAGCTGAGATGGACGCGCTTCATGTGAATGATGGCGATCTAATACGCTTTGTTTCTCTTTGCTCTTAAATGTTTTCACAATAAGGGCTTTCACAATTAAGGGCTTTTCATTATGAATCATCAAGCAAATTACATTGGCGGTGAATGGATAGCAGGGCAGGGATTGCCTGTCACCAAATGTTCCCCTGTTGATCAACGGGTTATATGGCAGGCAAATGGAGCATCTGCCCGTCAGGTGGATGATGCCTGCCAATCTGCCCGTAAGGCATTTCCAGAGTGGTCTAGGTTGGCGGTTGAAAAGCGTATTGCAATTATTCAAACATTCGCTGAGCTGTTAAAGCAGGAAAAAGAAAATATCGCCCGTGTGATCAGTGAAGAAACCAGTAAGCCGCTGTGGGAAACACGGACAGAAGTCCAATCCATGATGGGTAAAATTGCTATCTCCATAGAAGCATGGGAAGAGCGGACAGGGTATTCTGAAATGCCCATGCCTGATGGTAAGGCAATATTGCAGCATCGTCCTCATGGCGTCATGGCTATCTTCGGCCCCTATAATTTTCCCGGCCATTTGCCGAATGGGCATATTGTTCCTGCGTTGATCGCTGGTAATACACTCGTGTTCAAACCCAGTGAATTGACACCAATAACAGCCGAAAAAACCGTGGAGTTATGGATCAAGGCGGGGTTGCCAGTAGGCGTTCTGAATCTGGTTCAAGGGGGGAGGGAAACCGGCGGAGCGTTGCTGGACAGTCGTGAAATTGACGGTGTGTTGTTTACCGGCAGTGCAGCAACGGGATTTCACTTCCATCGTGTGCTGGCAGGTCAGCCAGAGAAAATGCTGGCGTTGGAAATGGGGGGAAACAACGCCCTGATTGTGGATGATTATGATGATATTGAGGCGGCAGTTTATACCATTATCCAATCCGCGTTTATCTCCGCAGGACAGCGCTGTACATGTGCCCGCAGGTTGCTGGTGAAACAAGGAGAGAAGGGAGATGCGTTAATCCAACGATTGCTTGATGCCGTAGGTCAGATTGTCCCAGCGCATTGGGATGCTGAGCCTCAGCCTTTTATGGGCGGTGTAATCTCTTTGGCGGCAGCGGAAAGTTTGCGGGAAGCTCAATCCAAGTTGCTGGCTTTAGGGGGGATCGCTTTGCTCACCTTAACCCAGCCTGATCCGCATTCAACGTTTATGACTCCCGGCATTATCGACATGACCAAGGTTAAAAATGTCCCCGATGAAGAATATTTCGGCCCTCTGCTGACTTTAAGGCGCTATGCCACTTTCGATGAAGCTATCTCGATTGCGAATGATACACGGTTTGGACTGGCTTCTGGGCTGATTTCTCCTGATGCCTCTTTGTTCCAGCGATTATTGCAGGAGGCGAGAGCGGGGATTGTGAATTGGAATAAGCCGCTGACGGGGGCATCGAGTAAAGCACCGTTTGGTGGTATTGGAGCATCGGGGAATCATCGCCCTAGTGCTTATTATGCCGCAGATTATTGCGCTTGGCCGATGGCATCCCTGACGGCTGACAATTTGACTCTGCCGGAAACATTGGCTCCAGGGCTTGATTTTTTTCAGTCTTGATTTCTTCCAGTCTTGATTTTTTCAGCCTTAATTTTTTTATTAATAAATAGGATGTTAGAGGTGATTATGTCGGGAATTGAAGCAAATTTTGATGGTTTGGTGGGAATGACTCACCATTATGCCGGACTATCAATGGGGAATGAGGCTTCCATGAATCATCGGGGGCAAGAGTCCAATCCCCGCAAAGCCGCACTTCAGGGATTGATGAAAATGAAAGCATTGTCTGATATGGGATTGGTGCAGGGGGTTTTGCCCCCGCAGCAACGCCCTAATCTCCCTGCCTTGCGACAGCTGGGATTTATGGGCAGTGACGAACAGGTACTCAATAAAGCAGCACAATATTCCCCATTATTGCTGTCCAATCTCAGTTCTGCTTCTTCCATGTGGGCTGCAAATGCAGCAACGGTTTCCCCTTCAACAGATAGCGCGGATCAGCGTGTCCATTTCACGGTGGCAAACTTAAATAATAAGTTGCATCGTTCTCTGGAAAGCATCACGACTTCACGTGCCCTGAAAGCGACGTTTTCTGATCAAAATTATTTCGTCCATCATGATCCTCTGCCGCAACATGCAGATTGGGGAGATGAAGGGGCTGCGAACCATAATCGTTTTTGCGATGAGTATGGCGAAGCCGGTGTTCAGTTATTTGTCTATGGACGCAAAGCATTACAGACAGGTATTGCGCCTGGGCGTTATCCCGCACGGCAGACGCTGGAGGCGAGTCAGGCAGTTGCCCGTCTGCATCAGCTTGAGAGTTCCAGAATCGTATTTGCCCAACAAAATCCTGCTGCCATTGATAGTGGTGTTTTTCATAACGATGTTATCGCAGTCAGCAACCGCAATGTGCTTTTCTATCATCAGCAGGCTTTCTTGAATCAGCAATCAGTATTGGACGAGTTAAGGGAAAAAATGGCGCAGCTTGGGCATACCTTGATTGCAATTGAAGTTCCTACAGAGCAAGTCAAAATTCAAGATGTGGTCGAATCCTACTTGTTTAACAGCCAGCTATTGAGCCAACCAGATGGCAACATGATGCTGATTTTGCCGGAAGAGTGCCGTCAAAATCACAATGTCTCGGCCTATTTACAAAAGTTGATTGCGCAAGGAAATTCTCCCATCAATAAGCTCCACTTCTTTGACTTGCGGGAAAGTATGCGTAATGGCGGTGGGCCAGCTTGTTTGCGACTCCGGGTTGTTTTGAACGAACAAGAGTTGGCGGCGGTAAATCCTGCTACCTTGATGACACCAGAACTGTATCAACGCCTGACGGTATGGGTTGAGCGGCATTATCGAGATTCTCTGTATGCGGCTGATTTAGTCGATCCGCAACTGTTAAACGAAGTCTATTCTGCCCTTGATGAACTGACACAAATCCTCAAGCTTGGTTCGATATACGAGTTTCAGCGCTAATCAGGAGATAAAATGGATTTATTGGCCTTATTGCTTGAAAATAAATTGCTTGAAAATAACTTGTGTTTTCCGCCAACAATTAAATCATCGTGGTTAGCGGAAGGCGTGTTGCAGCTATTACCGCTATCACAAGAATTACCGCTATCACAACAATTACCGCTATCACAACAATCATCTTCACCTGAAAAAGCAGCTGATACGCTGATTATCTCAGCCGGAATTCATGGTAATGAAACGGCACCTGTGGAAATCCTTATCCAGTTATTGTCACAACTGGCGCAGGGGTACTTGCCATTGCAGCAAAACCTTCTGTTGATATTCGGCAACTTACCCGCTATGCGTGAAGGGTGGCGATATATTGATAATGATCTCAACCGTATGTTTGGCGGTCGTTATCAAAACTTCCCTGTGGGGAATGAATCGAAGCGCGCAATGGAGCTGGAGTCTGTTATCCGTCAATTTTTTAATGAACCCGCAGTTATGGCATCAGCCAAGCACAGACACCTTGATCTTCATACCGCAATCCGAGGTTCCTGCCATGAGCAATTTGCTTTGTTGCCATATCAGACGCGTGAACATGCCGCTGAGTTTTTACAATGGTTGGAAGATAGTGATATTGATGCCCTGGTGTTTCATAACACGGCAGGAGGTACGTTCAGTAACTTTACCAGCGGATATTTCAATGCGGACAGTTGCACGTTGGAAATAGGTAAGGCATTGCCTTTTGGGCAAAATGAGCTGGCAAGGTTCAGTAATATTACAGCGGCTTTGCAGGATTTGATCTCTGGCCTGTCTTCAATCAAACGAGATAAACCGACACTTAAACGCTATCGCGTGGTTGATGCAATGATCAAACAACACGACAGTTTTCAGCTCAATATTCCAGAGGATACTAAAAACTTCACTGAATTAGCGGAAGGTTTTGAAATCGCTCGCCAGCAAAATCAATCTTGGAAAATCACATCTCCTGCAAACTTTATTCTGTTTCCTAATGCCCGTGTTGCTATCGGGCTACGGGCAGGCTTGTTGTTGGCGAAATTAACATAATAAATTCATAAAAAAGCAAGCCGTAGAGGTTATTGATGACGAAATCATTAAAAACGCCTGTGGAACAATCCGCAGGTGCGCAGAAACTTCATCGTGGATTAGGTAAACGTCATGTCCAGTTGATTGCAATTGGAGGTGCTATTGGTACGGGATTATTTATGGGAACAGGGAAAACCATTGCCGTATCAGGGACTTCAATTATTCTGACTTATCTTTTGATTGGCTTTTTCGCCTTTATGGTAATGAGGGCAATGGGGGAGTTGTTGCTCTCTAAATTGGATTATAGGACGTTCGCCGATTTTGTGGCTGATTATCTCGGGGATAAGGCCAGCTATTTTCTGGGATGGACCTATTGGATGAGCTGGGTTGTCAGTTGCATCGCAGATGTTGTGGTATGCGGTGGGTATATCCAGTATTGGTTCCCCAATAGTTGGCTTTGGCTAACGGCACTGTCTATTTTGGGATTAATGTGCTTATGTAACTTTTTTTCAGTGCGGCTATTTGGTGAAACGGAATTCTGGTTTGCCATGATTAAAGTCGTAGCGATAGTTGCTTTGATTATTGTTGGCATTGGCATGGTTTTTGTGGGATGGACTTCACCCAATGGCGTGACAGCTTCTGTTCGTCATTTGACGGAACCAGAAGTATTCCTGCCGAATGGGGTATTCGGGTTTCTGGCGGGTTTTCAAATTGCCATTTTCTCCTTTACAGGTGTTGAGCTGGTCGGCACTGTGACGGCTGAAACGAAAGAGCCAGAGAAAGTTTTACCGAAAGCTATTAACAGCATTCCCATTAGAGTCATTATCTTTTATGTGCTTTCCATCATGTGCATTATTGCTGTTACTTCATGGCCACATATTTCACCAGACGTGAGTCCATTTGTGACACTGTTTGCACTAGCTGGGTTGCCGGCAGCCGCCGCGGTGATAAATTTTGTCGCGCTGACTTCGGCTATGTCTTCAGCGAACAGTGGGCTATATGCCTGTACCCGAATGCTTTATGGCCTGTCGACGGAAAAGTTGGCGCATAGTAAATTTGGGCAACTTTCTATAAAAAGCGCGGTTCCTGTTTTCAGCTTGATGTTCTCGGTTATTTGCATGATATGTGGTGTATTTTTGTTGTTTATCATTCCCAATGTAATGAAATTATTTACTATTGTTACTACAGTCGCAGCCATCATGGTTATTTACAGTTGGTGTATGATATTGCTTGCTTATCTGGCTTACCGAAAGAAGCGGCCTGACTTGCATAAAAAATCCATTTATAAAATGCCGATGGGTATTCCCATGACTTGGTGTACTTTGATATTTTTTGCCTTTACGGTGGTGATTATGATATTTGATTATGACACCCGTATGGCATTATATGGTACGCCAGTGTGGTTTGTGGTATTGGAAATTTTGTGGCGCAGACGGAAAAACAAGCAACAGAGAAGTGCTCATGATGAAATAGTAAATTAGCGTTTTGCAAATAACAGGAAATAAAATAAGATGATATTTATTTTTAAGACTATTTTTCTAATAAAGAGATGTATTGAATATTTTATTGATTAATCAAATTTAATTTTAAATTATATCTATGACAATGCCTTTTTATTATATTTTGGTATTATGATGTTATGTTACCTATTACAATTTTAATAGTTTCTCTTCTAAGCCCCACCACTAGACCTTTCTCTTGCGGTAGGGCTTTATTATAAGTCACATGTGTGTAATTAATTTACTGACCGAGTCACGTTCCTCCAATTGAGTACACCTACAATTTTTGGATAAAACACAATCACAAGTGTTATGATAATTATCATTGCGGAGCCGATGACAAAATGTGATATTGAGATATCTTTAGGATTTGGTGGAACAATACCAAAACAATAGGGTAGAAAGACAACTATATTGTTTACCATGTGAAAAGCTATCGGAATTTCAAGACCGCCTGTTATCCAGGCAAGTATCCCCAAGCATACCGCAAATATCGAAATTTCAATAAGACCCAGTGAGTTGTAATTATGACTGAATGTAAAAAATGGTAGTGAGAATAAAATTGGTACAGCTACATAAGGAGTCCATGCTCCAAAGAATTGACTGAGAAACCCACGAAAAAATATCTCTTCGGATGCAGCCTGGAGAGGAATAAATATCAATACGAGGAGCAATGCACCGAGTGATAATATATCAACTTTTAACTCGGAAGCAGGATAACTATCAAAAACAAAAATTATCGCAATCGCATCTAGGATTATGAAAAAAAGTGCAATCACAGCTACAGCCCTCAAAAAAAGCCGTGTTCTGAAACGCCCTGTTACTGACAAAACAGTTTTGAACGAGCGTTTTCCCACCGTACGAACAGCTACCATGACAGCAGGAATTAGCAGGATGATAGTCATCATGCTAATGATAAAATTTAACGGTTTTCTGGGGGATATATGATCGAATGAATTATCGATACCTAAGAAGTCGGACATGTAGTCAGATATCACCATCTGTGGGTTTATTAACATCCCAAGTACAGTCCAGAGTACAAGCAAGAGCCCTGCAACCAGAAAAAATATCAATAGTTCTGCTATAGGCCTCCACCAACGATAATTGGAAGACATCTTGGCAGCTCGAAAGTAGTTTGTTCCTAAGCAACTTCTTTTTTTTAAAAGGCTCTTTATGGGGAGTTTTAAAAGTGAGACGTTGTTATCATTAGTAATTTCTTTCATAAAATATATCCCATAGATTTATATTTTCTTTATGTATAGCATCCAGAGAACAGGTCTTTCAAGTCTAAAAATTTTCATCTCTTATCTGCTCTGTATATAAACAATCAGAAATCAATATCATATGATCTTTTAGACAGTGAATTTAATCAGTAATGATGTTAGCGTTTTTTTAATGACAACAGACGACAGTTAGTACTACAGTTGTAACTATTGGTCTTTTAAGAATGATCGTTATCATTTTTTAATTTCATGTAATGAAAAGATTATGCCAGAGAGCTATTGTTAATGAATAACCAGAGGAGAATGGCATTATGGTATCAAGGTCAAAATCCTTTAATATGAATAATCCATATACTAAAGGTACGTTAAACAGTTGGAAATCCAGCCCTGATCTATCTTCATATTTTATTGACAGATTATCTCTCAATCTAAGGGAAGTTTCTCCACAAGAGGCATTAAATTCCGTTAAGCAAATTAAAATGCAAATAGAAAGAGATAAATGGCAATATGTACCTGAAAAAAATGAAAAATTGGATGAAGAACAAAAGAAATGGAATAATCGATGTTACTGTGCTGTGGATATGTTTGAAACAGGATTAAATGTAATACAAGATATAAGATTTGATTCTAAGCATGAATATAATTGTATTATTGCCTATTTTAGAGGCTCTCCTGTCGGTGTTTTAATCTTGTCTTATACTTCAGATTTATCTGACTCACCTGAAATTGTTGTTTTGGTAACGCACTGTGGTCTCAAAGGAGGCGGTGCTTTACTGATAGAATACGCAGTAAATAAATCTAAGGAATTAGGAAGAAGTGGAAAGTTGAAAATGCTTCCGCTTGGTGATGCACAAAATGTCTTTCTTAATATGGGATTTGTCGATGCCAGCTCGGGTGATATTGAGCTAAATCCGGCAGAAAGTAATAAATGGTATATTGTGCAAGGTAAATACCGTTTTCATAAAAGTTTTGGTGGTCACTTATCAGAAAGATAGGTCGCTCAGGATATATCATAAAAAATAACCCCATGCCAACAGCATGGAGCTATTTTATGCCGCTAGAAAATTATGCGTTTTCTTGCTGAGTTGACTGAATTGCCGTCAGTGCAACAGTATAAACGATATCATCAACCAGTGCGCCACGGGACAAATCGTTAACTGGCTTGCGCATGCCTTGCAGCATTGGTCCGATAGAGACCAGATCCGCAGAGCGTTGTACCGCTTTATAAGTGGTGTTACCCGTGTTCAAATCTGGGAAGATAAACACGGTAGCCTGACCAGCAACTGGTGAGTTTGGCGCTTTGGATTTCGCCACGTCGGCCATGATAGCTGCGTCGTACTGCAATGGGCCGTCGATGATCAGGTCAGGGCGTTTCTCCTGTGCCAGACGGGTCGCTTCGCGAACTTTCTCAACATCGCTGCCTGCACCAGAGTTGCCGGTAGAGTAGGAGATCATCGCAACGCGAGGTTCGATACCAAACGCTTTTGCAGAATCTGCGGATTGAATAGCGATTTCAGACAGTTGCTCAGCGGTTGGATCTGGGTTGATCGCACAGTCACCGTAAACCAATACTTGCTCTGGCAGCAACATGAAAAAAACAGAAGAAACCAGTGAGCTGTTTGGCGCAGTTTTAATTAACTGTAATGGCGGACGAATAGTGTTAGCAGTGGTATGAACCGCACCGGAAACCAGACCGTCAACTTCGTTTTGCTCCAGCATCATTGTTCCCAGAACCACGTTGTCTTCCAGCTGTTCGCGGGCAACCACTTCGGTCATGCCTTTGTTCTTGCGCAGCTCAACCAGACGTGGAACATAACGTTCACGTACTGCCGCCGGATTAACGATCTCAATCCCTGCACCCAGCTCAACACCTTGAGCCGCAGCCACACGACGGATTTCTTCTGGATCGCCCAGCAGGATACATTCTGCTATGCCACGTTCAGCACAGATAGCTGCTGCTTTGACAGTACGTGGTTCGTCACCTTCTGGCAGGACGACACGTTTGCCTGCCTGACGGGCCAGCTCGGTCAGCTGATAGCGGAATGCTGGTGGAGACAGGCGGTTCGGGCGCTCTGATGTTGCCGCCAGAGAATCGATCCACTCGTTGCTGATGTGCTGTGCAACGTAGTTCTGGATTTTTTCGATACGCTCGTGGTCATCAGCCGGAACTTCGAGGCTGAAACTTTGCAGATTCAGGGAAGTTTGCCATGTATTGGTTTTTACTGTGAAAACTGGCAGACCAGTGTTGAATGCGCGTTCGCACAGTTCACGGATAGGCTCATCAATTGAGTAACCACCGGTCAGCAATACAGCACCAACGTCAATGCCGTTCATGGCAGCCAGACACGCAGTAATCAGTACGTCAGGGCGGTCAGCAGAAGTCACCAGCAGAGAACCCGGACGGAAGTATTCCAGCATGTTAGGAATGCTGCGGGCACAGAAAGTCACGGATTTGATGCGACGGCTTTCGATGGCACCTTCATTGATGATGTCAGCTTTCAGGTGCTTGGCCATATCAATCGCACGGGTAGCGATCAGATCGAAACTCCATGGAATGCAGCCGAGAATTGGCAACGGGCTGTTTTTGAAGATGGTTTTTGGATCGATGTGCGCAATGGTCGCTTTGGTTGATTCGTCAAAAATCTCAGACAAATCTGGGCGGGTGCGGCCTTGGTCGTCAACTGGTGCATTCAGTTTGTTGACAATAACACCGATAATATTTTGATTCTTGATACCGCCGTATTCAGCGCGGCTCAGTTCAATACGCTCTTTCAGCTGTTCCGGGCTGTTAGTCCCCAATGCAGTCACGAATACGATTTCAGCATTCAGGGTCTTGGCGATTTCATAATTCAGAGATTGGGCAAACGGATGTTTGCGGGTCGGAACCAGACCTTCAATCAGAACGACTTCTGCATCTTTGGTGTTTTCGTGGTAATGCGCCACGATCTCTTCCATCAACACGTCTTTTTTGTTAGTGGTCAGCATTGATTCCACATGCGCCATATCCAGAGGTTCAGCAGTATGGATGCTGGAGTGTGAACGGATAATGGAGGTGGTTTGATCCTGAGAACCTGTGTGACGTGGTTGTGCGATAGGTTTGAAAACGCTCAGACGAACGCCTTTTTGCTCCATGGAGCGAATAACACCCAGACTGACACTGGTTAAACCAACGCTGGTGCCAGTAGGGATTAACATAATTGTACGGGACACGGAAACCTCTTTAACGGTTGCTCGTCAGTCAATAAATGTGACTCAGTGCGATATATTCAATGCTATATAAATAGATGAAACACGAACCATGAGCCAACGCGATATTTATTAAGGAAATATTTATTAAGGAAATATTAATCAATGTACTTATGGAACGTACTCATGAATACAGAACCACCAGCATTGCCGGCGGTTCTTGAAAATCATGTGGCTTAGGCGGTCAGGCGTGCTGAATCCTGAGCAATGACCAATTCTTCATTGGTTGGGATAACCAGAGCAGGACGGCTGTTATCTGTAGTGATAACACCTGATTTGCCGAAGCGAGCGGCAAGGTTACGCTCGTGGTCATATTCGAAGCCCAGCAGAGCAACTTTCTTCATGGTCAGTTCACGAACCAGTGCGGAGTTTTCACCGATGCCACCAGTGAAGATAATCGCGTCCAGACGGCCTTCCATCAGTGCGCTGTATGCGCCGATGTATTTAGCCAGACGGTGGCAGTAAACATCCATAGCACGTTTAGCATCAGCTTTGGTTTCGTAGTTATCTTCTACGTAACGGCAATCGCTGGTGACTTCGGTCAGACCCTGGAAGCCGGACTCTTTGGTCAGCAGGGTGTTGATCTGAGCGATGCTCATACCCATTGCATCGTGCAGGTGGAATACGATGGCTGGATCGATGTCACCACTGCGGGTACCCATGACCAGACCTTCCAGTGGAGTCAGGCCCATGGAAGTATCAACACACTGACCGTTGACGATTGCAGAAACAGAACCACCGTTGCCCAAATGGCAGGTGATGACATTCAGTTCTTCAACTGGCTTGTCCAGCATTTTAGCTGCTTCGCGGGAAACATAGAAATGGCTGGTGCCATGTGCGCCGTAGCGACGGATGCCATGCTCTTTGTACAGGTTGTAAGGCAGTGCGTACAGGTAGGCTTCTTCTGGCATAGTCTGGTGGAATGCAGTGTCAAATACTGCAATATTTTTCTCAACCAGATGAGGGAATGCTTTTTCCGCTTCTGCAATACCGATCAAGTGAGCTGGGTTGTGCAGTGGTGCGAATGGAATAGCCGCTTCAATACCTTTGATAACTTCATCGGTGATAATCACGGAAGAAGTGAACTTCTCACCACCGTGAACAATGCGGTGACCGATGGATGAAATCTGTGCAGAAAGTTCTGGTTTTTCAGCCAAAATAGTATTAACAATGAAGTTCAGCGCTTCGCTGTGTGCTGCGCCGGCTCCTAAAGCCGCTTCGTTTTTCGCGCCATCCATTTTCCATTTAATACGAGCTTCAGGCAGGCTAAAGCACTCAGCTAAACCAGAAAGATATTCTTCACCATTGGCAGGGTCGATGATAGCGAATTTCAGGGAGGAGCTACCGCAGTTAAGAACCAGTACCAGCTTACTTGACATGGAAATACCTATTATCTTGTTGTGATCTAATCTTAAAATGAGAACAATGTTAAAAAATGAAATAATTTATTAACAAACCGAATCCAATTGTTGCGAAAAAGGTCAAAATTCCTGTTTTGCTACTGCAACAACATAAAAGTCTGTGTAGGATACAGTTTGCTAGCAATAAAGACAAAATATACTTAATAGTATTAATACTACAAAAAAGATTTTATCTTTTGTAGGGATTTTTTAAAAATTATACCTTTAATTGATTGAGGTTATGATGAACACGACACCACCTGTTAACCAAGGTTGGTTTAAACGAATGCAATTAGGGCAGCAATATTTGAAAATCTGGCCACTGGCAAAACAGCTTGCACCTATTTTTCCTGAAAATCGTGTGATTAAGGCGACTCGCTTTGGTATCCGGTTTATGCCGCCATTAGCAATTTTTACTTTGACATGGCAAATCGCTCTGGGTGGTCAATTGGGGCCAACGGTGGCGACAGCGCTGTTTGCCTGTAGTTTGCCGTTGCAGGGGTTATGGTGGTTGGGAAAACGTGCGGCAACACCGTTACCGGAAAGATTGCTGCAATGGTTTTATGAAATTCGGGAAAAATTTGCTCAGGCAGGAATTGTAATGGCACCGATAGAAAATGCCCCGACTTACTTTGCGCTGGCTGAATTGCTTAAACGGGCATTCAGGCAATTGGATAATTCTTTCCTTGATGATATTTAAACCGCTGGAACCCCTATTCAATACAAATTCATGTCCATGCTGGAACCTGAACATGCTGAACGTTATCGTCGTTACCAAACCGTTATCGAATGGGGTTTTGGTTTACAATTGCGTGAGTTGGATCGCGATTTTGGTGAGTTATCCGAAGAGATTTGTCGCCCTATCATTAATATTATGGAAATGTATCATGCGCTGCATATTTCATTAAGTAATCTTAAAGATCGGCAGGAACTGGATGAGCGCCGTATGGCCTTTTTAGGTTTTGATGCGGCGACAGAACCGCATTATCTTGCTTATGTTCGTTTTATGGTGAATACAGAGGGACGCTATACTCATTTTGATTCTGGGAGCCATGGCTTTAATGCTCAGGCACCAATGTGGGATAAGTATCAGCGTATGTTGGCGCTTTGGTTTTCTTGCCCTCGGCAATACCATCTGAGTGCCGTTGAGATTGAGCAGATTATTAACGTATAGTTGCGTTTGAAGGAGTCGGGTTTGGTACTGAGATGCAGAGGTTTTTTATTCGATTTGGATGGTACTCTGATCGATTCATTGCCTGCGGTTGAGCGGGCATGGATTCAGTTTGCCGATAAGATGGGGATCGATAGAGACGAAGTATTGAACTATGTTCATGGCACTCCGGCAATATTATCCCTGCGGCATTTCATGCCAGATGCTAGTGAAGAAGAGATCGCCAGCACTTTCAAATGGATTGAAAAAATTGAAACAGAAGATACAGAAGGCATTACTGCTTTGCCTGGTGCCATTGCCCTGATTGATAAATTGAATGCGCTGGACATTCCGTGGGCAATCGTGACATCGGGGACTGTTCCTCTTGCCTCTGAACGTCATAAGATGGCGGAGTTGCCGGAACCTGCGCACTGGGTAACGGCTGAGTCAGTCACACATGGCAAACCAAATCCTGAGCCTTATTTGCTGGGCGCTAAAAAATTGGGATTATTGCCAGAGGAGTGTGTGGTTTTTGAAGATGCTGTTGCGGGAATTCATGCCGGGCTGGATGCGGGCTGTCAGGTTGTTGTCGTCCACGATTCGCCAGATATTCCGCGTCGTGATGAAATCCATTTGACGATTACTAATCTGGAAGATATTGAAATTGTCAAATCTGGCGGTTATATATCGATTTATACCCAATAGCGTTTTATATCCAACTTGAAAGATGAAGAACATATACCACAAATCAGGATGATTCTTGATCATGACGAGGGATTTTCCCTGAGAAAAATGGCTTACTTATCTGGTTAACGTTTGTATCCGTAGTCTTTTGATATTGCGGATAGGTCATATTTAAAATATATCGTTGATAGAGGCCAGATTGAGTAGCGAATTGTTGTGGGTATTGACCCTGTTATTAATAGCTATTGTGCTTTTCACCACCAATAAAGTCAGAATGGATGTTGTGGCTTTATTGGTGATCATTGCATTTGTCTTGAGTGGCACATTGACGTTAAGTGAAGCCACTGTCGGTTTTAGTGATCCTAATGTGTTATTGATCGCTGCCTTATTTGTCATTGGTGAAGGGCTGGTGAGAACCGGGGTTGCTTATCAGATGGGGGATTGGTTGGTTCGTGTCGCCGGTAACAGTGAAACCAAAATGTTGGCCTGGTTAATGCTATCGGTTGCCGGACTGGGCGCTTTTATGAGTTCAACCGGGGTTGTGGCAATATTTATTCCCGTTGTCTTGAGCGTGGCCGCCAGAATGAAAATCTCTCCGGGACGATTGATGATGCCATTAGGGTTTGCGGGCTTGATCAGTGGCATGATGACCTTGGTAGCAACGCCGCCCAATATGGTCGTCAATAGTGAGCTGGTGCGCGAAGGTCTGCGGGGTTTTGATTTCTTCTCCATTACACCGATTGGCATTTTAGTCTTGATGGCTGGTGTGGTTTACATGTTAGTCGCTCGTCGTTGGTTGGGGGGCAAAAGCCACCAGGCAGTGGACGAACGTTATCATCGGACATTCCGTGATTTGATACGTGACTATAAACTATCTGGTCGCGCTCGCCGTTTTGCTATCCGGCAAGATTCACCCTTGATTGGTCACACATTGGATGAGCTAGGGTTACGTGCAGGCTATGGTGCGAATGTCATTGGCATTGAACGTTGGCGTAAATTTCGTCGGGTGATGGTTGCTGCTACTGGTGATATAGAGCTGCGGGGTCAGGATGTTCTGCTGGTGGATATGTCGGATAGTAATGTTGATTTACGGGAGTTTTGCAGCGAACAACAGCTGGAACCGATGGTATTGCGTGGGGAATATTTTTCCGAGCAGTCCCGTGATGTCGGTATGGCTGAGGTTTCCGTGATCCCTGAATCCGACCTCTTGGGGCAATCATTGCGTGGTATGAAATTTCGCACGCGTTATGGACTCAATGTAGTGGGAATTCGTCGTGGGGGAAAAGCGTTGGAAGGGAAGTTAGTGGATGAACCCTTGTTGCTTGGTGACACGTTACTGGTGATTGGCGATTGGAAATTGATTCGTGCATTGAAAACGAAAACCCCCGATTTTATTGTACTGAATCTACCCATTGAAGTGGAAAGTGCGGCTCCCGCTGCTTCACAAGCGCCTCATGCCTTATTCTGCCTTGCCCTGATGGTTGTTATGATGCTGACCAATGAAATCCCGAATTTTATTGCTGCGTTAATTGCCTGTCTGCTAATGGGGAAATTCCGCTGTATTGATATGGAGAGTGCTTATCGTGCCATTCACTGGCCGAGCATTATTTTGATTGTCGGTATGATGCCTTTTGCGCTGGCATTGCAGAAAACAGGGGGGATTGACCTCATTGTCCGCGGGCTGATGGATATCGCAGGTAATATGGGGCCGCGGGTGATGCTAATGTGCTTGTTTGTACTTTGTGCCGTTATCGGCTTGTTTATCTCCAATACGGCGACGGCAGTGTTAATGGCTCCGATTGCGATTGCAGCCGCGAATGAAATGGCTGTTTCTCCTTTACCCTTTGCCATGATTATTGGTGTGGCGGCTTCAGCAGCATTTATGACACCGATTTCATCTCCGGTTAATACATTGGTGCTTGGGCCTGGCGGATATCGATTCGCCGATTTCCTGAAACTCGGCGTACCTTTTACGTTAATTGTTATGGGAATCAGTGTGGCGACTATCCCAATACTTTTCCCTTTCTAATGTTTCTGTCGGGCAGCTCCTGTATCAATATGGAGCTGCATTACAGTTATAGATTAACATTATTGAATTATTTTGGCTGACCTGATCGCAACTGGATAGCCACTATCGGATAACTGTTGTCAGATAACTACAGCCGTGGCAAAGCATCACTTATGAACTGATTTCATCGAGGGAGAGGCTGAAGCTCGGTACGAATACATCCATGAAATAATCCATTTCTTCACTGCGACGTTCTGCCAGTGTTTTATCTAATCGGTTTTTAGCTTGATTGAACTCAGTATTGCCCGCAGAGAGTTCTTCCAGACATTTCAAGTAAGCACATAACGCATCAGCTTGCTTAATAATGCGGATTTCTTCTTCAGTATGGTGATGTTCATCCAGAATAGAACGAAAATCATCCTGTAGTTCAGTTGGAAGCATATTCAATAACTTTTGTTGAGCTATTTTTTCTATCTTCTTATATTCATGGGCAATTTGAGGGTTGTAGTACTTAATGGGCGTTGGCAAATCCCCTGTAATGACTTCGCTGGCATCGTGATACATTGCCAGCAAAGCGATCCGTTCGGCATTGACATTACCATTGAATTTACGGTTTTTGATTATTGCCAGAGCGTGTGCGACAAAAGCAACCTGCAAACTGTGCTCTGAAACATTTTCTGTGCGCACATTTCGCATAAGAGGCCAACGGCTAATTAATTTTAGGCGGGATAATTGGGCGAAAAAATGACTCATAATTTCCTCTTGTAGCGGAATAATATTGATTAATTGTGGTCGGAGTGGAAGGGGAAGTAAACCTATTAGATATCGATTTAACTCAATATATTCCTTCCATTGCGTAATCTATAACATGAAAAATAAAGGGAATATTAATTTATGGAAATTCATTTATAGGGAAATAACAGTGAATGAGAAATAAACTTTTGATAACAAAATAATAACCTACCCCATTAGTTTATTAATACTTTCCGAGATAGGCTTTAAATAATGAATATTATGGTTATTGGTGATAGTTACCGATAAAGCGGGAAAATTTATCAATAGCCATTTGCAAGTCAGTGACATGCGGCAATGTAACAATGCGGAAATGGTCAGGAGCTGGCCAATTAAATGCGGTACCCTGAACCAGCAAAACTTTTTCCTGTAGTAAAAGATCTAATACCATTTTTTGGTCATCATGAATATTGAAACGTTTGATGTCTATTTTCGGGAACATATATAGAGCACCCATTGGTTTCACACAGGAGACCCCTGGGATCTGGTTAATCAATTCCCATGCACGGTTGCGTTGTTCATAGAGTCTGCCACCTGGAAGAATAAATTCACTGATACTTTGATAGCCACCTAATGCTGTTTGAATCGCGTGCTGCATTGGCACATTGGCACAAAGGCGCATTGATGCCAGCATTTCTAACCCTTCAATATAATCCTTGGCTTGCTTTTTAGGACCGTTCAGTACCATCCAACCTTGACGGAAACCAGCTACACGGTAGGTTTTGGACAGGCCATTAAAAGTCACAGTAAAGAGATCGGGTGCTAATGCTGCGATGGAGTGGTGCTGGGCATCATCGTACAGAATCTTGTCATAAATCTCATCGGCAAAAATAATCAGATTATGTTGACGGGCGATTTCTACTATTTCCAGCAACAATTCTTTACTATATACCGCTCCGGTTGGGTTGTTCGGGTTAATAATAACGATGCCACGGGTACGCGGAGTAATTTTACGGCGGATGTCATCTAAATCAGGAAACCACCCTTGTTGCTCATCACATAGATAGTGGACGGCATTACCGCTGGAAAGTGAGACAGCCGCAGTCCAAAGAGGATAATCAGGTGCAGGAACCAACATTTCGTCCCCGGTATTCAGCAGAGCCTGCATAGATTGAACGATAAGTTCAGAAACACCGTTACCAATAAAGATATCTTCAACGGTAACATCCAGCATATTTCTGGCTTGGTAATGCTGCACGATCGCCTTGCGTGCGGAATACAACCCTTTTGAGTCAGAATAACCTTGGGCTGTTGATAGATTACGGATGACATCGACTAAAATTTCATCAGGCGCTTCGAATCCAAATGGTGCTGGATTTCCAATATTTAATTTCAGTACCTTATTACCTTCTTCTTCGAGTCGTTTAGCTTCTTTGAGGGTATTCCCCCGGATGTCGTAGCAGACATTATCTAATTTGTTGGATTTATTAATGGAAAACATAGAGTGCCTTGACCTCTTGGCAAAATTGGATACTACCCAGCATACAAAAGTGTAGTAATCAATGTACTCTTCTCAATCTATATTTTGAAGAGGCTTTGATATCTTTGGTTAAAACGGTTGTTTTAAGAATAAATGAATAAGTTTGCTCTCTAAATTATCCTGATTTGTTGGTGTTTTATTTCTAGTTGGTTTATTTTTTTGGTTTTTTATTTTGTATAATGACTTGTTTTTAGTTGACAAGAAACGAAGAAGATGACATTTTGACAGGTGTTTTTTTAGCCCATATGTTTAGTAAATTTTAATTTGTCAATAAAAGTAAGAAGGTTTGTATAATGTATTCTTATAATTTATCTTTATTGACGTAAAGTTAATTTAGGTTTTTATCACATGATACTTTGACAATTTTTTTGAATTCTTATCCATAATATTTTCAGGCCTATTCAGTGATAAAGTTAACTCATTAAAAATACTAATATTAGCTGGCGGTGTTAAGTATGGCTAATTCAGATCATGTTATTCTTTGAAGTAAGTCAGAAAAAGGATATTTGTACTGGAAATTGGTGATTATGTGATGTAAATAGAGTTTTATCTCTAATTTATTTTTGGATTGCATAATTTTTGTTAAGAAAGGAGAAAATAAAACCCATAATGATCTAAATGATAAAAAAATGCAGTAAACCTTTGCCCTATTAAATAGAGTAGAGTAATGTCATAATCGGCATTATTTTATTTAATACTGCTGAAGTAACGAAACAACACCAGGTTAGTACTATTAGCTATTAAAAAAAGACCAGTAAAAAGCGAATACATGCGATGATAAATTCGAATCGTCAGATAATAAACCTCGATCTCGATCTGTTGAGGACTTTTGTTGCTGTTGCGGACTTAAATACTTTTGCAGCAGCAGCAAACGCTGTTTCCAGAACGCAGTCAGCTGTTAGTCAGCAAATGCAGCGGTTGGAACAGCTCGTGGGGAGAGAATTATTTGCTCGCCACGGCCGCAATAAGCTTTTGACCGAGCATGGGCTTCAACTTCTTGGTTATGCACGTCAAATTCTTCGTGCTAATGATGATGCAACTGCATCATTGACTTACAATGATGCGGAAGGTGAATTGAGAATAGGTGTATCAGATGATGCTGTTGATACATTACTTCCTTTCTTATTGAACCGTATTGCTTCTGTCTATCCACGCGTGGCCGTTGATGTACGTATTAAGCGTGCTCAATTTATCGAAAGCATGTTGGATAACCATGAAATTGATTTGGCATTAACTACAGCAAAAATTAACCACCATCCTAAAACGATCTTACGTTCTTCGCCTGTTTTATGGCACTGCGCACCAGATTTCCAATTGCGGACGAACGAACCTATACCGTTGGTTGTGATGGATGAAGCTAATCCTTTCCGCGAGCTCGCTCTGGATACGCTGCATATGGCAGGTATTTCATGTCGCGTTGCATATGAAGCTGCCTCCTTATCCGCTATTCGTGCGGCTGTGAACGCAGAAGTTGGTATTACCGCTCGCCCTCTGGAAATGCATAATGCAGACCTGAGAATTTTAGGTGAAGCTGACGGTTTACCACGCCTGCCGGAAATTCAATTCTTTTTGTATTGTAACAGTAATGAGCAGAATGAATCTGTCTTGACTGTTTTTGGTGCAATAGAAAATAAGAAAACACCTTATACTGTAACGTCGGCTCAGTCTGATGAATCAGATGAAATAGATGAATCTATTGATTCTATTGATGAACCTATCAAACCAACTGAAGTCATTGATGAAACTTCTGTTGAAGATATAGACGAATAAGTTTTATGTGTTTATAGGCTAATATTTCCATTTTACTTATGGAGATATTAGCCTGTTGTTAATTGCTTATTAATAATCCTCTCCGGTTTTCATTCCCATTTCTGATATTTCCAACAAGAAATATACCCTAATAATTTTCCTATATCTTTCGAATTTTAGTTAAAAGAATGTTGCTTTGTTAACAAATTTTATTTTTCTAAATTGATAAAATAAATCTGTTTTCAGAAATAGCTTTTTTATCGCACATCAATAGTTCTTTTTAGAAACAATTTATTAGGAATTGAATGAATTACGTTCATCTGTTGAATGTTTTTCAATGAAACTGTGCACTTGATCATAAAAATATCCCAAGTAGTGCAGTGGAAAGACAGGTTTTTCCTGCGATAATAGTGTAGGAAAGTCGAGTTATCGGTTAGACTGGTTATGTCGGGAAGGTGTTTTCTTATACGACTGACACGTTTTAGCGATATGCCAGCACAATCTGTTAATTAATAGTTTGCTGTTTGTAAATAAATAAATGAGTGCTTTTGCCGTTATGGCAAATATATTGAGAGGAATAAAAACCAAGACGATTCAAGCGATGAGATATATTGATTAGCGCTGCTTCAGATTTGGTTGTTATCCCTTCCCATGAATCGATGTGGTGCAACACTGCCGGCAAAAAGAGCAGACACCTTGACACCACTTTTGATGAGTAAGCAACGAGTATGTCTACATCCACTGGAATTTTAGCCCATCACTGGGCATTTGCGGTTTTCTTAATAGGTGCTCTTGGTTTGTGTGTGCTCATGCTACTGGGCGGGTACTTCATGGGGGGCAGAGCGAAAGCCAGGGCAAAACACATACCTTATGAATCAGGTATTGATTCTGTCGGCAGTGCTCGTTTACGTCTGTCGTCGAAGTTTTATCTGGTTGCCATGTTCTTTGTTATCTTCGATGTTGAAGCCCTTTACTTGTATGCATGGGCCGTCTCAATCAAAGAGAGCGGTTGGCTAGGCTTTGCCGAAGCAAGTATTTTCATTTTGGTGTTATTGGCAGGCTTGGTTTATCTGGCGCGTATTGGAGCGTTGGATTGGACCCCCGCACGTTCAAAACGTCAGGTCAGTAAACCAAGTGCTGACACTTATACCAACAACAGTCATATGCAGTAATAGCGAGGCATAAAGATGGATTATACGCTCACCCGCATAGATCCGAACGGTGAGAATGACCGTTATCCCCTGCAAAAACAGGAAACTGTCAGCGATCCCTTAGAGCAGCACGTTCACCGTAGTGTCTATATGGGAAAATTGGAACATGCTCTGCATGATATGGTGAACTGGGGAAGGAAAAACTCCCTGTGGCCCTACAACTTCGGGCTTTCTTGCTGTTATGTGGAAATGGTGACGTCATTTACCGCAGTTCACGATGTTGCTCGTTTTGGTGCAGAAGTATTACGGGCATCTCCCCGTCAGGCTGATTTCATGGTGGTTTCTGGCACCTGCTTTGTCAAAATGGCTCCTGTCATTCAACGTTTGTACGATCAAATGCTGGAACCGAAGTGGGTTATTTCAATGGGAGCCTGTGCAAATTCCGGTGGTATGTACGATATTTACTCTGTAGTTCAAGGGGTTGATAAATTTATCCCCGTCGATGTTTATATTCCTGGCTGTCCCCCTCGCCCAGAAGCCTATATGCAGGCACTGTTGCTGTTGCAAGAGTCCATAGGCAAAGAACGACGTCCGCTGTCTTGGGTTGTTGGCGATCAGGGGGTTTACCGCGCAAATATGCAATCAGAAAGAGAACGGAAGCGTGGTGAACGTATTGCAGTGAAAAATCTGCGTACTCCAGACGAAATTTAAGGCTTTTAGCCATATAGCGTAACCAGAGCAATGTGTTGCGATTACAAAAACCCTGATCAAGCGTTGTGGTGAAGAATGATGACAGATCAGATAGCGCAAGAAAGCGCACGACCTGCTTGGGAAACACGAGATCATATTGATGATCCTGTTGTAAGCGAGCTTAACCGTCAATTTGGCCCGGATGCCTTTACCATCCAACCGACCCGTACCGGTATGCCTGTTGTTTGGGTTAAGCGGAAACAGTTACTGGAAGTAATAACATTCCTGAAAAAGTTGCCCAAACCTTACGTCATGCTGTTTGACTTACATGGTGTCGATGAGCGTCAGCGCTCTCACCGACAAGGTTTGCCTACGGCCGATTTTTCGGTGTTTTATCACTTGATTTCCATAGAGCGTAACCGTGACATCATGTTGAAAGTTGCGCTCATTGAACAAGATCTGAATATCCCAACTATCACGTCAATTTTCCCGAATGCTAATTGGTATGAACGTGAAACGTGGGAAATGTTCGGCATTACATTCAACGGCCATCCAAATTTGCGCCGTATCTTGATGCCACCGACATGGGAAGGCCATCCGTTGCGCAAGGAATATTCTGCGCGTGCCACGGAATTCGATCCTTTCATACTGACGAAGCAGAAAGAAGATCTGGAGATGGAAGCCCTGACTTTCAAACCAGAAGAGTGGGGCATGAAGCGTAGTACTGATAATGAGGACTTCATGTTCCTTAACCTTGGCCCAAACCATCCTTCTGCTCACGGTGCATTCCGCATAGTTCTGCAACTTGATGGCGAAGAAATCGTTGATTGCGTACCTGATATTGGCTACCACCATCGTGGCGCCGAAAAGATGGGTGAACGTCAGTCATGGCACAGTTATATCCCTTATACCGATCGTATCGAATATCTGGGGGGATGTGTTAACGAAATGCCTTATGTGCTGGCGGTTGAGAAGCTGGCAGGTATTGAAGTACCAGATCGCGTGAAAACAATTCGTGTCATGCTGTCTGAGCTGTTCCGCATTAATAGCCATCTGCTTTATATCAGTACATTTATCCAAGACGTTGGTGCGATGACCCCCGTCTTCTTTGCCTTTACTGACCGACAGAAAGTTTACGATGTTGTTGAGGCAATTACTGGGTTCCGTATGCATCCGGCGTGGTTCCGAATCGGTGGTGTTGCCCATGACTTGCCACGCGGCTGGGAAAAACTTTTACGTGAATTGCTGGACTGGCTGCCGAAACGTTTGAATTCTTATGTCAAAGCAGCGCTGAAAAACAGTGTCCTTAAAGGGCGTTCTGTTGGAGTGGCGGCTTACAATGCTAAACAGGCTTTGGACTGGGGAGTTACCGGTGCGGGGCTGCGTGCGACCGGTATTGGTTTTGATGTGCGTAAATGGCGTCCTTATTCCGGCTATGAAAATTTCGATTTTGAAGTACCAACAGGCTATAACGGCGATTGCTATGACCGTGTCATGCTGAAAGTGGAAGAAATCCGTCAGAGTATGCGCATCCTTGAGCAGTGCCTCAAAAATATGCCGGAAGGTCCATTCAAGGCTGATCATCCCCTGACCACACCACCACCGAGAGAACGGGCTTTGCAGCACATCGAAACCATGATTAACCACTTCTTGCAAGTGTCATGGGGACCCGTCATGCCTGCCAATGAATCATTCCAGATGATCGAAGCAACTAAAGGTATCAACAGTTATTACCTGACCAGTGACGGTAGCACTATGAGCTATCGTACCCGCATTCGTACACCAAGTTTTGCTCACTTGCAGCAAATACCATCGGTGATCCGCGGCAGCCTGGTTTCTGACCTTATCGTCTATCTGGGCAGTATCGATTTTGTTATGTCTGATGTGGATCGCTAACGATGCAAAGTGAATTTAACGCAAACAAGCAAGCACGTCTTGATGTGGTTAACGTAACGGACGCTCAGACACCGGATGAATTTGTGTTGAGTGCGGAAGAACGTAATGCCATTGAGCAAGAAAAACACCACTATGAAGATCCGCGTGCTGCGTCAATTGAAGCACTGAAAATTGTGCAAAAGCAGCGTGGTTGGGTGCCGGATGGTGCCATTTATGCCATTGCTGAAGTTTTGGGTATTCCAGCCAGTGATGTGGAAGGTGTGGCGACGTTTTACAGCCAGATTTACCGGCAGCCGGTAGGGCGTCACATTATCCGTTATTGTGACAGTGTTGTATGTCATATTACGGGCTATCAGGGCGTTCAGGCAGCGATAGAGTCTCACCTGAACATTTGTCCGGGGCAAACCACGACAGATGGACGCTTCACATTGTTGCCAACCTGCTGTTTGGGTAACTGTGACAAGGGGCCAACCATGATGATTGATGAGGACACTCACAGTTATGTGAAACCCGAAGAAATTGAAAAATTACTGGAGCAGTATCCATGACAACGCACTCAGGAGTGAAAAAAATTATCCGCGCAGCGGAAACTCATCCCCTGACATGGCGGTTGCGTGATGACCAACAACCTGTCTGGCTGGACGAATACTGCAGCAAGAATGGTTACAAAGGAGCCGAAAAAGCACTGAAGGGCATGGCTCCTGATGAAATTACCGCGCTGGTTAAAGATGCTGGCTTAAAAGGTCGAGGCGGTGCGGGCTTCTCAACAGGCTTGAAATGGAGCCTGATGCCAAAAGACGAAAGTATGAATATCCGCTACTTGTTGTGTAATGCGGATGAGATGGAGCCGGGCACGTACAAAGATCGCCTGTTGATGGAACAACTGCCCCACCTGTTGGTGGAAGGTATGCTCATCAGTGCTTTTGCACTGAAAGCCTATCGTGGCTACATCTTTCTGCGTGGTGAGTATGTCGAAGCGGCTGTTCATCTGCGCAGAGCAATTGAAGAGGCTAAAGCTGCGGGGCTGCTTGGCAAGAATATTTTGGGCAGTGGCTTTGATTTTGAATTATTTGTTCATACCGGCGCGGGTCGTTATATCTGTGGTGAAGAAACCGCACTGATTAACTCCCTTGAAGGGCGCAGGGCAAACCCACGTTCAAAACCACCATTTCCTGCGACTTCTGGCGTATGGGGAAAACCAACGTGCGTCAACAACGTCGAAACCCTGTGCAACGTTCCTGCAATTCTTGAGCATGGAAAAGAATGGTATATCGGTTTGAGTGAAGGCAAAAGTAAAGATGCCGGCACCAAACTGATGGGCTTTTCTGGCCGCGTCAAAAATCCGGGTGTTTGGGAACTGCCTTTTGGTACGACAGCCCGTGAAATTCTTGAAGATTATGCGGGTGGAATGCGTGATGGCCTGAAATTCAAGGCATGGCAACCAGGAGGGGCAGGAACCGATTTCCTGACCACAGATCATTTGGATCTGCCAATGGATTTTGAGCATATCGCCAAAGCGGGTAGCCGTTTGGGAACTGCATTGGCAATGGCAGTGGATCATGAAATCAATATGGTTTCCCTGACCCGTAATCTTGAAGAATTCTTCGCTCGTGAATCTTGTGGTTGGTGTACCCCATGCCGTGATGGTTTGCCGTGGAGTGTCAAAATCCTCCGTGCTATTGAGAACGGTAAAGGCCAGCATGGTGATATCGAGACTTTAGAACAACTCTGCCGTTTCCTCGGCCCCGGCAAAACTTTCTGTGCTCATGCACCCGGTGCCGTAGAACCTTTGCAGAGTGCTATCAAATATTTCCGCGAAGAATTTGAAGCGGGAATTGTAACTAAAGACTACGGCAATACCAGCCTGATTGCGGGTATTCAACCAAACCTGCTCAAACAGCGTTGGTAAGGCTTGTTTGCATAAAGCAGAATTTTGATTAACGCCTGCCACGGCAGGCCATTGGGAAGCATGCTGACTATGGCTACGATACATGTAGACGGCAAAGAATATGATGTAAACGGGGCTGATAACCTGTTGCAAGCCTGCCTCTCATTGGGGCTTGATATACCTTATTTTTGCTGGCATCCAGCGCTGGGAAGCGTTGGCGCTTGCCGCCAGTGTGCGGTGAAGCAATATCAGAACGCGGAAGATACGCGTGGACGTCTGGTGATGTCTTGTATGACACCAGCGACAGATGGCGCGTATATTTCCATTGATGATGATGAAGCAAAGCAGTTCCGCGCAAGTGTCGTGGAATGGCTGATGACCAACCACCCTCACGACTGTCCAGTTTGTGAGGAAGGGGGAAACTGTCATTTGCAGGATATGACGGTGATGACCGGGCATTCATTCCGGAAATATCGTTTTACCAAACGCACTCACAAAAATCAGGAACTGGGGCCATTCATTGCTCATGAAATGAACCGCTGTATCGCTTGTTACCGTTGTGTTCGCTACTACAAAGATTATGCGGATGGAACGGATTTTGGCGTTTATGGTGCTCATGACAACGTCTATTTTGGTCGCACTGAAAGTGGCACACTGGAAAGTGAATTTTCCG
Organism: Xenorhabdus yunnanensis; assembly: GCF_028598805.1. Taxonomy (GTDB): domain Bacteria; phylum Pseudomonadota; class Gammaproteobacteria; order Enterobacterales; family Enterobacteriaceae; genus Xenorhabdus; species Xenorhabdus yunnanensis. The sequence goes on along the minus strand of NZ_JAQRFI010000004.1, from coordinate 42,468 downwards.
GTAACCTTGTTGAAATTTGCCCAACTGGGGTATTTACCGACAAAACACATTCAGAACGCTATAACCGTAAATGGGACATGCAATTTGCGCCAAGTATCTGCCAACAGTGCAGCATCGGCTGTAACACCAGTCCCGGAGAGCGTTACGGTGAACTGCGCCGAATTGAAAACCGCTACAACGGTACCATCAACCACTACTTTATGTGTGACCGTGGGCGCTTCGGCTATGGTTATGTCAATCGTGATGATCGTCCTCGCCAGCCACAACAATTGCGTGGTGATCAGTGGATTTCACTGAATGCCGAACAAGTTATGCAAGGGGGCGCAGACATTTTGCGTCAGGCGAAAAATGCCATTGGTATCGGTTCACCGCGTGCCAGTATTGAAAGTAACTTTGCCTTGCGGGAATTGGTTGGTGCGGAAAACTTCTACAGCGGCATTTCAGCGGAAGAACAACATCGCCTTGATATGATGTTGGAAATTCTTCAGCAAGGCGGGGTTTATACGCCTTCCTTGCGTGAAATTGAAAATTATGATGCCGTATTGATTTTAGGGGAAGATCTGACTCAGACCGCTGCCCGCATGGCTTTGTCTGTGCGTCAGGCCGTGAAGGGCAAGGCCCGCGAAATGGCGGCAGCCCAGAAAGTGGCTGACTGGCAAATTGCGGCTGTGATGAATATCGGTCAGCATGCCAAGTACCCTCTGTTCTTGACCAGCGTCGATGATACTCGATTGGATGATGTTGCAGCATGGAGCTACCATGCCCCCGTTGATGATCAAGCGCGTTTGGGTTTTGCTGTCGCACATGCCCTGAACAGCATAGCTCCTGCTGTCAATGACTTGCCGGATGATTTGAAATCGAAAGTGGAAATTATTGCACAGGCACTGCGTGATGCGAAAAAACCATTGATTATCAGTGGCAGTAATCCGGGTAGTGACACTTTGGTTCAGGCAGCCGCAAATATCGCATGGGCATTGAAAGATAAGGGAGCCAATGTTGGGCTTTCCTATGTTGCCGCGTATGCCAATAGCTTGGGTCTGGCGATGATGGAAGCACGACCATTGGATGTTGCTTTGCAACGCATTACCAAAGGGGATTCAGATACCGCCATTGTGATGGAAAATGATCTCTATCGTCATGCACCGGCAGACAAAATAGACCGCGCGCTGGATAGCCTGAAAAACCTGATAGTTGTTGATCATCAACGCACGGCTATCATGGATAAAGCTCATTTGATTCTTTCGGCATCTAGTTTTGCTGAAAGTGATGGTACGTTGGTGAATCAGGAAGGTCGTGCTCAGCGCTATTTCCAAGTCTATGAACCTGCATTCTATGACAAATCCATCGTTATGTTAGAAAGCTGGCGTTGGATGCACTCTCTGTACACCACCTACACACAATGCCAGACTGACTGGACGCAGCTTGACCATGTAATTGAAGCCTGTGTTAAAGCCATGCCGCAATTCAAAGACATCGTAAATGCAGCGCCTGATGCCACATTCCGTATTCGTGGGCAAAAATTGGCTCGCTCACCTCATCGCTACAGCGGTCGTACCGCCATGCTGGCCGACGTCAGTGTTCATGAGCAGCGCCAACCGCAGGATATCGACACAGCATTTGCCTTCTCAATGGAAGGGAACAACAGTCCATATGCACCTCGTCAGCAAATACCATTTGCATGGGCACCAGGCTGGAACTCGCCACAGGCGTGGAATAAATTCCAGGCTGAAGTCGGTGGTAATCTACGTTTCGGCGATCCAGGGGTTCGTCTGATTGAAACGGTTGATGGTGGATTGAATTATTTTGACGCTATTCCAACCGCATTCACTGCGCGAAAAAACCAATGGCATGTTGCGCCTTATTTCCATTTGTTTGGCAGTGATGAACTGTCACAACGTTCAGATGTATTGCAGGAGCGTATGCCTGAACCGTATGTGATGATCAATCATAAGGATGCGGAGCATTTGAATGTGAAAGAAGGTGCGGTGATGACATTTGATTGTGAAGGACAGCAGCTGCGTTTGGCAGTGCGCTTGAGTGGCAATCTGGCTCAAGGGCAAGTCGGCCTGCCTCTGGGAATGCCGGGTATACCACCGGTTCTGGCAGGCAAATCAGTCAATAATTTACGGGAGGTTGCATAATGAGTTGGTTAACTCCCGATATGATTGAGATTCTGATTACTGTTCTGAAATCGGTCGCCATTCTGCTGGTTGTGGTTATCTGCGGGGCATTCATGAGCTTCTTTGAACGCCGCATTCTTGGCCTGTTCCAGAACCGTTACGGGCCAAACCGTGTGGGTTGGGGCGGTTCATTGCAGCTCGTCGCAGACATGATCAAAATGTTCTTTAAAGAAGACTGGGCCCCCCGCTTTTCTGACAGAGCCATTTTTACTTTGGCTCCTGTCATTGCATTCTGCTCACTGCTTCTGGCGTTTGCCATTGTGCCAATAAGCCCTACGTGGATGGTTGCCGATCTGAATATCGGCATCTTATTCTTCATGATGATGGCAGGATTGGCGGTTTACGCCGTGCTGTTTGCCGGATGGGCGAGTAACAACAAATATTCTCTGTTGGGCGCGATGCGTGCATCAGCACAGACATTGAGTTATGAAGTTTTCCTCGGTCTGTCCATGATGGGAGTTGTGGCGCAAGCTGGCTCCTTCAACATGGTGGATATCGTCAACTCACAACAACATGTGTGGAATATCATTCCCCAATTCTTTGGCTTCCTGACTTTCGCCATTGCAGGTGTTGCAGTGTGTCACCGTCATCCGTTTGACCAACCGGAAGCAGAGCAGGAATTGGCTGACGGTTATCACGTTGAATATTCCGGTATGAAATTCGGTCTGTTCTTTGTGGGGGAATATATCGCTGTCGTGACGGTGTCAGCCTTAATCGTCACACTGTTCTTTGGTGGCTGGAATGGGCCTCTCTTGCCTCCATTCATCTGGTTTGCGTTGAAAACGGCATTTTTCATGATGATGTTCATCTTGATCCGTGCCGCATTACCGCGTCCTCGTTATGACCAGGTGATGTCGTTTGGCTGGAAAGTCTGCCTGCCGTTAACATTACTTAATATGCTGGCGACTGCCGCAGTTATTTTATACAACGCTCAATAAAGGGGTGATTGAACCATGACATTGAAAGAGTTAGTGGTCGGTTTCGCCACCCAGGTACGCAGTATTTGGATGATAGGGCTTCATGCCTTCCATAAACGCGAAACAAAAATGTATCCGGAAGAACCGGTTTACCTGCCACCCCGTTACCGTGGGCGCATCGTTCTGACGCGTGATCCTGACGGTGAAGAGCGTTGTGTTGCGTGTAACTTGTGTGCAGCGGTATGCCCGGTGGGATGTATCTCACTGCAAAAAGCCGAGCATAAAGATGGTCGCTGGTATCCTGAATTCTTCCGCGTTAACTTCTCGCGTTGTATCTTCTGCGGCCTGTGTGAAGAAGCTTGCCCAACTACCGCTATTCAGTTGACTCCGGATTTTGAACTGGGTGAATTCAAGCGTCAGGATCTGGTGTATGAGAAAGAAGATCTGCTGATTTCAGGGCCGGGTAAATACCCTGATTATAACTTTTACCGTAAGACAGGTATGGCGATTGACGGCAAGGATAAAGGTGAAGCCGAGAATGAAGCCAAGCCTATCGACGTTAAAAGCCTGTTGCCATAAGGAGCGATGTTCATGGAATTTACATTTTATGTCGCAGGGCTGGTTGCCATCCTCGCAACCCTCAGGGTAATAATCCACACTAATCCGGTGCATGCATTGTTGTATCTGATTATTTCCTTGTTGGCACTGTCTGTCGTGTTTTTTTCAATGGGCGCCTATTTTGCAGGTGCTTTGGAGATTATCGTTTATGCAGGCGCAATCATGGTGTTGTTCGTCTTCGTCGTGATGATGCTGAATTTAGGAAAATCAGTTGTTGAGCAGGAACGGTTATGGCTACAACCCAGAGTTTGGATTGGCCCGTCAGTCTTGTCTATTGTGCTGTTGATTGTGCTGATTTATGCCATCAGTACCCTGTCATCCGCTAAAATCAGCGGTGAAGTGGTCAGTGCCAAAGAAGTGGGCATTAGCTTGTTTGGCCCTTATGTATTAGCCGTGGAGCTGGCATCTTTGTTGCTGCTGGCTGGATTGGTCGTGGCTTATCACATTGGCCGTGAAAATCGACAAGGGGAAGTGATCAGCAATCGTGCGGAGGACCAACAATGATAGCGTTACACCACGGCCTCATTCTGGCGGCTATTCTGTTTATATTGGGCTTCACTTGCCTGATTATCCGCCGCAACTTGTTATTCATGCTGATCGGGCTGGAAATCATGATCAATGCTTCAGCACTGGCATTTGTCGTTGCTGGCAGCTATTGGCTCCAGCCTGATGGTCAGGTGATGTATATTCTGGCTATCACTCTGGCAGCAGCCGAGGCGAGTATCGGTTTGGCACTGTTACTACAGTTGCACCGTCGTCGCCAAAACCTGAATATTGATACAGTCAGTGAGATGCGCGGATGAACTTACTCTATTTAACAATTCTGCTGCCACTGCTGGGATTTTTGCTATTGGCATTTTCCCGTGGCCGCTGGTCTGAAAATTTGTCAGCCACCATTGGAATTGGTTCCATTGGGCTGGCAGCATTGGTCACATTCTGGGTAGCGATTGAGTTCCTTACTCATAATGGGGCAGGGGGGCTGGCCTACAGCCAAACATTGTGGAACTGGATGGCTGTCGATAATTTCAGCATCCCCGTTAATTTGGTACTGGACGGGTTATCACTGACAATGCTGAGTGTTGTAACTGGCATTGGCTTCCTGATCCACATATACGCTTCTTGGTATATGCGTGGTGAAGAAGGGTATTCCCGTTTCTTCGCCTATACCAACCTATTTATCGCCAGCATGGTGGTATTGGTACTGGCAGACAACATGCTACTGATGTACCTCGGTTGGGAAGGCGTTGGCCTGTGTAGTTACCTGCTGATCGGTTTCTACTACAAGACCCCTGCCAATGGTGCGGCGGCAATGAAGGCTTTCATTGTAACCCGTGTTGGTGATGTATTCCTTGCCATTGGAATGTTTATCCTTTACGACCAGCTCGGCACGTTAAGTTTCCGCGAATTGGCGGTATTGGCTCCACAACATATCGAAGCAGGATCTACCGCGATCACTTGGGCAACCCTGATGATTCTGGGTGGTGCTGTAGGTAAATCAGCTCAGTTACCATTGCAAACATGGCTGGCGGATGCGATGGCAGGTCCAACACCGGTTTCTGCTCTGATTCACGCCGCTACGATGGTTACCGCTGGTGTTTATCTGATTGCCCGTAGCCATGCGTTGTTCTTGATGGCGCCGGATATTCTGCATTTGGTAGGTGTTATTGGTGCAGTCACCTTACTGTTGGCAGGTTTCGCTGCGCTGGTGCAGACAGATATCAAACGGGTGCTGGCTTACTCCACCATGAGCCAGATTGGTTACATGTTTCTGGCGCTCGGGGTACAGGCGTGGGATGCAGCAATTTTCCACCTCATGACCCATGCGTTCTTCAAAGCATTATTGTTCCTGGCTTCTGGTTCGGTGATTCTGGCATGCCATCATGAGCAAAACATCTTCAAAATGGGTGGCCTGAGCAAGCGGATTCCATTTGTTTATCTCTGCTTCATTATAGGTGGTTCTGCATTGTCAGCACTGCCATTACTGACCGCAGGTTTCTACAGTAAAGATGAAATCTTGTGGGGCGCGTTGGCAAATGGTCATATGAACCTGATGCTGGCAGGGCTGATTGGCGCATTGATGACATCACTGTATACCTTCCGCATGATCTTTATTGTGTTCCACGGTAAAGAAAATACCAAGGCTCATTCAGTCAAGGGCATTACTCATACCTTGCCATTGTCGGTATTGTTGGTGCTGTCCACCTTTGTTGGCGCGCTGATTGTGCCTCCGCTGGCGGGTGTTTTACCCGAAAACAATGCAGGGCATGATGGCAAAGTGACATTGGAAATCATTTCTGGTGTGGTTGCCGTTGCCGGTATCTTGCTGGCGGCAGCGCTGTATCTGGGCAAGCGTCGCGTGGTCAATGCCACTGCGAACAGTGCTCCGGGGCGCTTCTTCTCCACATGGTGGTTCCACGCATGGGGATTTGATGCGCTGTATGACTGGGTATTTGTGAAACCATTCAAAGGTATCACCCGTCTGTTGCAAAACGATCCTTTGAATTCACTGATGAACATGCCAGCTATATTGTCACGTTGGGGCAATAAAGGGCTTCGTTGGAGTCAAAACGGACAAGTCCGTTGGTATGCTGCCTCTCTGGGGTTGGGTGCAGTGCTGGTTTTAGCTCTGCTGCTTTTGGTTTAATTAAGGGACATATTGCGCCATGCTACTACCTTGGCTAATTCTTCTGCCCTTCATCGGAGGCCTGCTGTGTTGGCAGGCGGAGCGCTTCGGCACTCGTATGCCGCGTTGGATAGCGCTTCTGGCGATGGGGTTGACACTGTTACTCTCCCTGTATCTGTGGTTGCAGGGGGGTTATACACTCACCAACCCACAAGGCATTCCACAGTGGCAATCAGAATTTTTGCTTCCGTGGATCCCCCGTTTTGGCATTAACATTCATCTGGCATTGGATGGTTTATCCTTGTTGATGGTGGTACTAACGGCATTATTGGGCTCGATGGCGATCCTCTGTTCGTGGAATGAAAACCAGCCATATCAGGGTTTCTTCCATCTGAACTTGTTGTGGATACTGGGTGGTGTGATGGGGGTCTTCCTTGCCATCGACCTGTTCTTGTTCTTCTTCTTCTGGGAAGTGATGCTGGTACCGATGTACTTCCTGATTGCGCTGTGGGGACACAGAGGCTCGGAAGGTAAAACCCGTATCACTGCGGCAACGAAATTCTTCATCTATACTCAAGCCAGTGGTTTGGTGATGCTGATTTCGATTCTGGCATTAGCTTTCATTCACCATGATGCAACGGGTGAATGGACATTCAACTATGAAAAACTGTTGAATACGCCAATGTCATACACGGTTCAATACCTGTTGATGTTGGGCTTCTTCATTGCATTCGCCGTGAAAATGCCGGTTGTTCCTTTACATGGCTGGTTGCCTGATGCTCATAGTCAGGCACCAACAGCAGGTTCGGTTGACCTTGCGGGTATTTTGTTGAAAACAGCGGCGTATGGTTTGTTGCGCTTCGGTTTACCACTGTTCCCACAAGCCTCTGCGGAATTTGCTCCGATTGCAATGTGGTTGGGGGTCATTGGCATTTTCTACGGCGCGTGGATGGCATTCAGTCAGACTGACATCAAGCGCCTGATTGCTTATACCAGTGTTTCCCACATGGGTTTTGTTCTTATCGCCATTTATACGGGTAGCCAATTGGCTTATCAGGGAGCGGTGATTCAGATGATTGCACATGGTTTGTCAGCCGCAGGGTTGTTCATTCTGTGTGGTCAGCTATATGAACGCCTGCATACCCGAGATATGCGCCAAATGGGCGGATTGTGGGCAAGAATTCAGCTTTTGCCTGCGATATCCCTATTTTTCGCGGTAGCGACATTGGGTATGCCGGCAACCGGTAACTTTGTTGGTGAATTTATGATCCTGTTCGGCAGCTTCAGTAAATTTACCCTGATTACTACAGTATCCGTGTTCGGTTTAGTTTTTGCCTCCGTTTATGCACTGTATTTGATGCAGAAGGCTTATTACGGTACACCAAAAACTGATGAGCCATTACAGCGGATGGATGTGCGTGAAATTTCCATTTTGCTGCTGTTGGTTGTCTTGTTGGTGATTTTGGGTGTTTACCCGCAGCCAATCCTTGATACCTCAGCCGCAGCGATGAGTAACATCCAGAATTGGTATTCAGCTTCACTTTTAACTACAAGGCCGTAATTCGCCATGACAATAACTTCTGAACAATTGATCGCACTGTTGCCGCTATTGATCGTCGGGTTGACGGTGGTGGTTGTGATGCTGTCCATTGCGTGGCGACGCGATCATTTCACCAATGTCACCTTGACGGTGATTGGTTTAAACCTGGCCCTGCTTTCTCTCTATTTTGTGGGACTACAGGAGCCAATGGATGTCACGCCATTGATCCATGTAGATCGTTTTTCAATGTTCTATTCCGCCCTTGTGCTGATTGCGAGCCTTGCAACAACGACATTTGCCTACTCATGGCTGGAGAATTATCCCGACAACAAAGAAGAATTTTATCTTTTGGTGCTGATTGCGGCAGTTGGAGGCATTCTGCTCTCTTCTGCCAACCACATGGCATCGCTGTTTATCGGAATTGAATTAATCACTCTGCCGCTGTTTGGTTTGGTGGGCTATGCGTATCGCCAAAAACGTTCGTTGGAAGCGAGCATCAAATATATGTTGCTGTCTGCGGCTGCATCTTCATTCCTGCTATTTGGTATCGCTCTGCTGTATGCTGAATCCGGTGACTTGTCTTTCGCATCATTGGGTAAGAGTCTGAGTGACAGCAAATTACATGAACCGTTGATTTTGGCTGGACTGGGTATGATGATCGTGGGACTGGGCTTTAAACTTTCCCTTGTGCCTTTCCAACTGTGGACACCGGATGTTTATCAAGGTGCACCAGCACCGGTATCAACCTTTTTGGCGACGGCAAGTAAAGTTGCTATCTTCGCAGTGGTTATGCGCTTATTCCTTGAAGCGCCGGTCACTGATAGCACAACTCTGCGTATTGCACTGACCGTGATTGCCATTGCATCTATCCTGTTTGGTAACTTGTTGGCATTGACACAAAGCAATATCAAACGTCTGCTGGGTTACTCATCCATTGCTCATCTGGGGTATTTGCTGGTGGTACTGATTGCCATTAAAGATCACACACTGGCAGAAGAGACAGCGGGTGTCTATCTGGTCGGTTATTTGCTTGCCAGTATCGGAGCGTTTGGTGTAGTCAGCCTGATGTCCAGCCCATACAGAGGACCGGATGCTGATTCACTGTTCTCATATCGTGGCCTGTTCTGGCATAAACCGATACTGTCGGCAGTTATGACTATCATGATGCTGTCATTGGCGGGAATACCATTAACATTTGGTTTCATTGGTAAATTCTATGTCATCGCGACAGGTGTTGAAGCAAAGTTGTGGTGGTTGACCGGAGCAGTTGTTGTTGGTAGTGCCATCGGGCTTTACTACTATTTGCGCGTGATGGTGAGCTTATACCTGCCGGCACCGAAAGCCCTGAACCGTGATACACCACACAACTGGGCATTCACTTCTGGCGGGATTGTTGTACTACTCACCGCATTGCTGGTGTTGATCCTCGGTGTCTGGCCACAACCATTGATCGATATTGTTCAGCAGGCGAAAAGTGTCTTGTAAGGCAATAACCTAAAGAGACTATAAAAAAACCCAGCCACTGTTGACTGGGTTTTTTATTATATTAATAATTAATGACAGATAAGTTTGTTTTATATCTGGTTAACGGGTTCAGCAATTTAGTGCTATGAAAAATTAATTTCTGAAATTGATTTTTTTATTTTATATTTCAACTTGTTGCCTATCAAATATAATGAATTTTCTTATGAAATGAAGTATGACTGTCATAAAGGCGGATTTATTTTCCTGAAAAATATCATGTGCTATTGATGCTATTAATGTAGACTTAAAACCTTGAGGTTGTCATTTTTGCATTTTAGGCCAACGCGAAAATTATGGGTTTTTGCTGTGATTAACATATTATAAAAAGTATTTCGAGAATCAAGGCCATTTTCATCAGATATTGTTATCCAGTAATTCGGATATTCTCTAAGGTTAAATATAAAATGCTTTACATTATCAAAAACAGCGATTGTACCTATATGGCCTCTTGTAAAGCCATTCCTATGCCTAGGAGGACATACATATTTTGCAGCATGAGCCGTTCCGATAGAAAGAGTGATTAAAATAATTATAAAATCCAAGTGTTTTTTGTATTTCATGGCTTGTTACCTCTATTTTGAAAGCATTAATGGCTTGTATTTATATTAGATTGGATTGGAATTTTTGTGTTTTATTCAATGAATGATTAACAAGATTTTAAAAATACTGATTTAGTCATGCCGATAGGATTGGGATACTTAGTTAATATTAAAATTACAAGGTTTTTTACTCTACGAAATACTTGATATAAAGCATTTAGTATAAATTATCTGGATTGATGGAGTCGCTGGGAATAATTAACTGCTCTTGCTTTTCAAAGAATATTACTATTCTGGAAAATTGTCTAGCCGACCACCAAGAATATAGGTTATTAAACGAATTGAAAGGGGCTTATCTTTAACCGTATAAATATATTTACTTTTTACTGAGAAATTTGATTATCAACATAACTCCTCTACTGCACACACATATATATCCCTCTGTAAGTACAGTTATTTTTATTTTTATGTTAAGGTGACCTTTCATGTAGGTTGAGTGAATTATGAACGCAATGCGCCTGCGAGGTGTATAACCCTTTATTGGGATTATATGTAATTTTATAAAATCTCTACAAAATATTGCTTATTGGAGTAAATAGGAGATAGTGTCGAACACTAATTTTGAAGGATAATTATGAGTCAAGATAATACTGGTCAGGTAAAGACTAAAACTTCCATTAACCCACCAGTTTTCTTCTTCTCAGCGTTTTTAGTCATTGCACTGGTGACATTCGCTGGTTTGAAACCCGAACTTGCCGACCGATGGTTTAAGGCGTTGCAGCAGGATATTTTTGTTAACGCCAGTTGGTTTTATATCCTCGCGGTTGCTTTAATTTTACTTTCGGTTACCTATCTGGGTTTGTCCAGATACGGCAACATAAAACTGGGCCCCGACCACGCTGAACCAGATTTCAGTTATTTTTCCTGGTTTGCCATGCTGTTTTCTGCGGGTATGGGAATTGGGCTTATGTTCTTTGGCGTAGCCGAACCGGTGATGCATTATCTGTTACCTCCGGTGGGAACGCCTGAAAGCATCGCTGCGGCGAAACAAGCAATGAAGTTAACTTTCTTCCATTGGGGTCTTCATGCTTGGGCCATTTATGCGATTGTTGCTTTGATTCTGGCATTTTTCAGTTATCGACACGGCTTGCCTCTAACCTTGCGTTCAGCGCTATATCCGATTATTGGCGATAAAATTTATGGGCCGATTGGTCATGCAGTAGATATATTTGCTGTCATTGGTACTGTATTCGGCGTTGCCACCTCTTTAGGATATGGCGTTCTTCAGGTAAATGCAGGTCTTAACCATTTATTTGGATTGCCGCTCAATGAAACTGTACAGGTTGTATTGATCGTTGTTATTACCGCTTTAGCAACTATTTCTGTTGTTTCCGGCTTGGATAAAGGCATCCGCATTTTGTCTGAGTTGAATTTGGGTCTGGCATTTTTATTATTGATCTTGGTAGTTGTTTTGGGGCCAACTGTACTGTTACTGAAATCTTTTGTGGAAAATACGGGAGGCTACCTTTCGGAAATTGTCAGCAAGACATTTAATCTTTATGCCTACGAACCCAAATCCAGTAATTGGCTGGGGGGATGGACATTACTCTATTGGGGATGGTGGTTATCGTGGTCTCCATTCGTTGGTATGTTTATCGCAAGGGTTTCCCGGGGCCGAACTATCAGGGAGTTTGTAACCGGCGTCTTATTTGTACCGAGCGGTTTTACTCTGATGTGGATGACGGCATTCGGTAATAGCGCCATTGACCTGATTTCCAATAAAGGGGCGAAAGAACTGGGCCACATCGTGCAGACTGACGTTCCTCTGGCACTGTTTAGCTTCTTGGAACATTTCCCATTTCCTAGCGTTCTTTCGTTTATTGCGATGGCTATGGTAGTCATGTTTTTTGTCACCTCCGCGGATTCAGGCGCAATGGTGGTTGATACATTGGCTTCGGGCGGTGCTCAACATACACCAATCTGGCAACGGATCTTCTGGGCAGGGTTGATGGGCATTGTTGCTATCGCACTGTTACTTGCTGGTGGTTTGTCTGCTTTGCAAACAGTAACGATTGCTAGCGCGCTTCCTTTCTCCATTATCTTATTGATATCTATTTATGGCTTGCTCAAAGCATTGCGGGTTGATGCATATAAGAAAGACAGCCAGCAAATGACCACGATTGCACCTACAGCCAGCCGGAATCCTATTCCGTGGCAGAGGAGATTGAGGAATATCGTCTATTATCCTAAGTGTTCGCAGGTGAAGCGTTTTATGAACGAAGTCATCCAGCAGGCAATGGGAATGGTGGCTGAAGAATTAGAGAAACAAAATAAAGTTATCATAATTAATGATGAAATGGATGATCGGCTTCATTTGGAAGTAGATTTTGGCGACAACGTCAATTTTGTATACGAAGTTCGCCTGAGAGGATATATACAGCCTGCATTTGCTCTTGCTGGTTTGGAAGATGATGATAGAAATGAAGAGCAAAAATATTACCGTGCGGAAGTTTATCTTAAAGAAGGTGGACAAGACTATGATCTAATGGGTTGGACTCAAGAACAGATCATCCACGATATTTTGGATCAATACGAAAAGCACATTCACTTCTTGCATTTGGTTCGTTAGCAAATAGTTTTTTAACAAATAGCTCATTACAAATAGCTCGTTGACAAAAAAGCCAGTCCCCAGACTGACAATCTGGGGATTTTTTTATCTTATGATTTATTAATAGTGTGATTTACCCCGTATTATTGCATTTTTCATCTTTTTCCATCGGTGTGTTTGGTTTGCAGTGACTATTCTTTCATTTATTGGCTTTTATTCATTGGCTTATTGCACAGAGGGGGAATTGAATGCTGAAAACCTTACTGACTTATGACGTTATCCAATGGGTTGCCGGTGCAAAAGATTGGCGTGACGCTATCGCGATAGCATGTCAACCGCTCATTAATGATGGAGCGATTGAGCAAAGTTACGTTGATGCAATTTATCATTCCCATAAAGAGCTTGGCCCTTATTACGTAATTGGCCCAGGCATTGCGATACCACATGCAAGACCGGAACAAGGTGCCAACCGTCTTGCCTTGAGTTTAACGGTATTCCACCAAGGCGTGGTATTTGGTTCTGAAAACAATGATCCAATTAATTTATTGATCGTATTCGCGACGACAAACAGTAACAGCCATATTGAAGTGCTCGCTGAATTAGCCGAACTATTTGATGACCAACAAAAAATTAGCCAATTGATGCATTCCGGTAGCCAAGACGAGATTTTTTCGATCGTTCAGGGTTATTAACCAACATCTCATGCATGACGGGAAATATCATGAAAATTACAGTCGTTTGCGGTAATGGTTTGGGCACAAGTTTAATAATGGAAATGAGCATCAAAAAAATCCTGCAAGAATTAGCTGTAGAAGCCAGCGTTGAACATATCGATTTGGGATCAGCCAAAGGCACGATGAGCGATATTTTTGTTAGTACAAAAGACATCGCTGAACAGCTGATAATGCAGGATGTGGGCGGAAAAATTATTGTACTGGAAAATATGCTGGATAAATCCTCGATGAAAACACATTTATCTGCGGTACTGGTTGAAATGGGTAAATTATAATTGGAGGCGGGCATGAATTTCTTTCGCTTCTTGATGAACGATGTATTAGCAGAGCCGGCTATTTTAGTTGGGTTTATCGCTTTAATAGGTCTAATCGCCCAGAAAAAGACTGTAACGGAGTGTATTACAGGAACAATAAAAACCATTCTGGGATTTATCATTATGGGGGCAGGAGCGGGAGTCGTCATCAATTCTCTGGGGGGATTTTCCACTATATTTCAATATGCTTTTGGGATTCAGGGAGTAATACCAAACAATGAAGCGATTGTATCGATCGCGCAAAAAAGTTTTGGCAGAGAAATGGCCTTGATCATGTTTTTTGCCATGATTATTAATATCCTAATTGCCCGTTTCACACCGTGGAAGTTTATTTTCCTGACCGGACACCATACTTTATTTATGTCGATGCTGGTGGCGGTAATTCTATCAGTGGCCGGAATTGACGGTATGCTACTGGTAGCAATCGGCTCACTTGTCGTTGGCGTCTCGATGGTATTTTTCCCCGCTATTGCCCATCCTTACATGAAAAAAATCACTGGCTCTGATGACGTAGCACTTGGGCATTTCTCAACACTCTCTTATGTTTTAGCAGGATTTGTTGGCAGTAAATTGGGGAATAAGGCACATTCTACAGAAGAGATGAACGTACCGAAAAGTTTATTGTTTCTGCGTGACACACCTGTCGCCATCTCTTTTACTATGGCGATTATCTTTATTATCACCTGCCTGTTTGCTGGCGACGATTTTGTCCGGCAAGTCAGTGGTGGTAAAAACAGCATCATGTTTGCCGTAATGCAATCCATCACCTTTGCAGCAGGAGTTTATATCATCCTGCAAGGCGTCAGAATGGTGATTGCTGAGATCGTACCTGCATTTAAGGGAATTTCCGATAAACTGGTGCCGAATGCCAAGCCAGCACTGGATTGTCCAGTGGTATTTCCTTATGCACCTAATGCAGTCCTGATTGGTTTTTTGAGCAGTTTTGCCGCTGGTATTATTGGCCTGTTTATCCTTTATATATTTAATATGACCATGATTATTCCGGGTGTAGTGCCTCATTTCTTTGTTGGCGCAACCGCAGGTGTTTTCGGCAATGTTACGGGAGGAAAAAGAGGAGCAATATTAGGTGCCTTTGCACAAGGGATGCTTATTACTTTTTTGCCCGTATTCCTATTGCCAGTATTAGGAAATATCGGTATTGCCAATACTACATTCAGCGATGCTGATTTTGGTATAGTAGGCATTTTATTGGGGATTATTGTTCGTTATTGAATTTAGGGCAAGATAATGTCTATTATATTAAGAAAAGTAAGATAAATAGATTTATTGAATATAATATAGGTGTGTGTTTTTTTAATAAAATAGCCGTGAGTTGAATGATTGAAATATGGTATTTGTTGCAATATTTAGAAAACGATGACCTTGAGTTAGATGAAAATAAGATTCATGATTTGTTAGAGGAAATGGTGGATTATGGAAAACTGATAGAAGTATCTAGAGTCCAATATGAACTGTTATGAACCGATAAAATCAATATATTATTCTGTGTTCTTTTCATCAAAGGTGATTACTTAGGTTGATACTTTTAGTCGATAGAGTGTACAATAAATAATCCGCAAATCAGAACGCTGACTAAATTATTTAGATGTTGAATTAAACTGTGATCAGCTATTTCACTAAAAATTGAATCTAAAACGAGAGAAAATAAAATGGCAAAAGGAAATTTTTTGACAGTTGGAGATAAAACAACGTGTAACGGGGCTATTTTAACAGGAACCAGTAACATTAAATTTTATGGAAAACAAGCCGCAGTTGAAGGTTCCACGGTGACTTGTGGCAGATACTCAGGTAATTATGCCATTGTGGGTGGGGTTGGTTCTTTTTTGGATAAAGGAACAAAATTAGCCGGGACTTTGGATAGCCGGACTACTTGTCCTTGTAATGCTGGCCTTATCCATTCTATACCTGATAGTTACCAAAAATAGATTTATTTTATGATAAATATAGAAATAAAATATATGTAGCTAATCTTATTTCATAGCAACTATAAATGGAATTAAAATACCCTTATCCATGTTGTAATAATACTCCTTTCGAGTTTATAGGTGAATATAATATTTGTCCTATTTGTAAATGGGAAGATGATCCTATTCAAGCTCAGGATGCTGATTGTTCTGGAGAGGCCAATTCTATGAGCTTAAATGAAGCCAAAAAAGCCTTTAAACAAGGTAGAAAGATTGAATAATTTTATGTACTGTTTATCAGTATATTAATATATCAAAGAGAAATAGTATGGAAAGCTATAAAAAATACACTATGGATAAAGCTGATTTAATATTGCATCCTATTATTGGTGGGGAGCTGATATTATTAAATTATGTTGGGTTTGCACAAGAAAGTAGATTTGAATTTTTAAGCAAGATAGAGGGTTGGGATAGAATGGATGATTCTGAAATATTAGAATTCATCAACTTCAAAGAATACATTTCTAACGATGTTTTTATCATTAATGAAGATTCTTATACAAAAGATAAAGTTTATTTAATGGATGTAAATAACATTGATAATTTTGTTGGGGATTATTTCAAATTGAACTCTAGTTGTTTTTTTGATGGTGATACATTTTTTATATCTCCTCTAAATAAGGTTCTGATTGAGTTTCAACATGACGGTTATGTATTTCTGCATAAACTACCCGTTTTACTGAATGAGCTTGGTAAGTCTAGGATTTCAAATAAAACAGTGCATTATGTTTGATTTGTTACTCATCAAATCCTGGTGAGGATATTGCGGATAAAATAACGAGAATCATAAAGGAGTGGCGTATGGAAAACGGTAATTGTCACTATTATGACAAAATTGCGTTATAATCACTGGATTATTGTTATAATAGTAACAGGAGTGATGCTAATGTTTTCTCTCTATACCGCCTATGATGTGCAACATGAATTAAAAGACTTTATCAAGCGGCAACGTAAACAACAAAAAATATCTGTCGAAAACTTAGCCGATCGTTCGGGCGTACCTTATAGCACCATCAGGAAATTTGAGCGTACAGGCAATATCTCATTACGACAGTTTCTTATGTTATTGGAAGCGATGGGGGAGTTACATCCATTGCATGAACTTACCAAAGAACGTAAGCGAGAACCAACCACAATCGCCGAGGTGCTGAAAAATGCTTAATACTCCATTGAATGTCAAAAGGAAACTTTGCTTTTTTGGCCGATGATGCTGACAATTGGCGACTTTCTCCATTTTATGATGTGGTGTATATGCCGTCACCTTATAACGAACATATGACTTCGTTTAATGGTAATGGCAAGGCAATTACCTCTGTAGCATTGGCTCAATTGGCAGGACAGGCGGGGTTCTCCAGTGTGGCTCCTTTGATGGATATGCTTGAAGATATTTATGATGAAACTCGCCGTTTTCAATTAATTGCTAATGAGTTGGGAATTGATAAATCAATAGTGGCTACCATTGATCAGCATATAGAACATAAATGGTCGGAACTAAAAAAATGACATAATAGTGTCACTAATAACTAAAATATGCTAAAAAATGTCACTATAGTAACAATCTATAAACATTCTTGCAGGGGAAGATAAATTATTCATCACAACCATTTCTTCACAAATTCTTCCAATGGCATTGGGCGGTCAAAGTAATACCCCTGCAAATAATCGACAGAATAGTTTTTTAGCTGATTGACTTGTGCCCGATTTTCAATCCCTTCTGCCACAATTTCCAAATGCAATCGTAGAGCAAGATCAATAATATTTTCTACAATATGTTTTGAAATCATATTGGTACCCATTTTGCTAACAAAGTTATGTCCTATTTTTACTAAGTTAACATTAAATTTTTGTAAATAATTGTAATTAGAGTAACCCGTGCCAAAGTCATCCAGGGCGATTAATACGCCTAATTTATCCAACTTATCGAATAAACTAATTGTATGTTCATCTGGCTCCAATAATTCATATTCGGTAATTTCCAAAATTAGTTTGACGGAGTCTTTTGGAAATGATTTAAGAAAATTTTGGCAGTCATCAACTAAACGGGTGTCTTTATAATGTCTTGGGCTGATATTGAAATTAAAATGGAAATGTGTGGGTAACTGATGGGCAATAGGCGCAAAGTAATCTCGTACTTGGGTGATTAGGTTATGAGTTAAGGGAATAATAAGATCTGATTTTTCAATTTGTGCGATAAATTTAGCTGGTGTCAATAGACCATGAGCTGGGTGTTGCCAGCGAACAAGGATTTCACATCCGATAATTACATTGTTTTTACTACAAATAATTGGTTGTATGTAGGGAACGAATTGCTTGTTTTTAATCGCTTTTTTCAGACGATATTCTGGGATAATGATGGTTTTGGTGTATTTATAAAGAAACACCGCAGATATGAGAGTCAGTAGAAACAGTGGAATAAATACACGTTCTAATTCTACATCTTGCTGGATATTATCCTGATAATTGGAAAATAATCTCCAGAATATAAATCCTGTGTTGATAGTAATGGTGATGAATAACATCACAAACATCCGATACAGAGATCGGGATGATTTCAGATTCAGCCCCATCATTTCTCCTTTTTGATAAAGCTCATTACTTAACAGTAGACTTGTTATCTAAATGTGCAAAAAGTTATTAACTTTTTTTTACAAAAAAAGAAGTTTTTTGTAATAAATAATCTCGGCTATGTTACAGGAAGAGTTTAGCAACGGGAAATAGCTATATAGCTATACGGCATGATTTGAATAAAAAATTTCGTAATTGGTGGTACTGATCAAAATAAACGAATATTGTTGCCATCCATGGCAAAACTATTATTTGATTTATATCAGTATATTATCGGGTTACCACTAATAAGGTTACCACCAATAAATAGTGGTGCATTAAATCCAGTTCGTTAACTTCATTGTATTGCTATTACAGGGCTATTATGGCGCGGTTATAACAATGGCAACGCGGCGGTTTTCCGCTCGGCCTTTTGAGTTTCGGTTATCGGCGATAGGTTGGCTTGGTCCTAATCCACGGGTTGTCAGATTAGTACGCTGCATACCTCCCTGCGTTAGCGCATCTGCAACTGTGTTGGCTCGTTTCAAAGATAATTGATGGTTGTAGTTCACTTCTCCGTAGTTGTCGGTATGACCATCAAGACGTGCATGGTGGATGCCAATTTTGGATAAAGCACTTGCGAGTTCTTTTAATTTTGCTTCGCCTTCTGGACGCAAGTGAAATTGGTTATTACCAAACAAGACCTTTTCTGACATACCAAATAGCCAGCCTTCATTGGTTTGCTGAAACCCTTGCTGTTTAAGTGCGGTGATTTGTGCGGCTGTCAGTGCGTCTTTGTTCTGGCAGCCGCTGAGAAAAAGTGCACCAATAAATGCACAGATAAATAAAAAATAACGATTTTTACTCATAGTGAGTTCCTTGATAGGTAGTTTAGTTTTGTTGTATCAGCGGAATGCCAGCCGCCGCCTCGTTGTTTAATGTGATACATCGCCGCATCAGCTTCAGAGAGTAGTTGCTCTGCCGTCAGGTCACCGTTGGATAAGGCGATGCCAATGCTGAGTGTGATGCGTAGATGTTGACCGTTGGGAAGGATAATGGGGGTATCCATGGTATGGATGATATTTTTCGCCACACGCTCTGCATCTTCTAAATTGGCAGAAGGTAATAGGATAGCGAATTCATCTCCACCAAGCCGGGCAACGGTATCTGTTTTTCTTACTCTTCTTTTTAAGGTGGCAGCGATGGTGGCAAGAACATGATCGCCGGCAGCATGCCCATGAACATCGTTGACATATTTCAGCCTGTTACCATCAATAAATAATATCGCTGTGCTTTGGCACATGAATTTATCGTTCATGACGGTTGAAAGAACCCGTTCAAAAGTTGCCCGGTTTGGCAAACCTGTCAGGGAATCATGTTGCGCCTGCCAGGTTAAAACGGCTTTTTCTGTTTGCAGATGGTGTTGCCACTCTTCCAACTCTTCCAGCAGATGATTGAATACTTGGCTTAATTCATGTAATTCAGCAATATGCGCGGAAGGTACACGTCGTGAAAATGCTCGCCGTTGTCGTACATCATGGGCAACCACGGTAATGTTTTGCAAAGCTCTGACGATGCCATCGTGCATGCGTAGTGAAAGGTAAAGTGAAATTACGGCGCTGAACAGCAGGCAGGCAAATAGTACCAACAAGGCCTGATAAATAAATTTGATGATATGGTCGCTGTTGCCAATTAACCAGATTGATCCTACCTTTTGTTGATGGTGATAAATGGGCAGGGTAAGGGGTTCAGGAAGAAGCCAGCGCTCAACCAATTTTTTTAAATTGCTGGTACGAGGCTCCTGACTGGCTTGCCAGCTTGCCAATACCTGTTGCTTGGCATCAAAAATCTTAGCTTTTGTAAAGCCGTCATGAACAGCAATCATCTCCAATATTTCGTTTGCTGCGGTTTTGTCCTGAAAGACCACTGCCGCCTGTGCTGTATGGGCGATAGTCGTGGAGATTAGTTTTAAGTTATTTTCGGCATACTTCTGCATAGCAAACAATGCCAGTAAAGATAAGAATAAGCCGACTACAGATAATATGATAAAAGTAATAATCAGATGTATCCGGTGAAAGGCCTGGCGCAGAGTAGGGCGTGATAGCATCAGCGAATAACGTCTTTTCATACAGATTATTCCACCTTGCGTGCCAATTGCAGGACATTCGGATGTACGCGTACGCCGCTGCGCGTCAGAATATCAAGGTTGAGGCTAAATGTTGCCTGAGTGCTGTTAATGTTGAGACAGAATGCACTGCCAATTTCACAGCTCGGATTATTTTCAGCAATGGTAAGCAATGGCTTGTCATTTTTCCGGTCAATCACTTGGTGTTGAAGCTGTGGATCGACTTGACCATAGTAAATAACATCACATCTTTCTATTATTTGTTCTACGTCTAGTTGTTCTGCATCTAGTTGTTCTACATTGAAATTCAGAGTTTCTACTTGTATCTCTATGTGCTCAGAAATCTTATTAATGTGAGTTAAAGCGTTGATGTAATTGGATGGTGGAACCAGACATAAACGCAAGGTAGTCGGTGTAGTAGGCCAGTGTGTATAACTGAGAATCCCAGAAACTACCCGCACAACATTTTCTTCATCGCGTTTTAGTTTTTGATTGGTGTCAGACATAGCCATTACTGCTGAATTATATATTACAGTAATTAAGCATAAGGTTATTAATACCCGTATAAACAATCTGGAAATATAACGTTTAAAAATAATTTGTCTGAAAGCAATTTGCCTGAAAAAAATACGTTTAAAAGTAATATGCTTAAAAGCGATATGCCTAAAAGCAATGTGCTTAAAAATAGTGCGCTTAAAAGCAAAGCGCTTACAAAGATGATGAGTCCGTTCAATCAGTTGCATAACGAGTCCCAATATTCGTCTTTCATATGGTGTAAATAATAGTGTTTGGTATAAGTAATAATGTTGAGGTTATTGGTAAAGTCTGTTCCCAGTTAGAACCTATCTCATCAAGATATTTGTACAATCATTTTTTTCGTTGCTGCCACTTTTGTCGCTACAGCTACTGTAATTACGGTTGTCACGATTATTGTGACTGTGTATTACTGTGACTGCACAAAGAATGATACCGAATGAGATAGGTTGTAAATCTTTTACTAACTAAATAATATTATTCAAATTAAATTAATACCTTATTATTATAATTTCATTTTTAATAAATAATTATTATCTTTATTTTGATGTATTTTCATCGATGCTTATTATATGTCCATGATTGTCATAAGTGATACTGGAAACTTTGCTTTGTCTTAAGATGTCTAATAAATTTTTTTCCAAAATAAAACTCTGTGCTATTTCAGCATGAGTTAAAACAGGCCGATGGCGACGACGTTCGGTTCTGAATCGACGTTGATTGTATTTTGCCCAGCCAATTAGCAAGAGTGCATTAAATATGGCGATGGCAATATAAAGAACAATGGACCCTGGTTCTAAAGTAAATGCTGAAGTAAATACTGAAACAAATGGTCTGGGACCATTATGGGAGAAATGAGATAATCCCATCGTGAATAAATAGATAAAACCAACCCAAGCCAGAACCGTTAACAGGATGTCAATTAAACGAGGCGATAGTCTTTGCTCAGTAAAAATCAGTGGATCTTTCATGATTCGATTCTCTCTATTCCTCTGTCAGGGCTTTCCCAGCGAGCACGTTTTCTGCGAACTTTGAGCATCACTTTGGGAAAAGATACCAAGGTCGTAAATAGGTTTAGCATCCAATAGACCATCGGATACCAAATTACCCAGAAAAGCGATGAGGCAACGTGTTTTTCATAGCGTCGTTCAATCACTAAGCTGATAGTAAACTGGATCAGGCAGGTAGCCGCCAGAACTAATCCTGTATATCCGGGTGGAAATAGTGTATAGACGCGAATGTTTTCCGGTAATGTGATGAGCATTCCGAGAAAAAATAAAATGATGGAAAGGGCAAAGGTAAATGACCAAATAACGGAGCAGCAGAATTCGGCAAACAATACCCACATGCGGCGATATTTCCATGACCACAATTTACGTAGGTTTTTCAGGAAAACTTCGGCTCCACCCTGCGCCCAGCGCAATCGTTGCTTCCATAGTCCCCTCAAGGTTTCAGGCATCAGGATCCAACAAATGGCACGGGGTTCGAAAAAGATAGACCAATGGTGTAGCTGGAGTTTCCAGCTTACATCAATATCTTCCGTGATCATGTCATTACTCCAATAACCCACGTCAGCGAGTGCCCTGCGGTTAAACGCGGCAACAACCCCTGAAACAGTAAAGACTTGACCGTAAACCCGTTGAGTACGTTTGATCAGGCCAATGATGGAAGAGAATTCTCCGACCTGAACACGTCCAACTAAAGTGGAGCGTGTGCGAATACGGGGATTGCCGGTAACAGCACCAACGCGGGGATGATCAATCATGGGCTTGACCAACCAAACCGCAGCATCGCGATCCAACAGGGCATCACCATCAATGCAAACCAGATAATCACTTTTAGCGGCAGCGGCTCCCGCTTGAAGGGCAGTGGCTTTTCCCTGATTCTGTTTCAGGTGTATCACTCGCAAGGCTTGATGTTGTTTTGCCATAGCATTGAGTTCATCAGCGGTACTGTCAGTTGAACCATCATTGATTGCGATGACTTCAATATTGGGATAGCGCTGGTTCAATGCTGCCAGCAGTGTTTCGCGAACGTTTGGCCCTTCGTTATAGCAAGGGATTAAAATTGAAATCAGAGGCTCACCTTCAAGATGGGGGGCTTCTTTATCAACAATTTTCCAGTGTCTTTCCCGATAGAACCAAAAGTAGATCCCCCCTGAAACCCAGATGGCTGACATAAACAATGGCCAGAAAAAGACAAAGTTCAGCATGACTTCACCAGTAAAAGTGACGGCGATGCCAAGAGGGATGCTCAATACAAGGCAGAGCACTATAAAAGCAAGAATACGATCAATCATTAAGTGGATACCATTCAGGAGAAAGAACCGGGCGAACCTCGTTCATTTCTGGTTGATTATTGAGAAAGTCATCGGGGTAGTAACCGAAACTCTGAGCACCATTGAGCTGCAATTGACGCATCCATTCTGCTAATTGATGTCCGGGGATCGCTCTTTTATCCATAGGCTTGCGCCAATCTACGGATTGGAGTTCAAAGACCGTTTTATCCAGCGCCTGTGGACGTTGTGCAATGATTTTCACCAAGCGCGATAACCACTGATTGCTTTTTGACAGTGGCACATTTTCCATCAATGGCATTGCCATTGGGGCGACCCAATCATAGTGAGTAAGAAAATCATCCAGATTTTGGGCAAACCACTCTTCGCTGTCTGGCTCCAGAATTGGCATGGCAAAAATATTGCGTGCAGTTTTTATCTGATGACCCTGTATTGACTTAAGTTCTCGGGTTAATTCATGGGTAAAGTCAATCAGATATTGGCTTTTAAAACGTGTCCAACGGGCGAACTGTTCCGGATCTTGCCGAATTTCTGCAATCGAGGCAGGCAATCCTGCGGCTTGATAAGTTTTGATGGCATCTGCGCCAGCGTCTTCAAAATCAGACATCACTGCATCATCGTGATACAGGATGCCCTGAAAAATGGTATGGGAAGCCAAATCCTGATAAATCTCTTTGATTCTTTGACGATTGTCTGGGTTATAGGGCGATAAGCGACGATATTGTGTCGGGTTCACAAACAGCTTGTTGTAACTTTCGTCATAGCTCATTACCCGTGGAAGTGAAGGCTCCAGCTCGAATGCCAGAACGGGCATCCACGCATAAACGTCAATGTTCAGACGACTGTGCAGTTGCCAAGCAACACGGTTAAATAGATCAGCCCGCATCGGCAGCCAACGGTTAGGGAAGTAGAGTTCACGTACATTGCCATCGCCTTTGGGGTCGGCAAAGGCTTGCAGGAAAACGGTATTGACACGGAGATCAGCAATGCGTTGTACAAGTTGATCGAGATTGCTGGCTTGTTGAATGGGATCAGGATCATAAACATAGTCCAGATCGATATGGGCAATCCGTAAAATCCGTTTATTCTGCACCTGAATTACCTGCTCAGCAAACGACTTCAGAGAAGGGTTATGGGTAAGCAATATCCGGGGAACATTATCAAGATCGTTTACGTTTGCCAGCCCATTGTCCAGAGTCAGTGCCATTTTGTAGCCGTAGCGTTTGGCGATTTCCAGTGTAATACCGTTATCCATGCCATAAGGCCACACCCAAACCCGTGGTTGCTTGCCGGTGGCAGCAACAATTCTTTGGGTGATAGTGGCGATATCCTTTTCCAGCCGTTGGCGAAACGCTTGCTCACTTTCGTATTTACCTGTCTTGGGATCGTAAATACGAACAGCGGCGGCAGGTTCTGTGTTGCCTTGTGGGTTAGCGATGGCACCATAATGATGCTGATAAGTATGCGAACCTATTTCCACTAAACCAGAACGAGACATTTCAGCCACCTGTTCCCAAGTAGTGAAGCGTTCCCGCGGTACTGTCAATCCACCAAAATTAACGGGTTTTCCGGCTGGTACATCAACCCAGACGCCGACAGGAGCCAGAATGGCTGGCCAGTTATAGGCTTTAAGCAATGGAAATACACGATGATAAAAACTGCTATAGCCATCATCGAAAGTCAGCAATACTGCTTTTGGCGGCAATGGTGTACCGCCCTGATTGGCGGTGAGGATCTGATCGACGGTGACTGGCTGATAGCCATTTTCCCGCAACCATGCAAATTGATCGTTCAATGCGCTGGTACGGACTGACATAAAACGTTGATCTGCACCATTGTCTTCAACATCATGGTAAGCCAGCACCACAAAACTATTTTTGGGCCAGGGGCGTTCATTCATGGAAAGAGGCCGTTGCGCTGGTGGAACGAAATCAGGTTTTCCTGCGTATGCCATCATGTGCAGTTGAGGAATAAACAAGCTAATCAGCAGTGCCGATATCATCAAGCAATGGCGAAAAATATTGTGTGTCATAAAAAATCCTTCAGAACCGATAGATTAAATCAAAGGTAGCTTGCAGATTACTTTCCCGTTTACCGTCGTAAGGACGTTTATCCAGCGTGATCCTTACACCTGCATCAATGACGTCATTCCATTTAATCCGTTGGCCGTATCCCACCATTGTGATAAGACCTCTGCTGTACTCTTGCTGCCAATATTGCCCAATACCTGCCGCAATCTGCTGGCTCCAGACGGTTTGATAATGCCGATACATTATGTGATCTGCTTCCAATTCAGACAGGAATGTAAAGTCGCTTTTGGGGTTGAAATAAGGTGTATTCTGGTGAGTATTGTGAGTTGTACTCAGTTCCAGCTTCGTATCAAGTTTGAGATAAGGAGCGGTATATAGACGTTGAAGACTGTCAATGCCATATTCAAAGCGATGATTACCATCTGAGAAGAATGAAGGTGCAAAACGCGCACTCCATTGACTGCGTTCGCTATATCTCCAGAGAGTATAAATCTGTCCGCCATTCGCGTGGATATTATTGCTCAATGCACGCAGGGGAGTATTGCGGGCGAGGTGTTCTGCGGAGCCACCCAGACGCCAT
This sequence comes from Xenorhabdus yunnanensis, assembly GCF_028598805.1. Classification (GTDB taxonomy): domain Bacteria; phylum Pseudomonadota; class Gammaproteobacteria; order Enterobacterales; family Enterobacteriaceae; genus Xenorhabdus; species Xenorhabdus yunnanensis. Next base: position 16,777 of record NZ_JAQRFI010000004.1, on the reverse strand, counting down.
TGATCATTGAAATCATGCCACCCCGCAATTCTCAAGCCTATCTTGCTGCCATGCTGATAATTACGTGCCGAAACTTCACCTTCCAGCCAAAAATCCCGCGAACGCCACTCCACACCACCGCGCAAATCACGATTCAAGCCCCGTTCTTCTGAAAATTGGCTGCGGTTGTAAGCTCCACCAGCAAATAAGCGCCAATTATCATCAAGGGGAGGGCTATAAAGTACAGCATCAATATCTGAACTGTGTTTACCGCTTTTGGGGTTATCTGAATTTATGCCTTGGCTAGCTTTAATGCGCAATTCTGACATGTGATGCACATTGCGCAGACGGTTAAAGCGTTTGGCAAGCATATTTTCTGGTGCGCGGGTAATAACATCATCGGCCAGCAAATCCATCTGATGCCATTCTTGCAGAGCAAGGGCAGTATAGCCTTGTTGGATTTCCAATGACAAATTACGATGATCAAGTCCTTCAATTTGTTTTAATTCACTTTCAGCACGACGTGACCAACCACGATCCAGCCAGATAGCAGCCAAGTCGATCCGTAATTTCTGATTGCCGGGGGCTGTTCGGGCTAAATGGGCAAAGCGTTTTTCTGCTTCTGGAAGATCTTCATGTAATTGTGCCGATTCAGCTAAAAATTGCTGTCCTTGTAGCCAACCATCATTGGGAATGCGAATGGGTGATCCAAAGACATTAAGCATATGAGGATTGCGTTGCTTGATATTGGTGGCAAGCTGTTGAGCTGCATCCAGATGCTCACTTTCCACATTGGCATAAAAAAGAACGATATCATCTTCGGGGGGGATATTGGGCCGTGAGATTTCCCCAAACGGCACGATATTTTCATTGGGACGATTCAGGGAGCGCAGAATATCCCGCGCTTTTTCTGGTTGGCGCAGGTTCAGATAAGCTGCCGCTGCCCATTTCTGCGCATACTCCGGAACATGCAGGCCTTTTTTCTGCTCGGCTTGTTTTTGTAAGATCAGATATTCATTGATGACTTCTTGCATCTGATGGCGAGCAAGAAGAGCACCAAGCCGATCAATACGTGCCCGTTGAGAATCCTGTTGGGCATCGGCTAGGTTGTGCCATTGATTGAGCATGTTCTCGTAGCGAGCAAGTGCTTTATCAGCAATGTCAAACCGCTCTTTTTCGCTACGATTGGGGATCATTGACAAACGAACCAATTCAGCCGCAGCATCCGTTTCCAGCTTGCGCAGTTGTTCAGAGGTTAATTGTTCAGAGGTTAATCGTTCAGTGGTCAATTGTGTGGAATGCTGTTGTCCCAAATGCCATGCAGGGCTACTGACCCGATTGTTTTTTAGGCTAAACAGATAATCTTGAGCGACTTCTTTATTATCGGGAAACCGTTCATGCGCGGTGGAAAGTATTTGCATTGCACCCCATGTACGCCCGGCAGCTTGATCAACATAGGCCATCAAACGGTAATTGGCGGCGCTAGGTTGATGAGCCAATAAATCTTTTGCCAAACGGCGGGCTTCTTGGTCTTGCTTGGCATCGGCGAGTGTCATGATAAGACCAGCTTTGGTATCACTGTTTTGCTGATCTAAAGCCAGGGCAGTGCGCCATATCTGTATTGCTTGTGTCCATTGACGTTGGTTGCGATAGGCGCGGGCAACGGCCGAGATTCCTCTGGCGGGTAGAGCCACTGAGCGATAGCGTTGCCAAAGAGAAATGACTTCATCGTCATGCCCAGCCCAGCTCGCAACTTGTAACCAATCAGCAATTTTTGAGGCAGAAAGGCGATGTTGTTTCTCTTCCTGGCGAATATATTCGAGCATGGGTTCAGTATTACCATTTCTGGCTTGTTGAATTAATGCATCGTAATCTGCTTGAGCAGATTCTGTTGTGATTAAACAACCTAGAGATATAAATAACGATAACAATTTATACCGATATCTATGAAAGCCCATCGGACGGAAATAAAGATATGACACGCTATCCCCTTTTTATACTGCTTATTGGTTTTACAAATAGCAGAACCAGACGGAGTTGGGTTTAATTTAGATTAAGGTGAATTTTTACATTCTTCATTTTTGAAGAGGCAGAATAATACGTATTGTGTGAATTTATATCAATGGAAAAATTTCTCAAAATAATTAGGTGAATTTAATTTTGTATGGGTACTGTATTTTTATTTAATAATTATCATTAGGTATTTTACTGGGTTGTTATTTTTTTATTCCTTTTAAATCAATTGGTTGAATTTATTTTTTTCTGATGCTAAAACGTTTTGAAAAATAAATTCTAATGTTGTCAGTAGATTCAATAAAAATACTTTGGCTGAAAGTGAATGTTTTTCATAAATGTTTTTACTAACTAGATTATTTACAATTATAATCATGTTTTATTACCAATAAGTGAATGTTATTTGTTGTTGATGTTTTTATTTGAAATAAATTAATGAAATTAAATTAACTGATTTTTTCAGTATAAAAATATAGTTTACACATCGTGTGGTGGCTATACTTCGAAATTAAATGCTATTTTTATCATTGATATATAATTTATGATCTAACCAATAGATTTAAAGCTGCAACTTCGTCAATTTCCACAAATGCGTTTATGGATTTTTTTGATTTTCGGTGTTTAGAGGTGAGTGAATTTCAATCAATGCTATGTAATTAATTTACATTAGTAATTATATGGGTACTGTTTTTTCCTGTAGATAACGTCAAATATTTTTGTTTCTATGGTTTATTATAACTTTAAAATTAATAAATATAATAAATAAATTATTGATCATTAAATGATCATACTGAGATTTATCTTAGATGATATTAACTCAATTACCGATCAGACTTTATTCATCCTGCATTTTCTTTTTATTCTTATCCAATTGAATTATAAAAATAAATTTTTAATTAATATGCTTTATTTCAAGAATAAATAAATAACCTAATAAATTATTTCATCTGGTAAATAAAACCATGGAGAAAATATATGGAGTAATAATAATCATTAGTTTGCTAATTATATATTATTTTTAAATTAGTGAATTTTTAGAATTAAATTCATTGATTTCACCTATATATAATGTCATTTAGTAAACATTTAGGAATATTGCAGTATATAATACTAAATATAAATATAATTTAGATTTTCGTGTTGATCTATATGAAATTATAGCTATTATGATCTCGACTTGTCCGAAATGTACGAATGAACCCCATAAAAAACCACGTAGGGGAACATAAGTGCGTAAAAGACAATTGCTGTAGATGCGCGGTTTATACCTTAGATTTCAAGTTGCGGTATGGTGGAAAGAAAACGAATTTACAAAAGTATGGGGAATTACGTATGGACCATGTATGTGAACCATATGATTAGTAATTGGTGTGAGTAAAGCCAGTAATACAGCCGCTTGAAAGATGCAGCGTATATTGTGCGAAAACGGTCTATCAAGTAAGTAAATTTGTTTCCATATCGTCTGTAATTAGCCGATAGGATGTTTTTGTATATTGACTAATGGGGTTTAATTTAATGAAATCTAAGCTGCTTATTTCTTCTCTTTTTATATCTTCTTTATTTGCCGCAACCGCAAATGCAGGAGATGGGACAGTTAGATTTAATGGAGAAGTAATACAGAATGCTTGTAAGGTTCATGGTGATTCTGCTGATCAAACCGTTAATATGGGTGTTGTTAGTGCCGATGCATTTAAACAAGTCAATGATACGGCTGCGCCGACTGCATTCCGGATTAAATTGACTGATTGTCCGGTAGATACGAAAGAAAAGAACGTCTTTATTAAGTTTGATGGCCCGAGTGATAGCAATAACAGGGATCTTTTGTCTTTGACTAAAGTAGATAATGCTGCAACTGGTATCGCTATTGGTATTTATGAAGCTGATACTCAGGCCCGCGTTCCTGTTGCAGGAGCTTCTAATGCTAATTCTCTTCACTTAGGTGTTGATCAAGAATTGAAGTTTGTTGCCAAGTATGTTGCTACAAAGCCAAAGGTTGGCCCTGGCTCTGCTAATGCAGTAACTAACTTTACTGTGGTTTATAATTAACAGTTTGATATTATGGACATTGTATACCCAATAGTTTTTAAGTCGTAGCGAAATTAATTCTGTTGCGGCTTTAAGAGTGGAGGGGAATAAAACCTGGCAAGGATGCTTGGGTTATTCAATTGAATATATCCAATTATGGATTGGCGGAGAAATAACTATGTCATATTATCGTTTATTGTTTATTGTTTATTGTTTATTGTTTATTGTTTATTGTTTATTGTTTATTGTTATTTTATATTTCTTTAGTTGCAACATTTCCATCGCAGGAGTTATTATTGGTGGGACTAGAATTATTTATTTAAGTGATAAAAAAGAGGTTTCTGTCTCGATTAAGAATCCAGAAAAGAAGACTGACTATCTCATTCAAAGTTGGATTCAAGATGAAAATGATAAAACCAAAACGCCTTTTGTTATAACACCACCTTTATTTAACTTGTCGGAAAATAATGAAAATATTTTACGTATTGTTAAGGTTGGCAATGAACTGCCAACGGATAGGGAATCGATATTTTGGATTAATATTAAATCGATCCCTGAATCATTAAATACCGATTCAAATATAAATCAGTTGCAGATTGTCGTGAATTCACGTTTGAAACTATTTTATCGTCCTGTACAACTGAAAGAACAAGCAGCGGTTGCTTATAAGAAATTAGAATTTAAACACGAAAATGGATTGTTGGTGGCTGAAAACCCTACACCTTATTTTATCCCTCTTTCATCTCTTAGTGTTGATGAACAAGAAATTAAATATGCGGGAATGATTAAGCCTTTTAGCCAATCAAGTTGGCCTTTGTCACTGATGAGTGCTAAGAAAGTAAGTTGGAAAGCTATCAATGATTATGGTGGTGTGACAAAAGCAGAGTTTGCTGGCCTTAAGTTTTAAAACCATATCTAGGAAAGCATATCTAATAGCTATCAGAGCTAATTCATTATATTGTCAGAAAATTAAATATGTCAAAGTATGTTAAGTATAATCTTGCCAAACGATCCCACCTTGGCAGGAGTTATAGAGTTTTACTTTCTATATTAATTGTGGTTAGTAATTTGTTTTATCATTTAACCGCATACGCGGAAAATAAATTTAACATCCACGCGTTAAAAATTGGTGGGAACTTACCTGATGATATGGATTTATCTATTTTTCAGGCTGGTATTCAACCACCCGGTGTTTACTGGGTGGATATTTATTTAAATTCTAAGCTGGTGAATGAAAGAAATATCGAATTTATTTTAGTGGATGGTAAGTTACAGCCTAAAATTACACTTAATAAATGGCGGGATATGGGTGTTAAAATTGGTAATATTTCTGAATTGGCAAGCTTATCCCCAGAGACTGTGATTACAGATATCAACCAATATATTCCGTATGCCAATACTGAGTTTGATTTTAATCGACAACGATTAAATATTAGTATTCCTCAAATTGCTTTGAATCAGCAGGTGATGGATTATGTTTCTCCTGAATCTTGGGATCAAGGATTAACCGCGTTATTGGTTAATTATAATTATAGTGGTGCTACAAACTGGAATGAGCACCATAATTCAACACAGAATAATTATTTTAATCTCAGGTCAGGAATGAATTGGCACTCTTGGCGTTTGCGTAATAATGCGATTTATTCCGATCAAAACCAACGATGGAAAAGTCTTAATACCTATTTGCAACGTGATATTCAATCACTTCAGGGGCAACTGACAGTTGGTGACAATTTTACTTCCAGTGAACTGTTTGGTGGCATTGAATTTCGCGGAATTCAGCTCGCATCTGATGAAAATATGTTGCCGGATAGCCAGAATGGTTTTGCGCCAACTGTACGTGGTATTGCTCAAAGTAATGCACAGGTAACAATCAAACAAAATGGCTATGTTATTTATCAGACTTATGTTGCACCCGGTGCGTTTGAAATCAGCGATCTTTATCCAGCAACGTCCAGTGGTGATCTGGAAGTTATCATCAAAGAGGCAGATGGTAAGGAACGCAGGTTTATCCAAGCATTTGCTATCACACCTACCATGTTACGGGAAGGGAGGCACAGATACTCAGTTGCAATGGGACATTATCGTTCAGTCAATGGCAAAGAACGTAAACCTTATTTTTCTCAGGGAACGTTGAGCTATGGCTTTCACAATAGGTTGACTGTTTATGGTGGCACAATTTTATCCCGTGACTATCAATCTGTTTTGTTAGGGGCAGGTACGAATTTGGAAGAATTGGGGGCGCTTTCTTTCGATGCAACCCATGCTAATACAGAGTTATCCTCAACTAAAAAATCCACAGGGCAGGCTTATCGTCTGCGATATACAAAAGATTTTTCAATGACCGGAACAAATTTGGCATTGACGAATTATAGCTATTCAACCGAAGGATTTTACAATTTTGGTGAGGCTAACCGCTTTGGGGATACCCGACGCTTTTTTTCTCATTTTAATAAAAAAAACAGGTTGCAATTGCAAGTTAACCAAACATTGGGGGATTTTGGTAGCGTTTCTCTAACAGCATTGCAGCAAGATTATTGGAAACAAAATGGTCATGAGCGTTCACTTAATGCAAGTTATCACATTAGCCGCCAAGGGATCAGTTATAGCCTGAATTATGCCTATAACCTTCATCCAAACTCTAGTAAGCATGAACAACTGTTTGCGTTTGCTATCAATGTGCCTCTTGATCGTTGGCTGAAAAGAAGTTGGGCGAATTATAGCGCCACTCTCAATCAGCACGGCAGAATTGCACAGCAAGTCAGCCTGAATGGAACCGCGCTTGAAGATAATAACTTGTTCTACAGTTTGCAACAGAGTTATTCCAGTAAGGGCTATTCCAGTAAGGGCCATGCCAATGAAAGCGAAAGCGTGGGTGGAAATATACATGGGGAATATCGGAGTTCTTATGGTCGAATCAGTGCGTCTTATAGCTATCAGCAACGCGAAAACAAGCAGCTAAGTTATGGCATTAATGGGGGAATTGTCATCCATCCGTATGGTCTGACTTTATCTCAAGAATTGGGGGAAAATGCAGTCTTGGTTCGAGCTGAAGGCGCAAAAGGCATCAAAGTTGCCAACAATACCTCAGTTGCCACAGATTGGAACGGTTATGCGATTGTGCCGTATGCCAGCAGTTATCGTAAAAATCGGGTGGCGCTGGAACCTCATTCATTTTCTGATGATGTCGATATTGATGTGAATACTCAATCCGTTGTTCCAACGAAAGGTGCACTTGTTCTGGCTAACTTTAAGGCAAGAATGGGAAACCGGGTTCTGATGTACCTGACTTACCGTGGCAAGCCAGTGCCTTTTGGAGCAAAAGTGATATTAGAAGGCGCAAATGAAAACGTAGGCCAGGCAAATAGAGTTGATGAACTGCATCGTGCTCTCGTCAGTAGTGAAGGGCAAGTTTATCTCACTGCAATGCCGGATAGCGGCAAATTGAGGATCAAATGGGGAACATCAAGCACCAAAGATTGTGTGGTTAATTACACGCTACCGAAAAAAAGGCCTCAATCTGGCGTATATACCTTAGATATGAATTGCGAATAGGATCAGGTTCATATGTTTATTGTCTATAAGAAATATCGATTATTACTGGCGGCCAGCAGTGCGTTGATTGGATTGTTTGCCAGTATTTGTGGTCACACAGAGTCCTGCCATTTTGGGCCTAAATATATCGCACAAAATTTTTCCATCAATTCAGGCATTTTTCCGGTAAGTCGGGAGATTCATATTGGTGGAATCATTGATTCCTATCCAGTCAAACCCATGGAGCTGAATAAAATCTATTGTGATGCATCGGCAAAGATAGAGTGGAAGTTTTCAGGATATCCCCTTATCACGGCAAACGGTAGTCAAGACCTTTATGACTCTGGGGTATCGGGTATCGGAATACGGGTTAATCCCCAAGAGCATGAAGCTAAAATCGAGTTTGTGAAAACAGAAAATCAAACAGGCTCAGGTGTAATAAAGTCTGGTACGCTTACCGCGTATCTGGAAGGAACAGCCATATATTCTTATCACCTCAGCAGCATAAGTTTTATCACTCCTAGTTGTTCTCTGCAAAGAAGGGACATTCTTGTTCCAATGGGAAAAATAGGAAGCACTGAGTTCTCTGGGGTTAATAGCACTGCGGGAGAAAAGGAATTCGCTATTGAATTGAGCTGTAATACCAATACTCCCCTTGAGTTAGCGTTTGGTACAGGTACGCTAAGCGGCCTTAGCGATGTATTGGATCTGGATCAAGACAGGAATTCAGCGAGTGGAATTGGTCTTCAGGTTTTATACCACGACCATCCCATCCAATTTAATTCACCAGTTAAACTGGGCAACACTACAGACGGAACTCACTCTGTTTCTTTAAAAGCTCGTTATATACAAACAGGAACTCGAATTACTGCTGGCAAAGCGAATGCAACCACAACTTTGGATATTATTTATCCTTAATTCCTTGCTTTAAACACATCCAATCCTATGACCAGCCATGATCTCTTTTTGTGGCTGGTTTCTATCTTATTTATATCCAACCTTTATGTAAAATTCTGCCCAAATTTTATTATCAATTAGCTTTACATTTGTTTCTTATAGCGAAAATATCGCCAATTAAATAACAATTCCTTGAACTAAGATAAAGAAATCGTTTTTACGGGCATTAAGATAAAGGATGCCTTATATAATATCTCCTATTCTTTGGCATCATTTTTTGAAAAGAAGTTGTTGAGCATTCTATGTCAAACAGTGCATTTAATCGCCGTTGGGCGGAACTTTTATTGGAAGCATTGACCCGCCACGGATTGCGCCATGTCTGTATTGCTCCCGGCTCTCGTTCGACACCATTGACATTGGCTGCCGCAGAAAACCATAAGTTGATCTGTCATACCCATTTTGATGAGCGTGGCTTGGGGCATTTGGCGTTGGGGCTGGCAAAAGCGGGAAAAGAGCCAGTTGCGGTTATTGTGACATCTGGAACGGCGGTCGCCAATTTGTATCCTTCCTTGATTGAAGCAGGATTGACGGGAGAGCGGTTGGTATTTCTCACTGCTGATAGACCACCTGAATTAATCGATTGTGGCGCGAATCAAGCTATTCGCCAGATAGGTATTTTTGCTTCTCATCCCACACAAACCTTAGCATTGCCACGTCCGACCAAAGATATTCCTGCCAGTTGGTTGGTTTCTTCCATAGATACTGGAATGTCAAACCTGAAACAAGGCGCTTTGCATATTAATTGCCCGTTTGCTGAGCCTTTGTATGGCAATGAGATGACAGCACATCAAGATTGGCTACAAACTTTGGGAGAGTGGTGGCAAGGGGATGAACCGTGGTTGGTTCAGCCAGAAATGCATACTACGATCAAGGCAACAGATTGGGATATCTGGCAGAAAAAACAGGGAATTGTATTGGCAGGAAGAATGAGCGCTGAAGAAGGAAAATTTGTCGCTCAATGGGCTAAAGATATAGGCTGGCCGCTAATTGGTGATGTGTTGTCTCAAACAGGGCAGCCTTTGCCACATGCCGATTTATGGCTGAATCATCCTCGTGCCCAAAAGATTTTGGCACAAGGGCAATTGGTGATTCAGTTTGGTGCCAGTCTGACAGGAAAACGATTGTTGCAATGGCAGGCCAAATGCCAGCCTGAGCAGTATTGGGTTGTTGATCCCATTGCAGGCAGGCTTGATCCAGCCAACCACAGAGGCCGCAAATTCACTTGCAGTGTAGCTGATTGGCTACGGGAACATCCTGCATATTTGTGCGTGTCTTGGGCAGATGAATTGAATACATGGTCAAGAAGCGCATCTAAATGCGTTGAAACAAAGTTGGCAGGAGAATTCAGCGAAGCCGCAGTTGCGCATCAACTGCCTCAATTGTTATCAGAAGAGGGGCAATTATTTATCGGCAATAGCTTGATTGTACGTTTGATTGATGCTTTAGGGCAGCTTCCAGCGGGCTATCCGGTTTACAGCAACCGAGGCGCCAGCGGAATTGATGGATTGATCTCAACCGCAGTAGGTGCACAACGGTCAACAGATAAACCAACACTGGCGATTGTAGGCGATATTTCTGCCCTCTATGATCTAAATAGTCTGGCTTTATTACGTCATCTTTCTAATTCCATGCTATTGATCATAGTGAATAATAATGGTGGGCAGATTTTTTCTTTGTTACCAACGCCGCAGGAAGAACGCCAGCGTTTTTATTGTATGCCGCAAGATGTCAATTTTGATCATGCCGCAGCTATGTTCGGTTTGCACTATGCTGCACCACAAAATTGGTCGGAATTAAAACAGTGTGCCCAACAAGCATGGGAGCGTAAAGAGACTACATTGATTGAGTTAAAAGTTTCGGGCAGTGAAGGAGCCATATGCCTGCAAGAGCTACTGAAACAGGTGGCTGATCTGTGAAATTAAAGTGCCAAATGTTTCATTCGCATAATCAAGGGACATGGTTAGTTTGGTTACATGGACTATTGGGAAAGGGGGACGATTGGTCTCCTACGGTGGGTGTTTGTGATCAATATCCTTCATTGGTGATTGATTTACCAGGGCACGGTAATTCTGCCGATGTTGCGCTGACAAGTGGCTTTGCTGAAATGAGCGAGTTGCTGAGTGCAACTTTATCCGAGTATCAAATCAATGATTATTGTTTGATAGGCTACTCACTGGGAGGACGAATTGCTATGTACCATGCGATTCATGGTGAATATGATGGCTTGCGAGGATTGCTGGTGGAAGGGGGAAACCCCGGATTGTTTTCCCGGCAGGAGCGTGATGCGAGATTGCAGCATGATCGGCGTTGGGCGCAACGCTTTCGTCAAGAACCAATAACGTCAGTCTTGGCTGATTGGTATCAACAGCAAGTATTTGCTGATTTAACGGCAGCGCAGCGTGTTCAATTTATTTACCTGCGCAGTCAAAACAGGGGAAACAGCATTGCTGATATGCTGGAAAATACCTCGTTAGGACGACAACCTTGGCTGGTTCCTGATTTGCAGCAAATAACCATTCCTTTCTCCTACTTATGTGGGGAAAATGATCGTAAATTCCAAAACATAGCGCGGCAATATACACTGCCATTAAAAACCATCCCCCGGGTTGGACATAATGCTCATTATGGCAATCCTGCGGCTTTTTCTAGCGCAGTGAACCATTTTTTATCACTTTTTGGTTAAGGAAATACAGTAATGCGTTACCCAAGCGAAGACAAATTGTATGCCCCTATTGAATGGCAAAATTGTTCTCAAGGGTTTGAAGATATTCTCTACCATAAATCCGCAGATGGTATGGCCAAAATTACGATTAATCGCCCACAGGTGCGCAATGCGTTCCGTCCTCTGACTGTCAAAGAGATGATTCAGGCGTTGGCAGATGCCCGTTATGACGAGGCCATTGGTGCAATTATTCTGACGGGAATGGGGGAAAAGGCTTTTTGTGCGGGTGGCGACCAAAAAATCCGTGGTAATTATGGTGGTTATAAAGATGACAGTGGAGTACATCATCTGAATGTATTGGATTTTCAGCGACAGATTCGTACCTGTCCAAAACCCGTGGTTGCCATGGTTGCAGGATATGCAATTGGTGGTGGGCACGTCTTGCATTTAATGTGTGATTTGACTATCGCAGCAGATAACGCCATTTTCGGTCAGACAGGCCCTAAAGTTGGCTCCTTTGATGGCGGTTGGGGAGCATCATATATGGCGCGGATCGTCGGACAGAAAAAAGCGCGTGAAATCTGGTTCCTATGTCGCCAATACAGTGCTGAAGAAGCATTGGATATGGGACTGGTTAACACAGTTGTACCTTATGCCGAATTGGAAAAAGAAACTGTGCGCTGGTGTCGTGAAATGCTGGAAAACAGCCCAATGGCATTGCGTTGTCTGAAAGCGGCATTAAACGCCGATTGTGATGGTCAGGCTGGTTTGCAGGAGTTGGCGGGGAATGCCACTATGTTGTTCTACATGACCGAAGAAGGGCAGGAAGGGCGTAATGCGTTCAACGAAAAACGCCATCCTGATTTCAGTAAATTCAAGCGTAATCCGTAATGCGTAAAGCGACTTTATACCAATTCAGCCTGCCAATGGAGGCCGGTGTTATTCTGCGTTATCAGCGTCTGAAAACCCGTGATGGTTTTTTGGTTCATTTGCAGGAAGATGAATGGGATGGCTGGGGAGAAATTTCCCCATTACCGGAATTCAGCCATGAAACGCTTGAGCAAGCTAAGATTTCGGTTGTGGAATGGTTGCAGCAATGGTTACAACAACCTTGGCGCAACACGCCGCCAGAAGAAAGTGATCTTCCTTCCGTTGCGTTTGGTATAAGCTGTGCATTGGCTGAATTACAGGGAAAGCTGCCTGAAACGGTCAATTATCGCAAGGCGCCATTATGCACGGGTGATCCCGATGATGTGATTCTGCGTTTAGGAAATATGGCCGGACAGAAGATTGCAAAAGTGAAGGTTGGGCTGTATGAGGCTGTACGAGATGGCATGGTAGTGAATGTTATGCTTGAAGCAGTGCCTGATCTCCAACTACGATTAGATGCCAATCGTAGTTGGACACGCACAAAAGCAGAGGGTTTCGTCAAATATGTCAATCCAGATTTTCGGCAGAGAATCGCCTTTATCGAAGAACCCTGCAAAACCCGAGAAGAATCTCTGGCATTTGCTCGTGAGACAGGTATCGCCATTGCATGGGATGAAAGTGTACGTGAAGCCGATTTTAAGGTGGAAGCACAAAAGGGGGTTTCTGCCATCATCATTAAACCAACATTGGTAGGCAGTATTGACCATTGCCGTCAGTTAATTATTCAGGCACATCAATTAGGATTGGAGGCAGTGATTAGCTCCAGTATTGAAAGTAGCTTTGGGTTGACACAATTAGCTCGTCTCGCTCAATGGTTCACACCGGATACACTCCCGGGCTTGGATACTCTGCATCTTATACAGTCACAACTCATCCGTTGTTGGCCAGATAGTGATATTCAGTGTGTCACTTTTGATCGCACTTTTGATAGGCTGGCAACGGTGTGGAGTTGTGAATGCCAGTGACAGAGTGGGCGCAGTGGCCGTGGGAGCATTGGGCCTCGGCTTTGCCTAAAAAACAGGCTGTTCAATTATATGATGAGCAATTAGATTGGTATCAATTAACACGAAGAATCAATGCCATTGCCCGCCATTTCCATCAACAGGGAGTCGTAGAAAGTAGCGGTGTGCTTCTTAGGGGTAAAAATAGTGCGGAACTTCTGCTGTGTTATCTTGCTGTCTTACGGTGTGGTGCAAGAGCATTGCCTCTTAATCCTCAGTTGCCTGACTCCCTGTTGGCTGAGTTGTTGCCTCATCTCAATATTGATTATGGGGTGGATTTTACGGATTCACCTTCGCCGGTTATTCAAGTTAAAGAACTTAACTGGCAACAAAAATTTCCAGCAGAGCATGAACGGTGGGTATTGTGGGAAAGCGAACGTCCTGCCAGCATGATCCTGACTTCGGGCTCTTCTGGGCTGCCTAAGGCTGCGGTACATTCCATTGGCGCTCATCTTGCCAGTGCGCAAGGCATTCTTTCCTGCATGGATTTTCAATCAGATGATAGTTGGTTGCTTTCATTACCGCTGTTTCATGTTTCAGGCCAAGGCATCCTTTGGCGCTGGTTGCAAACAGGAGCAACATTGATACTGCGGGATTTGCATCCACTGAATCTTGCATTATCTGGTTGTACTCATGCATCTCTTGTACCTACTCAACTTTGGCGTTTGTTGGAACAATCACATGAATATCCATTGATGTTAAAAGAAGTACTGTTGGGAGGCACTATGATACCGACATCACTGGTGGTACGAGCTGAAGAATTGGGTATTCGCTGTTGGTGTGGTTATGGGTTGACAGAAATGGCATCAACTGTTTGCGCAAAGCGGGCTGATGGATTGCCTGGTGTAGGGCATCCGCTTCCAGGCAAATCCGTTCGCTTAGTGGATGAAGAAATTCAGATACGCGCAGACAGTATTGCGAGCGGCTATTGGTTTAATGGAGAATTGAACCCATTGATAGATAATGAGGGATGGTTTTCGACTCGGGATCGGGGAATATTTGAACAAGGAGAGTTACGGATCTTAGGGCGTCTCGACAACCAATTTTTCAGTGGTGGGGAGGGTATCCAGCCAGAAGATATCGAGCGGGTTATTAACCAGCATCCTCAAATTGAACAGAGTTTTGTGGTTCCCATTTCTGATGTTGAATTTGGTCATCGACCAGTAGCTGTGATTGAAACTCAATATCCTGAGTTGACAGAAACAATTATTGATTGGATTTCGGATAAAATCGCTGCTTTCCAGCGACCTGTTACCTGTTATTTATTACCTTCACAACTGAAAAATGGCGGAATAAAAGTCTCTCGTCAACTCGTTAAACAGTGGGTAATAGAGGAATATAGTGAGATTTGTGAAAAATAACGCTATTTATGTCTATGAATCTAGATGTTTCATCAATTTCGTTATTCATTAGCCACTATCCGCATCAAAATTGATGCAGATAGTTCAGGCAGGGAAATTATCCTATTTGTGGCAGCATGCCTGTAACGATACCAACTTGAATGGCGATAACCGCAAGCCCACACAGGAAAATTAAGACTAACGCAGGCTTCCCACCTTTGACTCGATAACCTTCCTGATTTTCTTTACGGCTACGCCAAACCAGTAGACAAGGCAATAACAGCGCGAGAATGGACAGAGCAACTGCCGCAAATGTCAACGCCATAACAAAATTAGGGTAATACAATGCACAGAATAATGGTGGAGCAAAAGTTATTAACCCTGTTTGTAAACGCCCTTTGGCATTATTGCGGCGTTTAAGAAGATCAGCAAGGTAATCAAACAGCCCTAAAGCAACACCGAGGAATGAGGTAGCTAGCGCAAGATCGGCAAACAGATGAACGGCAAGCTCTACTTTTGGAGAGGCGACAACTTCTCTGACTGCTAGCAATAACCCATTCAGGCCAGATTGTTGTGCGAGAATGCCAACAAATGTATTTGAAGAAATAGCTCCGAGGGTGACCAATTGCCACAGAATGTAGGCGAACAGTGGAATAGCACTACCAATAACAAAGATTTTTCGTAGCTTATTGGTATCTCCTCCCATATAGGTAACGATGCTTGGCACACTACCGTGGAATCCGAATGAAGTAAAAATCACTGGGATGGCAGAGAGCACTAGTCCTTGCTCAATAGGCATGGAGATCAAGTTGATTTTATCAACATGAAGCATCATTACACCGAGTACGATCACCAGAAAAACTATTTTAGCGGTAAACAGCAGACGATTAATTAAATCGACGGATTGGGTTCCAATGCAGACTACCCCGCCAGCAATAATGGTAAAAATGCTGATTCCAGCAGAAACAGAAATAGGTTTATCTAACCAAGAAGAAAGGGTAGCCGCCAGCAGCTCTCCTGCACCACTAATATAAGCAGTTGTTAGCGCATACATTAGGAAAAGCATACTGAAGCCAGTCAACACCTGCCCACCTAACCCAAGGTAGCGTTTCGCAATGGTTCCTAATCCGGAATCAAATTTATTATGTTGATAAACTTCCACGAGCAAGAGGGCGGTATAACTCATCAAAGCCCACAGGGCGATTAACATGGCGAATGTAGTTCCAAATCCCACACCTGCCGTTGCCAATGGCATTGCCAGCATCCCGGCTCCAATCGTCGTTCCAGCGACGATAAAAATACTGCCAATAGTGCGATTTTTCACGCGATCCTCATTTCTGAATATGTTAAAAAAATTGTTATAAGGTTGGCAGGTTAAATGATTGATTTATATCTGTCAAATCTATGGTACACAACATGTAAATAAATGATTACACTATCAAGGTGAAGTTAAAAATGTCTTCATGTCTCAATTTTGTTTTATTGAAATGACATAACTGTACCCAATAATTGTCTATTTTTAATAACATAATTTATTAGTATGTTAAATAACCGCTAGCGGTATTATTCAAATGACTATTTTGTTCAAATAACGTTGTAATTCGAATATGTGATTATACCAAGCAAGACCAACAAGCTGGCAATTTGGAAAGATTGGAGGGATTAGGGGAAGAAAAAGTAAAAACCCGCTATTTCACCGATTGGTTACGGAAAATAACGGGTTTTTGTATGGTGCCGGCTACCGGAGTCGAACTGGTGACCTACTGATTACAAGTCAGTAGTTTTAATTTTAAATCAATCAGATACCGCATAAAATCACACTTTCACATCACAACATTGAAAAAGTTTGAAAATGTTAGAAAGACATTAGAAAACTTTTGTGTCCCAAATTCGTCCCACCCATCACAGCCCCAAATCACTCTCCCCCTGCCTCACATTCCACACCGAATCTGCCGATGTTTACTCTATTAACGTAAAGTGATCATTCAACAAATCCAATCTGGTTGACAAGGCAGGGTAATAATGTAAAACCAGTTGACGCAAAAATACTACTTCCGCCCCACATTCCACACCGAATCGGCTGGCATCTGGACGCGGATATCTAAGCGACAGCCTTCAGGGATGTCACAGGGGCACTATGCACCTGTCATTATTGTGGCTGTTCCGGCCATTTGACATCGGGGGCGGTCGAGCAATCTACCCGATTGAGTAGGACACGGTATTTGCGCCATGCGGTGAGTACGGATTTCTCTGTGTCGGTGGCGATACCTAAATCGGCGGCGTCCTGCAATGGCGCGATTCTATCTCTGGCCTCATTCATTAAATGCTGTTTCCGT